>JAYPBC010000004.1:79685-109381 GCA_038124025.1 Balneola sp. | reverse complement strand
AGAATATTGATGAGATTTATGATGAATACGATGATGCGTCAAAAGGCTTTGTGAACTACTCTGGATGGCTCAATGATAAAGATGGCACACCGTCGCTTGTATGCGGTGATGTAACAGGAGATTATTTTGTTTCTGCATTAGATGGCTCATTCATTTTACGTCATTCAGTAAGAATGGCTCCACAGTATCCTCTCATAGGTAGGGATTCAACAGCAGCTGATGTTACAGGTAATGGTTTTGTATCAGCATATGATGCAGCAACAGTTTTGAAATATATTGTTGGATTACCTGTAACCTTAGATTGTAATGGGAGTGGTAATGCACTAAAGGATATACAGAAACCCTTGATTACTTGGTCACCAAAGATTTCAGATGGTCAAGATATATTAACTGTGCCCATCAATATATCGAATATTAAAACTGGTATAAATTCTATTGAAATTCAAATACCGCACAAAAATAGTGTTCGGTTAAGCTCAATTTCAAAAAAACCAGAAAACTGGGAAGTACTTGAACATACTTCAGATCAATTTCTAAACATAGCCATGTATGGTATAGATGTGTTACGCGATGACCTTACATTAGAATTACATTTTGAAATCTTAGAATTAAAACCAAATGTAAATTTTACGGGTACAATTCGAGTAAATGAACATTCAAAAATATCTATGGAACCGTATAATTTAGATATTATACCTATGGTGTTTGAATTATATCAAAACTATCCTAATCCCTTTAACCCAAATACTCAGATCGATTTTTCTCTTCCTGAAACTGCAAACGTTCAATTACAGATTTATAATGTATTAGGTCAAAAAGTGCAAACGCTCAAAAATGAGCGAATGGCTGCGGGTTATTATTCTGTTACTTTTAACGCAAATAACTTATCGAGTGGAGTATACATATATCAGTTACGCATGGGCAATAAGGTTATTACTAAAAGAATGTTACTATTGAAATAATTGAATTTATCCCGAAAAAAAATTGAAAATTAATTTTATTTCTTTCTTGTAGCCTATTTATTAGATTATTAGTATAATTTAACAATATTGTTAGCGCTTTTATCTAGAAGAGATTGCTATAAATACACATCTGCTTAGCTAAGCTAAATCAAGTTTGATAAATAGCAAAATAAGTTTAGAAGTTTTTATTGATACCATAACCCGAAATGATGTGGTGTGAAAACCGCGTCGTTTTTTTTAAAGACAGCCAATTATGGGTGTCTTTTTTTTGTAAAAAATTAAAAGAATTTTTTAAGCCACTTCAATTTACCGGTATAGGGTGGGTATCGAAGCGGTATATCTATAAAAGTACTTTTCTTCATTATACTCTTGATATGAGAAAAAGTTTCAAACGAATGCCGACCATGATAGGAGCCAATCCCACTTGAGCCAACTCCTCCAAAAGCTAAATGGGGGTTTCCTAAATGGGCAATGGTGTCGTTAATAGCTCCTCCACCAAAGTTTATTTTTTGGGTGAAATGATGATGAAATTTGGCATCATTAGAAAATAAATAACAAGCCAAAGGTGTAGAGTTACGTGTGAGAAGGCGGTCTATTTCGCTAAGTTCTTGAAAGGTGAATACGGGTAATATGGGGCCAAATATTTCTTCTTGCATAAGAGGATGATCTATATCAATTCCTCTAATAACGGTTGGACTTATGAATCGCTTTTCAATATCTACATTACCCCCTATAACAATATCAAGATTGTTTATTGCTTGGGTTGACTTACTGGAACCGTTAAGTAAGTTATTTAAACGCTTAACATGTTTCTCTGATATAATTCTTGGGTAGTCTGGACTGTCTTCAGGTGATTTGCCATAAAACTCGACAATCACTTCTTTTAAGTGAGCTATAAATTCATTTTCTATGTCTTTATGTACGATAAGGTAGTCAGGAGCAACACACGTTTGGCCTGCATTCATAAATTTTCCCCAAGCGATACGTTTAGCGCTTATTTTAAGATGCGCACTCTTATCTACAATACACGGACTTTTACCGCCTAGCTCAAGAGTACAAGGGATTAACCTCGCTCCTGCTCTTTCTCCTATAATCTTGCCTACTTCTGTACTACCAGTAAAAAAGATGTAATCAAGATCTAGATTAACCAATGCGGAGCTAACGGTACTGTCCCCTGTTATTACAGCAATATATTTAGGGTCAAAAAAATCCTCGAACATTTGTTTTAACACCTTTGCAACATTGGGCGCCCATTCCGAAGGCTTAAGTAGCACGGTATTTCCAGCCGCAATTGCACCAATAATAGGATTAAGGCATAGTTGAACGGGGTAGTTCCATGGCCCAACAACCAAACTAACACCATATGGTATAGCTATACTGTAATTTTTAGACGGGAAATTAATTAGCACGTCTGGATGCCTCTTTGGACGCATCCATTTCTTTAAATTCTTGCGTATATGGCGGAGTTCTGTCTTAACCAAGGCGATTTCAGCCCCATATGCCTCAAAGGTAGATTTTCCTAAATCATCCGATAATGCCGCAATTAACTTATGTTCATAGGTGTTTATGGCAGACTCTAGGCGGTCGAGTGAATTTTTTCGAAATGCATACTCCAAGGTCGTATGTGTCTTGAAAAAATGTTGCTGTTTTTCGAATATCGAATAAAAGGTTGTTGGAGACATGTAAATGTTAACGAAGAATTAATCTATATGATTCATTCTACTGGCAGATACTTCTTTTTTCAGGTTAAGCATTGTCTTGCGGTAGTTTGATCAATGATAAGGAGGTGAATAATGCCGCTAAAGAAATTACCAAAGAGCAAATGATGGATCACATCAGAGTCCTTGCTTCCGACGCATATCAAGGTAGAGGAACCGAAACCGAAGGGGAGCAAATGTCAGTGGATTATTTGGTACATGCACTAGAAACATTGGGAGCAGAGGCAGGGGGTAGGTGATACCAGCTATGTTCAGAAGTTTCCTTTACTAGGACAAATTACACAGGATCACTCAAGATGCGTTAATTCAGGTTCTGTTTCTCTAATGGTCCTAAATCATAATGATGATTTTATGGCTTTCACCAAAAGCTGGTTAGAAAAGGCAAAAAATATGATTAAAAGACCGTACAAGGGGAATGTTATTTTACTATTCATAGGGTGAAATGAAGCGTAACTTTCCTGATTCATGTCTATAGAGCTAACTCGACGCAACTGATAAATAAGACAAAAATCATGGGAAAACTGTGTTAAATAATCATTACAACTAAGTCTAAATATTGGTAATTTTTTCGTTTCAATCGGGCAAATAGCTTATATCTACTTGACCAACATACTTGATAAATCTGGTTTGGAAACCCATCAAAAATCACTACTTGCTGTAAGTTTCGCTCTATTTAACCTGGGCTTGGCTTTTGCAACATGGGCATCAAGGGTACCAGATGTACGAGACCTGGCTTTACTTACTGCCACTACATTAGGTTATGTTCTTTTATTTAGAGGTTTAGGGACCTTGGTAATGATGCCTGTAGTTGCTTGGATTATTCCAAAATTTGGATCAAAGCGTGTGGCATTATTTATGGGTAGTATGGTAGCCATAACTCTGTTTCCCATCTCCTTTATGCAACAATGGTTTAGCTTAGCGCTATTAATGATGACGGTAGGAATGTGTAGCAGTGGATTTAATATTTCATTAAATGCATTAGGATCGGTGGTAGAAGCTCAGACTGGGCAATCACACATGTCAAAAATACATTCTTGGTTTGGAATGGGAACCGTTGTTGGAGCTGCATTAGGGACTCTTGCCACTCGACTATCTTGGTCGGTCCAAATTCACTTTGGGCTCGTATCCTTGATGATCGTGTTGGTCTTAATCATGATTGCAAGAAACCTACCCGATGACAAAATAAATAACCAGGCTCCCACACCAATATTTATTTGGCCTCATGGTGGACTAGTTGCATTGGGATTAATCACCTTTTTAGCTGCGACTATTGAAACATCCATTATGAATTGGGTGAGTTTATTTTTCACCGATCACGTACAAGCATCTGAAAATTGGGTTCCCTTAGGCTATGCCGTCTTTGCGGGTTCTTTGCTAGTAATGCGGCTAATTGGAGATCGGTTAAAGATGAGGTTTGGAGCCCGAAATTTATTGGTTGGTGGAGCAATTTCAACAGTTAGTGGTCTTATTCTTGCCGTATATGCTCCAAATTTTATGACGGCCATCATCGGGATGATCGCTACTGGAGCTGGGGTGTCATTAAGTTTCCCCATGTTATTTAGCGCAGCTGGGAGAGAAGGGGCTATAGCATTAACCACTGTCGCCAGTTTTGGATATGTTGGTGGGATGGTATCCCAACCCGTGATGGGTTGGGTGGTCGAGAGGTATGAGTTAGCAGGCGGCTTTTTATTTATAGCTGGGGTTACCGTGGTTATTGGTATTCTTGCTTCTAAAGCTCGACTTTTAGCTCCCACACACTAGCTTCTTTGGGCGGTAGAACTAAGGTTGAACCTAGCTCTATAGTAGTATTTGTAATCACATTTTCAGCCTTAGTATACTCACTTAAGACTTCCTGAAAACGAGTGGAGTCTACTATTTTCTCCTCTTCTGATGTATTGACTAGAACCATTACCGTCTGCTGCTCATGTAGTCGAAAATATACATAGGTACCGTTCTCAGGTACGAAATGTTTCATACTACCTTGATGAGTAGCTATGGCCGTTTTTCTCCAGTTAGCAAGGCTACGAATGTAGTTAAAGGCTTCATTTTCAACCTCGGTTCTGCCTTCTTCGGTAAATATACTCCTCGAATCATCAGCCCAGCCACCCGGTAAGGTTTGTCTCCATGCCTCATCATCGCCCCCTCTATTTTCATGACCAAACATAAATTCAGTACCATAATAGATTTGAGGGATACCTCTTTGCGTAAGTAAAAGAGTAATGGCCATTTTAAATGCAGCAGCATCTTTATTTACATGCTCGTAGACTCGGGACATATCGTGATTATCAAGGAATATGACATTCTTCATCGCGTCGGCATATAAATGATCCTGACCAAGCATGTAATAGACTTTCATAAGCCCATTTTCCCAGCCAAATTCTTCAGCCATTCCATCTCTTACTGCAAATGACCACGGGAAGTCGGTAATACTAGGTAGTTTTGAGTCGTAACCATCCCCCTGACCGGGTAGGTCGTATTGCCAATACGCCGCTGCAGGAGTGTTTACTGCCCATGCCTCACCAACGATATTAAAATCTGGATACGCCGTTAAAACGGCCTCTACCCACTCGGCCATATATTCTTTATCAGGATAGAGATAGGTATCCATGCGAATTCCGTCTACTCCAGAGTATTCTATCCACCATAATGTGTTTATGATGAGATAATCGGTGAGCAAAGGTTCGTCCTGATTTAGATCAGGCATTTCTGGTACAAACCATCCATCAACCAGCTTTTCCATGTCGTAGTCGGATGAGTATGGATCGGCTACGATGGATCCTTGATAATTGGTTTGCATGTACTCATCTATATTGTGCACCCAGTCTTGTGTGGGTAGATCTCGCATCCACCAGTGCTGGTCCCCTATGTGATTATGAATCATATCCATAATAACTCTCATTCCACGATCATGTGCAGCATCTATGAGAGCCTTGTACTCGGCATTTGAGCCGTATCGTCGGTCTACTTTGTATAAATCGGTTGCAGCATACCCATGGTAGGCTCCGTATTCAGGTTTCATATCGTTTTCAATGATGGGCGTAAACCAAATAGCCGTCATACCCAAGTCATCCAAGTAGTCCAAATACTTAGCAACCCCGGCTAGGTCACCTCCTTGACGACGTTCTGGATTCGATCGATCGGCTGATTCGAGCATCCCATCAATGGTATCGTTGTCGGGATTACCGTTGGCAAAGCGGTCGGGCATCATTAGATAAATGACATCAGACGCATCAAAACCTAGGTTCTTATTGGTCCGGTCATCGCGTGGTTTAAGCTCAAAGTCTACTGTTTGGGTAATGGATTCATGGCTTAAAAGGATTGGAATAATTCCGACTGACGCATCCGAACTAATATTTAGGTAGACAAACAAATAATTAGGTGAATCTACGGCTATTTGTTTTACTAGCTTTACACCAGGATAATCAACTTGAGCTCGGTGAAGTCCAATATTGGGTCCGTATAACTGAATTTGGACTTCTTCAACAGGCATATCTGTCCACCAAAATGGAGGATCCATTTTATCTACTTGGGCATTCACATTTTGTGAGAGGCTTAGACTTAAACACACACAGAATAGAGTAAAAAATAGAAATCGACTCATGACAAACAGTATTAGTATAAAGGTTAATTAGCTTGAAGCAATTAATTTCCTACGCTATCGAAATAATCAACCACAATGTGGCTTAAGCTTCTAACGCCTAGTTCAAGACCCGATTCATCGATATAAAAGTCAGGCGTATGGTGTCCAGCTGGGGTTCCACCCTCGGGTAGTCCACCCAAGAAAAAATAAAGTCCAGGTATTTGTTGCTGAAAAAATGAGAAATCCTCGGCACCGGTGATAGCTGGCATAGTCACTACCATGCTCTCGCCGGCTGCTTGTTGTAGTGTTGGAACCATTTTTCGGGTTAGTTCAGGATCATTGTAGGTAATTGGATATCCTTGCGAAATAGTTACTTCTGCTGTGGCGCCATTGGCCTCGGCTGTTTTGGTTGCAATGGTTTGGATACGCTCGAAAATAGCATCACGCATATCGTTATCAAGTGCACGAATGGTCCCCTCCATAAAGACCTCTTCTGGGATAATATTACTTCGAACACCACCATGTATTTGACCAACAGTAACTACGGCAGCTTCATTAGTTAGCTCCATATTTCTACTAACAATAGTTTGAAGGTTGGTGATAATCTGGGCTGATGTTACTATAGGATCTACTCCGCTCCATGGTGCTGAACCATGGGCTTGTTTGCCCTTAACAGTAATTTGGAAAGTATTTGAGCTGGCCATAATCCCCCCTTCTTTGTAGGTAATCATTCCTACTGGAGTTGCGTCGGATATATGTAGACCAAAGATTGCATCCACATCGGGATTCGTTAAAACCCCTTCTTTGACCATAAGTTCGGCACCTCCTTCCTCGCCAGCAGGTGCGCCTTCTTCAGCTGGTTGAAATATAAATTTAACCGTACCCTTGAGTTCACTTCTGAGCTCGGTGAGTATTTGAGCCACCCCCATCAAAATGGCTACATGGGTATCATGGCCGCATGCATGCATAACACCAACCTCATTACCTTGATACTCTCCTATGGCAGTCGACTTAAACGGCACTGGGGTACGCTCTGTCACCGGCAAAGCATCCATATCGGCTCTAAGTGCCACCACAGGCCCTGGGGCTGCACCTTCCAAAATAGCGACTACTCCCGTATGAGCTACTCCAGTCTGAATGTCTAAGCCTAACTCTGAAAGGTGTTCGGTGATATATTCAGCTGTTTTATACTCACGATTAGATAATTCGGGGTTCTGGTGTATATGACGCCGCCATTCTATCACTTTATTTTCTAGATCAGCTGAACGACTATCAATGAGTTTTTTTAATTCTTGTGCTTGAACATTCGTAGGATTGCTTCCCAACCAAAATACGGTCAAAAAGAAACATTGTAGAAGGAGAATAGGTAGATTTTTGAGGGGTCGAGTGGACATAGTAATTGCTAAAGTGTTAATGGATTTGAAATAAACTGATAAAATTTGCCATGGGGGCTTAATGACAAACCCTATCAATCTTGAGCCAGAATAAGTTCAGTAAAAAAGCTCAAATCCACAAACGAACAAGATCAAGTATATAAGCGTCAAGTTTGGACTTGGGACCTTGAATCTAGCAAACAAGATTAGCACTAAGGAGACAAGTATGAATTTAACTCAGTTCAAGCATGCGCTCTAGAGATAAAACGGCATATTTTGCAACGTCTTTATCTACTAAAATACGATTGACTATTCTACCGGCCTCGATTTCTTCTAATGACCACAATAGGTGGGGGAGATCTATCCGATTCATCGTGAGACAGGGGCACATAAAGGGATTCAACGATTCAATCTGTTTATCAGGATGCTCAGTGATGATGCGATTAACCAAGTTCATTTCGGTTCCAATAGCCCACTTAGATCCCGCAGGAGCGGCCTCAATGGTACGAATAATATAGTTGGTAGAACCGGCAAAGTCCGCGTGCTGCACCACATCGAAGGTGCATTCCGGATGTACAATAACCTGAATTTCAGGATCGCGTAGTTTCGCATGCTTTATGTGCTCGGGGCTAAACTTTTCGTGAACAGAACAATGCCCTTTCCAAAGAATGACCCGAACATCCTCCCACGCACCATCAAATTCGAATTCGTTGGCGATTGGATCATATATACACATGTGTTCTAAGGCAATTCCAAGATCGAAGGCTGTATTTCTTCCTAAATGCTGATCCGGTAAAAACAAGATTCGTTCTTTTTGCTTAAAAGCCCATACAAGCATGGTGTGCACGTTACCTGAAGTTACACAAGCTCCACCGTATTTACCCACAAACCCCTTGATTGCTGCAGTCGAATTTACATAGGTGAGAGGAAGAATGGTGTCCCCCCAAATTTTTTGCATGCGCTCCCAACCTCGCTCAGTCTGTTCAATATCAGCCATATCTGCCATGGAACATCCCGCTCTCATATCGGGCAGAATCACCTGCACATGTTCGTTGGTCAGCATGTCGGCCGTTTCAGCCATAAAATGAACCCCACAAAAAACAATATACTCTGCTTCGGGCATTTCAGCACAAATTTGTGCTAATTTTAAGGAATCGCCTCGAGCATCGGCGAAATCGATGACTTCATCTTTTTGATAATGGTGTCCTGGGATAAAAAGACGAGCGCCCAAGCGACGTTTAATTTCTGATACACGGCGTGCCATCTCCTCACTACTTAATTCATAGTAGTGGTTCGGAATTCGCAAGTCGGTCCCTACATCTAGTAATTCGTTTAGTTCCATAGAACGAAAAAATAAACAGTATAACCCACACTTACCTTAGCATGATCTGTGTTGACTGGCTCGAGTAGGCTCTTATTTTGTGATTAACCGTTAGGTATTAAAGATAACATTTTTATTAGAAACAGTTCATACGACCAAAACCATGGTTTTCTTGCACAGGGTTCCCGTATGTAAGACTTTTAGTCAAGGTAGAAGCTAATATCACAAGCATTTACTGAATGGGTAATCCAACCCACTGAAATCACGTCAGCTCCACAACCTTTGTAGCTTGCTATGTTATTGGGATTTATTCCTCCGGACAATTCGACTATGATCGATTTGGGAATGTGTGCACGTAATTCTCTGACTTGATCGGGCGCCTGGTTATCCAACATAATAACGTCAACTTTGGCATGTACTGCCTCCTGTACTTGATCCAAGGTCTCTACCTCTACTTCAATTTTAATCATGTGCCCTTGTTGTTTTCGAATCAGCTCTACGGCACGACTAATACTACCAGCGGCAACTATATGATTATCTTTAATCATAACTCCATCATCTAGCCGAAAACGGTGGTTAAACCCACCACCACATCGCACAGCATATTTTTGCATCATTCGTAAACCCGGCAGGGTTTTACGTGTATCAGCTACTTTTATAGTGGGGTCATCTAAGCGCTGTATGAGCTCATATGTTGAGCTAGCAATTCCAGCGAGGTGTTGGAGCAAATTCAAAATGACTCGTTCACCACTTAGCAAGGTGCCCGCTGGTCCATTCACCTTGGCAATAATGGCTCCTTCTTCAAAGGGTTGACCATCTTCCACCGACCATATTATTTCAACCCTACCACCCAATAAGGCGTAGACTTGCTCTAGAATGTGTCGGCCCACAAAAATCCCTGACTGTTTGGCAACAAATCGCCCACTTTTTTGGCTTAATCCATCGAAAAGCCATTGACTAGACCAATCGCCCATACCAAGATCTTCTTCTAGGGCTTGTTTGATAATACGTTCTAAGGTTATTGGGTTCATGCGAACTAAACGGGTTTGAGTGGTACTTTTTTGATAATTTAGATTGGTCATCTTGACCTCTAAAACAAAGTATAAGGTACGTAGATACCATCACTAAAACATCTTTGTTAAACGTAATAAAGCAAAACAAGCCCTTATGATTTACCTGGATTACGCAGCAACTACTCCCATGAGTGAGCAGGCCTTAGGTACCTATACGAAGGTAGCTAGGGAATATTATGGGAACGCCAGTAGTTTGCATGAAGAGGGCACTCGGTCTCAACAAATTGTACGGGCATCAAGGCAAGTAATTGCGCAGGGTTTAGGGGCTTCTGGGCGGCATCTTCATTTTGTGAGCGGGGCAACGGAGGGAAACTTTCTAGCCATTTACTCATTGCTAGAGTCGATAAAAAAACGCGATGAGTCTAAACATCATATTTTATGCTCTCCAATTGAACATGACTCGGTTTTACGGGTAATGAATAGGTTAGTTTTGGAAGGCTGGGATGTAGAGTATGTACCACTATTGGCCGATGGTAGAGTATGCATTGAACAGCTCAGGCAACGATGTACTCCCTCAACTGCTTTAATCGCAGTACAGCTCGTTAATTCCGAGTTGGGTACGCATCAACCCGTGGGGGAAATTGCTGAAATAGCCCAAAAAATGGATATTAAAGTGCATTGTGACGCGGTACAGGCCTTTGGGAAAGTACCTATTGATGTAGAGGCCTTGGGAGTGCACTCGCTTAGTATTTCGGCGCACAAAATATACGGACCTCAGGGTATTGGTGCGGTATGGCTAGACTCTGATGTTGAGTGGAGTAGTTTTTTTCCTAATAGTAGATCCAAGAAATTTAGGCCGGGTACCTTAGCAGTGCCATCAATCGCCGCTTTTGCCGCCGCGGCCAAAGTAATGATCGATGAAATGGAGGATGAATTTGTGCGAGTGCAGCATCTAAGGAAAGTTTGGGTGGAGGCGCTGAATGCTATGCCAAACCCTCCAATTATTGAGGGAGCTAAGGGCTCAGCCCATCAAAGTCCGTTCATATTAGGGCTTCGGTTCCCAGGCATGGAAGGACAGTTTTTAATGCTCGAATGCGATCAGGCGGGTGTGGGTATATCCACAGGAAGTGCTTGTCAGTCTGGAACGGATGAACCTAATGTTAGTATGAAGGCCTTAGGTAGGAGTGAGCAAGAGGCTAGGGAATTTGTTCGATTTTCTTTTGGTAAGGGCCATAATATTGAGGAAGTACCTCATATTATTAAGAAAATTCGTACTATTGTAGGACGACATTATTCTCATATTTCAACTTTTTAATGTTCATTTAAACCTAACTCCATCATGTTTTTTAATCGTCTTTCAATTTTTAGTTTTGTTGTGCTATTAGTAATGGCTTGTGGTCCTTCCGAAGCGCAACAAAGTAGCAATCAAATTACCACTGCTTCTGGCTATACTCCTGAAATTAATCCCAATCCAGATGCACCCATTCAAATTGTAAAATTTAGTGACTATCAGTGCCCTGCCTGTAAGTTTTTTGTTCCAATTGAACAGAAAATAAAAGAGGATTATGGTGATCAGGTGAGTATTGTGACCAAACATTTTCCATTGTCCATGCACCCTTATGCTCATGTGGCGTCTCGATCTGCTGAAGCTGCTAGAAAACAGGGTAAATACAAGGAAATGCATGATAAAATATTTGAAGGACAAGAGCTTTGGTCTAAAGGCAGCGCCGAGCGCTTATTTATCGGTTATGCAGAGGAAATTGGTTTGGATACAGAAGTGTTTACCTCTGATATGAACTCTGCTGAAATGAATCAAATTGTGATGGAACAGCGTAAGGAAGGAGTCCGGTTGGGTGTTAATGCGACCCCAACATTCTTTATAAATGGCATTAAAGTAGAGACGAATCCTCAGACCTATATGGGTTTTAAAGTGCTAATTGACCGAGAGTTAGACTAAGACTGCTCGCGCAGGAATTAGGTTCTGGATCTATTTGTTAGACGGTTAAAATAGATTCTTTTACCGGACTCTTTAAACCGAAAAAAATCGATGATACAAGCTTTTTTAGGTCTTGAGCCTACCATAGACGATTCTGCTTATGTTGCTCATAGCGCTGATGTCATCGGGGATGTTCATATTGGTGAGATGTCTAGTGTATGGTTTAATGTTACGATTCGGGGAGATGTAAACAAGATTCGAATTGGGAACCGGTCGAACGTGCAAGACAATGTGTGCATCCATGTAATGAACCGAACCGGGCCCACACATATTGCGGATGAAGTAACCATAGGACACGGGGCTGTGATTCACGGGTGCACTATTCACAGCCGAGTATTGGTCGGAATGAATGCAACCTTACTTGATGGATGTGTGGTGGAATCGGATGTCATAGTGGCTGCAGGAACCTTAGTACCGCCAGCCAAGACCTTGGAGTCTGGTTATTTGTATATGGGTTCGCCAGCACAACAGGTGCGCGCACTTAGCGATGAAGAAAGGTTATCCATTGGTGATTATGCCCGTAATTATGTCCGATACAGCCGCGTTTATAGAGGAGAGCATTCGTTTACGGAAAATCCATTCTATCGTCGCGATCCTTGAGCGGGATTTATGTTCATATCCCATTTTGCAAGCAGGCCTGTTCGTACTGTGATTACTATTTTGTCACTAAATCGGATCAGAAGGAAAACTTTGTTCAGGCCTTAATAGCAGAAATTGCTGCCCTTGAAGGACAGGTGTTTACAGAGGAATTGGTTAGAAGTGTATATTTTGGTGGAGGTACGCCTTCATTGTTAAGCGCAGATCAATTGGGGCGTATTATATCCGAATTGGAAAGGGTGTTTAGGTTGGAATTGGATGAACTAACCATTGAAATGAATCCTGATAATGTGACCCCTTCTTATTTAAAGTCGTTAAAGGCTTGTGGGTTTGATCGTATAAGTATGGGTGTTCAGAGCTTTTCAGAGAAAAGTTTAAAATTTATGAATAGAGCGCACGATAGAACTTTAGCCTTACAGGCATTAGAAGATATTGTGACTTCATCGTTTGAAAACTATACCGTTGATTTAATTTATGGCCAACCTGATCAAACGAGCGCCGAGTTACAAGAGGATATTGACCAACTCATGGTTTTTAATCCTCCTCATATTTCGGCATATGCCCTTACTGTCGAGCATAATACTCGTTTAGCAAAACAAGTGGAGCTAGGAAAGGTTAAGCCAGCAGATGATGATGATGTGGCTGATCAAATGGATCTGTTGGCTATAATTCTTGGGGATTATGGTTTTAATCGATATGAAGTGAATAGTTTCGCAAAAGAGAGATTTCAAGCCAAGCATAATCAAATATATTGGACTCATGGTAATTATATAGGCCTTGGACCAGGATCTCATTCCTTCTGGTGGCCAAAAACAACCGTGGAGAAAGAGGGATTAATGGACTACGATAGGGGGTTTTTTAGGGGTTTATCATCTGAACAATCAACAGCGTTGCGATGGTCCAACCCTAAAGACCTTACAGGATATATTCATAATGAAAATGAATACCAAAAGAGCATATATACTCTTGTTGAATCAATTAGCGAACTAAGTTTGGCGGAAGAATATATATGGCTTGGACTGCGAACCAGTCGCGGATTTGATCGTAATGTATTAGCCGAACGGTATAACTATAAGTGTGATACGAAACAAAATAAACGATTAGAGAGTATGGTAAAAGACGGAAAGATAAGGCAGAGCGGAGAGCGTTTTAGCCTTACTCGAGAAGGCTTACGAATAGCCGATTATATAGCTTTGGACTTGATAAGTTAATTGTACTTGATTCATTTATTACATGGTGTTTGGATAATACACCGAAGCACTTCGGTAGCTTTGCGCTAAGTCTCTTTTCCCAGCATTTTCATAGGCTTGGGCTACATGTAGTAAGGCAATACGCAGTCGTTCTTTTTCAAGTTCGCTGAATGAACCTGGTGCAGCCACATCAGGGATGGTTAATGGGGTTCCCTCTGCAATGTCATCAGGGTTTTGATTGGTGCTAAAATTTTCCTCAAATAGTAGTACCCAGAGTCGTGGGTTACCATATATTTCTTTAGCCATATTATAGAGTCCGATTTCACTCCTGAAACGTACAATTCTTGTTGTAGAGAGTCCTGATGATGTGGAACTAGAGGTAGTAAGATTACTCAAGTTTTTCGATGTGTTGGTGTTTGACCTATTGGTACTTTGTGTGGCATCAGGAATTAATTCTGTGCCATCAATAGTATTGGTTTGGATGGGTTGCTCTTGCGTATTACCAGTTAACTTAGTTTGAATTGATTGTTGATTTGAAGTACTCATACTATCTGCGGATCCTCGTCCAAAAATTCGGTCCACTGTAGATCCAATCCAAAATCCACTTATAAAGATCACAAGGACACTTATTAAACAGCTTGAGATAAATATTTTTTTATCAATGCTAATTGTATCATTCGATGTAGGTTTTATTCGGTCTGATTTTGTACTTATGTTTTTTATGGCTGTTTTGAGTTCATCCATTGACCCAATAAAATCTTTAAGTAAATCCTCTTCAACAGGTATATATTTTTTCGGATTAATTGAGCTTTCAATATTGGGAAGGGCAATTTCTTTTGTAATTTGTGGAGGTTTAGGATCAATAGCAGATATACGGTCTACCGAAGTGGTATTATTTGGGAATACATTCTCTTTTTCTTCTTCCTGATTTGGTGCATTTTGTTCGGTAAAGTCTTCATCATCAACACGAATATCTAAGGAACCACTCATCATATGTTTCTTCTTTTGCAGAATTAATAATTCTAATTCATCCAACAAAGCGTTTTTTTCTGAGTTCTCTAATTGCACATCATTTGTTTCAGGATCATTTGCTGGTGTCGTGGAAAGCTTAGGTATTTTAACTTCATCTATGTTAGCTTTTTTCTGAGATTTTATTGCGTCTAGATCCTCAGAAAAAGAGTCATTATTTTTTTCCATCTCTTTATTTTTAACTGTGTTTGATTCGGTTGAAATTGGAATTTGATTAAGCTCATCTGATATTTGCAAATTGTTACTTGTACTTAAAAGCGTGGCAGTATCTATACTATTGCTTGGTTTGTTACTTAAATCTTCATTTTTATTGATAATATTTTTTTTATTAACCAAATTTGCTAGCCTTTCATATGGAGTAAAGTATATTCGCTTGTGAGCTGGAATAATAATTCTTTCGCCTGTACCTGGTTGAGTTCCTTCTCGATCAGCTACCTCTTTAATAGTAAATCGACCAAAACCAGAAATGGATGATTTACCCTCACTAATCGCCACTTCAGTAACTGTTTCGGATAAGGCATGAATAAATAATTTAGCCTCGGTTTTACCAATCCCGGCTTTTAGAGCGAATAACTTGATGAATTCACTTCCGTTTCTTTTTATACTCATAATCCTGCCCCCTTTAACTCATCCTTAACAGCTTTGGTGGGAGTAAATTGTATGACCACTTTTGGTGGTATATGCATTTTTTTCTTGTAATGCGGATTATAGGCTACATAGGATGCTCGTTCACGAGTTTCAAATTGCCCTAAGCCAGGAATATGAATGGTATTTTGTTGGTCTAATTCCTCACACATTAGATCGATAAGATGGGCTAATCGTTCTTCAGTGTCATTTTTAGTGAGTGATAGTTGCGTACTTAGCTCACTGACTAGGCGTGCCTTGTTCATAGTAGTGCATGTTTATTCTCTTTTTATCGTTTTATGATATTCACGATAATACGACTTTTATACAAGTAGACGATGGATTAAGAAGTATACCCTATTTATTTTAAAAATAAAATAAAGCCCGAATAAAATGCCATGATACCACCTAAATTCATCGAATCACAGTCATTAATTTAAAAGAAACATATGTATCTGCGCGTACTCTATATACATAAGTGCCTGCTGATAGACTGCGAAGGTTAACGGAGAATTGTTGCAATCCAGCATTAGCGTGACCCCTAAAAACAGTCAGGATATGACGACCTAATAGATCAAATACATCGATGCTCAGCTCGGATCTGCTCGGAATCAGGAGTTCGATGGTAGACCGATCAGAGGCGGGATTGGGATAGTTTTGCTGAACTACAACATCCTCACCCAGTGTATAGTCACTAAGCACAAGTTCAAAATATCCATTTACCTGATCGTTGGTATTGGTTGCGATGATCCCAAGTTTTTGTACATCTTCCCAGTTACTTGTAAGTCGGTTTTCAATCCATGAACCAACGGTCGATTGGCTATTAAATGATTGGAAAAAGGAAGTTCCATCTTTTAGATAGGTAAGTACACCGAAGGTTATAGCCGCATCATCGACTTTGGAATGAATGCGAACAAAACTCCCAGGGACATCATCAACAACGACTTCGTAATATCGGCCAGACATCCGGCTTAAATCACTGGTAATTTTCCCTTCTACTTGAGAATCTAGTACGGGATCAGGTACTGATGAACCTAAATCAATTGCAAAATCTGTTAATGTATTGGTTATAAATGGATTAGGATAATTAGCGCTTTCTTCGAAACCAAATGAGGGATATATGGAGTTATGTCCTGAGGCATAGTGGAATGCATAAGCCTGCAATAAGGTGGGTTTCCATAATCTATTTTTTGTTTCTAGGACTTGCTGCGCGGCCTGGAGAAAAGTAATCTGTGGGTCCTCAGCAATTAATTCCCAAGTCAAAGGCCAGAAATCAGCACCAATGCTTTCATGGAAATAAAGAGCAAAGGTAACATCTTCATAGGAACCTGGAATCAAGCTACTATGCGCTTGTGTGAAAAGATCAGTTGAAAAGTCATCGATATAGTTGTAGTAATCATTCACATGATCATAGACTACCTCTTCCATGAGCGTTGCGTCCATTTCTGCCCACTGGTCTGTTTCCCCTTGCCAGCCATTTTGTACATATTGAATGGCATGCTTGAATTCGTGAGCTATGGTAACTTCAAGGGCTCCCCTGGCTTCATTATCACTGTCATTTGCCGGATAACCAACAAAATCATTTTCGCTGTAAATGCAGGTAGTGGTTGTATTAGCGTCGCAAGCAAAAATACCGCTCCGTGACGTATTTGTTAATCCGTAAGCTCCATAGGAGGACAAGTCTTTTAAGTATATATCGTAGCTGGTTCCATTGGGTATGGGGTCTGGATACCCTAATTCATTAACCTGAAGTTGATAGGAGGAGTCTGCAGCCTCCGCAGCCCACTCAACAAAATCAGGAATTCCATTTTCATTAGCATCCTCATTGGGTACTGCGTCGACTCCTTCAGTAACATAGTGAATGCTAAAGTTACCCGACGTTGAAAGGTATTCTTGTCTCTGATTGGTAGATATAGCGCCGGCTATTTGATTTGGCCACTGATCCAATCGATACCCAAATCGTTGGGTAGCCAATGAATCGTTTTTAAGAAAAGGTGTTAGACATTTGTTGATCGACTCATTAGTTACGGAACTACTTTTAGTGGGTTCGTTGCCCGAAATATATCCTGCCACACTCTGAGCCACTACGGGTATACTAAGGCCAAGAATTAGGAGGCTTAGCAAACCCAAGCCGATGGATCGTAGTATAGAAATGAACCAAAGCGAAGGTATATTAAAAGTATGGATCTTTCTGAATCCCAAATTGGTACTTACTACTAAATTATGGTTATCTTTATGGCCTTAATGGAATTATCTAAGTCTTAAGAAATGTACGAAGTTATACTCTATTACCATTTTCATGAAATAGTGTCGCCTGAAGAATTTTGTAAGGCACACAAGGCTAAATGTAAAGAATTAGGTCTTAAAGGTCGTATTTATATTTCAAGTGAGGGACTTAACGGTACTGCTTCTGGTAGTTCTGACCAAATTGAAGCATATAAACAGTATGTATGGGAGCTGCCAGGTTTTGGTGAGACCGAATTTAAGCAAGAGTCATATGATCAGATACCTTTTGCTAAGTTAATTTGTAAAGTGAGAAAAGAAATTGTCTCTTTACATGTAGATGGCGTGGATCCTAAACAGGGAGGTAGGCATCTAGAACCAAGCGAATGGCGTAGCATTCTTGAATCCGATGAGGATCATGTGGTCATAGATGTACGTAATAATTACGAATCAAAAGTGGGTCACTTTGAAGGGGCAATAAAACCCAATTTAAAAAACTTCTATGAGTTTCCGGATTGGTTAAGGACGATAGACATACCTAAGGACAAAAAAGTACTCATGTATTGTACTGGAGGGATTCGCTGCGAAAAGTTTTCGGTACTAATGAAGCAGGAAGGCTGGGAAGATGTGAATCAATTACACGGTGGAATTTTAAACTATGCCTACAAAGAAGGAGGAGAACATTTCAAAGGGAAGTGTTTTGTGTTTGATGATCGACTTGTTGTTCCTGTCAATCCTAAAGATTTAGCACCCATTGCCCATTGCGAAATTACGGGAGATCCTGCTGATAGCTACGTCAATTGCGCAAATATGGAGTGCAACAAATTGTTTGTTTGCTCCGAAGAAGGCGCACGATTGATGGAAGGTTGTTGTAGCGAAGAATGCAAAAAAAGTGAATACCGAAGACCATTTGATCCAGACCATGCATTCCAACCCTTCCGTAAGTGGTACAATTACTTTGACGATGATTTTAAAGAACGAAATAAAGAGTGGATTAAAAAAGCCGAAGCAGAAGAGCCAAATGGGTGTCTTTCTTGAGGGGTCGAGACTCCTGCTAATTTAGTCATATGTACTATGAATAATCCCAAGTTCTCATAGGGTATGGCGGATTCTCGTAAGGTACGTTTGGTATCGTCATATCCTTACACACATCATACAGCGGTGCGAAGCGATGGGTATGGTAAGGAGCTCCATACCTTTTTGGTTGAACGTTTTCCTCATGTTGGAGAAAGCGTATGGCACCATCGAGAAAATGAAGGTCTAATTCACGTTCTAAGAAATGGAACATCCATCCATGCCCTCAAATTTGATGAAGCAGGCTTAGCCTTAGCATCTGGTGACATCATTGTTCATCATGTTCCTAGGATGATTGAGCCTAGCGTGCCCGATGAGGTCAGGGTATTGGAGGAAACATCCGATATAGTGGCGGTATTTAAGCCCGCTCCAATGCCTATGCACGCAGGGGGGAGATATTTTAAAAATAGTCTTCAGTCTATATTAAAGGAAAGAGGATACGACGGATTACGTATTGTGCACAGGTTAGATGCGGTCACTTCGGGTCTGGTTCTAATGGCTAAAAATAAGGAAGTGGCACGGGCTTGCACCAAAGCTTTCGAAGAGTTCAAGGTGCAAAAAGTGTACTGGGCACGAGTGAAAGGGCATCCGAGTATGTTTGATGAACACCTTATTAATGCCCCTATTCGCCGAAAGAAGGGATTTGTGTTCGAATGTGGGGATCATTTAAAAGGAGCTCTTGCTGCCCAAACCATGTGCAGAGTTTTACGTCAAGAAGGACCGGAGTCTTTGGTGGAATGTCGCCCCATAACCGGAAGAACCCATCAAATTCGTTTACACTTATCCCACTTTGGTTATCCTATTTATAACGATCTTATCTATGGCCCAAATGGTGATAATTCGGGCAATCGCCTGCAAAACAAAGGTATTGCTCTTGTGAGTAAATCCCTACAATTACCAACTCTAGGACTTAGATTTAATCTTTCCGATCAGTTGGTCTTAGATACGCTTCGGCAATAGCAACAAATTGTTTAGGTTTATCCAAAAATGCATAGTGCCCACAGCCATCCATAATGACTAAAGCGGCATTAGATAGACCTTTCTCCATTCTTTGCCCTTGATATAACGGGGTAGCATCGTCGTTTTCGCCCCAGAGTAGAAGTACAGAATGGGAAATTTTTGCAAGAGTAGATTCCAAATATTCTGTAACCGAGTGAACAAAGGTTTCACGCATAACACCAGACAAAACGGCGTACTCACTAGAACCAAGTGATTTCCAGGCTTTTGTAGCTCGAAGCCAGTTTAAACTTCTAGATTTGAGAGGCTCAGGAAGCAGGTTGAAGGGTGCTTTTAGACCTTTTGCAACATACTTTTTAACATAAAAGCTCGCACTCCGCCGAGGTTTCATCCCGGCACCCCCCGTTATTAAAACGTGATTGACATGTTTTTTAGCCCATGTACGAGTCAACAGTTTTAAGGTAATTCGACCACCAAAAGAGTGAGCTATCATATCAAACTTGTCCAGTTCGATATGTTCCACCCAGGCTTGAATACTATCGGCATAGTCATCAATTTTCCAGGCAACAGGCGGTTCGGAGGATTCCCCAAAACCTGCTAAATCTACTATATAACAGTCACGATTAAGTGCAAGGGCCCGCCCAAGGGGTTGCATTACTTTTTTATTAGCACCCCATCCGTGCAAAATAACTAATGGATGCGATGGTAGACGGGTTGGACTACTTGATGAGCCACTGGTTAATTCATTAGCTGACCCGGTTGATGCCTTACCACTAGCACTACTAGAAGGATCCATGCTTATATGTACCCAGGCTAAGGTGGTTCCGCTATAATCAAAGCGATGAGCCTGTATGACAGGTGAATTCTTAGTAGTGGATTGTGACATAATTAAATATAGCGCTAGTTGGATAAAAAATTAAGCTTGAAAAAAACAATGGTGAGCTAACATAATTTTGTAAGTATACCGTGTTGATGTGCTCATTATCTATAGACGTTTTACGTTAATCCACCATAACAAAGAGTAGGTTTACATGAATATCAACCGGTTTCTGTTTTTCTGGAGTCAGTACTTAGGTGCCGATCCTAAGGAAATTACGCTCATTAGTAGCCTTTTAGTAGCAGTAAGTGTAGTAGGCTTCGTTCAGATTCTGAGTCATCGAGCTTCTTCAATACCTACACATTCATATGAACAAGAGTACCAAGAATTTGTAGAACGTTCTCAGGCTTTTGAACAAGCTTACCTGAAAATATCAGGGGATGCCTCTGATTCCTTGTTATTAACTTCCAAAAAGGATGGGTCAGCCGCAAGCGATACAGTGGTCATTAACATGAATACAGCCACACTAGAACAATGGGTGCAACTCCCTGGAATTGGAGAGGTATATGCTCAAAGAATACTTGAATATCGAAGAATTCATGGAAACTTTACCCGGCTAGAAGAATTAATGGAGGTGAAAGGTATTGCCGAGAAAAGATGGGAAAAATTAAAAATACACCTTTACATTGAATCAAGTATGGAATGATAAGAGGTGCTATGGAATTTGAATTATTAGACTGCATAGCCTTACGGGGTTTTAGTATATTTAATAAGCACCATAACCATTCATGAATCCGCTACACAATGCCAAGTATTTTATGGGCAGATGATGAAATAGATCAACTGCAATCCAATATACTTTTCCTGCAGAGAAAAGGCTTTGAAGTGGTCGCAGTGACCAATGGTAGAGATGCGGTCTCCATGATGGACGAGCAGCTATTTGATGTGGTATTCTTAGATGAACAGATGCCAGGTATGGGCGGATTACAAGCTCTGGAACAGATTAAATCCAAGTTTCCATTGGTTCCAGTTGTTATGATCACGAAAAGTGAAGAAGAATCCATCATGGAAGAGGCCATTGGAGCAAAAATATCTGATTATCTAATTAAACCGGTTAACCCCTCGCAGATACTTTTAACCGTCAAAAAGTTGTTAGACAGAGGTCGATTAGAAAATGAAAAATCGGCCCAAATTTACTTACGTTCCTTCCCAGAAATGGATGCCTTACTCCATCATCGTACAACGTGGCAAAGCTGGATTGAGGTATACAAAAAACTTACCCAGTGGCAGATGGATTTAGGGCAAGGAGATGAAACCTTAAAACAGGTATTGGACGATCAGTTTCATTCGGCCAACCGAGAATTTGGCAAAATGGTGGAACAAAACTACCAGCAGTGGATTAAAAACTATGATTTAGTGGATGCTTTTGACCGCAATCAGGCCGAAAATGAATCCCCATTGCTCTCACCCGGTATCCTATCTACTTATGTAGAGCCTTTAATAAAGCAAGGCAAACATGTCATGTTTTTTGTTATTGACTGTATGCGTTATGATCAGTGGTTAGTTTTTGAACGATATTTAAACCAGTACTATGACATTCAAACTGAATTTTATCTATCGCTACTACCTACCGCTACCCCTTATTCTCGAAATGCTATTTTTTCTGGTTTAACCCCATTACAAATCTCGAAACAATACCCAACATTATGGGAACAGAATCAAGATGAGCAATCTTGGAACAGACATGAACACCAGTTGTTGGACTCATATGTTTCTAGAAGAGGTCTTGGGATTAAAACCAAATATGAGAAAATACTTAATGCACAAGAAGGACGTCAGATAGCTCAAAAAATTAAAAGCTATGCGCAGAGTCCCCTCTCTGCCTTTGTGTTTAATTTTGTAGATACCTTGGTTCATTCCCGTTCCGATTCCGACGTCATTAAAGAATTAGCACCTGATGAGGCAGCATTTCGAGCTATTACAGAAGCATGGTTCCAGCATTCATCTCTATTTCAGATGTTCAAAGAACTGTCAGATGAAGGAGTCCATCTAATAATTACCACCGATCACGGCTCTGTTCGTGCCCTTCGGGATACCAAGGTATACGGTGACAAAGACACGGCGACTGGATTACGATATAAGTATGGGCGAAATTTAAATGCAGAAGATGCTGACTCGGTAATTGTATTCAACGAAGCGCAAGCTTTTGGCTTACCTGAGTTTACTAATGTGAAGGACTATCTCATCGCAAAAGAAAACTATTATTTTGTCTATCCTACTAATTACCATAAATATCAAAATCGCTACAAGGATACCTTCCAACATGGCGGAGCTTCTATGGAAGAAATGATTTTGCCGGTGGCACTTTTAGAACCTAGATTGAATGATGGATAATATATCGGATCAGAGCCTTTACTCTTCATCGGTAGAACAAACCATTGCCATAGCCAAAGAATTTGCACAGAAACTTAAGTCGAATGATGTGGTTATTTTAGAAGGAGGATTAGGTGTTGGAAAGACACATTTCACCAAAGGATTAGCCTCTTATTTTGATGTGGACGAGAAGAATGTGCAATCACCAACTTATGCGGTGGTGCATGAATATTCTGGGAAAATACCACTTTATCATTTTGATTTATATCGGTTACAAGCTCCACAAGAGCTTCAAGAGATTGGATTTGAAGAATATCTTTACAATGACGGTGTTTGCATTATTGAGTGGCCGGATCTTGCCATGCCATTTTCTACGGATACTTGGTGGGTGATAGAAATTGAACGCATAAAAAATGCTTCTGAGCAACGTAGGATTCATATCTGTAAAAAACAGAAATATGCCGTTGGATAATAAAAAAAGACTTT
This sequence comes from Balneola sp., assembly GCA_038124025.1. Lineage (GTDB taxonomy): Bacteria > Bacteroidota > Rhodothermia > Balneolales > Balneolaceae > UBA1275. Next base: position 86,048 of record JAYPBC010000004.1, on the reverse strand, counting down.
CATACCGTTTAGATTTACTTCCGGTGATCATGCCCTTCCACCTGCGCGCAAAAAATGAATTGAAGCCAGGTGATCTGGTTTATTATGGTCCGAGTCCAGAATTCTATGGAATTGGTGAAATTGTTCAAAGAGAAGAGAAGGTATGTATAGTCGACTTTCGGGGTACGGGGCTACTGGGTATTCATAAAGATGAAATTCTAATCAACTATTTAATCCCTATTCATACATTGAACTTGACGGGTGTATTAAAAGCAAAAGTATGATTGATTACCTCTTTAGTATTGAAGGCTTGGCTGTTGGTACAGGCCTTGCAAGTGTATGGTTTTCAGTTAAAGAAAAAATATGGGTATATCCTGTAGGTTTAGTTAGTGTTGGTATCTACGTGTATTTATCCTTTGTATACGGTATTTATGCTGATATGGGGATTAACATATACTATGTAATTATGAGTATGTATGGTTGGTACCGGTGGCTTCAGCCCTCAGTAGGTAGCACAGTAAAAGAAATTACTCGCAGTAGTAAAAAAGTTTTGATCATATCACTCTCCTTATTATTTCTTTCATGGCTCATACTATTCATACTACTTCAACGGTTTACGGATAGTGATATTCCATTATGGGATTCATTAACTACATCCTTGGCTATTGTAGGGATGTGGCTAATGGCCGAAAAAAAAGTAGAACACTGGTTATTTTGGATTGCAACCGATTTGCTTTCAATTCCACTGTATTATTATAAGGGTTTGGTGCTAACCAGTGGCCAATTCCTGGTTTTTACTGTGTTAGCTGTAATGGGCTGGTTACAATGGAACAGGTCGATTAAACCAACGGTCAAAATAGATAGCAAAGATTCAAGGAACCTGTAAGAGGGTACGTGTAAGCGATGTTTTTATTTAGGATGGGGCTTTCTTAGTGCCTTTTTGGTCATCATTGGTTAGGCCATGCCCATAAACTGACCTATTCTGGTCATCCACTCTTCGGTGTGAATTGGTGACATAGCAGAAATATCAACTTGGCGTTGTCCATTTTCCGTATAGAGGGTTGCGTGGGTATTTTCGTGGTTAAACAAAGCCAAAATATCTATTTTTAGCAATTTTGTACTCACACCTTTTTCACTCAAAATCACATCAAGGCTTTGTGATCGTCCCTTGCCATTCATTGCAAAGGCAACATGAGTATGACTATCCTCTTCTCCTAAGGTGTGGATGTAATAATAGTTTTCAAGCATAAATTCTGAAGGAATATCCTCAAAGTCCAAATAGATAGGAGGAGTCTTTGTATCTGTATATAAGAGTGAGCATATAGTAGATGATAATTTATGTAGTCTATCGGGGTTATTTGGATTAATAAATCCGCGATCTATCCAATAGTCTACGTCCCTATTAACCATCCGGGTAGATTTATACTCCTTAGGCAGTTGTTCAAGATATATTATGCCCTTTGTAGTTTGGTGAAACCAAGCATCTACTATGCCATTTGTAATGAGTAAATAGGGACTTGGTAGACTTAAATGGTATTTAGCGATTTGCTGAGCAACTTGTTCATTTAAAGGAACATTTACCTGTTTACATTCAACAAGGCAATGAGCCGCATAACTTTCATCAAAACAAACAAGATCTATGCGTCCTTTGGTATTATTTACTAAATGCACTGAAAATTCCAGACCCATTCTGTTGGGTGACAGCTGACATTCTTGTAAAAAATATTCAATAATCCTGAGGCGGATACGCTCTTCGGGTCTATTTTTAAACCAAGTCTTATAAACAGGATTCCATAACTCCACCTCATTAGACGTGTAGCGAACGATTGGATAATGGTATAAGGCAGAGCTTAACAAATATAGATTCCTTGAATAATTCAGATCAACGTATTTTTCTTATGATTTTAACTTAGAGATATCCATAACCGAATAATTCTTATTAAAAACATTGCTCAGCTTAATTGTAATCCCTTAGAAATTATCGACCAAAGAAAAAAAACTTAAGACTTTACCAGTGCTGCTTTATGGGTACTACGATTGATGTAGTATTGTTGAACAATCGATAACACATTGTAAATGAGATAGTAAAGGCTCAATCCAGAAGCAAAGCGGTTAAATATGAACAGCATCATAATTGGGAGTAGATACTGCATTATTTTCATCTGCTGAGCCATAGCACCGCTTGCGGCACCACCGCCACTCGCCCCCCCGGTAAGTCGGCTTTGTAACCCCATGGAGAGCGACATCAATAGTACAAACCCACCAATTTGATCTCCTATAAACGGGATTCCAAAGGGTAAATTGATGATAAAATCGGGTGCGGATAAGTCATTTGCCCAAAGGAAAGATTCTTGTCGTAATAGAATAGAATTTTGGAAAAATTGCCAGAGAGTGATTAGGATAGGAAACTGAAGTAACATGGGCAAACATCCTCCTAACGGATTCACTTTATTTTTACGATACAAATCCATGGTCGCTTTCTGCTGCTTCTGAGGGTCATTTTTATATTTTTCTTGTAGTTCTTTTATCTGCGGCTGTATTTCTTTCATGGCCGCCATGCTTTTATAACTTTTATAGGTGAGTGGAGATAGTACAAGTTTAACAGCAACCGCAAATACAATGATTAATACACCGTAGTTGGAGATAAACCCACCCAGCACATTAAAAAATGGAATAACAATAAATCGTACAAATGGATCCGAGAACCATCTTAGCCATCCATAACCAACTTCTACCATATCAAAAGCATGCTCATTATAGCTTTTCATGTCGGCATATTTGGTAGGGCCTATGTAGAGTCTATACTCTTGGACTCCATTTTTCGGTATATCAGAATTAACCATAGCCTGATAGGTGTGATCAGTGGTGGGTTGATCCACCTTACCGTTTATCTGGCCTGCCAGTAAGGCTCCTTCAGTACTATGGACCGGTTGTATAAGTTGAGCAAAGAATTTTGTTTTGGTGGCAACCCATTCTACCGCGCCGTTTACGTTTAATTCGTTGTAGCCGTTGTTTTCGTCTGGCTTGTCGACTTTAAGTCTTTCGAGTTCTCCGCCCGCATATAAGTAGGCAGAAGTCGCGAGAGCCTCTTGCACTCGATCACGTTCGGTGAAATTTAATGGGCTATTAAAACTAAAATCAACGGATCGGCCTAAGATATAATCTTGAATCCCAATGTATTCTATACTTAAGTCTATTTCATAGCTGTCAGAAAAAAAAGTATAGGTGTAACGAAGTGCCCCACCATTAGCTAGGTTTAGGCGATAACTTAAGCTTCTGCTTTCACCCTTCATCAAACGGATATAAGATGCTGTATTTTCCGCTTCAAATAGTAAGCGCTGGGTTTCTACGTTATAGTTTTCTGTACTTAAGAAGCCTAGGTTATAGGCAGAAAGAGTAGTATCTCCGATCATTTGTACAGGTCTACCCGCCCAATTGACATGCTCTTTTAACGTGAATTTTGAAGGTCCTGCTCCTTGATTTGTAAAAATAGCCTCATATAGGGGTGTATCGACTGTAATTAATCGTTCAACGGAATCTTGCATAGCCCCAAACATTCCAACATTTTGCAAATTGGTTTCATCTCTACTTGTAATTTCACTGGAGTCCATGCCACTTAGTGCATTAGACTTGATTTGTTGATTTTTTACAGTACTTAGACCTCTGTTGCCTGTTGGCAAGTCATCACTTAGATTTTGATTCAATTCAACCTGAGCTAAGCTATCTCTAATGGCCCTTTGCCGTTGTTGTTCTGCTAATTGTTCTTCGCTGGGTAGAGTGAAATAAAACCAGCCAAGCATGAGTACAAATATCAGGGTAAATCCAACTACAGTATTCTTATCCAAAACAGCTTATTATTATTGGGTTAGTATTCAGTGGGAGACATTAAGAACGGCTCTTTGGATAACGATATACATCTTATAATTCCTCAGAGTTTTTAAATGTATTAATATCACAGGCTAATTTCTCAACGAGATTGTTAAGTCCTTTTCGCATATGTGCGCTAACGAGCTCAAAATCAGCATTAGGATAGCGGGCAATGAGGGCCAAATGCAAATTAATTGAATGCATCTTTAAGAAACTATGTAATTGCTTATTCGAAGTACGAAATGTTTCTCTGAGAACTCGTTTCGTCTTATTTCTTATGACCGCATTACCAATACGTTTTGGGGCAATAAACGCAGTTTGGAGATGATTAGGTAATGCAGAGCTAGGGTCAGACAATGGAACTTGGCAGTAACGAAATAAAATACTACCGGAGCTAAAGGTATTAGAGGCTTTGAAAAGCTTTTCAAAAGCAGATTTTCCTCTCAATATGGATGACCTAGGTAGCTCATGTGAGCTTACATCAAAAGAGATAGGAACTACTAAATTATTTGGCTCCTTTTCGCTCATCACTAACCGTTAGCTTATGACGGCCCTTTGCTCTTCGACCAGCGATGACTTTTCTCCCACTATGGGTGGACATACGGTCACGGAATCCGTGTTTATTTTTGCGCTTTCGATTGCTTGGTTGAAATGTACGTTTCATGGATCTAGTTCCTTATAGTTTTTCAATATCCAAAAGAGCCTCAAATATAGGCATTAATTTCTATAAATCGAACATTTATACAAGGAATTTAAACTTATCTGTAACATGTGTTGAACGGCCTCGTTTGAAAGGTTACATTTAATAGAGTGTTATTACGATTTGCTTTAGGCAACTTTACCAAACAAATAACAACTCTAACACTATTCAACAGACTATTTCATACACATGATTGATAAGGTAGGCAAGTTAATTACCAAGATTTTCGGCTCAAAAAGCGATAAAGATATAAGGTCTATTCAACCAATGATTGAAGAAATAAAATCTTTCAGCTCTGGTTTAGAAAAACTTACTGACGATGAATTACGTGCAAAAACAGCTCATTTTAAGCAGCTTATCTCAGAAGCCACAGAAGAGGTGAGGCGTGAAATCACCGAATTAAAGGAAAAATTAGAGCATATCGAGGAACTCAAGGATGCAGATCATCGCCAACTTACCGATGAGCTCGAGGAGTTAGAGAATAGGGAATTGGAGCTCATTGAACAGACCCTAGATAACATGATGACCGAAGCTTATGCGGTACTAAAGGACACGTGTCGTCGATTTGTGGGTAAGTCTTGGAAAGTGGCTGGTGATGCCATCGAGTGGAATATGATACCATATGATGTTCAGCTAGTTGGTGCAATAGCACTTCATCAGGGTAAAGTGGCAGAGATGAAAACAGGGGAAGGAAAAACCTTAGTATCTATATTCCCTGCTTATTTAAATGCTCTGGCAGGGAAAGGAGTACATGTTATCACGGTGAATAATTACTTAGCAAAGCGAGATGCTGAGTGGAACGAGCCAATATTTAATTTTCATGGACTCAAGGTTGATTGTATTGATCGATACGAACCCAACACGGAACAACGCCGGGAAGCGTATAGGGCAGATATCACTTATGGCACAAATAATGAATTTGGCTTTGACTACCTCAGAGACAACATGGTCATTAATTCCGAGCAACTGGTGCAAAAAGAACATCATTACACCATCATTGATGAGGTAGATTCCATCCTTATTGACGAAGCCAGAACTCCACTAATTATTTCAGGGCCGGTTCCTAACGACAATAAATCCGACAAGTATGTAGAGATGAAGCCTCGAGTGGAATCTTTGGTGCAAGCACAGAAAAAACTGGTAGCCAATTTGGTTCAGGAAGCTCAGAAATATTTGGATGAAGGCAAAGAGGAGGAAGCAGGCTTAGCATTGTTTAGAGTACAGAGAGGATTTCCTAAGAATACTCGATTTAAGAAAATGTTGCAGGAACCAAGCATACAAAAACTAATTCAACGCACGGAAGCATTGTATTTGCAGGACAACGCGAAAAATATGCCAATTGTAGATGAGTATTTATTCTATGCGGTGGATCAAAAAATGAATTCAATAGAAATGACCGATAAAGGCCGTGAATTCATCACCAAGAAAGGTGAGGATACAGACTTTTTTGTCATTCCAGATTTAGGGGAAGAAACTTCTAAGATAGAAGCCGAGTTTGCCACTATCGAATCTGAGCAAATTCAGCAAATAGAAACAAATAACGAATTCAGTCAGGATTATAAAAACAAACAGCTTGAAGAAGCAAAATCCAAACTTCTGCAAGAACGGGAACAGAAATTTTCGGAACTCCACCGATTATTTGCAGAAAGGGGAGACCGAATTCATACGGTGAATCAGCTCCTAAAAGCCTACACAAACTTTGAGCGCGAAGAAGAATACATTGTACAGGAAGGGAAGGTACAAATCGTAGATGAGCATACGGGACGGGTATTATCCGGTCGTCGATATTCCGATGGTTTGCACCAGGCGATTGAAGC
>JAYPBC010000004.1:77848-79585 GCA_038124025.1 Balneola sp. | reverse complement strand
GGGAAAGTGACATTGTAAAACAGGCAGGGCAACCAGGAGCCGTTACGGTGGCGACCAATATGGCTGGAAGGGGTACCGATATTAAGCTTGCACCAGGAATTAAGGAAAAAGGTGGGCTCGCAATTTTAGGCACTGAGCGTCACGAATCTAGGCGAATTGACCTGCAGCTGCGTGGGCGTGCAGGCCGTCAAGGTGATTCAGGATTTTCTCAATTCTATGTTTCCCTGGAGGATAAGCTAATGGCACTATTCATGAGCGACCGGGTAGCGGGCGTCATGGATAAATTGAGCTTTGATGAAGGCGAGGTGATTACCCATCCGTGGATCACCAAATCTTTGGAGCGCGCCCAAGGGAAGGTCGAACAAAACAATTTTAGTATTCGTAAGCGCCAATTAGAATATGATGATGTACTCAATAATCAGCGTAATGTGGTATATGCTCGTCGAAAGCACGCGCTATTGGGTGATCAACTACGCACCGACTTATTAGGAATGCTCGAAGCACTCGTAGAAGAATGGGTGGCGGAATATGTGGCGATGGGCGACTATCAAGGTTTGCACAACGCCATACTCCGAAACCTTACGGTGGATGTATCCTTTGATGAAGAAAAGTGGCGATCCATGGACGAAGAATCACTGGTTGATGTGATTGTTGGTCGGGCACTGGAGGTCTATAAAAGAAAAGAGGAAATGATTAGTAAACCTCTTTATGAGGTCATGAAGCGGATCAATGAAACACAGGCGGATCGACGCCCCGATAAGGTACAGGTCGTATTTACTGATGGGTTTCGACGCATGCGTGTTGTAGTTGGTGTGGAAGAAGCTCTTGAAAATGAAGGAAAAGAGGTGGTTAGAGCACTCGAGCGCTCGGCTGTATTATCCGTTATCGATAATAAATGGATGCAGCATTTACGAGAGTTAGATTCAGTAAAAGAAGGTATTGGGCTTCGTTCATTTGCGCAGAAAGATCCACTGTTAGAATACAAGAAAGAAGCTTTTGAAATGTTCAAACAGCTCATAGAAATGATTAACCAAGAGGTTATTTCATTAATTTGGAAGGCAGTACCAGAGGCACAGGCGTCACCAAACTCAGTACAACAAGCTCAACAACAAAAGTCATCATATGACACTCAGCGAATGCAAACTCAGCATGCCGATTCAACAGGTATGGGCTTACAAGCTCCGGCTACACCCGTGGCTGAACAAGCACAGCCACCAAGGGGGCCAAATGTTAAACGAAAGCCAGTCGAAGTTGCTGTTGAGCCCGGAAGGAATGATATTGTTACTATACAAAACATGGCAACGGGTGTTTCAGAGAGTATGAAATGGAAATTTGCCAAGAAAAAAGTTGAGCAAGAAGGGTGGGTCATTGTCGAACAATAAGTTAAACTAAAGTGAAGATACTAGGCATCGATATCGGTAGCTATGGCATTAAAGGCGCCGTTGTAGATACGGTTAAGGGAGAGATTATATCTGGAAAAAAATCGACTGATAAGCTAGAAGACACTCGCCCTCATAAAATAATTTCAAAGGTGCATAAACTAGTCAAGAAATTTGACTGGAAAGGCCCAATTGGTTGTGCCTTTCCGGCGGCTATTCATCAAGGTCGGGTATTGTCTGCATCCCGAATAGATGCTGCTTGGGTTGATGCAGACGCCGAACACTTATTCAGTGAAATTACCGGGTGTCCAGTACACCTTATCAATGATACCGACGCAACGGGTATGGCCGAAATGAC
>JAYPBC010000004.1:28721-77748 GCA_038124025.1 Balneola sp. | reverse complement strand
AAAGCCGATAAAACCTTTCCTTACATCAAGATTAGCACAAGGCTCAAAGCAGCGGAGTTTCAAAATAATGCTAGTATCGTAGGGGCAGCCTATCATGCGGCATCACTTAATTCCTATCACCGTTAAAACTGGCTCATTGCCCACTGGATAAGTTCGGTTCCGTAATACCAGCAGAGGATTAAAGCCGCCATCACTTTAATACCAGTGGCCGCCATGAATCCCAAAAATGAACCCCATGCTGCTTTTAGCGCCTGCTGCTGGCCTTGACCACCTATTATTTCACCAAGAAAAGCGCCCACCAAGGGTCCAACAATGAACCCTACAGGTGGAAATCCAATTCCAAAAATCATTCCAAGCAGGCTCCCCCAAAATCCATAGCGAGTTCCACCCGTTTTTTGACTTGTCCAAGCAGGTATAAAATTGTCGAGTATGGAGAATAAGACTATAGCCAATGTCCAACCCCAAACAAACGCAGAGGAAAAGGGTGCGATGGTCCATTGCATAATCAATATTCCTAACAAACTGATCGGTAAACCAGGAACTATGGGTAAAAACGATCCTATAAATCCGAATAAGATTAATAGTGCGCCAATAATGAGTACGATTAGTTCCATAATAATATGCCTATGAATAAGTATAAAAAGATACGAATTGCGATTCGAAAGGTTGCATTAGGCTTGCGAGCGAAGATAGGTTTAGCTATAATCTAAGCTATTGTTATATTTTCAAAAAAAACTAACCTAAATTTGACATTATGAGCTTGAGTACATCCTCAGCGGACACTTTAGACGCCCAACAGCACGACTTTTTTGGTCATCCAAGGGGCTTATCCACCCTCTTTTTTACCGAATTGTGGGAGCGCTTTAGTTACTATGGTATGCGAGCGCTACTCGTACTTTTTATGACGGCAGAGGCGGTTGGTAACAATCCTGGCTTAGGTTTGTCGGTTGGTGAGGCTACCGCAATCTATGGCCTATACACTTTTTTTGTTTATATGTTATCACTGCCTGGTGGCTGGATAGCAGATAACATTTGGGGTCAACGTAAGGCGGTTCTTATCGGAGGTATTATCATTGCTATGGGTCATTTTAGTATGGCCGTACCGACGAACACATTTTTCTTTATAGGATTAGCACTTATTGTTATTGGAACGGGTTTGCTAAAACCAAATGTGAGTTCAATGGTAGGGGATTTATATCCCGAAGGTGGCGCCAAGCGCGATGCGGGCTTTTCTATATTTTATATGGGGATTAATTTTGGTGCCATTCTAGGTCCATTATTATGTGGCCTTTTAGGTGAAGGTTCTAACTGGCATTATGGATTTACATTAGCTGGTTTTGGTATGGTTCTCGGTCTTATTTCCTATCAGATTGGAGGGAAATATATAGGAACAGCTGGAGACCTTAAGGTAGATGTTGATCCTGAAACTCTTGCTAAGCGAAGCAAGATTTTTTATACCGTGGTTTCCATTATAGGCGCATTGATCGTATTACTAGGCTTCTTAGTTAGCTCGGGTGCTATTGAATTAGCTTTAGAATCATTGGCTGGTAATTTAGGATTGGTGGCTGTGGTAATCACGGTCGCGTTTTTTGGATATATCATATTTTTTGGTGGGCACTCAGGCGAAGAAAAAAAGCGTCTTGGTGTTATATTCTGGTTATTCATTTTAGCAGCTATTTTCTGGAGCGGTTTTGAGCAGGCTGGTTCTTCGTTAAATATTTTCACTGCCGAGTTAGTCAATCGTTCAGCTGGGCCTAGTGTGTTCTTGGGGGGTATTGGTGCTCTTATGTTAACGGCTTTGTTAGCTATTCCACTTGGATACTATACGTACAAAACTTGGGTTCGAGATGATATTTGGTCGGTGGCCAAAATTGCTGTCGTGTTTACCAGTATAGGTTTACTTGGATTGGTTTATTGGATGCTGAGTCAAGTGGGCAAAGGGTGGGAAATTCCTGCCAGTACACTGCAGTTAATCAATCCATCCTTTATTGTGATTTTTGCCCCAATTTTTGGTTTTATGTGGACCTGGTTAGCGAGTAAAAATGCCAATCCATCAATACCCATGAAATTTGCTCTAGGACTTTTAGGACTATCTGCGGGTTTCTTTGTGCTAGCTTGGGGGTCAGTCAATGCCTCTGATACAAATTTAGTTTCACCGGCTTGGCTTATTGTGATGTATTTTTTACATACGGTTGGTGAGCTTTGTTTGTCGCCCGTTGGACTTTCTTCTATGACTAAGCTTGCTCCAAAAAGTCGAGTGAGTCAAATGATGGGAATTTGGTTTGTGGCAGCTGCACTAGGAAATTTAATTGCTGGCTTGGTAGCCGGACAACTCGAAAACCTTGCGCCTGCTAGTCTGTTCCAAGCAGTCGCCTTATTTGTAGGTGGCGGCGGGGTAATTGCTATATTGGCGGCGCCATCGGTGAAAAAACTAATGGGAGATATCGAGTAAATTCTGGCATGTCCTACCATTAAGCTATCATGTCAATAAACACGATGGTCTAGGGTATAAGCCAAGGTTTAAATTATAAGATATACTGCTGCAGCAAGTACTCCACCCAGTAGTGGGCCAAGGATGGGAATCCATCCATAATTCCAATCACTGGACCCCTTATTTGATATCGGTAGAATAGCATGGGCTAAACGTGGACCAAAGTCTCTTGCCGGGTTTATCGCATAACCGGTCGTTCCTCCTAAACCCAAGCCTATACACCATACAACAAATGCAACAGGAAGCGCCCCAACCGATCCTAAACCAATAGGAGTATTTGACGCATTCATTAACTCCCCGTCACTTATGTAAAAGACTGCAAAGACCAGTACAAAGGTGCCAATCATTTCTGAAAGTAGATTACTAAATGACGACCGAATAGCCGGCATAGTACTGAAAGTTGAGAGAATTACTGAAGCTTCGTTCGTTTCTTTATAGTGGTCTTTATACATCAGCCAGACAATAGTTCCACCTAAAAAAGCTCCAAGAACTTGTGCGCCAATATATCCAGGAACTTCAGCCCAAGGGAATTCGCCTGCTGCAGCTAGCCCAAAGGTAACCGCTGGATTTAGATGTGCACCGGAATGTGGACCTGCAACTACAACACCAGTGAATACAGCAAGCCCCCAACCAGTGGTAATAACCAGCCATCCAGAATTATGCCCTTTTGTCTTGGGTAATAGAACATTTGCTACTACCCCATTACCAAGGAGTAGTAGTAAAAAAGTGGCGATAAACTCAGCAATTATAGGATTCATAACAAGCTATTTTTGTAAGGTTAAGATCAAGAGTGATGTGTCCAAGCTTGAAGCGAGTGGACAGCCTTATTCCATCCATTTATTTTTTGTGAAATCTGAGCACTATTTACTTTGGCTTTAAAGCGTTTATCCATTGCCCAGATAGACTGAATTTCTTCAATATTCTCCCAATATCCAACTCGTAAGCCGGCCAAATAGGCTGCGCCTAAGGCCGTTGTTTCGATACAATTTGGACGAATTACATCGGATCCCAGAAGATCTGCTTGAAATTGCATCAACAGATTATTGGCCGTGGCTCCTCCATCTACCCGAAGTTCAGTTATTGCAATTTCTGAATCTGCCTCCATGGCTTTTAATACATCATAACTCTGATAAGCCATGGATTCTAAAGCGGCTCGAGCAATGTGTGATTTGGTGGTACCACGAGACAAACCAACGATCATTCCACGGGCTTCTTGATTCCAATAAGGTGCACCCAGTCCTGCAAAGGCTGGAACAAAATATACTCCATCTGCATCGGGAGATTGCTTGGCTAAGTCTTCAATTTCGGATGAATGGCGAATCATTTCCATTCCATCGCGGAGCCATTGTACGACCGCGCCTGCAATAAATACGCTACCTTCTAGTGCGTAGTGCAACTCCCCATTTATTTTCCATGCAATGGTAGTCAGAAGGTTATGTTTTGATTGAACAAACTCCGGGCCAATATTCATGAGCATGAAGCAACCGGTACCGTAGGTGTTTTTAACCATGCCTTTTTGCGTGCACATCTGTCCAAAAAGTGCCGCCTGTTGATCGCCAGCAACTCCAGTAATAGGAATACGATGTCCAAAAAACTGTTCACTTGTTTTTCCAAATTCATCACTCGATTCCAACACCTTTGGTAGCATAGTGGCAGGGATTTCAAACAGCCTCAACAATTCTTCATCCCATTTTTGGTCGCGTATGTTATAGAGCATAGTTCGCGAGGCATTGGTTACATCGGTTGCATGGGATTGACCTTCTGAAAATTTCCAAATAAGCCAGCTGTCAACGGTGCCAAAAGCTAAGCGCCCTTCATTAGCTAGTTTTTGGGCACCTGATACATTTTTTAGTATCCATTCCACTTTAGTGGCAGAGAAATAGGCATCTATAACCAAGCCTGTTTTTGACTGAATATTCGTCAAATATCCCTGTTCTTTAAGTGAGTTACATCGCTTAGATGTTCTGCGATCTTGCCACACGATAGCATGATAAATGGGTTGCCCAGTTTGTTTGTCCCACACTACCGTGGTTTCTCTTTGGTTTGTTATACCAATGGCTTCGATTTGATTGCCTTTGATTTGGGCCTTACTCATGACTTCCGTCGCAACACTCACCTGGCTTGACCAAATTTCATTTGCATCGTGTTCTACCCAACCAGATTGAGGGAATATTTGGGTAAATTCTTTTTGTGCCATAGCGACTATGCTTCCTTTTCTGTTAAACAGTATAGCCCGTGAACTTGTAGTACCTTGGTCTAATGCGAGTATGTAGGAATGCATAGGAGTTGAGTTTGGTTTAAAAGGGTGCGTAAATTATGGTACTAAAAAACATGCATATATAACAAATAAAACAACGTGTCAGAGTCCTTAATTATCTCAGAAAAAGAGCCTATAGCCGCTGTAGCTACTCCCATTGGAGAGGGTGGGATTGCGGTTATTCGGGTTTCGGGAAGGGGAGCGATTGCGAAGGTACAAGAGCGTTTTAAAGGAAAAGATTTACGAACAGCCTCGTCCCATACCATTCATTTTGGCCGCATTATTGATGAAGGAGGTCGTCTAGTGGATGAGGTATTAATAAGTCTTTTTCATTCGCCAAAAAGTTACACTGGGGAGGAAACCGTTGAAATTTCTTGCCATGGAGGTATTTTAGTCACTCAACGTGTGTTTGAGACATTGCTTGCAACAGGCATCCAGCCAGCAGAGGCCGGGGAGTTTACTCAGCGAGCTTTTCTAAATGGTAAATTGGGCCTAGAGCAGGCCGAAGCAGTGGCAGATCTTATTCATGCTCGCAGTGCGAAAGCAATTGACGCCGCGAATCAGCAGTTATCCGGCAGTTTAGGTACCTATGTGAAAGAATTTAGGCAACAGATTATTGACGCAACAGCGATGATTGAGCTCGAATTAGATTTTATAGAAGAGGATGTTGAATTTGCGAATAAGCAGCAATTACAGCAGCTATTGTTAGATCTTAAAACGGCTATTCATCATCTGCTTGAGAGCTATGAAGCGGGTCGTTTAGTTAAAGACGGAATTAAAACAGTACTCATTGGCCGTCCGAATGCAGGTAAGTCTACATTATTGAATGCATTGGTTGGTAGAGAACGGGCCATTGTTACCGATATAGCAGGAACCACACGAGATACCGTAGATGTGGAGTGGAATCACGGAGGGCTTCTATTTAGGCTTATTGATACAGCAGGATTGCGTGAAACGGTAGATCGAGTCGAGGCAGAAGGAGTTCGGCGCAGCCAAGCGGCCGTGAAAGAAGCGGATGTAATTGTCTATTTGAGGGATCTGAATGAGCCCTTTACTTCTGAGGAAAAGGATGAAATCGATCGCTTGCAAGCATCGGTGACAGATACTCCTTTTATCGTTATAGGAACCCAATTTGATCGACTGAGCCCGACTCGATCAGCTGTAAACGATGAGCTTACCATCCGTCAGGAAAGCGAATGGAGTAGTATCGAAGATCTGCACATATCAGCAACTAAAGGATTAGGTTTGCCGGAATTAAAAGATCGCATAAAGCAAGAGGCATTAAGACAGACTCATTATGATGGTGGATCGCTACTTGTCACGTCTTCCCGTCACAGAGATGCCCTTGAGAAAACGATGCATCATGTAGATGCTGCTCTAACTGGATTAAATAGGGGGCTTACCGGTGATTTTCTAGCCATTGATCTTCGTGCGGCCTTACATACCCTCGGAACCATAACAGGTGAAATCACCAATGAAGATATATTGGATTCTATATTTTCAAGGTTTTGTATTGGGAAGTAATTGACTGAATCGCATGTTCTTTAGAATTATTTCACCTGAAGGCTGATATAGAGATGAGTACAAAACTCTCCAGAAAAGAGTCTAAAGTACCTATTAATATAGTATGGTTGAAAAGAGATATTCGATTAGCCGACCATGAAGGGTTTTACCTAGCTGAGCAGGCTAAAAACGATTATATCTCACTCTACATATTCGATCCGCTCGAGTTGTCTGGGCCTGATGCTTCCCTGCGCCATCGACAGTTCGTGTATCACTCACTCAAAGATGTCAATAGACAATTAGAAGTGGTACAACGACAGCTGTTGATCGCTTGGGGAGATACCTTAAGTGTATTCCAATTTTTGGCAGATAGCTTCACTATTGAGCAGGTTTTTTCTTATCAGGAATCTGGAACAATTAGAACGTGGGATCGAGACAAGCAAATGGCTACTTTTTTTACTCAACAAGGTGTGCAATGGAAGCAGTGCCAGCGTGACGGGGTACTTCGTGGAATAAATACCCGAGATGGTTGGAATAAAGTCTGGAAGGAGAGTATGAGTCGGCCATTGTTTAGCCCAGCTTATTCAACGCCAAGTAAACATCTAATCTCGTTCATGAGGGATATGTTCAATGAGCATCCCTTCCCCATTCCGGTGGAGCGAAGGGAAGAGCTAGAGAGCTACCCGCAGATGCATCAACCCGCGGGGGAGAGCCAAGGGTGGAAGTGTTTGGAGAATTTTATGGGGGCTCGAGGGCGGAATTATCAGCGACATATCTCAAAGCCACTGTTATCGAGAGAGAGCTGTAGCCGTATGTCACCGCATTTGGCCTGGGGTAATCTAAGCGTGAGGCAGGTACATGGGTATGTGAGCGAACACCCCGAAAGGAAAGAGAGCTCCCGCACCTACGCCTCGTTTTTGACGCGGCTTAGGTGGAATTGCCATTTCATACAAAAGTTTGAAATGGAACCAGAGTATGAGTTACAGTGTGTGAACCGCGGATATGAACTCATGACATATTCTAGTAGACCCAGTTTTTTAGAGGCCTGGAAGGACGGTTGTACTGGCATACCTCTGGTTGATGCGTGCATGCGTTGTTTAAAGGCAACCGGATGGATCAATTTTCGGATGAGGGCCATGCTAGTCTCTTTTTTGTGTCATCATTTGGATTGTGATTGGAGGCTTGGCGTATATCATCTGGCAGGCCTTTTTTTGGACTATGAACCGGGTATTCATTACCCTCAGTTTCAAATGCAAGCCGGCACTACGGGTGTGAACACCATTCGTATGTACAATCCAGTCAAACAATCAAAAGACCACGACCCGGATGGGGAGTTTGTTCGGCAATGGGTTCCTGAGTTAAAGCATTATCCCACAGCATACATACATGAGCCATGGACCATCACACCCATTGAAAAAGCCTGTTTACCTGCGCCGAACAGCGTAGGTTATCCAGATCCAATAGTAGATGTTGCGCACGCTGCATCGATAGCTAGAAAAAAAATATGGAGCTATAGAGAATCCATACTGGTCAAGCAAGAAAACCAAAGAATTTTAAAAAAACATACCCATCGCACACGCTAATGTGGATGGGTATGATAAAGGAAATAAGGGTGTTAAATTCTTGCTATTAAAACCCTAAATAGCTGTAAGTGATGGCTTACTCATTCCCTTCCTGAACGGGCTCTACGATGTCTCCCTTTTCGGTAACATCTACCACCTCATAACCAAGGGCTTTTAGTTTATCGCGATTGCTCGCTCCATCGCCTACCACCAATATATAGGCGTTATCGGTGTTTAGGTACTTTTTTGCTAGTGAATTGATCTCCTCAC
Source organism: Balneola sp. (assembly GCA_038124025.1). Lineage (GTDB taxonomy): Bacteria > Bacteroidota > Rhodothermia > Balneolales > Balneolaceae > UBA1275. The sequence goes on along the minus strand of JAYPBC010000004.1, from coordinate 69,665 downwards.
GCGTGATATTCTTAATAATATCGGCTTGTTTATCAACATAAGAACCATCAAGATCGTAGCGGATAATATTGCCTAAGAAACCGGCTTTTTGAAAGGGTGTTTCGTAACGACGAGCATCGCGCTGGCCAATAGAATTACGCATAAAATTGAGCTCATCGTCCGTAATTCCATTTTCTTGGAAGCCTTTGATCTCTTTTATAAACTCTATCACAGCACTGTCGGTGGCACTGGCTTTAATTCCTGCTGAGGCGGTAAACTGACTCCCTCGATCATTTCCGCTAAATCCTGAGCGGGCACCATAGGTCCAGCCTTTGTCTTCACGAAGGTTTAGGTTTATTCGGCTATTGAATGCTCCCCCTAAACTGTAATTCATTAAGCTGGTTTTGAAGTATTCACCGGTGGCATCATAGGTCATATCAGAAAGGTAGCCGATGCGTATTTCAGATTGTGGAGCACCTACTTTGTCCATAAGATATACTTTAGTATAGTCTCCGGGCTTGGGTTCGGGTAACACAGGTATCTCGACATTTTTGGGTACCCAATTGTTTAAGAATGCTAAATTGGATAAAGCTTCTTCCTCGGTTATATCACCAACCACCACTACTTCTGTAATTTCTGGAGACATATAGGATTCGTAGAAGGATCGAACATCTTCAACGGTAATTCGGCTCACTGTTTCCTCGAGGCCAGAAGTTGGGACCGAATAAATATGTTCATCACCATAGAGTAGACGACTGTAAACTTGGCTGGCTACGGCTGCAGGATTCTGATAAGAAGCACGAATACTTTCTAGTTGCTGCTGCTTAACTCTATTGAAGTCTTCCTCGCTAAAAGCTGGGCGGTAAAGGATTTCTTCCAAAAGTTCCATAGTACGGGTTACATTCTTACTTAGAGTACTTACTCCTACTACGGTTTCACTTCTCCCACCCGATACAGAAATGGAACTGGCCACTAGACGTAATTCTTCGGAAATCTCCTCAGATGTGTAATTCTGGGTACTTTCATTCATCAAGGCTGCGGTTAATGATGCAAGACCTGCTTTTTGTGGATCGTTGGCATCTAATTCATGACCGCCTTTAATGTACAACTGCACATTTACCGTGGGTACTTCGTTTGATTCGGTGCCAATAAGTTGAATTCCATTCTCAAAGCCAGCTCTCCAGTAATCTGGTACTTGAACTAAAGGAGCGGTTCCGGGCGTCGGTTTTACACTCCGGTCAAAAGAATCTCCTTCTGGTCGTGAGTAGGAAAGCCCAGAATAGTCGGTGGTAGGAAACGGATTATCTCCATCTCTTTGAGCAACATAATTGTCGGGTGCTGCCGGTGCAGTTGCCCCGCCATCATTTGGAAGTACACTAAGTAACACACCTGCTTTGTTATAAATGTACTCGTTAAAAACCCGCATAATATCTTCTTTGGTCACGTCCAAATAACGATTCAGATCGTCCTCTATAAAATTAGCATTTCCAGCAATAGTCTGATAATCAGCTAATTGGGAAACCTTACCAGTTACAGAAGTTAGTCCATTGATAAAGCTAGACTCGAAACTAGCCTTAATTTTTGTTAGGTCATTATCGCTTACTCCTTCTTTTGCAAATTCGTCCAAAATAGTTCTCATTTCTTGTTCGAAATCCGCTAAAGTTTGACCTGGAAACGGTAATACAAACATAGTAAACTCCCCAGCTAGTTCACTTACTGGATGAAATACAGAGGCTTGTATGGCTTTTTGGGTCAGGATAAACTTTTTGAATAAGTACGAACTTCTACCCGTGCCAAGAATTTGAGCTAAAAAATCAAGAGGGGCTTCGTCCGGATGGAAGCGAGGAACGGTTGGATAAGTTGCCAAAAGCGCAGGAAACCGGATGTTGTTATCTACATAAGAAACATAGCGATCAGCGTCTAGTTGAATGGGGTCTAAATTCATATTTTCAACTTCTGGTCCCCGTGGAATGACACCAAAATATTTTTCAACCATAGGAATGACTTGCTCCGCTATCACATTCCCGCCAATGGTAAGGGTGGCATTATTTGGACCGTACCACCGCATGAAGAATTTTTTTAAATCATCCACATCGACTCGGTCAAGATCTTCCAATTTTCCAATAGTAAGCCAAGAATAAGGGTGACCAAAGGGATACAAGGTTTCAGCAGTGAGTTCACTCCAACGGCCATAGGCTGCGTTGTCGTAATTTTGCCCCTTTTCATTCTTTACGGTTTCTCGCTGAATTTCAAATTTTTTCTGGGTTACCGCATCTAAGAAAAAGCCCATTCGATCGGCCTCTAACCAAAGTACTACTTCCAGTTGGTTACTAGGTACGGTTTGATAGTAATTAGTTCGATCCCGGTTGGTGGATCCGTTTAAGGTTCCTCCGGCATCACTAATAATTTTAAAGTGTTCTTCATCGGCTACATTTTCAGAACCCTGAAACATCATATGCTCAAAAAAATGAGCAAATCCAGACTTATACAGTTCTTCTCTGGCAGAGCCAACGTGATAGGTAATGTCGACATGAACCAATGGATCGGAATCATCTTCATGAACAATAACAGTGAGCCCATTGTCCAGTTCAAATTTTTTGAATGGTATAATAATTCCGTCATGTTTCTCTGTTAAATTAATTTCTTCAATCAAACTTGTTTGAGCTTTTAAATGAAGCATACTTGTTGGTAATATGGTTATTAATAAAGTGATTTTTAGAAGTTGATTAAGCATGATTATGTTATTATTAAATATTCTGTTGATACTTAGAACGCATTACGCTATTATTAGAAATTAGTTTCGCAGATTTATAATAAAATTCTATAAGGCTAGATATGTCAAATGAAACCAAACCATCAGTTGAACTACGTATACCCATACTTAAAGATATGGAATTAGTAGCAACCAATACAGCTGATGTGATAGCAAAATACATGCAATTGAGTGAAGAAGAATCGGGTGAAATATCAATGGCATTGATTGAAGCAACAATCAACGCTTTTGAACATTCTGAGTCACAAAAAGATATCTTTATAAACTTCACAATTTCGGATGATGAACTAACAATAAAGGTTATAGATCAAGGTAAAGGGTTTGATAGTAAGGGCATACAAATACCAGATATTGACTCAAAATTAAAGAAACAAGAAAGAAAGAGAGGATGGGGTGTAATGCTTATTAAGGAATTGATGGATTCAGTCGATTATGAATCAAGTAATGATGGAACCACACTGACAATGACTAAGAAAAAGAAAAATGAGCAAGATAATTAGTACCGAAGAACAAAATAAGTATGTAATAGTCAAAACTGAAGGCTATTTCAATAAAGATCTTGGTGAACTCGTGATATCAGTAGTGGAAGAAAAAGTTCAAGAAGACAAGTTCCATTTCATTTTAGATCTCGAGCAATCAAAAATTGTCAATAGTATTGGCGCTTCCATCCTTATTGAGGTTATCGAGATTCTTCAAGATAAAGATGGAACTTTATCTTTATGCCATATGGCCCCCATAATTGAAAAAACATTTTCTATAATGGGTCTTACAAAGTATTGTAATACCTTTGCTACATTAGATGAAGCACTTGCGCAGTAATATTATTTAGGGTAGGGTTTACTTTTGGTATCAAAAATAATTTCAGATTATAATAGCAAATACTCTGACTTAGATATTGATTGTTCTTTTCACGAGCAAAAAGAATTACTTAAAAGTATCGGTGGAGCAAAATATCTACATGAGGGTAGACAAATACCTTATTATGAAGAGTCGCTAGCTTTTCTCAAAGATAAATTAGACTCAAATAAGTCTTTAGATACAGAAAATCTTTATTTCATTAATGAAAAAAACAATACGATCAATGTTCCTATCTTTTGTAATGATGAAATAATTGGTATTGTGTTGGGTCGAAAATCCAATATTAAACCAAATATTATCAATAGTGTCGGTATTCAGCTATCAAGCTTTATCACAAAAAAATTTTTCACGAGAAAAATAAAGAGTATTGAGTCAAGAGCTAATATTAAAGATTTAGAGTTCGAATCAATAGTCCAACTCACTAATATGCTGAGTTTTTGCGATAATTTATCTAACGAAACTTTAGAATACATACTGATACATTTAGTCTCGCTTTATGCAGCGTCAAAAGGTATGTTCATCCTTAGAGATACGAATACTAATATTTATGAAGTTCGGGCTACTTTTGAAATACGGGAAGAGGATATGCCTAGACGAATGTTGACAGATAATAAAGGTCTACTCGCTGAACTGAAAAATACAAAGAAAACGTTTCTTGTAGAATCTGATAAATTTAATTTAGTCAAATTTGTTGAGCACAATTCAATTTGTAGCCCAATTTATTTCAGAGGTAACTTGCTTGGCTGTATAATTTTAGCTGATAAAGAAAGTAGAAAGGGGTTTATACACTTTTCAGATTTAGATGCCAATCTTTTTGATAGTCTGACTAAAGAGATTAGTTTAACAATCAATAATCTCAAGCTTATTGATGATCTTCAATCAACAAATAGTCTGATTGACAATATAATGACATCTATAGAAGCTGGAATCATAAAGTTTACTGAATTTGGCGAAATTGAATACGTAAACAAGAAAGCAATTGAAATTATTGGAATAGAACGAGATCTAATTCAGAACCAACATTATGGAATAATTTTCGCCGATAATGAGTCATTTCTGGAAGTAATTAGTAATTACGAGTTAGCTGGAACTGACAATCAAGCACAAGTAGTCAAAAATGTACCTTTTAAAAGTATGAATGGCACTATTCATACCTTGGATACTACAATAACACCTGTTTACGATAAAAACAAAGACAGATCTGGATATATATTGTCATTTGATGATATTTCAGATATGCAAAAAGTTAAGACGACTTTTAAAAAATATGTTTCTGGGAATATTGTAGATGAAATCTTGGATGATAATTCGAAAAGTGATTTAGGCGGTACCTTGTCAGATGCTTGTGTATTATTTGCTGATATTAGAGGTTTTACGGCTTTTTCAGAAAAAACATCAGCATCAGAATTAGTCTCAATATTAAATCAATATTTTACCGAAATGATTGACATTGTATATGAATACAATGGCACCTTAGATAAAATTATTGGTGATGAATTAATGGTTTTGTTTGGCGTCCCAAATAATACTGAGCATGATTGTCAAAATGCAGTCGATTGTGCAATTACTATGTTTAAAAGACTCGACAAATTCAATGAAAAACTAGAAAAATCACACAATCATAAATTGAAGATAGGTGTAGGCATTCACTATGGTGAAGTAGTTGCTGGAAATATAGGATCAGATAAACAGATGAACTACACTGTTATAGGAGATAATGTTAATCAAGCAGCTAGATTCTGCTCAAATGCTAGTCCAAATGAGATTGTAATATCAGAGGATGTTTATAATAATATTTCAGATCAGAGCTTATTTAGTGAGAGTATTTTAATCAATGTAAAAGGTAAACATAATGCAATACCCATCAGGAAATTTACTCATTCCTCGAATTAAGCAACTTTCTTTATAACAACTAATGTTATATCATCTGGTAAGTCATCCAGATGAGAACGCCATTTTTTACCTAATCCTAATAGTGCATTTGAAATTTGTTTAGCACTTTTATCAATATTATCAAATATTTCATTATATATAGCTTCATAGTCCAACAACTCATTTGATTCATTAGGTAATTCTGGTAAACCGTCTGACATCATTACTAGAATATCACCAACTTCAAAATCATGTTTTTTAGACTCATATTGGGTTCGACTTAATCCACCCAGAGGTAAGTTAGGAATTAACACCTCGTTTAGCTTGTTGTTTTTTGCACTGTATATGAAATAAGGTGGCATTGCAGCTGAACTTATTTCAATTGAATTCTCTTCAAGTTTAACTACTGATAAACTCATACGAATTCTACCAAAATTCACTTTTTTAACAATGGTATTTAATTTACTTAGCATCATGGATGGAGAATTTAATTCAACACCATTTAAACCTGCTTTAGTGACGGATACCATAATTCCTGAAGTTACCCCATGGCCTGTTGCATCACCACATATACTGTAAAGTTTGTCTTCAAACTCAATGAAATCGAAATAATCACCACCCATTTCATTAGCAGATTGTAGATATGTGCTAATATCGAAAATTTTTGTTGTTGGTGTTATTTTGGGTAGTAAGCTTTGTTGTAAATCTCTGGCTTCGTTTAATTCCTTTTCACGTCTTTCTTTTTCAAACTCATCTTTTGCTTTTTCAACTCGCCTTTTCTGGATTAACCAATAAATACCGATTAGAGCAATAATATAAAGAAGTAATGCTTGGTAACTAAACCAAAAGGGAGGTTTATTGGTTATAGCAATCTCTATTTCATTAAGAGATCGATTTCCATTTGCATCAACAAGGTATATACTTAATTCTGATCCATAATATGGAAGTGAGGAGATAACAATTTGGCTTCCATTAATGTTTGCATTATAAGAATCATTATTAATACTGTAATAGAACCTATTATTGTCTGATTTGTAGTGGTTACCAATATAAACGTCAAACAACAGTGATGTTATTTGATAGTCTATCTGTATTTTGTCATCAATAAATTGAATAGGATAAGGATTGTTGAATTTATCATAGCCTATAACTTTGAATAATTTTATTTCATTTGAAGCATCAATTTCATACAAATCTCCATAATTAAATTGATAAAGCCCATCTGTTCCACTTAGTACAATATTTGTGCTGTCAATTTGGTGAATAGACTTTTCATTGAAAGATGTCATAAAAAGTCCGTCTTCTTCCGTGATTGAGCGGATTTTTCCATCCTTAATTAAATTTATACCTTGCCCACTTTGAATAAATAGAATACCATCTTGATAGTGAATATCAGATATATTATTGGATAATAACCCGTCTTCTTTTGTAATTCTATTTATAGTTTTTGATTCTAAATCAAATGTATATAACCCTCTTCCACTGGTTCCACCGTACATTGTGTTATTTTCTTCATCATAATAGAGATTATCGATTCTATTTAATGTACTTAGAACATTAGTTCCTTTATCTGTGAAGTCGAAATTTAAAGTGTCGTCTAAATTTTCTATATGGTGAATGGAAAGAGTCTTGATATCGCTTGAAATCCACAAACTGTTATCAACTCTTTCAATATCGGTAAACTTTGGTGGTACATTTGGACTTATTAATTCATCATAGATGTACTCGTTTTTTGGAAGAATAAATGTGAAATCTGAAAAATTATTTAAATCTGATTCAAATTCAATGATTGCGTTATTAGTAGTTACATAAAAAGATTCTTCATTAAGCCCAATATTGTTAACTTCACTCCCTAATTCTAACTCAAAATTGTAACTAAATTGTAAAGCAAAGAAGCTAAAATCTAAATCATAAAAATGAAGTGTGCTATTGCCTAATGCTAGCAAATAGTTGTTTTTTAGGATAATTTTTTTGTTTTTATCATTTACAAAATCTTCTGATATTTCAATTTCATAAGTATTTTCATTTAAAATATCCTTTACAAGGAACATGTTATCTTTTAACTGAATTTCGTAATACTCATTACGAGAATAATAATCAGTACCATCTCCTAATTTTTTAATTAAAGATCCCTTTAGATTATATTTTGTTAAACCATTTTGAGTACCAACCCACAAAAAATTTTCTTTAATGTTGACTTCAGTTATGGGATATTCTGTTTTTTCTTCAAAAATAACTCTAAAATCTTCATCAAAGATATATAGGTAATCTTCACCTTTTGCTACTAGATAATTTTCATGTTGGTATATGCTTTCAAAAGTAGAATTATCTTTGTCGTTTGCGATTATTTTTGATTCAAACTTTTGATTTATCGAGTCATACTCTAAAAGTGTTAGTTTTGAGTTAACCAACAACGCAAATAGTTTTGAATTAATCTTAATTATATTTTTTACATCACTATTTACAAATTGCTTCTGGTTGATAAGGTTACCACTCTCTCTGTCATAAATATTTAACCCTCTGTCTGTCCCTATTAGCAAATAATCTGTTCTAGGTTCAATCATAGAGCTATTGATGTTAATACTCGAAAATCCATTTATAACATTTGAAGATAAACTTCCGTTAGTATTTTCTAACCGTCTACTAACACTACTGTCTTCGCGATTTATAATATTTAAACCTCGATCTGTTGCAACCCATATCTTGTTCTGTTCGAAATAGATTCCATTATTGTCTAATAGCGATGTCAAGTTATTCGTTGATATTGTTGAAGGATCAAATACATCAAATTTATAAGATTGATTTATCTCTAATTCACTATTTAAGATAATTAAACCGCTATTCTCTGTAGCTATATATATATTATTTGAATAAGGATCTTCGAACAAAGATATTGGTCTTGTTTCTGTACGTATTTGTTTAAATGAGTTATTTGATCTTTGAAAAATATTTAGCCCTTCATTAGATAATGCAATGACTGTATTATTATCCGTTACATATATATCATTAATTTGAGTATTTAGTAGAGAGGCTGGATCACTTAAATCTGATTGATACTGATAAACTCGGCCATCAATTAGAGCATTTAGACCCTCATTTGTTCCAATCCATATGATACCAAATTCATCAGATTTAACGGATTCAATAAAATTAGAAGATAATCCATTTATTGATTGAGATGTTTGAGCATCTAAAAATGAATGAAAGGTTAAAAAGAAAACTAGTAACGCTAAGTTCTTTTTTTGGAAGATCATTTTTTACTCTTATCGATACTTAGAGTTGGCGTTTAGCAAGCATTTGAACTAATGCGGCGCCGCGCGTTGCAAATGTATTTTCAGCCACCCTTTTTAAAATAGTCGAACTTTTTTCAGTATCCCCACTTCCTCTCAGTGCTAAAGCATAGAAATAGCTATGATAATTATCATCGTCCATTTCTATATTTGATATTTTAGAGTAATGATTTATTGCTGCTTGATTATCCCCACTCATCAGTGCAGCATAGCCACTATATTTGTAAAATAAAGTTAGGGCATTAGGATCTTGACTAAGATTTTTTTCAAGTAATATTTTGAGCCTATTGAGCTGTGGGTCTATATTAGATGAACCAAAAATAATATCTTTCCAAATCCTGAGTTCTAAAAGATATATATCATTTTTGTTCTTCAACGCCAGGAGTTGTTCACGGCTTGCTCCAGAAGTTAAATATGAGTTCAACTCGTTTCTTTTGAATCCAGCTAATTGTTGCAACGATTTATTTGCACCTTGCTCATCCTGATTGTGCAAATACGAGATAAAAATGTTCTCTTCCATAAGTGTGATGTTAGCAGTTTTCCACTCCTGATCTTGATTTGAGCTGTTAATTTCACTACGCATTCTTGTAAAAGCAATTATTGCTTGTTCATAATCTCTTTCATAAAAATAGGTAAATACAGGATATTGGAAGTAGGTTGGTTTTTGTCTGAAATCTAAAACTTCAAGACTTTCATCATATAATTTTCTTGCTTCTCTATAATTACCGCTAAAAGTTTCTACATGCCCAAGCATTAATAAGATATTTGAATATGTAAAATCTGTTCCGTCTGGTTCACCCATCAATAATCTAGCACTTTGATATGACTGCTTCGCCATACTTAAATTTTTCTGTCCTCTATAAACATTACCTAAAAATCGTTGTGGCCCTGGATTTTTTGGTTGTAAACTCGCAGCTTTCATTAGATAACTCGCCGCTAAGTCTGTATCTCTTTCTTCAATTGGGAAATTAACTATGTCATTATCAACTGGAAAATGTAATTGTGCTCTTCGAAATAATGCTGGAAATGAATTGGAATTTTGCTCCAAGATTTCTGCATATCTTGAATCCTTAGCATAAGGGTCCTTCAAATCATTTTTTAAATCGGCAGATACTAAGCGTAGTTGGTAATATTCTGGATATTTAGAAATTAAGTCATCAATTATTTTATCTGCTAGTACAATATTTAAATTAATGTACTGTTGGTAAGTAGCCTCAATTAATTTTTCTTCAATTTCAGAGACATTACTTCTATTTTCGTACGCATTATTCAGATTTGCTCTATAAGTATTATTTTCAAGTAATATTGAATTATAGGTTTTTGCAAAATGGAAGTTGGGATCAAGTCTTAATATTTCTTCCAATAGAGGCGGGTTATCATTACCTCTGAATTCTTCAGCATTAGCCATCACTGTCCTCATTAATTCTAAAGCTTTTTCAGAATTAGTAGTTAGAGGTATCAATTTAGTCTCTTGAGCAAATATTGTGGCCGTATAAAATGCAACACTAAACGTCAGTGCAAGAATTTTAAGTACTTTCATTTTAAAACTTATTAATTACGGTTAGTCAATTGGTTGATTTTCGTCATTTGGTAATATACCGTTATCAAAAGACTGCATTGCTGGTACAGCATTGTCTTGCATTAATGGAGCCCCACCTTGTAGAATACTATTTTCTGATTCCGGCTTATCAATTACAAAATTAGCAAGTACGCAAAGAAAAAGAAAAACGCCACCCAAATAAGATGTCGCTTTTGATAATAAATCAGCCGTTCTTCTTGCGCCAAGTCCAGAACTTCCTCCCATTGATGTTGCACCGATCCCTGAAAGACCTTGACCGGACCCGTTCTGAAGTAATACCACAACAATCAGTAACGCGCAAATAATAGCAATAGTAATTATTAAAATTGTATATAACATAATGACATTTTTTAACTTCTAAATAGTTTTTATATAAGAATAATATATCAATAATTGTCTTGTATACCAATGCTTATCGAATAGCTAGTAGCAATCTAAAACCAAGTTTCATAGGTATAATATGTAACAAGTTTTAACTTAATATTATTGAATGATTTTAATGTTAATACTAAACTTTTCCTAAGCTCTTACCAAGGTGTTTTCTAAATTCTCAATAACTATAATAGTTAATTGATATGGTGATTCTTTAAATGATACATCCAATATTTAATCGGGAAGAGAAACGATTTCGTTCGGGTATTCGAATACCCTTCTTTTTTTTAGGAATGATTCTATTGGTCGGACTTACACAATCCATTCCTATGGCAGGTTGGCAATGGTTAGTCGTGATCCCTTGTGCGTACGGGTGGTATCGGGTGAATTTATTTTTGACCGATCATCGGGTCAGTAAAGAAAAACCTTGGTTTGATGGTGGGTTATACTGGAACGAAACCTCATTTAAGTATTATACAGCCGGCTGGGTCATTGGTTTGCTAGCCCTAGGTACAATGGTAGGAATTGGTTGGCTATTTGGGTTTTATGATATCGAGTCAGTCGGTTATCTAAGCCAAAATAATGCATCTCATCATACGACCCAATTGTTTCAATCATCAACATCATGGTATTATTCGATCTTTTTATTCCTGTTACAAATGCTGGCGGTTGGTTTTTATGAAGAAATATTACTAAGAGGATATATACTAATTAATCTTAAAGAAGGTATATGGTGGGAGGGTATGTCTGAAGTGACGGCTCTTTTTGTTGCTGTAATCATTTCTTCTCTGATGTTTTCATTTGCTCATCTTTTCAATCCAAATGCCTCTATGATCACCTTTATAACTATTAGTTTAGCAGGGTTCTTACTAGCCTTTCCTTTCCTTTGGACAGCTAACCTAGCCCTCTCCATAGGACTGCATAGTGCTTGGAATTTTATTTTAGGCGGTATTTTTGGGTTTAAGGTAAGTGGGTTATCACCAACGGCATCGTTCGTAAGCATTCAATCAATAGGGCCAGATTGGTGGACTGGTGGATTATTTGGTCCAGAAGCGGGTTTATCGGGGGTTCTTGCGATGTGTTTGTCTTTATTGCTTATTATTATTTTTTTACAGAGACCCTTGGGGAAAGTCGGTATTCACAGCCATTGGTTAAATCCTGCTAAAAGGGATTAGCTTATTTAACTACTTTTGTATATTACTCATTGCTGAGCAATAGGTTAAAGGTTTGCGTACTCACTAAATAGTAAGTAGTATTAGTTTTGTAGCACTAACAAATGCTATGGTAAATTACTTGAGAAATAGAAGAGAAGAGAAGAAGAGGTATAATTTTGACGTTTGAGAGTTTAAAAATACATCCGAGTATTATAAAAGGGTTAAAGGATGTTGGAATTACCGAAGTAAAAGAAATCTACAAAGAATTATTACAACTAGATCATCGGAAGGGTTCAGCTCTAATAAAATCCTCGGGTTCATCATTGGACGAACTACTTCTTCCAATAGTGCATCATCTAGCAGAATCGGACGAAAAGCAAGCTAAACCCAGTCGAATAGGAATATTATGCCCTACTGCAAATAGAGCAATCGAGATTGAGCAGTGGGTATGGGCGGTAGGTTATCACGCTAAAATACGTTGTTCAAGAGTAACTCAGCGGGAAGAGAAAACCATACAAGAGCAAGCTTTAAAATCTGAACCAACGGTAGTAGTTGGCGATCCTGGAAGACTATTAGATTTTATTTCGGATGGAATTTGGGAACTCGGTGGGCTAGATAAATTGGTGATTGTTAACGCGGATGAACTAGATCGATACAAAATGTTCAATAAGGTTAAAAAAATAGCCAAAAGTATTGGACCACAGACTCAAATGTATGTTCAGGCTCAAACTTATAATGCTACCGTTGAATCACTGTTGGCTTTTATGCCGGTACATACTAAATGTATTGGTTTTGAGTCCTTAATGAGTGGAGTAGGACCAGCGATTGCTCTTAACAGCAGGGTTCATAACTATTATTGCCAAATTCCAGAGCGGTCGAAGATTTCCACTCTTATGAGTCATTTAGAAGACTCTAAAACCCAGCGTATTGTTGTATCCGCCTACTCGAGAAAAACCATACAACGCTTATTTAAAGTTATACGAAAGAAAAATTGGGGAGTGGTTAGCATTGACTCATCTGCTACCGAAGAGTTAAAGCGGGAAAGGTTGAGTAACTATTATGATAAAGACTACCGTATTTTACTTTATGCAGGACTATCTATTGAGGAATTACATCTTCATGGAATCGGTGAAATAATATACTACGATATCCCAGACGATATTTTTGAGTTAGTACGTTCTATGCAGCTGCTTGATTATGGATATAAAAAACAGGTAGTCTCACTGTTATATCAGGATGATTTAAAAGCCTTTTTAGAGGTTTCTAAGGGCATTGGTTTAGCACCCATTAAAATCCCTTTGCCTAAGCGAAGTCCTAGAAACAACCAAGAAGATGCTCAGGCATCAAATCAGAAAGCTCAAGGTAAGAGTAGAGCTAAACACAATGATGGGCAAAAGGCTAAATACAAGAATAAAAACTCAATAAAAGGAACTCCAACCAGCAACCAGCAGAAAAAGAAAGGAACTAAAAAGCAGTCGACTTATAAAGAGGTAGAAGCTCCAAGGGTGAACTTAGAGGAGCTTGATCAGAAGCGAAAACAAAAAAGGCTTTCAAAATCGAAGAAAGGTAAAACACAATTAGCCAGAGTATCTGTTAAACAAACGAAAGGAAAAAAAACAGGACCTCCGAAAAACGAGTCTTCAGAGAATCCTGTTAAACGTTTTTTTAAGCGCTTATTTTAGACGCTTCTGCTTCCACAAAGCCTTTGATTGCTTCAAATGCGCTAAGTGTTTTTTCAATATGTTCATCGTTATGAGCAGCCGTTGGGATGAGTCGAATGAGCACCACCCCTTTTGGAACCACGGGATAAGCAACACCACTCACAAAAATACCATGTTCTTCACGCATAATACGCATGATATCCTGGCATAAATCCGTACTTCCTTGAGTTAAGACCGGAGTAACCGGACTTTCAGAAGGCAATACATTGTATCCAATTTTGATAAGTCCTTCACGTAATTTTAAGGTGTTTGACCAAAGTTTTTCTCTCCATTCTGGATGTTGGCGAATCATTTTAAGGCGTTCTCTAGCAGTAACTACAATAGGCATGGGTAGAGATTTAGCAAAAATTTGACTTCTTACATTCGCCTTCAAGAATTGAATGACTCTGGGTTCCGAAGCAACAAAAGCACCAACTAAAGCAACGGCCTTAGCGAATGTGCCAAAGTAAACATCAATACCGTCTTGGCACTCAAGTTGAGTACCTGTTCCAGATCCGTCATGACCTAACGTTCCAAAACCATGTGCATCATCGACAAGTAAGCGAAAAGGAACTTCTTCTTTCAGTTTGATAATTTCAGGAAGAATACCAAGGTCCCCAGTCATACCGAATACGCCTTCGGTCACTACAAGAATGGAAGAGTTGTCTTTTTTCTTTGCAGCAGCCCGGTACAACTGTTTCTTAAAACTTTCTATATCATTATGCTTGAATACTGACTTATCTGCCATTGCTAATTGCTTTCCGTCGACAATGCAGGCATGACTTAATTCATCATAAATCAGATAATCATTCCGGTCAACTAAAGCATGGATGACACTCATGATGCCTTGGTAGCCGAAATTTAAGAGCTGGGCGTCTTCTTTATGCACAAAAGCAGCAAGTTCTTTTTCAAGGGCTTCATGCTCGTCTGAATTACCTGTCATTAACCGAGCGCCCATAGGTGCACTAAGGCTGTATTTTGCGGTAGCCTCTGCGTCAATTTGTTTAATTTTTTCATTACTACCCACACCTAAGTAATCGTTTATACTCCAAACGACCATATCTTTTCCATTAAATTTCATTTCAGGTCCAAGAGGCCCTTCTAATTTTGGAAAAGTATAATAGCCATATCCTGCTGATGTGAAGGGTCCGAGGGGGCTGGGGCGATTTGCCAGCTTATCAAATAAATCCATTATCTAGAACAGTAGTTAGTTTAATAAGGGTTATACCTAAATATAGGTTCAATTGGTGCCTACGGCAGAGGCCAACATTAAGTGACAGAAATTAGCACGGATAAGCGTCACGAGTGATGGCCAAAGCAGACATTATAAATTTAATTATTAATGAATACTAAATTTAAGAAAGTCTGTGTTTAACTAAAAAAATGTAAGCTTATTTATCCAAATAATCTGGTCGTAGGATAAACAGCCCATTGTAAATGTCACTTAGCAATAAAACTCCACTTGGTAAATAGGGATAATTACTCCATGTGCCAGAGAAGTTTGCGTCATTATGACTAGGTTCAGAGTCAAAGTATGCGACCTCATTTAATTCTGCTTTTTCTACCTCAAGAAGGTTTAGAATTCGAAGTCCGCTAGTATAATTTGATTGTAATACATACTCCTGATGCACATAAAGATTATGGTCGATTGATGGGGTGTTGTGCGTATGATACCCTAAAAAGGTGGGCTTTTTTATGTCAGATACATCCCAAATGTAGGTCTTGGTTGTACGTCCAAAATTGAGTTCATCTAATTCATCATTCATTAAAAAGTATCGATGATCCTCTGTAAGCCAGCCTTGGTGAGAGTAGGCCATGCTTGGGTCGGCGCTAGCGGATAGCGTCGTAGGGTTCTCTTTGTCACTTACATCGGTGATGACAACGGCGCCTTCTGCTGAACTAAAACATAACTCTTTGCCTGCATACCGGTCATCAGGCCCATTATAGTCTAAACACTGTGTATCATGTATGTATCCTATACCGGCACTGAAAGAAGAATTAAATTCTGTGGTCGGATCGGCATAGCAGCCAGCAAATGTTGGATTCTTTGGGTCGTTTATATCGATTATATGCAAGCCGGTTTCATTCCTAGAACCACAGGTTTCTGCTTGAGTGACTCCGATGGCATAAGCAAACCCACTATCTTCGTTAATGGCTATGTTGTGGGCATTACCCAGGTCTTTATAGAGTGCATCTTCTTTGAATTGCATAAATTCACCATCAAAAGCTCTTAGTCTGGTGAGATCGAAGACCTGCATCCCATGTATTTGTCCATCGGAAACCACAAACATGTGGTTATCAAACACTTTCATGTCTCTCCAAGCAGTGCCCTGTGAAACAGCTTTAGCGGTAGTTGTACTACCCAGTCCTAAATTACAAGCTGGGAAATCATTTAAGCTGAATGAAGTATATTTTAAGGGGAAATCCGATTCGTCTAATTTGCCTACAACAATGGGTTCATTTGGCTTTGTAACATCTACAAAGCTAACCCCATCGGTTAAACCCACTAGAGCATATTCTTTGGAGGTTTCTGGGTCAACCCAACCCCAAATGTCATTGACTTGTTGCCCTCCTAAGTCTTTAGGGCTAATATGAGCATACAGGCTTATGTTAGCACAGGGGTATAATTCCGCAGTAAGATTATTTTCACAAGGGTTATTAGCGGCCTCAAGGTTTGTATCCTGTTCCCCGTTATCGTTTGCATTACTAGGGCCTGATTCAAGGCTGCATCCACTTAAAAACAGAAGAAAAAGACCTATTAGTGTGGTGTTGGGATTAACTCTCATTAACCAGAAGGACATGGATGGATGATCATAAACTTGGATTGCTGGGTTAAGGGCTTTATTGGATTTGATAGTGCTTTTTGAAGTCATGGAGTTCAATGTAATTATTTTCTACAATAGAAGGTGATTATGATGTTAAAGTAAACTGCAGATATATTTGGTAGTAATAATCGTGTTTAAAGTATAGAGTCGAATAACTTTTAGGCATTACATATATTGCTTTGAGGTATAAATAATCATTCTAACCATCCATTCATGAAAAGTACCCATATCGAGACCGTTGCCATACATGGTAGCATGAGAATTAAAAGCACAGAAAACACCCCCATTGTTCCGGGTATTGAAATGTCTACGATTTATGAACACACAAAAGGAGAGCATAAACAAGGAGATTTAAAATATAGTAGATTGCAAAATCCAAATCGTATGGAACTTGAAAAGGTGTTATGCGAGATGGAAAAGGGTGCAGATGCTGCCGCATTTTCATCAGGAATTGCAGCTATTAACGCTGTATTTCAAACCCTTTCACATGGGGATCATGTACTCATTCCTAATGATGTTTACTTTGGCACCAGAAAGCTTATGTGGGAATTTTCAGAGCGTTGGGGGCTTGAAATTGATTTTGTGGATATGACACAATTGGAGGCCGTGCAAGCCGCCGCAAAGAAGAATACTCGAATGATATGGATAGAAACGCCTTCAAATCCTCAAATGTTTATCACTGATGTAAAGGCCATTGTGCGTTGGGCTCATCAACAAGAGGTGGTTGTAGCCGTAGATAATACCTGGCCTACTCCTTATAATATGAATCCAATCGACTTTGGTGTGGATCTTGTTATTCACTCTACAACCAAATATTTGGGAGGCCACTCGGATCTTATTGGTGGTGCGGTTATTGTTAAAGAATCCGGACCCTTAATGGATCGGGTACGTAGTGTACAAATTTTGCAGGGAGGGGTGCCTTCTCCCTTCGACGCATGGATGTTATGCAGGAGTATTCGCAGTTTTCCCTATCGAATGAGAGCACATAACGAAAATGCTTTCCATTTAGCCGAATTTATGACGCAATTACCGGGGATAAAAGAGGTGTTCTATCCTGGTTTAGAGACCCATCCAGGGCATAGCATAGCCAAAGAACAAATGCGTGCGTTTGGTGGTATGATATCATTTCTGATAGATGGAGGAGAGATAAGGGCAAAAAATGTGGTGGCAACGTCACAACTAATTAAGGCGGCCACTAGTCTGGGTGGTATTGAAAGTATATGGGAGCACAGAAAATCTACCGAAGGTCCTTTATCTGAAACTCCAAATAATTTAATTCGCCTTAGTGTAGGCTTGGAACATATTGAGGATTTGAAAAGGGATGTTAAACAGGCGGTGGAGTCATCACTTACTATGTAGTCAGTGTAGGGCTTTGAATGCGCAGAACTTACTATATGGTAAGTTGTAAAAGGGGGATTTTTGCTTACTTAGTGGCTATTTTTTGATTTGATGTCTTAAAAATAATAGAGAACTTTACTGTGTTTGTTTACCTGTACAAAAATAGACACAAAATAATCCTACGATAAACAAAATTTATATAATATGGCTAAGGTCGATGTAATGATGCCCCAAATGGGTGAATCGATAATGGAAGGCACGGTAATTGAGTGGACCAAACAAATAGGGGATACTGTAGAAGTTGATGAAACCCTGTTGGAAATTGCTACAGATAAAGTAGACAGTGAAGTCCCTTCTCCTGAGGCGGGGATCTTGGTAGAAATATTAGTTGAAGAGGGAGAGACCATTGAAGTAGGGAAACCCATTGCTAGGATTGAAACTGACGCAGCATCGGTGTCGGAAATAGTTGCTGCTGAACCAACAGCAGAGCCTGAATCTGATAATACACCAGACCAAGTCGCCGAAACGCCGCCGACCAAAACCGAGTCAACAGCGTCTCAGGTAGAAGTCGCAAAATCAACATCCCAAGATTCTATGGAAACAGTGGATGTGATTATGCCTCAAATGGGAGAGTCCGTTGTTGAAGCAACGGTTATAGGATGGATGAAGGAGGTAGGGGATACCGTTGAAGAAGATGAAACAATCCTTGAAATTTCTACTGATAAAGTGGACTCAGAAGTTCCTTCACCTGTAAAAGGAACCTTAGTAGAAATTAAAGCAGAAGCCGATGATACCATTGAAGTAGGTCAGGTAATTGCAGTCATCGCACTCGGCGAAGAGGTTTCTGTGAGTTCTTCCCCATCAGCTGCAAGTACCTCCAATGATACGATAAGTGCTGCACCAGCAGTTACCCAGTTAACCAAGGAGCAAATTGCAGCGATGAAGCCAGAAGATTTAACCGCTCAGTTAGCTCCATCTTCAGGAGAACCGGCTAGTGACATTCCTAGGGAAAGTTCCGACGGTCAATTTTTCTCTCCCCTT
Organism: Balneola sp.; assembly: GCA_038124025.1. GTDB lineage: Bacteria > Bacteroidota > Rhodothermia > Balneolales > Balneolaceae > UBA1275. The sequence continues at coordinate 50,884 of JAYPBC010000004.1, read as the reverse complement.
GTACGATCAATTGCCAAAGAAGAAGGGGTTAGCGCTCAAGAATTAGAAACTATCCAAGGTACGGGTCAAGGTGGCCGTGTAACCAAAAAAGACATTTTAAGCTACCTTTCTAATCGAAGTACTGGATCGACTGAAACTAGTTCGTCAACTACCACCGTTTCTTTAACTCGTCCAGGGAGTCAGGCCTCTGGTTCTGGCAAAGCAGCACCTCAAGAAAGTGCCGACTCCATTCAAGCAGGACAACTCGATGTGTCAAGAAGCCCAAAAGGTGAGGTTGAAGTTATCAAAATGGATCGTATGCGCAAGATGATATCTGAGCATATGGTTCGTTCTAAGCAGACTTCTGCTCATGTGACCACTTTTGCCGAAGTCGATGTAACAAGCCTAGTACAATGGAGAAATAAACACAAGCAGGCTTTTCAACAAAAGACCGGAGTAAAATTAACCTTTACCCCATTGTTTGTAGAAGCGATCATCAAGGCTATGTTGGAATATCCAATGATGAATAGTTCGGTAGTAGGTGATGAAATACATGTTAAAAAAGACATTAATTTCGGTATTGCAGTTGCCTTGGGTAATGGCGGAGAAGGTGGTTTAATCGTACCTGTGATGAAAAAAGCACAGCAAATGAACTTGGTAGGATTAGCTGAAGAAGTAAATAATGTGGCCCAAAAGGCACGAAGCAAAAAATTAACTCCAGACGATTTAGCTGGTGGAACCATCACCTTAACCAACTATGGAAGTGTCGGAAACTTAATGGGGACCCCCATCATAAACCAACCCCAAGTTGCCATCATTGGTACTGGTGCAATAGTTAAGCGGCCTATGGTCATGGAAACGCAACAGGGTGATGTTATTGCTATACGCCACATGATGTATTTGTCCATGAGTTACGATCATCGAATCATTGATGGAGCGCATGGTGGCGCATTTGTGAGTAGGGTTAAAGAGATTTTAGAACAGTTCGACGAGCATCGAGATATTTAAGGATGCAAGTCACTGGGCATATACCAGAGCTGCGAAGTATTATTCGGGGCTACAAGCAAAATGGAAAAAAAGTCTCTTTTGTACCTACCATGGGGGCACTGCATGATGGCCACTTGTCACTCATTCGATTGGCAAGGAAAAACTCCGATGAGGTAGTGGTATCCATATATGTGAACCCCAAACAATTTGCTCCAAATGAAGATTTTGCAACCTATCCTACTACACTAGAGCAAGATCTGAGTTTTTGTAAACAAGAAGGGGTTTCATTGGTCTTTACTCCTGACACACAGGGTATGTACAATGAAGAACTTTTCTTTAGTTTAGAGGTTCATACGCTAAATCAATATCTGGATGGTGCGAGTCGTAAGGGGTATTTTCAAGGGATAGCCTTAGTGGTAAATAAGTTATTTAATATTGTAGAGCCTGATTTAGCAATATTTGGACAAAAAGACTACCAGCAGTTTAAGGTGATTGAAGCGCTAGTTGAAGAATTTAATCACGGTTTGAAGTTACTAATGGCCCCTATTGAGCGTGCTTCAGATGGCTTAGCCTTAAGCAGTAGAAATGCATATTTGACGCCAAATGAAAGAGAAATAGCTCCTCTAATCTATAAAAGCTTGTTGTCTGCTCAACACCAAATTGAGCAAGGAATGAAAGACTTACCCACCATGTTTCAAAATATACAACGGACCTTAACTGACGCAGGTTTTCGGAATGATTATTTTGGTATCTTTGATATCGATAATCTGCAACCAATACATCAACTGACGGGTGGACAACGATATTTAATTGCAGTAGCTGCATATCTCGGCAAAGCTCGCCTAATTGACAATGTAATCTTCACGAACAAAATACTGATCAAAGGAGAATCGTGATGAAAGTAACTATGTTTAAATCTAAATTGCACCAGATGGTGGTTACCGAAGCTAATCTGATGTATGAGGGTAGCATTACCATTGACCAGGATTTATTAGATCAAGCTCAATTACTTCCCTACGAAAAAGTACAGGTACTGAACATCACGAACGGTCAGCGACTAGAAACCTATACCATTCCAGGAGAGAGGGGTTCGAGAGTGTGCTGTTTAAATGGCGCAGCAGCTAGGCTAACCCAAATTGGTGACCGAATTATTGTTATAGCTTATGCAGAAATGTCCCCAGAGGAAGCCCAGGCCCACAAACCCCGTGTTATAGTAGTGGATGATCAAAACAATCCAAAAACAGTAACGGATTATTCTCAACATGCAACCACCTATAGTCTGGAAACAGGACTTAATGTAAAATAATATTTCGGGTGTAACCGTTAGAGTTTGTCTGACGTATCTTATTAAAAGAGTACAATGGCACAAAAACTGTAATTTGTACCTACTATTTATTTATTCCTTGTAAAAATTCTTGGGTTCAATAAGGAATTGAAAAAGAATACCGATTCATACTATATCCCTAATTCCATGAAAAAAAGAATACTCATACCAGGCACCCTTGTGGTGTTGCTATTAGCACTTTGGTTATTTAACCGAAGCGAAGCTACCGGTTTTATTGACTTATATACCACTCCTAGAGTAGGAAGTTTTGAGGTAGATGTTACCACTACTGGGGAACTCAGGGCAAAAAATTCTGTTGAGATAAGAGGCCCACAAGGTGCAAGAGACTTTCGAGTAAATAATATGCTCATTCAGCGGCTTATTCCTGAGGGTAGTATTGTTAAGGAAGGTGATTTTGTAGCCGAATTGGATCGATCAGAAATAATGGGGAAACTTCAAGATGCCCAATTAGATGTACAGTCCGCTGAATCTCAGGTAATTCAAGCACAATTAGATACCACTCTAACCCTGTCACAGGCTAGAGATAATCTTATTAACCTGCGATTCGCTTTGGAAGAGCGTCAGATAGAGGTGGATCAGTCGAAGTATGAGTCTCCTGCGGTACAACGGCAGGCAGAGATAGAATTAGATAGGGCAATACGTCAATTAAATCAGGAAACAAAAAACTATCAAACCAAGGTAAAACAATCGGAAGCGCAGTTAAAAGAAGTTGAGACTGAGTTACAAAAAAAACGCAATGAAATTGTAAAGATTCGCGAACTCATGGTTCAGTTTACTGTTTATGCGCCAGATCAAGGTATGATTATATACCGCAGGAATTGGGATGGCTCTAAGATCACCGAGGGGGAACAGATTAGCGCTTGGAGTCCTGTTGTAGCGGAGTTACCAGATTTTACCGTGATGGAATCAGTCACTTATGTGAATGAGGTAGATATACAAAAAATTGAATTAGGTCAGTTGGTAGAGGTAGGCTTGGACGCAGTACCAGATAAAATACTTACTGGTGTTGTTACCGATGTGGCAAATATTGGAGAGCAACGTAAGAATTACGATTCAAAGGTATTTGAAGTTGTCATTCAGATAAATGAACCCGACAGCTTACTACGACCAGCTATGACCACAAGTAACCGAATTAAGATAGCTTCGTTAGAAAATGCCTTAGCTGTACCATTAGAGACTATTCATGCAGAGGACTCATTAACCTTCGTATATAAAAGAGATGGTTTGGATGTTGTGTTACAAGAAGTGGAATTAGGATTGGTGAATGAGAACGAGGCTGTTATCAATAAGGGTATTTCGGAAAATGATGAGCTGTTTTTAAGCTTGCCGTCGGACACTTCTGGTTTTGAGAGAATCCGTATCTCACTGGATGAGGTGAAATTGAACCCATGAGTAAGATTAACAGCCAAAAGCTTCTATACAATTTAGATATTGCGTTAGAGGCCATACAACGTAATAAGTTGCGAGCCCTACTAACCTCTTTAGGAATTATTTTTGGTGTAGCTTCGGTCATAGCGATGTTGGCAATTGGTAGTGGTGCACAACAAGAAGTCCTCAGTCAAATGGAACTCTTGGGTACGAATAATGTAATTATTCAGCCGACACTTGAGCAAACAGAAGGGCAGGTTGGAGAAGAAAGTGGTGAAGGTGAATCAAACAAATATTCTCCTGGTTTAACCCTACACGATATTGATAGTATTAGAGAGTTGGTTCCAGAAGTAGAATACATAAGTCCCGAAATCGTATTCGAATCCAATTTTATAAGAAAAGCCAGAATGAGAAGTGGAAAAATTGTAGGAGTGAGTGAGGAATACTTTGATATCAATAGTTTTGATGTGGTTGAAGGGAACAACTTTAATCTGACCCAAATCGAGCGAGCAGAGCCTGTTTGTGTCATTGGATATGATGTAAAAACCAAGTTTTTCCCTGGTGAAAATCCAATTGGGAAAAAAATAAAAGTAGGAAACCTGTGGCTTACGGTAGTTGGTGTATTACAGAAAAAAGAATTGAGCACCGAAAATATCGAGCGCTTAGGTATCCGCAATTATAACTTAGATATTTTCGCCCCTGTTACGACCGTACTATTACGCTTTAAAAATAGAGCATTGGTGACAAAAGACGATATTGATGCAAGTGGTGCTGGATTTGGAAGAGGTAGAGGATTGTTTTTTTCGGGTGAAGCTAGCTCTGAGGATGCAGAAGAGGCATCGAGCGTGAATTATCACCAACTCGATAAGGTCATCGTTCGGGTCAGTGATTCTGAATATAGTGTCTCAATAGCAGAGGTGTTATCTCGAATGCTTAAGCGCCGTCATAATGGAGTAGTAGATTATGAAATAATTGTTCCAGAACAGCTGCTTCAACAAGAGCAACGTACCAAGCGTATTTTCAATATTGTGCTGTCTTCCATTGCCTCTATTTCTCTCATTGTTGGTGGGATTGGTATCATGAACATCATGCTGGCATCAGTGGTGGAGCGTTACAAAGAAATTGGTCTCCGTTTGGCTGTAGGTGCTCAAAAAAAAGATATCGAATTGCAGTTTTTAACTGAGTCTCTAGCATTGAGTGTAGGTGGTGGTTTGGTAGGGATATTTTTAGGAGTAATTTTTAGTTTTGCCATTGAATGGACGGCTGATATCGCAACCATTGTAAGTCCGTTTTCTATCATCATTTCATTTGGAGTAGCCTTGGTTATAGGGGTAATATTTGGATTTATGCCCGCCCGAAGAGCTGCCCAACAAGATCCTGTACACGCATTACGCCATGAATAAACGAATAATTAGCCTGATTTTTTTAGGATGTATGTTGACTATTTCGCCTACATTTTCTCAAACGGTAACCGCCCAAAAGCAAGCAATAACGGAATCCACATCTTCTACTCGATTATTTGGCTTAGAGCAAAGCATTGAATACGCTAAGTTGAATAGTCCTTTGTCCAGAGCAGCTCGTTACGCGCTCTTATCAGCAAAGTGGAGATTCCGAAGTTTTCGTGCCGATTTACTACCTAGTATTAATCTGACCGGTGACGCTCCCAACTACAACAAATCTATTTTCTCCAATACGCTGGACGATGGGACGGTAACCTTTTCCTCACGAACACAGTCTGAGGCGTCTTTAGGGCTTTCTATCGATCAGAACATTATGCCTACTGGGGGGCGTTTGTCTTTATCGTCGGGACTGACTCGACTAGGAATTTTCCAAAGTGAAAATACCTACCTATGGCAAAGTACTCCGCTTGTGGCGAGCTATCGGCAGCCCTTAAACCAGTTTAATTCGCTCAAATGGAGGGCTATTACCGAGCCGCTTAGATATCGAATTGCCCAAAAACAGTATGTAGAAGATTTAGAAAATCTAGCATTTACGGTAACGCAAAGCTTTTTTGATCTGCTCCTAGCTAAAATTAATGTAGAAGTAGCCGAATTTAACGTAACGGTGAATGATTCTATTTACAACATATCACAAGGACGTTTTCAGGTCGGTAGTATTGCCGAAAACGAACTCTTACAAAGTGAGTTAGAATTTCGAAATGCTCGAAATTCATTGACAACGGCGCGAATTAATTATCTTCGTATAGAGGAGGAATACAAAGCTTTATTAGGCTTGGATGATGACGAAATGTTAGAAATTGTTCTTCCAAGTGTAGCCCCTTCATTTGATTTGGATGTGGAGCAAGCGTATGATTTAGCTCGCGAAAATAACTCAACAGCACTTCAGTTCGAACTCAACGAATTACTTGCGGATCAGACCTATGATCAGGCCCGAAAATCCACTGGACTTTCGGCTACATTGCAAGCTAGTTTTGGACTAAATCAGACCTCACCAGATTTTGAGCAGTTATATGAAGACCCACAAAATCGGCAATTCTTCAGTTTGGGTTTTGAAATTCCAATTTTTAATTGGGGTAAAAACATGGCTGAAATCAAATCGGCTCGCAACGATCAAATGGAAACAGCCAATACCATTGCCTATCAAAAGAGGCAATTTGAACTTAGCATAAAAAGTACGGTGAGAGAATTTCCACAACTTCGAGATCAGGTCGAATTAGCTAGAATCTCAGATGAAATAGCTACTCGTCGTTATGATGTTTCAAAAAATAGATACCTAATTGGTCGAATTGATGTGACCAATCTTTTTATTGCACAGAATGAAAAAGATGGTGCTCGAAGAAATTATATTCAGGCATTGCGGTCGTATTGGACAGGGTTTTACAATTTAAGAAGGCTCACCTTGTATGACTTCGAACAAGATGAGCCCATATTATATACAACCGAATTTTAAGCGGCGAAATAAGCCTACAATTAATAATCTAGTCCTGGTTGAGTAATATCGGTACCCTTATCCTCTTTTGCTGCTTTAACCATTTCTTCCACATCTTTTAAAAGAGCCTTAGCATCGTAGACGATTCCATCTTTGATGGTATACACCACCCCACCATGCCGAGTAACCTCATTATTTTCGTTTACTAATATGGAACCCGTTCCATATAAGACCTTTAAATTAGCCATGGGATTGGCATCTACTATGACTATGTCAGCTAATTTCCCTAATTCTATGGTTCCAAGTTGATCTTCAACCCCCAGTACTTCTGCTCCCTTTAGCGAAGCCGACTGAAAGATCTCCAATGGATGAAATCCAGCCTCTCGCATTAACTCCATTTCTTGAATGTATCCAAAACCATATAGTTTATAGATATAGCCAGCGTCCGACCCTAAGGTAACACGGCCTCCTCTATTCTTATATTCATTCACAAATTCCATCCATAAACGAAAGTTCTCTCTCCAAGCAATTTCCTGCTCGGTTCCCCAATCAAGCCAGTAAGAACCATGAGAAATCCGGCTGGGCTCATAAAAACGCCATAGGGAAGGAAGAGTGTATCGTTCATGCCATTCTGCGCGCCGTTGAGTCATTAAACTTCGATTGGCTTCATAAATAGTAAAGGTAGGATTCAATGTAAAATCTAGTTCCAGCATTTCATTCATCACAGCATTCCACTTTTCCGAATACGGTTCCGCTGCTTGAGCCCACAAGTTCCCGGCTTCTTCAAAACGGTGCTGTTCATTATTATAATTGTAATCGAGTGGATAGTCTTGAATGATGCGGTCTTCGAAAAGTGCCTCAGGTAGTCCATACCAATGAGTCATGCTCGTTAAACCCAATTGAGCCGAACGAAGGGCGTTGTTATACACCACTCGTGTTTGTGCATGATGGGTCATGGTGCCAAGTCCTCGCTGGTTTGCTTCATCAATGGCCGCAGCATACACCTCAGGGTTGGCTCCAAAAAATTTAATCCCATCCGCTCCCGCATCGTCAATCATTTTTACCCATTCACGCGCATCTTCTGGGGTAATAATGGGCCGTCCAAAACCATTTCCAAATCCAATCCAAGCGGATATACGGGGCGCGGTAATTTCATTCTTTTCGCTGAGTTCTTTATGCCGCAGCGTCCATTCCATGCCATTGCCTGAGCCAGGTTCTCGAATGGAGGTAATACCATGAGCCAACCAAAGCTTGTACACATATTCCGGTGTGGTACCCTGAGCACCACCTCCAGTGTGAGCATGCATATCAAAAAAACCGGGCAACATATACATCCCAGTTGCATCAATCACCTCGGTATTCTCATCGGCCTGAGGTCGGCGCCGTTCATTGATAGGTAAGCCTGGGTACCCAACCGTTCGAATGCTGGAGATTACGTTTCCTTCCACCACCACATCTACCGGGCCGGTTGCAGGGGAACCCGTGCCATCAATAAGATGAACTCCTCGAATAATAAGTCGATCGTATGGTCCGCCACCTTCGCTTCGTTCGGGTGCATCGGGCATTTGGGCATACAATGCCATAGGTAAGAGTGAAAATAGAAGGACGATTAATTTTTTCATGACAGTTTTTTCTGGTTGATGTAACTGGTTAGCGCAAAGAAGTACAGGAATTAAAATAACTCGTTTTTGTACATGGAAAAACGGAATTATTTGATGAAAAAATCAAGAGGTAGCATCTTCTGCCAACAATTGGAAAAATCGAGCAGAAGTTTTGATTCCTCTATAAAAATCTTTTACATGAAACGATTCGTTGGGAGAGTGAATAGCATCGCTGGTAACACCAAAACCCATAAGAATGGACTCAGCATCCAATACACGTTTAAAATCGGCTACAATGGGAATGGATCCACCTTCCATAGAAAAAAGAACCTTGGTTTGATAGATATCTTCAAAGGCTGCTGCGGCTGCCTTTAGGCCGTGAAAATTTAAATCGGTACGAGAAGCATATCCACCATGATGTTCGGTGACCTTAATTTTGACGGTCTCAGGTGCCAAAGATAAAACTTGCTGTTTAAATAACTCGGCAATCTCATGAGGATCTTGATTGGGCACCAAGCGCATACTAATTTTCGCTTTGGCTTTAGAAGGAAGCACTGTTTTGGCACCTTCTCCCTGATATCCACCCCATATTCCATTCACATCCAGTGTAGGTCGAGCAGAAGCACGTTCTAATGTCGTGTAGCCTTTTTCACCGTGAACAGCATCCACATCAAGTGAGGCTTTATAGGCTGTTTCGTCAAAGGGCAAATCGGCCATTGCCTTCCGATCATCCGGTGTTAAGTCAACCACCTTGTCATAAAAACCAGGAATTTGAATGACGCCATCGGCATCCTTGAGTTGAGCAATAATTTTACATAGTACATTCAGAGGATTTTCTACCGCTCCTCCATAGACCCCGGAATGTAAATCTCTGTTTGGTCCTACTACTTCAACTTCCATATAAGCCAAGCCACGAAGTCCAAAAGTGATAGAAGGTTGATCTAGACCAAACATGGAGGTATCAGAAATAAGGACCATATCGCACTCTAGCATATCCCTATGAGACTCGATGAAGGGTACTAAATTTGGCGATCCAATTTCCTCTTCTCCCTCCAATAGAATTTTGACATTTACCGGAACACCACCATCTGCTTCGATTAAAGATTGGAGTGCTTTTAAGTGCGTAAAAGACTGCCCTTTGTCGTCACTGGCTCCCCGCGCATAAATTTTACCATCCTTGAGTGTTGGCTCAAAAGGGGGGCTATCCCATAGGTGATCTGGATCGGAGGGTTGAACATCATAATGGCCATAAATTAATACGGTGGGCCGGTCATCAAAAGGACAATGTTCTCCATACACAATGGGGTGACCTTTGGTTTCAAAACGTTCTACCCGTGAAAGATTCAATGAATTAAGTTGGCTTATCAAAAAATCCGCTGCTTTTTCCACCTCTATTTTTCGAGAAGAATCGGTGCTTACACTCGCTATTCTAAGAAAGGTGAATAGTTCATCTAGGAAGGAATCTTTATGTTGTTCAATAAATTCGTTAGTCGTCATTTTCATTGGATTAGTGCGTTTTCGGATAGCATACCTTATATATTTGGCACCTAATAAAGCTACGGTATAAAGGTAATTAATGTGACTTTATTCTCTAATTAAAGTCTGTAAAGCTAATGAAAGCGTAAGGCTTGGTCTAATACCCATCCGGTTTGGCCGTTACTGAGTCGTATGAAACGCCATCCAATACTCCCATCAATGGAGTGATCAACACGGCAGTCATATCCTTCATAGCCCATGACCACTATTTCACTAGATTCGTTTGGTTCCGTTCTAATTTCCGTTTCCTGCGCTACAATAACAGCCTTGCTATATGTTGCATCACGATAATCCGTCCCATAGGCTAGGCTAAAAAAGATGAGACCTACTAGGAGGGCAACGATGGAGCTTTTTAGGAATACTGACTTGGTTTGTGTTGAAGTATCATTGCCGCTACTGTTAGATTTGTGACCAAACCAGTGGAGTAGCAATAATGCTACCGATGAATTTAGAAATATAAAACCCACCCAAAACAGCCATGTACTGCTCCAACTATCTTGAATATAGTCTAGGAATGTTTCCCATGGTAGTGGCGGTAGGGTGGCGGCTTGCCTGCTAAATTGGCTTTCAACATAGGCCAGTGCTTCCACAGCGGAAGCCTCTGTGTTGGGTTCTTCTATGGCTTTTTGGAGATAAAATTTTGCTAAGCCTAGAGAATCTATTTCAACTGCAGCAATAGCCATATTCAAAAATAACCCCCCTGAATAAAATTCACTACGCTCAATAGTCCTGTACTTTTCTAACGCTAACTTGAATCGAGCTTGTTCAAGATCTAAGGTTGCTTCTTCAAAGACAGACTGCGCCGAAGAGGCGGAAAGAATAGAACTTTCTGATTCGGTTGACGCCTCGGTTTGTTCTTTCGCAGTCATCGAAAAAGCCTCAGGCTTTGTTGCGTCTATTGAGACTATTGCCCCCTTATATTCTACTTTATTTACTGGTACCATACTTGTAGTACCATAGGTAGAACTGACTACACAAATGCTGAGTAGTACGGTTACAGGTACCAATGTAATAGGCTTTAGAGCTTGCGCAAAGATAGAAATAAGAGCTATGTATTTCGGCATTGATACATCCTTTCGTATTATTTCAACACCTTTTCAAGTTCATGTATAAGCTGTTCTGATAGATGAATATCACCTAAAACATCTGAGGCCGAGCTAGTCGGAGCATATGAAATGGTATCACACTTGGTGAGGATATTTTTACAACGGTCGAGTATTTTCGGCGCCACCGCCTCAAGCTCATTTTCCAATACGGCAAGTAAATCTTGGGTCGACCATCCAGCGGCATGCCGTCCACAACGACTCGTAATGTAGTTACTCAGGATGCGATAAAGCTCGTGATAGTATGCTTTTATGTTGCTTTGACTGCCTACAGAATCATTTTCAGCCTTGGTTCGAAGCTCCTCTAAATTACTCTTTGCGGTTTTAAGCGCCCCCCGTTTTCGTGCAAAATTATGATCGTTTTGTAGTCGATATTGGTGTTTTTTAACCAAGAACCCTATGGCCAAACTACTCATTGGAATAAGTAAAAAAAGTAGTATCAAAGGCTGTTGTGTTAATCTTGTTTTGGAGTGTTGGTTCCAGGCCATTAAACCAGCCACGGGCTTAATATCGAAACGGAGCATTTCGGTGGTAGATCCTACTGCATTCGGATCTCTGCTCACACGCAAGGTTTGTGCCGGGAGCATAATGGTTTGGTAGCCTTTAGCGGTGGGGTCGAAGTAGGAAAGCTGAGTAGCAGGGATAGTGTAGTTTCCCTCGTTACGCGCAATTACAATATCGGTGAAGGTTTTGGTGCCAGAAATGGTAGAACCGGTCCTTTGTAGAGAACTGCCTTCTTGCGGGTTATATTGTTCAAATTCTGCGGGATAGGTATAGGCAGGAGGTTGGATTAGTGGAAGGTTTCCAGTTCCAGATATGCGAGTACTAATTTCAATACTCTCCCCTACTAGGGCTTCGGTGGGTTGGATGTTGCGTTCTACTTGGAATGTGCCAACGGCTGAAAGGAACAGGTTGTTTTCTGTGTTCTGATGGGTGGGGAGGGAGTTGATGGTTATTTCGGTGGGTGGCGTCTGAATATTTTTACGTTCCTGTCCAAGTCCAAAGCTAAAAATATCCTGACGTCTGTTACGTTGCTGAATTAAAACAGTGACTTCGAATGGACTAAGAACTAAGGATCCTCTTTTACTTGCAAAAAGCGCATATTGTAAAAGTTTAGCTCGTTGATAACGCTCTCCTTCTACTAAGGTAGAGGTAGCGCGGGTTTGTTGCGTATTTTCTAGTTCTTCTTTCCAAAAGCCTTCCGCTTTCCATCCTGGACTTGCTTGGTAGGAGCGTACTTCAATCGTATTTTTGAAATATAAAACTACATCAACTATGATTTGTTCACCCAAAAACGCAGTTTTCTTATTGGGCTCTAACCGAACAAATATGTCAGGTCTATTACCCCCATTTTGTTGGGAAGTAGCCGGGTTTAGCACTCGAAAGGGAAGAGCTTCGGTACGATAAGTTTCCCCATTTACGGTAATATCAAAAGGGGGAAGGGTAAAGTTACCCACCTGATTTGCCACAAATTGATACCCATAGGTGTAGGTAACACTTGGTCGCCCATTTACATATTGAATGCTTTGCCCTTGCCTATTTGAACCACTTATCCATCGGAGCCCTGGAACCTCAAGTACCGTTGGGCGATCAATGCTATTTAAACTTCTACCGGAGATAATAAACTCTAAAAGTACCGATTCTCCATTGTATATATTGGTTTCAGAAAGCTTAGCCTGTACCTGAATAGAGGAGGTTTGTGCCCAAGAAAAGCTGGGAATATTCGCAAGAAAAAAGAAAAGTAGATAGGGTATTAAATTACCAATCTTTTTCATGTGTCTTTCCACCTTTGGTTTTAGCTTTTTTGAATTCCTTCAATAGTTCTTTCTCTTTTTGAGCTAATGCCTGGAGGATTTTTTGGGCCTCTTCTTTACTTAAATCTTTTAGTTCTTCTGCGTCAAGACGCTCGGTTGATTGAGCATCCTTTGGGGCTTTTTCGTCTTGGCCTTCGTTTTGTTCATTATTTTCTGACGGCTGTTCTTCATTTTCAGAGTTTTCTTCGTTTTGCTGTGAATCTTCTTCATTTTCAGGGTTTTGCTGGTCCTGCTCTGAGTTCTGTTCTGAATTTTCCTCGTTTTGACCTTCGCTATTCTGTTGATCTTGGCTATTCTGCTGCTCCTCCTGTTGTTCTTTTAACTGCTCATATAAGCGCTGGAGTTTGAGGTCATTTGGGTATTGTTTTAAACCAGTTTCCACCGCATCAATAGCCGCCTCTAAATTATTATAAATATATTCTTGAGCACCTTGATGAAAGTATCTTTCGGGACGGGAAGAATTGGATTGAGTTTGACCAAGTAGGGATTGGGGAATACACACCATCATAAACGAAAAAACCACAAAGCAAAGCGTTGAGATAGATTTTAATTCGTTACTTACTGATTTGAAAAACTCTACAAGAGAATATTTAGTCATGAGTGTATGGGTCTGTATGTACGTTGATTCACAATGATTACTCACTTTAGTTTTCTGTCTGTTCTATTTGGTTCACTGACGCTATACGGTTTATAAACGACTCATAATATCTAACCGTTTCATCCACACTTAAAGCTTCTTGCAACAAACTATAAGCGGAGGCATATTTAGATTCATTTACGAGGGCATCGGCTTGTTCTTTTATCGCTTTAGCGTAGACACTTGGTTCAGGTGGAGGTTCCTGATTTTCATTTTGATCTTGATTCTGCTCGTTGTTTTCTTCTTGTTCGAAAGCTTTCATCATGGCATATTCATAATTGAACTGACCTTCGCTATCCAGCGGAAGTTTCTGTAACGATGCTCGTAAGTGTTTCATTGCTGGTTTCCATTGCTCATTTTCAGCTAGAACAGTTCCTATGTTGTAATCTGCAAGAGCTTCTAGCCGAGTTTGATCTGTAGAATTTTTGGCCTGCATGTATACTTTAATGGCTTCCTCAATTTCACCCAGCTTAGTCAATGTGTTGCCTAAGTTGAATAATATTTCTGCATTGTTGGGGTCTTGATTTAATGCAGAATAAAACCAAATTTTGGCGCTTTCATAGTCCCCATTTTCATAAGATGTATTGCCCTTACGTGCGTCTGGATTACCAATGTTGAGTCCAAAAAAAAGTAGTATTACCCAAATAAATCTTGTCATAGTTTTTTCTATGCTTACTGTATTTTCGAGGAAAAAGTCTTATTCACCGAGTGCATTCATGGTTTCCTCATCCATTAGTAGATTTGTAAACACATTGGTAACGTCATCATTTTCTTCAAATTTTTCCATCATAACAAAGTTAGCACGTGCCATTTCAGCGTCGACCTTCGTTTCAGTGGTAGCTTCTCTAACGAGTTCTGCTTGTTCAATCGTATACCCAGCAGCCTCTAAGTTATTTCGTACATGAAAGAGTTCAGTACGCTCAGTCATTACCATAAATAGAGTAGCCCCTTCTTCTACAATTACATCTTCAGCTCCCGCTTCAATTGCTTCCAAAAGGAAGCTTTCTTCGTCAAGCCCTTCCGAGGGTACACCAATCATTCCTTTTTGTTCAAATAGATAGGAAACAGAACCATTGGTACCCATATTACCCCCGTGTTTGGTGAAAATATGACGAACTTCGCTAACGGTCCTGTTATTATTATCGGTAGTTGCCTCAATATAATAGGCAATACCTCCAGGGCCATATCCTTCAAAACTTACTTCTTCAAAGCTAGAACCGTCATCTAATTCACCAGTTCCGCGTTTGATAGCACGTTCCATGTTGTCCTTTGGAAGGTTACAACTCTTAGCATTTTCTATCGCCAAAGCAAGTCTAGGGTTGCCGGTTGGATCGCCTCCACCTTCTTTAGCTGCAACGGTTAACTCCTTGATAATTTTAGTAAACACCTTAGAGCGTTTTGCATCTTCTTTTGCTTTTTTATGGCGAATATTCGCCCATTTAGAATGTCCTGCCATGCGAGCTGTCTACTTAGTGATAGGTCAGAGTTATTTAAAGGTTTGAATATAGCGATTTGTCCTACGCTAAAAAACACCCAAGGATGTTCATAAATTTGATCGTGATTGACGTTTATTTGTATGGCGAACTATAAGAATTAGTAGAAAGAAATCGTATTATGGAACGCTATTTGGTTGATCTTTGTCATTTAATCGCTTTAGTGTACCACCGCTAAGTAGTTGCGATTCACATAGTAAACAATGTATGAATATTGGAATAGTCTGTTATCCTACCTTTGGGGGTAGTGGAGTAGTTGCTACGGAGTTGGCAAAAATATTAGCCCAGCAGGGGCATAGGCTGCATATGTTAAGTTATGCGCGCCCTGCACGTCTAGAAGAACGCAATACGAATATATTTTACCATGAAGTCTCAATAAATTCTTATCCACTCTTCGAATATCCACCTTATGCACTGGCCTTGGCGTCACAAATGGTCAATTTGATTGAGTTTGAGCAGTTGGACTTATTGCATGTGCACTATGCCTTGCCTCATGCTACGAGCGCCTATTTAGCCCGACAAATAATGGCAGAGCGTGGGCTGAATGTACCTATAGTCACTACCTTGCATGGTACAGATATCACATTGGTTGGAAAAGATCCAAGTTATAAGCATGTAGTTGAGTTTTCCATTGATAAAAGTGATGGAGTGACCGCGGTTTCAGAGTATCTGCGGCATGAGACGTATGAAAATTTTGAGATAAAACAAGAGATCAAGGTTATTCCAAATTTCATCGATTTAGAACGCTTCAAAGCTTCAGACCAGACAGAATTGAAAAAGGAATTAGCCCCTAGTGGAGAAAAGATAATTGTTCACGTGTCTAACTTTAGAAAAGTAAAAAGAGTACCTGTGGTGATCCAAATTTTTGCTAAGACGTTGGAAAAGGGTATTTCCGCTAAGTTGGTTTTAGCGGGTGATGGGCCTGACAGGCAAGTAGCTGAGCAACAATGCCGAAGTCTTGGAATTTGTGAGCATGTTCATTTTATGGGTAAATGGGAACGAGTAGAAGATATTTTTTCCATTGCTGACTTGTTTCTTATTCCATCTGGATCTGAAACCTTTGGATTGTCAGCCTTGGAAGCTATGAGTTGTTCCGTTCCGGTGATCAGCTCTGATATTGGTGGCCTACCGGAGGTTAATATACATGGGGAAACCGGATATGCATGCGCCCTGGATGATATAAACTGCATGGCGGATTACGCAGTTCAGGTTTTAAGCACGCCTAGTTTGCATGCTACACTATCAAGAAATGCAAGAAAGCGGGCCAAGCTTTTTAATCAATACAAGGTAGTTCGGCAATACGAAGATTTTTACGAACAAGTTCGCCTTAGAAGCGCTAATTAATTAGCCTCTTACGCTAATACCTTTGAAACTTCGTCGGCAGCCTCTTTTAGCAACACCGCGGAAATAACATTTAGGTCTGAATGGTCGATTATTTCTTTGGCTTCTGCAGCATTGGTGCCTTGAAGACGTACGATAATTGGGACATTGGTCACTTTTTCTGCAATCTCCGGATCCTTAACGGCTTCAATAACTCCGTTTGCAACTCGGTCGCATCGTACTATACCACCAAAAATATTAATCAAAATGGCTTTAACATTTGGATCATCTAAAATAATTCGGAATCCATTTTTAACCGTTTCTACATTAGCTCCACCACCCACATCAAGAAAGTTGGCAGGCTCTCCGCCGGATAATTTGATGATGTCCATAGTAGCCATTGCTAAGCCCGCTCCATTAACCATACATCCTACATTCCCATCTAGCTTGATGTAATTTAGATTGTATTTTTGGGCTTCTAATTCGAATGGATCTTCTTCGGATTCGTCTCTTAACTCGGCAATATCCGCATGGCGATACAAGGCGTTACCGTCGAAGGTAACTTTGGCGTCAAGAGCCATAATTTCTTCATCGGGCGTGAGAATTAATGGGTTAATTTCCATCATGTCAGCATCTGTTTTCAGGAAGGCATTGTAAATACCCATAATAAATTTGATGCCTTTTTTAAGTGCAGCGCCTTTCAAACCAAGGCTGAATGCAAGCATTCGGGCCTGATTTACTTGTAGTGGCATACCTGGCTCTACCCATGCTTTGATAATTTTTTCGGGTGTTTCTTCAGCTACCTGTTCAATTTCAACCCCACCTTCGGTAGACACCATTATTACATTTTTAGACACAGCCCGATCCAAAAGAATGCCTAAGTAAAATTCTTGTTCAATGTCCACGCCATCGGTGACATACAGACGTTGAACCAATTGTCCAGATGGACCTGTTTGAATAGTCACCAATACATCACCCAGAAGCGATTCTGCAGCTTCTCGCACTTCTTCTACACTTTTGCAAAGTATAACCCCTTTTGCGTTGTTCTTTTTTGTTCGTCCCTTTCCTCTACCACCCGCATGTATCTGTGCTTTAACCACAAATAGAGAAGTTCCTTCTGCTTGCAGCTCTTCAGCAGCTTTTACGGCATCTTCAACAGTGGTTGTGGAGATACCTTTAGGAACAGGAACTCCATAAGCGGCTAAAATTTCTTTGGCTTGATACTCGTGAATTTTCATAGAAGCAGGGTTTGGTAATCGATTAGTAAAATTGAAAATACGCTCTATTCGAAACGATATCTGGAGATAGTTTTTTAAGGCGTTCTTTAAGTGTGCAAAAATAGCTAGTTTATAGGGTAAATAAAAGAAAGATTAGCCTAAATTGTCATTAGGATGAAGGTGTTATTTGTAATAGGAACCCGCCCTGAAGCCATTAAGCTGGCCCCAGTTGTTTTGGAGTGTCAACAAAGGAAGGACATTGAAACAGTGGTGTGTTCTACTGGGCAGCATAAAGAATTGCTGGATAGTGCATTTGAACAGTGGCATTTAGTCCCGGATATTGAACTTGCGGTGATGGAACCTAGACAGGGTTTAAACCAGCTGGTCTCGAAATTACTTCAACAATTGGATAAGGTGCTGAGCGAAGTGAATCCCGACTATGTGGTAGTTCAGGGAGATACCAGCAGTTGTTTATCGGGCGCATTGGCAGCATTTCAGCGTAAAATTCCGGTCTTTCATGTAGAGGCCGGCCTAAGAACCTATGATAAAACAGCTCCTTTCCCAGAGGAATTGAACAGGCAGCTGGTGAGCCGAATTGCCGCTGTACATTTTGCTCCTACGGAAAAAAATAAAGTGGCGTTACTAAAGGAGGGTATTCCGGAGTCAGATATTGTGGTAACGGGTAATACCGTTATTGACGCATTGATCATGTGCCAAAAAAATATGACTCCCGAAACCAATCCTGAGATTGAGAAGCTGCGTCGTTTACATGAACCCGAGAAAAAACTGCTCTTAGTTACTGGGCATCGCAGAGAAAATATGGGGGCTGGTTTTTCGGAATTGATAGAGGCTTTGCGTGAATTGGCCACCGACCCATCACTACAAGTGATTTACCCTCTTCATCCAAACCCTGCGGTGCGAGAACCTATGCTGCAAGCTTTGGGGAATACGAAGGGTATTTTCTTAATTGAACCTGTTGGGTATGAGGCTTTTATCTGGTTGATGTCGAAGTCTTTTTTAATTATTAGCGATAGTGGTGGTGTGCAGGAGGAGGCTCCATCATTGAATAAGCCAGTGTTGGTACTTCGTGAGCAAACCGAAAGGCAGGAGGCAGTGGAGGCGGGGACGGTTAAACTAATAGGGATTAACAAAGAAGTCATTGTACAAGAGGTGCGAGAATTGATGGTAAATAAAGAGGCTTATTTGGATATGACACAAAAATCAAATCCATACGGGGATGGAAGAGCATCCAAGAGAATAGTAGATTTTTTAACCTCTGTAGATTGAAGTATCATATTCTCCTAAAAGCTTAGTATATTTATGGATATTCTTGCGGATAGCACCGCCTAACCTTCCAATTGCTGTTACGAAGTGAGCACTTCTAAAATCATGGATGCTGAGGACTTGAATCGCACCTACTTGCGATTTGCTCATCAATTCTTAGAGTCCTATGATGACCCAAAAAAATTAGCCTTAGTGGGAATGCAAACTCGAGGTGTGTATATGGGGCGACGAATTAGATCGGTGATGGAGCAGGAACTGGGATATAATATTGATTTTGGAGTGTTAGACGTTACTTTTTATCGAGACGATTTTCGTTCCAAGCTTAAAATGCCCGATGTAAAAGTCACCGAGATTCCCTTTGACTTATACGAGCGGGACGTCATTCTAATAGACGATGTACTTTATACAGGCAGAACGGTTCGCTCTGCGTTAGATGCACTAATGGCATTCGGGCGGCCAAGAAAAATTCAGTTTTGCTGCATGGTCGATCGAGGCCATCGCGAATTACCCATTGCACCTGATTTTGTAGGTGTTCAAATTCCTACCTATGCTACAGAGGAGGTGCGGGTTCGAGTTAAAGAATTAGATAGTGAGGACGCGGTTTATCTGGTTGATGGGGATGATGCACGTAATGATACCTTGGTTTCTAAAGCGTAAATTCAGTCTATGAGCAAGCAAAGCAACACTAAGAATTCTATCCCAAAGGCCTCCCAGACTGGCTATGAATTTAGCCAAAAGCATTTGTTGGGTTTAGCGGATTACAGTGCACAAGACATTCAATATGTTTTGGACCAGGCGGTATCCTTCCGTGAAATTTTAAATCGTCCAGTGCCAAAAGTACCTACCCTTCGCGATAAAACCATAGTAAATTTATTTTATGAAAATTCTACTAGGACGCGGTTATCTTTTGAGCTGGCACAGCGACGAATGGGGGCAGACGTTGTTAATTTTGCAGCAGGTACTTCTAGCACAAAAAAGGGAGAGTCCTTAAAAGACACTATTCGGAATATTTCTTCAATGAAGATTGATATGGTGGTGGTTAGACATGAAAGTCCGGGTGTGGCTCATTTTTTAACCCAGTGTGTAGATGCCGCTATTCTAAATGCTGGGGATGGAGCTCATGAACATCCAACCCAGGCTCTACTAGATATGTTTACCATTCAACAAGTTCATGGTTCTATTAAAGGAACGAAAATCGTGATTGTAGGGGATATTACTCATAGTAGGGTAGTGCGGTCTAATATTATTGGGTTAAAAAAGCTAGGCGCAGAGGTGGTTTTATGCGGGCCAAAAACTTTGATACCTAAATTTATTGATCAAATGGGGGTAGAAATCTCCTACAAGCTTGACGAATGCCTTCAATGGTGCGATATGGCTATGGCGCTGCGTATTCAACTTGAACGACAAGATAGAGGTACTGAATTTTTCCCAAGCATGAGGGAGTATCACGAAAATTTTGGGATTAAGCTCTCCCATTTAGAAAAGTATCCTCATTTTAAAATCATGCATCCTGGGCCAATTAATCGTGGCGTTGAAATGGAAAGTGAAGTGGCTGACCATGAGCGAGCCATTATTCTTGATCAGGTGACCAATGGAGTTGCAGTTAGAATGGCTATACTTTATTTGTTAAGCGGGGGCACAAGGATTTAAGCTTATATAGTCGTATTTTACTATTATAAGTTGATTTTTACGATGTGATAAAGTAGTTTATCTTTCATCTAAAACTCAACAACTGCCTTTTTATAGAATCAAAGCTACAATTAATACCAATTACGAGATAATTATCTGCCACATTGTGGTAAAACAACCGATTAGATGCAGGAACTTTTTGTTGAGCAAAAATTAGAGCCAGCGGCTGAACCCGATAGCCTTGCAGTGGAAAAAGAGTGGCCGTCAGTCACCATAGCCATACCTTTATATAATGAGGAAAAGCACGTAGATCGTCTGCTGTCTAGTTTCCTTCATTCGTCTTACCCCAACATTGTCGAGGTTCTTATTGCCGATGGAGGTAGTATAGATAAGACCAGAGAGCTAATTCGCAATTGGAGTGAAAAGGATTCCCGTGTTATTTTAATTGAGAATCCCAACAAATATCAGTCTTTTGGTTTAAATGAGATGATCAAAAAGGCTAAAGGGGATGTGTTTTTACGTGCAGATGGACACTGCTTATATGCCAATGATTATGTAGAAGAGTGTATCAAGGCTTTGAAAATGGAGGCATCTAGAAATGTAGGTGGGGCTCAGCGCTACTTAGCTCAGAATTCTGTTCAAACAGGTATTTCACTAGCGGTAAAAAGTATTTTGGGTAATGGTGGAGCTAAATACATGAAAGATAGCTACAATGGCTTCGCAGATACGGTATTTTTAGGATGTTTTTGGACCCAAGATTTAAAGAAATTGGGTGGGTTCAGTGAGATTAATATTACCAATCAGGATTCAGAGTTGAATTTACGGTTGTTAGAAGAGCACGGTCCATGCATTCGTGTTAGTTCTGATATTAAGTGTTGGTACTACCCTCGTTCTAGTTTTAAGGGATTGATGACACAATATTTTAGATATGGTCGAGGGCGCTTTATTACCTTATTGCTACATCCTTTTTCAAGTCCTTTGCGGAGTTTCCTTCCAACCATATTCCTAGTGAGTTACAATGGCTATGTTGTAGCAGATGTGTTAACTACTCAATCTTTGTGGGCTATACCAGTGAGTTTGTTGTTTTTAGGACTTGTTCTGTTAGAATCTACTCGGGTAGTGTGGGTGAATCGATCCAACTTTAGTAAGAATATTTGGAAATCAGATAAGAAACAGCCTAACTCGCTTTCCAAAATCTTCCATACGGCTTTTTCATTAATCATCATGCAGGTTGGACATTCTTTTGGCTTTATATTCCAAGTCTTTAAGAGACTATTTTCTGCCAAGAATTCTTGGTAATTGCAGTGCATGCCTATGCGCATAGTGCATATTTCCTCCGTTCATCCTTGGAAAGATCCTAGAATCTTTCTGAAGCAATGTTGTTCCATAGCCGCCCAAGGGTTTGATGTACATTTATTAACACCTGATTCCCTAAACGAAGTTCGTGAGGGTGTTCAATTGCATCGTGTTTGGAATCAGGATCCCGCTAAGCTGAAAAAAAGTATTTTTGCTAAGTTATTTCGTCCAGCAAAGCTATTCAAGATGGCTCGAAATTTGAAACCAGATGTTATACATTTTCATGACCCAGAACTAATTCCTTGGGCCTTAATTCATAGGATGTTGGGCTACACAACTGTATATGACATTCATGAAGACAATAAGACGGTTATACGCCATAGAAATTATATTCCAGGGCCATTGAAGGGCTTATTGTCATTTTTGATTGGTTGGATTGAGGGGCTTGCACATATGCTTATGCCTACCGTGCTGGCCGAGTCATATTATAAGCGACGGTTCCCAAACGGTGTTATTGTGGCCAACTACCAAAATATATCCGTAAAGCAGGAGGAGATTTCTTTGGAGCTTGGACCCGTAAACAAAGAAGGAGAGTCACATGTGCTTTATACTGGAAATATTGAGATTGAGAGAGGTGTGTTAAAGTATATCGAGGGGATACGAGG
>JAYPBC010000004.1:0-28621 GCA_038124025.1 Balneola sp. | reverse complement strand
CTGGAAATATTGAGATTGAGAGAGGTGTGTTAAAGTATATCGAGGGGATACGAGGCACCTCAAATGTGCATTTACATTTAATTGGACGTACCTACCAACGAACATTCGATAAAACTGTAGATGCTCAAAAAGGTTTAGAGAATAGAATTCACTGGGAAGGGGTGGCTTCATATGTGCCTTTTTCAAGGATTTTGGAGCGTTATACCGAACGGAGTTGGTTAGCTGGACTGGTTGTTTTTCCCTACAGTGACCATTACAAGGATAAACATCCTACAAAGTTTTTTGAATATATGGCCTTTGGTATTCCCATCATCTACACCGATTTTTCAGAGTGGAAAAATCTATTGGATCCACTCGAAGTGGGTATTGCAGTAAACCCAGAAAAGCCAGCGGAATTGGTATCGGCTTTGGATACATTAAAAGAGGATAAAGCTCTTTGGCAAAGCTATGCTAAGAATGCCTTGCATCACTCTAAACAATTTTCATGGGATCATGAAGCATCAAAATTAACTACTCTTTATAACGAGTTATAACATTATTATGACGGAACATAAGACAATAGATTTGTTGGATATAGTATTAGTACTAGTTCAAAAGTGGAAGAAAGTAATCGCGATAATGGGCTTTTTTACCCTTTTGGGCTTAGCCGTTGCACTATTATGGCCTAAGAAATACAAAACCGATCTGACTTATATAATTAATTCGGGTAATTCCATTAATTTTTCAAGCGGGGGCCTACTAAGTGGTCTAGCTAATTTGTCGGTGAGTGGGGATAATGTAAGCTCGGATCAGACATTGGTTTTATTACGTAGTAATCAGATTAAGGACAAAATGATTGAGGAGTTTAATTTGTTTGAAGTGTACTCTTCTGATGTATTAGAGAACGTTCGGGAAAAACTCGATAACAACATCATGATTGAAGAAATGAGAGAAGGGGGTATTGGTTTTAATGCCATTATAGCCGTTTCATTCTCAGTAATCGATGAGTCGCCGGAACGCTCTTTTGAAATGACGAAGTACCTGTATAGTTTATTGGACTCAGTGGCTTTATCCATCAATAAAAAGAATATAGAGTCCAGTTATTTGATGCTCGAAAATCGATTAGATCAAAATGTTTTGGAAATGGAACAAGCTGAAGATTCTTTGATTGCATTTCAGGAAGCAAATGGAATATTGCAAGTAGAAGAACAGGCTAGGGCCATGGTTGAAAATATTGCTGAGATAAAGTCTGCTATGGTTGAAAAAGAAATTGAAATAGCTTTGTTTAAGCAGACCTTAGGGGTAGAGAGTTCTCGATACAAGACGGCACAAGTTGCCTATGAAGAGCTCGCTAGTTTATATGATGGGTACTTAAATCAAGAAAGTAGTTTAGAGTCTCAAGGCGATATTTTTAAATCGGTCAGTGAAATGCCACCATTATTTGCAGAGTATTATCGCTTGTTCCGTGAAGTGGAGATTCAACAGGAAATTTACAAAGTGCTGTATCCACAGTTCGAGCAACAAAAGCTCAATTTTAATGAAATTAATTCTGGCTTGTCGTTAATTGATGAGCCAACGCTTCCCACCTATAAATTTTATCCAAAGCGGGCATTTATTGTGATTGCCTTTTTTCTTTTGGGCTTTATCGTACTCTTGCTTCGTTTATGGTACGAACATTGGGTCGCTCATATCCGAGAGACACAGCCAGAGTTGTATGATAAATTACTAACTCTTCCGTTTGTTAAAGGCTAGATATTGGTCTACCGAAGCTTACATAGCTTTTTATTCGTTGCACCGTTGATTGTTGGAGCCTATGCTTCGGGGTTATTTTATCTTGCGGAGCAGAGTGTTATTCCTGTAACCCTTTTTCAGTTGGCTCTTGTTACTTCGATTGGCGGGTTCACGTTACTTAAGTTTTTGAGTGTTGATTCAAGCTTTGAATTGTACGGAATGGAAAAGTGGTATGCCTTATATTTAGGCCTCATTTTTTTTTCCTGCATCTATACTCCTGAGCGCCAACAAGCGGTGTTTTATGCCGTTCGTTTTTCAGTGTTGTTGGGGATGACATATTTGATTTATAACATCATCCAAAAAACAGAGCATCTTCGTATTGGGGTTTATGTCTTCATCGGTAGTGGAGTGGTGGTCGCGTTAATTAATTTGTACCAAATCTATGCCAATCCAGAAATTTTAGCCTTTAATTATTTGAAACAAGGGGTGCGAATTATTCGTTCTACCGGGGCTGAAAATGATCCTAATGTATTTGCGAGTAATTTTTTTACCCCCATTCTTATTTGTGTAGCATGGATGGGTACTACAACAAAAAAGTGGTTTCGTTTGGTATTATTTGGACTTGCAGGCGTGATGTTAGCCTCGGTATTGCTAAGCTATTCAAGGTCCGCATGGATCTCTCTTTTTGTTGGTATAATGACGATTCAACTGTTCCAAAGGAAGAACCCAATACTGCTCTATGGTATTATAGCGTTATTCGTGGTTCTATTGATTAGTCCAACGGTTCAGAATCTAGTTGTTTCACTGTGGGATCGTATAGTTGGATTGTTTGTAGGAGGAGGGGATGATTCGACCAAGTTTAGAGTGGTCTTGGCGATGGGGGCTTTAACCATGATTGCCGATAGTTATATGCTTGGTGTAGGATTCCAAGGTTTTTCAACCTACTTCCAGTATTTGTATCCACCTCAGCAAACGCAGTGGATTTTTGAGCCTCATAATGATTTTTATATGGTTTTTGCTGAATTAGGCTTATTAGGTTTTTTACTGTTTATTGTAATCATGTATCTCATATTTCGGCAGGCCTTAGAGAGTATGAGATGGTTTAGGGATGTTCAAGAACATGGATGGATGCAGGCAATAGGATTAGGGTTTTTGGCCAGTTTTATATCCTATATGGTGTTTGCTCAATTTATCAGTGGCTTAATGCTAAATAGTATTTTTATGATCTTAGTCGCGTTAA
Organism: Balneola sp.; assembly: GCA_038124025.1. Lineage (GTDB taxonomy): Bacteria > Bacteroidota > Rhodothermia > Balneolales > Balneolaceae > UBA1275. The sequence goes on along the minus strand of JAYPBC010000004.1, from coordinate 25,671 downwards.
TTTTTAGTCTCTCTAAATTTACTAATCAAACCCGAATACAAAACTTGTAGTTTTTCTGATAGTACGGTAAGATCATACGAGTTGACCATTCTCTTTCTTATAGAGTCTTTTTTGTAGGTATCTAGGTTACTATATACATGGAAAATTGCTTCGGCTAAAGCTTTGGGGTTTCCAGCTTCTACTAGTTTTCCAGAATGGTGTGAGCGAACTACTAAATGATTACCTCCGACTTTTGTCCCAACAATTGGCAGTCCACATGAACTAGCCTCTAAAAGGGAAACATTGAAGCCCTCACTACGACTTGGAAGGATGAAGAAGTCAGCTGCGTGGTAGAATTCTTTGAGCTCATCTGGTGAGACAGGATCATGTAGGATCATGGGTACGGAAGGGTCCTCATCTAACTTTTTTTGAATGGAATCCAGGTATTCACCCGGCTCCTTTATCCCAATAATATGAATTAGCAGCGACTGACCTTGGTTAAAGGCTTTAAATTCGTCGTTGTTATTCAGCTGACTTAGTGCATCAACCAGTATGTCTATGCCTTTTTCATGTCGAATATTAGCCACGCACAAGGCGTGAGTCTGCTGATCCTTCCATTTAAATCGTTCCATTGCACGCAGACTTTCAAAAGCAGTTGGAACGGTATAGCTTTGAGTGTCTATAAAATTATAAATGACTTCAATCTTGGGCTCGAGCTCAGGGAGTTCTTTTAGGATATCATTCTTCAATTTAGGCCCAGAACAAAGTACATAATCTACTTGTTTAAGGGCGTCGAAGAGTAAAGGCTGTAGTTCGGCATAGGCTAAACTTTTATACCAATCGCTACCATGTACAGTTAGTATGGTCGGATAACCCGCACTTTTTAGTGCAGGTATGGCCAAGCCATCTGGATAAAGCCAATGGATGTGCAATAAATCAGGTTTTTCTACGGCTAATTTCTGAAGTAGTGCTTTGGAAATATTTTTTTGTATGAATTGGGGTTTTCTACGATTAGGGAGTGAGGTGTAAAATATACGCTGATCAGTTGGAGCCACTTGTAGCAATGCTGATTGATTCGTTTTCCAGCGTTTAGTACCAGGGACCGCACGTGGAGTAGGCACCATAAGTCTGAGCTTAACGTCCGGAATAGCATGAATAGCTCTGTATTGATCATACATGAACTTTCCTTTGTGCGGATCACGCTCAGAGGGAAATAGATGCGTTATAAGCCCTACTTTTACCATCTCTTCAGTTTTATTCATACCTAAATCTATCTGCTTTTGCGATTAATTTAATCGCCGTATGGCTACATATGCAGTAATTACACTAGTAAGTGCCCCTACACCACTCATGATTAATTGGACTCTTCTATTCTTTAATGTTTCTATATTTATTTGATTCTGTAACCCAGAACGGGCATCTTGTAAGGGTATTCGGTCGACAAATATAATATCACCGGATTCAATGGTTGTATTGTCAGGGTTATACCAACTTCTACTACCGGCTTTTATGATGAAAGTACGTTCCTTGTCGGCTGCAATGGTCATGCCATTGGCTCTCAGAAGATATTCATTAACACTTTGGTCTGCCTGATAGGCATAATAACCAGGATTGTTTACTTGCCCCATAATTCGAATACTTCGGTCGTCTTTAGGGACGTAGATTCGATCTCCATCTTGAAGGGTAACTTCTGCTAGGGCTTGATTATTAGTCAGGTCGATTGCCATACGATTAGCGGATAAAATTTCTTCCAATTCTAAATAGTCAAAACCCTCTAAATACTGATCGTAGCTTTTACTTAGAAGCGTCATATTAATATCGGTTACTGAAGAAACTCCCCGTTGATTGGCTGATTCTCGAACTAGGTAAGCTGCTGATGCTAAGGCATTATCTTCTAAGCCACCTGCAATCCGAAGTAATTCCGCCAATTTTGTTTCACCATTTTCAATGGTATAAATACCTGGAGTGGTAATCATTCCCTCTATTTGTACATTACCCTTATTCCGGTTGGTTTTTTTGTAGGGTATAATTATTTGATCCCCACTTTTTAGTTTTTCTGAAACATTGGTAGTGTTAATGGAAATCTCTTCCCGAATTGTTTCCCCATTCTGCTCATAGACTCGGATAAGTTGGGATGAATCGGCCTGAGGGTGGAAGCCACCTGCTATCAGTAGTAACTTTTCGAAGGTATCATCGCTGCGATAACTTCCGGTAAACGGCGTGTTTACTGCCCCTGATATACTTATAGTTGGGCGGTCGAAAGAGTGGTCTATAAAGGTAACCTGATCACCATCGGTTATGTAAGGCGCGAACTTTTCTTGTCCAGAATTAAAGTAGGCATGTAAATCTATATAGTGTATGGACCCATCTTTTGAGCTAACTTTGATGTACCTCATATCGTACTTTTGGGCTAATTGTCTAAATCGTGAGTCTGCAATTTCACCTTCTTCACTTTGAGTAGCCGAAAGCCGGTCAAAATTTATACCGGAAATGGTTTGACGGGTCGATATAATTTGCTGTTTATTTTCTACGTTGACTAAAGGTGAAATTATTTCTTCCCCTATTTCAAAGCCGGAGATAAGAGCATCGTAGCGTGTGCCGGCTGGAACCACATAGCGACCTGGGTTGGGTATATTCCCACCCACATGTATGTTTACGGGTCTTGGTCGGTCGAGGGTTAAGTAGACTTCGGTGTCTAAAACATAAGAGGAAAAATGGGTTTTCACCTTGGCTTCAGCTTCGGAAAGGGTTAGCCCCTTTAGGTTTACTTTGCCAGCAATGGGGGTTACTATATCTCCTAATGCGTTTACTAATACCGCTCGATAGCTGAATTCTGTAAGTCCAATACCTTGCAAACTAATGACATCATATGGCCCTAATTCATAAGTGGTTGGATCTATAAAATTATCTAGAGGGGTAGCATTGACCGCTAATTGAAGCCCGGCCTCATCTACATAGTAATTATTGGTGTATTCACTCCCATAGCTTGTATTGTTGCGTTCACTATTATTTTGAGCATGCGCAGCGCTGGAAAACAGGACCAAGCCTAAGAGTAATACCGCAGACAATTGCCAGTATAAAGAGAGCTTTGTAAAGCGAGTAGAGGATAAATGCATAAATATCTATAACAGTAAAAGTTCTTCTTAATATACGATTTAGATAGACGTGCGTACAATTAAAATCGTGAGAAGATAATACCAATAATGACCAATGTAGAGCCGGAATATTGTTGAAGAGTCAAGGCTTCTTGGAGCAAAACAACCCCAAATACCAAGCCAAGTACGGGTACTAAGTTCTGATAGGCAGCGGTACGTACCGCCCCAATCTTAGATACACTGTTATTCCATATCAAATAAGCCAGGCCTATGGAAAGCAGTCCACTATAAAAGATCCCGCCCCATCCTTTAAGTGAAATATCTGCCCAATTGACTTGCATAAGGCTAGGAAGGCCGATAATGAGCAAAAAAATCATTCCGATAAGAGACATAACACCGGTGAATTGTGTGCTGGGGTATTTTTTAAGAAAGCGTTTGGCCATTATGGTATAAACGCCCCAAGATATAGCCGCACATAAGATGATCACATCACCCAGGAAGGTCTTGGAAGCAATTGAAATACCTGCTTTAGATCCTGTAACAATAAGTACTATACCCGTGAAAGCTAAGCCTATTCCTATGGCCTTATACTGAGTTAGTTTTTCATCGGTGAACAGGTGAGATAATAAAGCTACCCATACCGGAATAGTGCCTAGTATTACGGCGGAATTCGCAGAATACGTGTAATCGACACCGATAATAAAAAAAAGTTGATATAGCACATTGCCTACTAAAGCGATGCCTACCAGGGGCCAGAAATCCTGGCGGTCAACTTTTAATGAATACCCCCTTGCTTTTGCAGTGTAGGCGAGTAGGCCTGCAGCTAAAATATATCGTAAGGCGTTAAAGCTAAGTGCATCGATTTCTTGAAGACTCACCTTAACTACACTGAAATTCAATGCCCAAATTACAGCGATTAATATGAGTAAGGCATCTGGAATATATTTTTTTAACATGATAGGATACCCATTCAAAGAATTAATTTAGGGTAGGTGTTGTAGTCCGAATCCACGGCAGGTAGTTTTTCGGTAGGTAAAACAAAACTATATCATAATCGAATGAAATAACGACCGCATAATTTCTGCTATTAAATGTTGACTTCAAAAAAAACTTAAAAATACAGTTTGACCCCTAACTGAAAGTCCGTATTTTTGAATATAGGTCATTTCTTGACTCGCGTTCATTTTTTTGTGGTAATACTTTATATCATGTATCACAACAAAAGATAATATGGCAGTTTACATTCTATTAAATGAAAATTTTTGCTAAGCTTTGTGCAGTCAGTGGGTGACCTCCCAGTTTATATATAAATCCTGTTTTATTATTCATCATTCATATGGGCGTTACAGAACGAAGAATTCGAGAGAAAGAGCGAAAGCGAAGTATTATGCTCGATGCCGCCGAATCTATTCTATTAGAGAATGGATTGGATCATTTAAGCATGGAAGATGTTGCTGATAAAGCAGAGGTGAGCAAGGGTTCATTGTATCAATACTTTCAAAATAAAAACGATTTGGTACTTGGAATCTGTTATCGGGCTACTCACCTGCTCAATGAGTCATTCAAGGAAGTGCTCGAATCTAAACGTACTGGGCTTATGCTAGTGCGAGAGCTTGGTCAGCGATACTTAAGCTATGTGAAAGACCATCCCCAATATTACAGTTCCATGAAATTTTTAGATAATCTCCATTCTACTGGAGTAGGTGGTGAGAGTGATTATTTAGAACTTTGCACTAAAAATCGACAAGAAGGGTTTCGCTTAATGGTTGAAGCCATACAAAGAGGTATTGACGACGGCTCAATAAAAAATGATTTCCCTGCTGAACAGCTGGCTCTTTTATTTTGGTCAACCTCCCATGGTGTGGTAACCATGAGCTATATGCACCAAAACTATGAACACTTTAAGCTTTTAGAACGTATAGGGATGCAAGAAGATGAACTTTTTAATGCATACATGCACATTCTCGGATGTGGCATAGCAACTAATTCTTAAAGAATGCATACGTACTCAACCTTACCTATAGGACAATATTTTTTCATTCATGAATTCAATTAATCGAATCTTTACATCAATAATGACGCCGAAGTATTCAAGTTTCACTTTATTCAGTTTGATGTTGCTTTTAGGAGCTATTTCTAATAGCACCGTTAAGGCACAGACCGATACCGTATCTGTCTATAGAGATTTCAGTGATACGCAGTGGGATCTAGAAGATGTACTTACCATCTCCCTAGCCAATAATCCCGATTTACGTCGAGCAACCTTATCCGTCGAGGATGCTGAGCGGTTAGTATTTATAGCTTATTCTAACCTGGCACCTGATATTTCAACTTCTATGAATTACACACGTAATGTGGAGATACCTGTTAATTTCATTCCTGAATCTGTATTCGATCCTAATGGAGATCCCAACAAGTTAGTACCTATTGCTTTTGGTACGGACAACAACTGGCAAGGTGGCTTTACCATCGAACAGAATATATTTCAGGGTCCAGCATTAGTTGGGGTCAGTACAGCGACCATTTTTAGAGCCGTTCAGACCGAAAATTACAGAGCTACTGCACAAAATGTGATCACTCAGGCTCGACTAGCTTACTATGGAGTGTTAATATCTCAAGAGGTCGCTCGTTTGCAGGCGGCCCAGATTAGTCGTTTAGAAGAAAACCTAGCTCAAAACAAAAAAAGAGCCGAACTAGGTTTGCTAGATGACTATGATGTTCTGCGGCTTGAGGTACAATTAAGTAATCTACGGCCTTCTCTAATCCAAGCTGACTATGACATAGCGGAAGCTAAGCGTGAATTGGCATTGATTATGGGAATTCCTGTTCAATTAGAATACGAGATTAAAGGTGATTTGAACCAATTTGATATATACAATGAGCAGGCGGTTAGCCCAGAGAATTCAGGTATTAAAGAAGTTGATCGTATGACTCAGTTACCGGGTCAATTAACCAGAAATGACCTAAGCCTTAATCAACAAAGAGGTGACTTGCGGTTGTTACAAGCCTCATTAGATCTCAAAGACAAGGAAATCCAAGCAGAGAAAGCTCGTTTTCTTCCTGTTATTACGGCTAACTATAATTTACAATGGTCTGCAGCGGAACCAGATTCACCTACATTTTTTGAGAATAGTGCACGTTTTCAGACCATAGGCTTACGTTTTAGCATGCCATTATTTAATGGTTGGGAGCGAATGTCTAATCTGCAGCGGGTACAAATTTCAAAAAAAGATTTAATGCTTCAGCAATTACAAGCGCAGGAGAATGCATCGCATCAAGTACAAAGCACTATAGAGCAAGTTTATGAGTCTTTTGAAACGGCCCAGGCTCGAAAGGAAGCGGTCGAACAGGCGAGCGAAGGCTACAACAGAGCCCAGATTCGTCTTGATAATGGTCTAGGTTCGACACTCGAATTGACAGAAGCCTTATTACAAGTTAGGCAAGCTGAACTAAATTACGCACAGACCGTGTTTAATTACTTGATGGCGAAGGCTAGTTATGATTTAGCTATTGGTAGAGTTCCCTTGATCGATTAATGTATGATAAATGAATAGAATCTAACCAACTTCATCCCTGCCAAATATAGATTGCACGAACATATGAACAAGCTTCAAATATTTTTTAGAAACACAATCACTGCTATAGATACTATGAACTCATCTTTCAGAACCCCTACAATGAATGCATTACGATTCTCACACCCATTAACCCGATGGAGTATGTACTCTTTGTTACTACTTTTCTCGGTTAGTCTCCAGAATTGCTCTTCCAGCGAAATGGAGAGTTCCGAACCAGAGGAACTTATCAAAATGGTGAATGTGGAAACCGAGGTGCTTAGTCCAGAGCCATTTAATAGCTTCCTGCGTTTAGTTGGTAGGGTTGAAACTTCAGATGATGTACAACTTTCTGCAGAGGTAAGTGGACGAGTGTTAGCTCATGTGGTAAGTGAAGGTCAAAGAGTGCGTAAAGGGCAGACTATTCTGCAAATAGATGATTCAAAGCTGAGCCAAGAAGTGGCCCGTCTGGAGGCATTGGTTGCACAATCAGAAACAACATGGAAGCGAGTTCAAACACTATTCGAGAAAGAAAATATAGGATCTGAAATTGATTACTTGAACGCTAAATATGCCTATGATCAGAATAAGTCTGCTCTTGCTTCTTTGTTAGTAGATCTGGAGAACACCGAAATCATTGCTCCTTTTAACGGAGTTGTAGAAACAATTTTTGTTGAAGAAGGTGAAATGGTTGCACCAGGCATGCCCGCCATACGATTGATTGGGGCGGATCAATTTGTGATTGCCGCAGGAGTCCCAGCTCGTTATGCCAATGTGGTTGAGCTGGGGGATAAGGTGGATGTATGGTTTGATACACAAGTTCAAGATACTTTGGCCGGAACCATTGTATACGTGGCAAATAGTATTGACCCCTCAAATAGAACCTTTAAAATCGATATTCGACTTCCCAGTGGACAAACCTACTATAAGGTGGATATGATTGCCAATTTACGACTCAATACACTTAGTCTTTCACAGGCCATCGTGGTGAGTGAGGAGTTTGTCTACTCAAAAGGGGATGGATATGTTATGTATGTCAAGGGTACAAATTCGGAGGGGAAAGACATCGCTATTGAACGGAGAGTGGAACTTGGACCTTCATTCAAAACGGAAGTGGTCATCAATCAAGGCCTGTTACTCGGAGATGAGATCATTACCATAGGTTCAGCATTTTTGAATGACGGGGTACGAATCAATATAGTTAGTTCAACGGGTCCCGTACTTGCACTCGACTAATAGAAACTATTCAAGCAAGGATTATGTCTACGACAAATACAGATAATAGAAAAGAATTTTGGCTCTCTAGCTTCGCCATAAATAACCGGATTAGTGTAATGGTATTGGTGGCACTGGTCGCCATTATGGGAATAGTATCTTATCTCACTATTCCAAAAGAGTCATTCCCAAATATTACGGTTCCCAATATTTTTGTGGTTACGCTATATCCTGGAGTATCCCCGGAGGATATGGAGAGTTTGGTTACCCGAAAGCTAGAGGATGAGCTAGGTAATATTTCTGAAATTAAAGAAATGACTTCTACCTCGACCGAAGGTTACTCGAGCGTAGTTTTAGAATTCGATACGGGTATTGATATCGAAGAGGCCCTTCAAAAAGTGCGTGAGAAGGTAGATCTAGCAAAAGCCGAGCTTCCAGAGGATGCTGAAGAACCCTTGGTTCAGGAAGTGAATTTGAGTGAGTTCCCCATTATGCAGATTAACCTATCGGGGGATTATGATTTAGAAATTCTGAAGGACATAGCAGAGGATCTACAGGATAAAATTGAAGCTATTCCAACGGTTTTAGGAGTAGATCTTACGGGTGGCTTAGAAAGAGAAGTACAGGTTGATGTAGACCTGGCAAAATTAAAATATTATAATCTTAGCTTCGGCGACATAATTGGTGCAATTAGCGCTGAAAATGTGACCATCCCGGGTGGGGATATATCGGTGGGAACCAAGAGCTTTTTATTACGCGTGCCAGGACAATATCAAGAAACTGCACCCATAGAAGATGTCGTATTAAAAGTAAACGATAGTCAACCAATTTATCTTCGGGATATAGCGAATGTAACCTTTGGCTTTAAGGAAAGAGAAACCTATTCAACCTTAGATGAGTCGCCTGTAATTACGCTTGGAGTGAAAAAACGCACAGGGGAAAACATACTTGAAACCTATGATCGGGTGAGTGCTATTTTAGATGAGGCGTTACCTACTTTGCCTCCTACTACTACCTACAAAATTACCAACGATCAAAGTAAAGATGTAAAAAATATGGTAAGCAGCTTGGAGAATAACATCATCTCTGGGCTAATTTTGGTTATAGGCGTACTTCTATTTTTCTTAGGAGTACGTAATGCATCCTTCGTAGGTATATCTATTCCACTTTCTATGTTCCTCTCATTCATCATTTTAAGTGCACTCGGCATTACGATGAATATGATCGTTTTATTTTCATTAATCCTGGCACTAGGGATGTTGGTAGATAATGCTATCGTAGTGGTAGAGAATATTTATCGTTATCTGGAAGAAGGATTCGATAATTTTGAGGCAGCTAAGAAAGGAACAGGTGAGGTTGCAGGGCCAATAATTGCAGGTACCGCAACCACTCTTGCCGCATTCGCGCCTATGATTTTTTGGCCGGGTACGGTGGGAGAGTTTATGGGGTACTTGCCAAAAACACTCATCATTACTCTTAGTAGCTCTCTATTTGTTGGACTCATTATAAATCCCGTGATTTGTGCATTGTTCATGACGATCGATGGTGATTCTAAAAAAGCGCAATTGACTAAACGGGGTAAGCAGATACTGAATGGGGTGTTAGCTTTGGTGCTGCTAGTCTTGGTACTAAGTAGTTTTATTACGTGGACCATGATTATTGTTCTTGGGGCTCTCTTGTGGTTACTTAATAAATATGTTCTGGCACCAACTGGAAAGTGGTGGCAAGCCGATGGACTCAATGTATTTATACATACCTATGAAAATTCTTTGATTTGGGCGCTTAATAACCGCTTAAAAACAGTAGGGATTGCTTTTTTTGTCCTAATTATGAGTTTCGTAGTTTTGGGAGTGTTCAATCCTGGGACCGAATTTTTTCCCGAAGATATACCACCAAGAGATGTATATGTTCAAATTGAAACTCCGGTTGGATCAGACGTAGAGTTCACTCGTTCAGTAGTTGATAAGGTGGCTGAACGAGTAAAAAATATTCCACAAGCAAGTGATATAAACACCATATTGTCGGTCTCGGGTGCTGCTATATCCAGTGACCCTGCTGGTGGTGGTGGGAATTCTACCCATAAAGGTACGGTGGCAATCAATTTTGTGGATTATGAACTTCGCGAGGGGGACATTTTTGAAGCAATGGAATATATGCGAAATGATCTCAACGGGGTTATAGCTGGTGCTAAAATTACGGTGGAAAAACCGCAAGACGGCCCGCCGACAGGCCCTCCCATTAACCTCGAAATTTCTGGTCCGGAAATGACAGAATTGACGAGAATATCCAATGACTTGTTAAGTGCCTTAGAAGCCGATTCAATTTTTGCAAAAATGGACGGACTGGAAACGGATCTTCCGGATTCGCGACCAGAAATTCGTGTAGAAGTAGATCGTGAAAAGGCCGGTCTTTATGAACTAAACACCAACATGATTGGAATGACGGTGCGACAGGCCATTAATGGAGTGGAGGCCTCCAAGTTTAGAGATGGAAAAGAGGAATATGAAATTGTTGTTCGTTTGGCAGAAGAGTATCGCGATGACCTAAGCACATTATCTGATCTTACGGTATTCCATGAAGGGGTACAAATTCCTTTATCAGAAGTGGCTTCTTGGGAAATCAGTGATGGATTTGGTGGAATACGTCACAAAGAATCTGAGCGAGTTATCACCGTAAGTGCGGATGTTCGTTCCGGCTATCAATCCAACGCGGTCTTGGCGGAAGCTCGGCAGGTACTCTCGACTTATTTAAATGGTTTACCACCTGGATATAGCTATGAGTGGACTGGACAGCAACAAGAACAGGACGAATCATTCGCCTTTTTAGGCAGAGCCTTTTTAATTGCGGTATTCTTAATTGCGTTCATTTTAGTTTCTCAATTTAATTCTATTGTTAAGCCGGTTATTATTTTAAGCTCGGTTGTCATGTCGACGGCCGGTGTATTTTATGGGCTCGTAACCTTTCAAATGGCCTTTGGACTTATGGCCTTTTTGGGGCTTATCTCCCTAGCTGGAGTAGTTGTAAATAATGCCATAGTACTTATTGACTACGTAGATATTCTAAGAACGAGAGACGGTCTTGACTTACGCTCAGCTCTGGTACAAGCTGGTAAAGTTCGTTTTCGTCCTGTAATACTTACGGCCATTACCACCACTCTTGGTTTGGTGCCTTTGGCTATAGGGTTCAATTTTGACTTTATCACGCTGGTTAATAACCCATTGGAGTTCTTCACCCATTTGGGAGAATATATTTATTGGGGAGGTGAGCAGGCAGCATGGTGGGGCCCTATGGCGATAGCCGTAATCGTAGGTCTTTTATTTTCAACCTTCCTTACTCTTATATTAGTTCCTGTATTGTATAGTGTTATTGAGAGGGGAAAGCAAGCAATGCAGCAGTTATTTTTTGGTCAAAACAATAACTCGCCTGCAACGAAATAAATAATAGCCATATGATTCAACGCATACAAACGGTGTATTTAGCGTTAAGTATTGTGCTTAACGGGGTAATGTTTGCCAGTTCGTTATTTAAAAGAATATTAGAAGGACCTCATGATTGGATATGGATTGGGATTAGCAGTGTAGCTGTACTTTCCATGCTGATTAGTTTATGGGCTATTTTCCAGTATTCTAACCGACCACAGCAAATAAAAATCATCCGAATAGCTCAATTATTTCAAGTTATGTTGCTGGGTGGTTCCCTCGGAATTCTTTTTTCTCTTGGCGGTATTGGTATATATCTGTGGGATGAAGCATTAGGTGTTGCTCTCATTGCTATTGCTTTTATGGCGCAGTATTTAGCTTTACGGGGAATCCGCAAAGACCAAGAACTTGTTAAATCCATGGATCGGCTGCGTTAATTTTCATCGTAATACAGTCAAAATAAATGCATAGCAGCAACCCCATACATGAGATCCCCATGTGGAGAGTTTTTCTAATCATGGGAATAGGCCTTTCAGCAATTGGTTTTTCTCCGGTATTGGTTCGTTTTGCTTCGGACAGCTCGCCTTTTTTGTTAGCGGTTGTACGAACCCTAACTTCTTTTATCGTATTATTGCCTTTCTTTTTTTGGTATAGGAAAAAAGAAAGAAAAAGCGCTATAGAACCACTAAAAGAGCAAAAAAAAATGCATTCGAAACAATTTTGGTGGATGGCGCTTGCTGGTATAAGTCTCGGTCTTCATTTGATTGCGTGGATTACTTCAATCTACTTCACTTCCATTGCATCAGCCTCCGTTCTAGTTACAATCCACCCCATACTTCTAATTTTAGTGGAGCGAATAGCCTTTAAATATCGGTTTCAGTGGACTGTTTGGGTAGGTGTATTTATTGCGTTCATTGGTTCGATAATCTTGGGTTTTAGTGACCAGGCTGCCGAAGGCATGTACCCAAATCCTGTTTTAGGTAATGCCTTAGCGGTGTTAGCAGCGGTTATATTTGCTGTGTATTTTTTGGTAGGGAATCGCATTAGACAGGAAAGTAGCTGGATAGAATATGTTGTGCCTGTCTATGGATGGGCGGCCGCAGCAGCAATAGTTGTTTTATTTGCGTTATATGGAGCGGCGCAATGGGGATGGATTAATGCATCTGACTCTGTACTCTTGAACGGAATCGTAGCTACTGTTAGTGGGGAGAGTTTAGGGCTTAGGGAGCTCTTAAACCCCTCCTTACTTTGGGTGGGTGTGGCATTGGCCTTGGGTCCTCAAATCATAGGTCACGGTAGTCTTAATTATGTGGTTAAGTTTGTCTCACCTACCTTATTATCGACTCTTATACTTTTTGAGCCTGTTTTATCGTCGATTGTTGCATTCTTTCTCTTTGGAGAAGTACCCCTTTTATGGTCCTTAGTAGGAATGGGAGTTATATTTCTAGGCATACTCTTAACTTGGTCTAAAAAGTCTCGATAAATATTGGCAAAAGCCACAATTAAGCCGAGAATTTGCACTAAAAAGTATTATTCAAAAATATTTCGTATATTTATCAATGCCTTAGGAGCAAAACTATGATTTATCTCCCACCAAGGCTTTCAAGAATGTCATCTATTCTTACCATATCGAAGCGCTATAGACAAACCCTTTTCTTGGGTTTAAGCTCATTTTTATTATTCTCTTGCAATGGCAAGATGGAAAAGAATGATGTGATGGTGTCTGTATCAAGTGAGTTTTCAGCTCCAATAGATCGAGATTTTGACCAGATTAAAGAAGAAGGGGTGCTAAGGATGATTACTCGTTATAGTTCGGGTAGTTATTTTTTAGATCATGGAATTCAGGCTGGATTTGAATATGAGTTTATACAAGCTTTTGCTAAGTCGCATGGTCTGGGCGTTGAAGTGCTTATACCTGCGCCAGGTCAATCTCCAATCGAACTGTTAAATAGTGGGAAGGGAGACATTATTGCGGATAATCTAACGGTCAATAAAGAACGTTCGAAATGGGTTAAATTCTCTCGTTCCTATAATCAGGTTGATCAGGTAGTTGTTGTATCCTCGGCATTAGGATATACTCCTTATCAGGTTAATGAGCTAGAAGGAATTCCTATAACTATCCAAAAAAATAGTTCTTATTATCCCGTGTTGGTTAGATTGAAGGATTTGGGATGGAACTTACAGCTCAATGTTATTGAAGAAGAGCGTTCCACTGAAAGTATCCTTATGGACTTAGCTCGTGGAGAGGTTCTAGCCACCGTGGCAGATGATCATATATTACAGGCATCAAAAAAGTATATGCGTGGCTTAATAGAAGGTCCTGTGCTCACTCGTAATGATGAAATTGCCTGGGCTTTACGCCCCAATGCACCTATATTAGAGGATAAGGTAAACACTTTTTTATCCCAGCATATTCGGGTCGATGAAGAAGGGACAGTCAAGCGAAGTATGTTTCTTAATGTACTCCGGAAAAAATATTTTGAGGGCAGTCGTCAAATGGCCGATTATTTTAATCCCGTCAAAGACCAGCAAAATATGGGGGCATTATCTCCTTATGACAGCTTGATGCAACAAGTAGGTGCAGAATTTGGACTGGACTGGATTATGCTTACTGCGTTGGCTGCTCAAGAGTCAAAATTTGATCCGACGGTGGTTAGTAGGGCCGGGGCGGTTGGTATTATGCAGGTAATCCCTAAATATTCAGAACTAACCGCCGATTCGCTACTTATTCCTGAAATAAATATTCGCGAAGGAGCCCGTATTTTATCCGAGCATATACTGCATTATTCTTACATGGATTCATTGGAAAGCTGGTCGTTTGCTTTGGCTACCTATAACGCTGGAGCTGGACACATAGCTGATGCCCGAAGAATTGCAATGGATCACAACAGAGATCCCAATAAATGGGCAGACGTATCGCCGTCTTTATTAAAGAAGATGGAACCAAAGTATTATGAACAAACTCGTCACGGATATGCTAGAGGAATTGAGACGGTTCAATACGTTCAGAATATTTTAAATAGATATAATACCTATAAGGCAATTATTGTATTGAGTCAGGTATCTAGGCCAGAACCTAAGGGTATATTAGGGTTCAGTAACGTAAAAATAGCGGGTTAACCCGCTATTTCTTTTTAAGTACAATTAAGGTTAGGTCATCGTACCGAATATACTTTGAGAATTCATTGACGTCGGAAATAATAGCTTCTTTTATTTCTTCCGCTGTTTTATCTAAGTGTCCTAAGACTACTTTTTTTAGCTGGTTAAGATTGTATTCCTCCTCCGTTGTAGGATGCATGGCCTCAGTCACGCCATCTGTAAAAAAAATTACTACATCATTGGCTTCTAAGGTAAAATACGAAACCGTATAGGGAGCTAATGTAGGAAGAGCGCCTAAAAGCAACCCTCCTTCACTCAATTCGATTTGTTCAATGTATGCGTTAGGTTCATCCATCGAGTCAGTGTTGCTTTTGCGAAAAACAATGGGATGGTCATGACCAGCATTCACAAACTTGAGGGTTTTACCGTCAGCTTCAATTTTAGTCCAAAAGAAGGTTATGAACTTATCTGCTGGGGTATTCGTGTATATAAAATCGTTTATGGTCCCAGTGGCAGCTTCGAGAGTAGTATCCTGTAAAGCTAAGGCATGAATCATAGCTTGCAAATTAGCCATGAGTAAAGCAGCAGGAACACCCTTACCTGTAACATCGGCTATACTTAATAGGTGTCCTCCATCATTCAACCGGAATAAATCAAAATAGTCGCCACCTATTTGCTTTGAGGGAATATTTATGGCGGCTACATCCAAACCTTCTATAATGGGTAATTTTTTTGGTAGTAAGCCCTCCTGAATGGTTCGAGCTAGCTCTAATTCTTTTTGAAATTGTTGATTGAGTAGTTGTTCTTGCAGTAGTTGAATTCGTTTAATGTTAAGAACAACTAAATTGGCTAACGATAGTACAAAATCAAGCTCATCATGCGCAAGGGCTTGTCCTGTACTTTTATTGCCTATGCCTATAACACCTAACGTCTCCCCTTGAGATTGAACGGGCAATACATAATGAATTTGTTGTTGCCTTAAATAGCTGGCCCATGCTTCCAGTTCATCTTTTGAGGATCTATTATCCCCAAATTCAGCCATAGTCTCTACACTCATTACCCTAGGTAGATCGAAAAGTACCAAAGGATTATGTTCCGGGGCTTGTATTTGAAGTCCAGATTGAACCAATATTCTTGCCTGCCCCCCTTCTTTGAACAAAAATAGAAAGCGATTTACGAACAGTTGTCCTAACAGAGCAAACTTCATGGTTCGACTTAACTCATCAATTGACTGCATTTGGTTAAAGTTCTTACTTAATTCAAAAAGCGAATTTAAGTCATGTATTTTTTTGTCGAGCCGTCGGTTTATTTTTTTTAATTCTTTAAACATTCTTGAGCTAGAAAGCGTAGCCGAGGTAATAAGGCATAAATTTTCAATGAAATCTAGTTCCTGTGAGGTAATGGACTCAGATCTAAAGGTGGGTTCAATGCAAAGAAACCCGATGTGATGGGTAGATGTTCTCAAATGAAACATTACAGCTTCCTTTGAGAGCTCTAGCCCCTCAAAAAGTTCTGGGAGTTCGCTGGAGTGATAAACCCCTTTTTTTAAACTCCCGATTTCGGGCTCATGGGTAAGCATTTGACCTTCAAGAGTAGAAAAACGACCTTTTCCTTTTGAGATGGCATAACGTTCTTCACCTGGCCTGTGTACGATGATACAGGCGCTACTTACTCTTAATTTCCCTAGGCTGATCAGAAGTAAGTTGTTTAAAATGAATGCTGGATCTTGAGACTCAATTAAATCCCGGCCAGTCTCTAAAAGCGTATGTTGTTCAAAACGCCCTAATTGAAGGGCTCGATCATTTGAACTAGATCCATTCATTTGTTAGATCCGTTTTCGCATCAATATGGTATTGGTTTTACCGGCACTAGAATATTCTACCGAATCCATAAATTTGTTAATTAAATAAACACCCATGCCACCACGTTGTTTATTTTTAATTCTTTTAAGAAGATCCGGGGGGTGATATTCATCCGGATTAAAGTGGTGGCCAGTGTCGCTCAGTCGTACCCACAATGTGTCTGTAGAGGTGCCTAATTCTATTTTTACAGTATGATTTGGATCGTTATTGTAGGCATGTTTTATGATGTTGGTATAAGCTTCGTCTACTGCTAAAATGATTTCGTCTAAATTCTTTTTATTCACATCAAATTGTTGCACAAAATTTTGAACAAACTCGCGCACTTCTCGCAGATGCTCAGTAGAGGAGGATACATTAATGCTATGCGATGTTGAGGCTTTCAAGATACTAAACCGGACTACTTTTGGGTTTTGAAACTGTTAAGAGCCTCAGATTCATCTTTGTATATATCATACAAACTAGGGAAACCTAATAAGTCGAAGACGTGATACACACCACCGGTCATGTTTGATAGTTTAATATCCCCGCCAAGATTTCGAATGTCTTCTATATAGGCCATGAACACACCCAGTCCAGCACTCGCTATATATTCTAAGTTCGAACAGTTTACAATTATGTGGTAAGCCTCTGTTTCAATTAAGGTTTTAAACTGCTGTTCAAGCTGGAAAGCAGTATGAGCATCCAGTTCTCCATTTATTTCAAGAATCGCAATATGCTCTTCTTGGCGTTTGGTAATCGTAAAGTGTTTCATCATAACTAGTGAGTCAGCGTATTCAGGACGATAGGATAATATGCCAGTTTAGTACGTAACTTGAACGTAAACGTATAATATAGATAAGTTGATGCAAAAAAATAGGGCATTACATCATTCCGATGTAATGCCCTGACTATTCATCAAGAGAGACGCTACTTGAGCGTTGACTCAATTAACTAATTGCTTGCGAGATAAGCAACTAAAATATTTTTTAGCATAATAATTAACCATTTCACGCAATAGATACGATCAAATAGTCAATTTACTTGCTATTGAAACCTTAGTCTCTAGTGGTAACCCAGTAATCTAGGCCCATTTCTGCGCCAAAGTTTTGGGCGTCTTGAATGCTTGGGAAATAACCAATGCGAACTCGAAACCAAACATCGCCGGAAGTTTCATCGCCGCCTTGGACAACATAGGCTGCCGGAACTCTTCTCGACCATCGATCAGCTATTTGATTTGCTTTTACTTCTGAGCGCCATGATCCAGTTTGAATGACATAACTGCCATTTTCATCGAATGTGTAGGCTGTTTTTGCAGCTTCCTCCGCTAATCGGGCGGCTTCTACCGCAGCCAAGCTATCTTCTACGGCTTGCATCCGCGCTTCAAGTGCGGCTTGTTCAGCGACACGAATAGAATCTATTCGTGCTTGTTCTCGTGCCATACGTTCTGCTTCAGATTCACCGCAGGAGAATCCAATCATAGTAAATGCCACTAAGAACAGATATAGGGGTACTTTTTTCATGAGTGTACTAATTTATTTGAAGTATTTATCGCTATAATTAAATAGTGTTGTATTGTTATACATTTGGTTAGTTTAAATTGTAAAATAAAAAAAGAAGTTCTGTATTCTAAATGTTTATATAATTCCTTTTATTAAGCGCTGAACTAACCATAATAAAATATACACATATGAGCGGATTTGCGACCATTGATATTATTGTTTTTGTCGCCTACATCATGATAATTGTAGGGATTGGGCTTTGGGTTTCTAGAGATAAAGACGGACACCAAAAAAATGCAGAGGACTATTTTTTAGCTGGTAAATCATTGCCTTGGTGGGCGATAGGTGCTTCTCTGATTGCTGCAAACATCTCAGCGGAACAGATAATTGGTATGTCTGGCTCAGGTTTTGCGGTGGGACTTGCCATTGCTACCTATGAGTGGATGGCTGCCATTACCCTTTTAATTGTTGGGAAGTTTCTCCTTCCTATTTTTATAGAAAAAAAATTATATACCATACCCGAATTTGTTGAGCAGCGATTTAATACCACCTTAAAAACTATTTTGGCGGTATTTTGGATTGCTTTATTTGTCTTTGTAAACCTGACTACGGTCATTTTCCTGGGTGCAAAAGCGTTGGATACCATTTTCGGGGTCGGTGATGGGAGTCTAATTTGGGCCTCTCTCATTGGTTTGGCATTTATTGCGGCAGCCTACTCTATTTATGGTGGATTATCTGCGGTAGCTTGGACTGATGTTGTACAAGTAATATTGCTGGTCCTAGGCGGTCTTGTAACAACCTTTATAGCTTTGGATCAAGTTACACCAGATGGTGGTGTCTTGCGTGGAATTAACCATATCTATGATGTAGCTGGAGATAAATTTCATATGATCTTAGATCGGGATCATCCAGAGTTTAATAACCTTCCAGGTATTGCAGTGCTCGTAGGGGGGATGTGGGTAGCAAATCTATATTATTGGGGATTTAACCAATATATTATCCAAAGAACTTTAGCCGCTAAGTCGCTAGAGGAGTCTCAAAAGGGGATTGTTTTTGCAGCATTTTTAAAGCTCATCATTCCTTTGATTGTTGTTATTCCTGGAATTGTTGCCTATGTGATGTTTTCCCAGCCTGAGGGAACCAATACGATTCCTGGAGTGGTAGAAGCTTTTACCAAAGCAGGTGGTGGACTTGATAACGATAAAGCCTATCCTTGGTTAATTAGTGAGTTTGTGATGCCTGGATTTAAAGGTTTGGTGGTGGCAGCTCTTGCAGCCGCTATTGTCTCATCTTTAGCTTCCATGCTTAATTCGGTAGCCACCATCTTTACCATGGATATTTACAAGCCTTATTTCAATAGAGAGGCGACTGATAAACAAACCGTAACAGTGGGTCGTTTAACAGCTATTGTAGCCTTAGTTATTGCTGTATTAGTTGCACCGCAGCTAAGTAATGTTCCTCAGATGTTTCAGTACATTCAAGAATACACTGGCTTAGTGAGTCCTGGTATTTTAGCCGTATTTATTATGGGTTTATTTTGGAAGAAAACCACTACTAAAGCCGCTATTTGTGGGGTGCTATCATCCATTGTAATCGCTTTACTGTTAAAGGTTCCATCCTTGGAGTTACCCTTTTTAACTCAGATGTATTATACCTTAATCCTCACGATTGTTGTTATTGCAGGTGTTTCTTTGACGACCAATCCAAATGACGATGACCAGAAAGCCATTATCACCACTTCGGAAACCTTCAAAACAAGTCGATCCTTTAACATTGGTGCGTATACCGTGCTAATTATTACAGCTGTTCTTTACGCTATTTTCTGGTAGGATGTACCGCCTTAGCCATTCGTAGCATATCGTTTAACCGTTCACCTTTTCCATCATTTGATGGAAGAGGTGGAATTGGTTTCGAGCTCGTACCAAGTTGTGTTCTGGATAGTTGCAAGAGTAGTAGCGATTACCGTCTAGAAAATCGGTATAGAATCGCAAACCCATGATAAAGGTCATATAAGGGCCAGCAAAGGAGATATAGCGCTGTTCATCCTGGTTTAGCATTGAATTGACTTCGGCTAAAAAAGCGTCTTCATACTGCTGATAATAGTCCCAATGTATGCAAACTTGGGCTAGGTCTGGTTCATCTTCTTTAGTCGACGTTGCAATACTACGTAGGCCATCGCCTAAATCAAACAACAAGGATCCAGGCATCACGGTATCTAAATCAAGTATGACAGCGGGTTCATTTTCTGGGTGAAGGAGCAGGTTATTCAACTTGGCATCATTATGAGATAATCGATTATAACGGTGGCCCTCATCACTGCTAAGATCATTTTCCATGGCCATAAGCATAGGGAGGTTATGTTCAATGGCGATGTTCCAAGCCTCAAGGTCAAATGGTAGCAAGTGAGATCCCTGTACGGTACTTAGGTGTAGGGGCCCATGGTACCTTGCGCGTGCGGCGTGGTGTTGATGGGCTCGATGGTGGATGCTGTGGAAGGCGTCGATTGTAGGCTTGAATGCTTCAGCGATCCGGGCAGGTTTTGGGCGCAAAATTTTCTCTGGAATAGCCTCCACTCTTTCTGGATCATACTTTTCCGGCTCATTCTCAAGGTTATTCTCAGTTTTATTAAGCACTCGTGAAAACCGACCAAAGGCTTTACCAGCCTTTCGAGCAATCTCAAGCGAAGGGCAATATTCATAACAAAAGTGCTCACCATAAAAGGTATACAGTCGCCAAGGCTGATGGTCTGCATCCCAATAATACAGGCTCTGAGCCGAGTAGGGTACCACTTCAGGTAGTTGAATCCCTAGAGTATCTATGGATTCGCCTTTGAATAAATGAATTAGGGCGAGATGATTTTCTTCAACTTGTTTGGGCTTGGTGAAAACCAGTGTGTTCATTCTTTGAAGGATCCAGCTTGATGTGCCTGATTGTTGGATGAGGTAACTTTCATGAATATGACCAAGCCCTAATTGCTGCACTTCTAGTTCACTAACCAGTATCTCTGGTATGAAGGAGCGTACTACATGTATTAGCTCTGAGGAAGATTTTTTTTTAATTGACATAGCTTAATTGGATATAGCTTATTGCATCCAAAGGGGCGTTGGGTAAGTCCCATTTTGTACCAAATCGAGCAATGAACCACGAACAATAGGTGCATCATCCGGATAGGTAACTCCAAACCAGACAGAATTACTCTCGAGTACCGGAACCGAAAGACCTCGTTCGATACAGGACTGAAGGGCACTGGGAATATAGCATTCCGCCGAGAGCTTCTGAGGATTTATCTCCTGTATTTGTTCGGTGAAAAAATGGGTTAATAGTTCTTCAAGTACCGTAAAAATTGCTGAACTAAATCCCATTAAGTTCATTGAAACAATTTCGGTCCCATCTAAAAGTTGAACGCTTCCGTTTTCTTTGCACCAAATAGAGGTTCCATCGGTTTCTATATGGGTTCGTTCAACGATTCGGCGTAGATTGCCGCGCCTAACTTCACAAATACCTCTAGAGACGGAACCATTTTTCGAAAGGGTACGAGTGATCGGATATCCAACCAAACAGGCGTGTAGGGAATCGTTTTCGAGCCCTTTTAAATGTTGGGCAATACAAAGGAGTGCATCGCATCCATAAAAGTCGTCGGCATTAATCATGGCAAAGGGTTCATGGATACATTCGCGAGCAGCCCAAAGCGCATGGGCTGTTCCCCACGGTTTTGTACGCTCCACCGGTCGTTCACAACCCTCTGGTAGATCATCCATCTTTTGTAATACGCACTCAAAATAAGCTTTGGGATAGTACTTGTTCTTATAGCGGCCCCATCTAGCTTCCAGTGCTTCTTTGAAGGTAGGCATCATCGATTCTCGAACCACAAAAACGATCTGAGTAAATCCAGCCTTTAACCCGTCATAAATTGCATAGTCGAGCAAACTTTCTTGATTCGGTCCTAAGCCATCGGTTTGTTTTTGACCTCCGTACCGGCTACCTAAACCCGCTGCAAGTATGACCAGTGAGATGGATTGCATAGGAAGTTTAGAGATCCCCTAGGCCAAATACAGGTGCCCGATGCATCCATGCACCCTGAGTGAAATCAGGTATTTCCTGCGGAGCACCGCCTTCTATAATTGATCGCTCAGATAATGGGGTAATGACCCGCATCACGGCCCCATCATATACATCAATCACAGGGGCCTCTTGCCGGCGAACCCCTTCTATAAAAGCTCTATCCAGAAAGAAATCCATTCCTCCATGCCCGGAATTTGCGGCTTCTTCGCCATACTGCTTCCATAGGGGATGATCGTACTTGTCGAACCATTCAGATCCCGCATCCCAGCGATGATTCTCTGAAACACCTTCGATGTGAACGCGCTGGGTATAATAATCAAATTCGGCCAAGCCTTGCACTCCCTGTATTCTAAAACCAAGGGAATAGGGTCGAGGTGAATTGGTGTCGTGGGTTAGAATAATCGTTTCTCCTCGGGCCGTCGTGATTGTGGAGGTAACAACATCACCCAGTTTCCATTCCTTAGTTGCATAAGGGTGATTAGGTCCTCCATCGGGATGCTGTTTCGCAAAATGTTTAAGCGACCTAGCTTTGGTCGTATGCGAAGTCAAACTTGTGAGTCTGTTCCCTCTATTCATATCCATCCATGTGGCAATTGGTCCTAGTCCATGCGTAGGATACAATTCTCCGTTACGCTGTAGCGAATGTTCGGTGCGCCAACGAGCCTCCCCGTAGGATCCTTCCCCGTACAGCAGCCCACCCTGTCCGTCATTGAATTTTACGGTACGCAAATCATGCTGGTATCCACCTCGGAAATGCAGTAACTCCCCAAATACATCATCCCTAACCATGTTTAGTACAGCCATTACATCTCTTCGATAATTAACATTTTCCATAAACATCAAGTGAGTCCCTGTTCGCTCATGCGTGCGCACTAACTCCCAGCACTCGTCCACAGAAAATGCCCCTGAAACCTCTACCCCAAGGTACACTCCCGCTTCCATCGCGGCTAGTGACATAGGGGTGTGCCATCGCCAATTAGTAGAGATGACAACCGCATCTAAATTCTCCTTGGCCAGCATATCCTCATACGCACGTTCGTGGTCGCCATATACCGTAGGTTTTTGTTGTCCCTTAGCCTCAATAATTTGCGAAGCTCGATCTATAGCATCCGGATCAATATCACAAATCGCCACGCACTGCACCTTCGGATGGTCCAGTAGGTTGTTGACATGATTGCGTCCACGAAGCCCAGTTCCAATAAATCCAATTTGAATATGATCATTAGCACCCTTTTTGACTGTTTTTGATGTACTCTCCCCACTGGTTGATGCGTTTGTTGCCCCAGTTGTCGCTCCGCCGCCGAGTACTCCGGCAATTCCTGCTAATGAGCTTTTTTTCATAAAGGTTTTTCGATCCATCGTACGGTACTAGTTAATTTTTAATTGTCTCCAAAGCCGAATTACTAAAAAACTACTGGTCAAACTAATGAACATGAGCCCGAGGCCCCACGCCCATTTCCCATAGATAAAGTTACCAGTAGAAAACAAGGCGGCATAAATTCCTAAGGTTCCCAAAGCTACACTTAGAAGACTTTGGGGTAAGTCCCATCCTTTTTGTTCTTCAGAAAATAGAATGCCTTGTTTTTCCGCCGCATCTATCACTTTTTTCCAACCCGGTCCACCTGGCTGCACTTGTTCGTAAAATCGAATCAAGGTTTCCATACTTTCTGGTTTAGTCAGATAGGTGGTAGCAATCCATACCAAGCTAGTAAAGCTTACAGCGATGAGCAGTTTAACGGCAGCGGCGTCCAATAAATAGGTTTCTACCCATGCATCAGGAACCAGTAGGACTAACACAAAAGCCATGATGGTAGCTGAGGCCATCGCTACAATTTCCGTCCAAGCGTTAATTCGCCACCAAAACCAGCGCAACAAGTAAATAGCACCCGATCCTGCTCCGGATAGTAGGAGTATGTCAAAGGCTTGGGTTGCATTTTCTAGGATGGTCGTCGCCATGATGGCCGATAAAATCATCAAGCCAGCGGTGGTCCATCGCCCCATAGCAACCAAATGCTCCTCACTGGAGTCTGGCCGCACAAATCGCTTATAAAAGTCATTGACTAAGTAAGATGCACCCCAATTCAAGTGGGTGCTAAGGGTAGACATGATGGCAGCAATAAGTGAGGCAACCACCAAGCCTAACCAACCTTTGCCTAACTTGGTCAGCATGGCTGGGTAGGCAATATCATCACCCAGATATTGATCTTTTATGTTTGGAAATTCTGCCTTAATAGAGGCTAAGTCAGGGTAGATGATAATGGATGCGAGTGCCACAATAATCCATGGCCAAGGTCGCAGTGCGTAGTGTGCTACATTAAAAAGTAAACTAGCACCAATAGCATTTTCTTCGTCTTTAGCGGCGAGCATTCGCTGTGCAATATAGCCACCACCACCTGGTTCAGAACCAGGATACCATACTGCCCACCATTGGACGGCTATCGGGATAATAAATAAGGTAAGCAGTAAAGAAGTATCACTAAGATCGGGAATAAGATTCAATTTTGGTACCACATTTGGATGGGTAATTAAGGCTTGTAAACTCCCAATTTCTGGTTCTTGTAGTACGATATAAGCGGCGTAAAAGGCTCCAGTCATGGCGATTCCAAATTGGAAAAAGTCAGCCCAGATTACCCCTTTTATCCCCCCAAGTGAAGAATAGATAACCACGATAACGGAAATAGATAGTACAATAACCCAGGGTTCTAAGCCTAACATTATGGAACCAATTTTTATACCAGCTAAGGTTACCGTTCCCATGATTAGGCAGTTAAAGAGAATACCTAAATACAGTGCCCGGAATCCTCGAAGAAATGAAGCCGCTTTCCCACCATAACGAAGTTCATATAGCCCTAAGTCCGTGACCACCTCGGATCGGCGCCATAACTTTGCATAAATGAACACCGTTACCATACCGGTAATCAGAAATGCCCACCAAGCCCAGTTGTTGGCCACTCCACCTTCACGCACTAATCCTGCCACTAGATTAGGGGTGTCTGCTGAAAAAGTGGTGGCTACCATAGATATACCTAATAACCACCATGGCATGGATCTGCCGCCTAAAAAGTACTCCGATGTATTTCTGCTAGCCGATTGAGAGGCTACCCAACCAATAGCTAAAAGGATTAGGAAGAAAATCCCAATAATCCACCAGTCTAATGCTTGTAAGATCATACTCCTGATCTATTAATTAATTGATTTGGGAATATGCAAGCAATAGCATTAAAAAGAAACCTGAATTACGTGATTGATGAGTAACTGTTCGTAGTTCAGTCTTACTTTTTTATAGCCCAATCATCGCAAATATTTCTTTGCGTACATCTTCATTAATTGAAACGGCAAGCAGAATGGAAATAAATAGTCCAAACAGAGCATAGCTTAAATCTCTTAAGACCATTTTAAGCACCTTTGGCATCGGGTGACCTAGGTGAACGCCCCTTCCTTTTCATAACACATAAATCGGGATTTAACACAAATAAAATGAACACTAAAGTGCGGCTCATGTGGGTGCTCTTATCGGTGTACTGGATTACTTTGGCCTGTTCTCCATCTCATTGTGAGTGTGTAGACTTACTGGAAAATGCCAATCAGCAGATTCAAGACCATGCAGCATTAAACACAATCGAAGTTCTTACTCTGGACTTAGATGTACAGCGATGTATTGTACAATATGAAGGCGTTCAAAAAAATGAAAAAATAGGTGTAGCGACTATTCAAGATGATCCAGCTTGGTTCACGGAGCGAGTACCTTCGTCCCTTTCGAAGGCTACCAGTGCTTGTATCGTTGACTAGATCTAAATAGTATAGCTTGTTTGCTTGAATACGAAATTGAACCCAATTTCATTGGGTTCGATTAAATAATTGCGTGAAACTATTCGTGTTGAAATAGGTATAATTAGATTATATCGATT
>JAYPBC010000003.1:105925-118390 GCA_038124025.1 Balneola sp. | reverse complement strand
CAGTGACTGAAATCACTTGGGTAACCCCATCTCGGCCAGTGAGAATTGAAGAATGTTGGAATGAAGAGTATCCTGAAATTAGTACAGCCTCGACGAAAATCAGTCACTTAGAAGATAATGGTTATAGCGTACAAGGATATTTTTACTTGCCACCCATGGGCTGGTTGGAGGGGCATTATGATCCTATGGAAGGTAGGTTCCAAGCTTCTTTAGATCGAAACAATCATTCAGACATAGCACAAAAAGTAGTCCATGATAGTGAAGATGAAATAGCGCTATATAAAAAGTATCAAAACTAGTATAGCTATGGATTTTACGTAGCTTGAAAAGAGAAATAGCTTGGGGTGTAGTACACTAAAATTCCTTTTTAAAAAAGCGCTTTTTTATTGTAAATGTCTAAGATTCTCCCGACCATTAGACCAATAAATAGTTTGAGTTTTGTAGACTAAAGCATAGCGAAAAAATTAGATGAATCGTATCGCATAGCAACTAATTTCATTAACCAAAAAAAGTCAACTATCTACATGAGGCATTATAAATTCTACGAACAGGTCAATCATAATTTTGATAAAGCAGCTCCATTCACCCGATTCGATAAAGGAATATTGAATCAAATTAAGGTGTGTAATACGGTCTATAAAGTGGTTTTTCCCATTAAACGAGACGATGGGAGCATTCAAGTAATAGAGGGATGGCGAGTCGAGCATTCGCATCATAAAATGCCAACCAAAGGGGGGATTCGATATTCGCATAAGGTGGATGAAGACGAAACTATGGCTTTAGCGGCGTTGATGACCTATAAGTGTGCTATTGTTGATGTTCCTTTTGGGGGCGCTAAAGGTGGGGTAAAGATCAGTACCCGTGAGTACTCAGACAGAGAATTAGAAAAAATAACGCGGCGTTATACTTTTGAGCTAATTAAGAAAGGCTTCATAGGACCTGCCGTAGATGTACCGGCACCGGATTATGGAACATCGGCACGTGAGATGGGTTGGATTTTGGATACCTACCGGCAAATGAGTGACGATCTGAACGCCGAGGCTTGTGTTACTGGAAAACCCATACAGCAAGGGGGTATCCGTGGGCGTACCGAAGCTACTGGGCGTGGGGTCTATTTTGGTGTTCGAGAGGCCTGTAATCATAAAGCAGATATGGACAAGCTTGGCTTGAGTACAGGAATCGAGGATAAAACCTTTGTGGTGCAAGGATTGGGTAATGTAGGGTATCACTCGTCTTTGTATATGACCCAGGCTGGAGCCAAATTGGTTGGAGTAGCCGAAATGGAAGGGACTATATACGATCCCAATGGTATGGATTTGAAAGCACTCATGGACTACCGTAAAGAAACTGGTAGCATCATTGGCTTTGGTAACTCGACCAGACTAAAAGGCAAGCGGGCTATTTTTGAACAAGAGTGCGATATTATTATTCCAGCGGCGCTCGAAAGTCAAATAACTATAGAAAATGCCCCTAACATAAAAGCCAAGATTATCGCTGAGGCCGCTAATGGACCTACCACGGCCGATGCACATGAGTATTTGAAAGAGCGAGGGGCCTTAATTATACCAGATTCTTATCTGAATGCTGGTGGGGTAATTGTTTCGTATTTCGAGTGGCTCAAAAATATCCAACATGTACGCTATGGCAGACTTAATAAACGTTTTGATGAGGCTAGTTTGATGCGCATTGTAACAGAGATTGAGCAATTAGCGGGTAAATCATTTGGAGAGCTTGAGCGTAAGATTCTTACTCGCGGCGCAGATGAATATGACTTAGTTGATTCTGGCCTCGAAGAAAGTATGATTACCGCTTATGAGCAAATCACGAGTATTCGCGAAGAGAATAAGCTCGATGATCTCCGTACAGCTGCTTTTATAAACGCGATTAATAAAATCGGTATTATGTATGAGCAGATGGGGATTTTCCCGTAAAAGAAATAGAAAGATCTTTTGGAGTTGGGGCTGCGCGAATAGCTAATTGCTGCTGCATGTTAGCACTACAAGCCAAAAAGCTTGCAGCTGCAGCGGACTCTTGGTCGGCCAAAACGATGGGTTTACCATTGTCACCAGACTCACGGATGGGCTGCTCAAGGGGTATTTCTCCCAATACCGGTACAGCTAATTCATCTGCTAGTTGGCTAGCCCCACCCTGTCCAAAGATATAGTATTTTTTATCAGGCGCATCAGGCGGACTGAAATAGGCCATGTTTTCAATCACTCCTAGCACAGGAACATTCACTTTGTGAAACATAGCCACCCCTTTTCTTACGTCATCTAGTGCCACATTTTGAGGGGTAGAAACAATCACGGCGCCCGATAGTGGAACAGATTGTACAATGGTTAACTGTATATCTCCAGTTCCTGGAGGCAGATCCAATATCATATAATCAAGTTCGCCCCATTCTACATCATTCATGAATTGTTTAATAGCGCTGGTAACCATGGGCCCCCTCCATACCATGGCCTGGTTTACATCAACCAGAAATCCCATAGATACTAATTTGATCCCATATTTTTCTAATGGAATTAATTTTTTTTGAACGGTGATATCGGGTCGTTCAAACAAGTTGAACATGGTTGGTATGCTAGGTCCGTATATGTCAGCATCCATAAGACCGACTTTAGCACCATTTCTTGCCAGGGCTGCAGCTAAGTTGACGGCTACCGTTGATTTGCCGACGCCTCCTTTGCCAGATGCAACTGCAATAATATTTTTCACTCCAGATAGTGGTGAGGCAGTGGGCTCTGGCGCAGGTGGTGGACTCTGTCTTTGTTGGGATACATTAATACCAACCTGAATGTCGACAACTGCGTCACGATCAATGAATTTATGTATGGCGCCTTCACAGCGCTGGGATAATTCTTGGGCCAGAGGGTCGTTTTTAGTAACCATCTCGAGCGTAAAAGACACGTATTTTTCCTGAATTATTATGTCTTGAATCATATCTAAGGATACGATATCTACTTTCTTTTTGGGATGAAGAACATGAGCAAGTGCGGTTTTTATTTGCTCTTTTTGGATGGCCATACTATTAATTAATGTATATGGAGTTGCATGGTAAAGGTGATTGACCTTGGGTTGTATAAAATACAGAACTTCTGACTTGGTTGCAGAAATGCTTATGATATGATTCTACTCAGCGTTTCATTGTTCTTCAAAGTGATCCTGAATCGCTCAATCTTACTAGGGCTAGATGATATGGGGAGGCACATTGGGTTGGGCATAATTACGGCGATGTAAAAAAGTTGGGCGATAATACCCGTCCATTCCAGAACCACAGATTAAACCCGCATTTTCCAGGGGTAGAAAACCGTCAGAATCTTCCATTATAAGTGCCTCTTGGATGTAGATTTCTTCTATTTGACCTATTAAAAAGCGGCAACCATTTTCGATAATGGGCATTTCACGAATCCATTTACAACCAAGTTGAATTGGACTGTCTTGCACATATGGGGCCTTAAATTCATTCTTCCATTCTTCTTTTAGGCCAACCTCAACGAATTCATTTACCTGTTCCTCGTAACTAGCAGAGGACTGGTGCCCGCCCTCAATTAGTATTTCGGTCACGTTATTGACGGTGAAGTAGGGATTTTTTTGCAGAATGTCATAGGTATGACGAGGTACCGTTGTTGGTCGGAGTACAAAACCCAAGAGGGCAGGATTACTCCCCAAATGTGTTAAGGTGGATACAATGCAAAGGTTACTCCATCCTTCCCAATGGGTGCCAATGAGATGGATGGATTTGTATCCTACTACACTATTGACCAAATGGGCCCTTTTACGGCTAGGTAGTTGCGCTAAATGATCTGTATTTAGGTGTTTCATATAGTAAGGTAAGTACTTCAATTACAATTCCTGTAGGATTTTATATGGTTCTAACTCAAAGTGAGGCTATATCATTCTAAGCTAAACACATACCTTATGTAAAAAATCACTAAATTCACCCGTCGATTTACCCCATAGAGCAGTCGATAATGCGCTATATAATTTACCGCCCAATCATATGTTATGTCTGATAGCTTAAAACGAACACCTTTTTATGCTCAACACCTTGCAGCAGGAGCTAAGATGGTTCCTTTTGCCGGCTTTGAAATGCCTATTCAATACCGAGGAATAAAAGTTGAGCATCGAGCTGTACGAGAAAATGTAGGTCTTTTTGATGTATCACATATGGGGGAGTTTTTTGTGCGTGGACCACAGGCATTAGACCTTCTCCAATGGGTTACGGTTAATGATGTATCGACCTTAGCCATTGGTAAAGCGCAATATAGCTGTATGTGTTATGAAGATGGTGGCATTGTAGATGATTTAATTATTTACCGCCTGTCTGCTGAAGAATATATGATGGTGGTTAACGGTGCCAACATTGAGAAAGATTGGGACTGGGTTATATCTCAAAATACCATGGGTGCAGAGGTAGAAAATGCATCCGATGATTATGTACTACTTGCGCTTCAAGGTCCCAAATCAGCCGAGCTTTTATCAGAGTTAACTGACGTGAATGTTCAAAACATACCTTTTTATGCTTTCGAACATGGTGAGGTATGTGGGGTGCCCTGTTTGATTAGCGCTACCGGATATACGGGTGAAAAGGGCTTTGAGCTCTATCTTAATAGTGTAAATTATGATGCGCATAAGGTATTTGAAGGTCTAATAACCAAAGGTAAAGGATACGAATTAGAACTTTGCGGGTTGGGTGCTCGGGATACTCTTCGTTTGGAAAAAGGTTATGCATTATATGGCAACGATATTACGGCGGAAACCCACCCACTCCAAGCTCGTTTAGCTTGGATTACTAAGTTATCAAAAGGGCCTTTTGTTGGTTCCAATGCACTCGCTGAAATAAAGAAGAAAGGGATAAAAAAAAAGTTAGTTGGTTTTGTCATTGATCAAGAAAAAGCCATACCCCGTAAAGATTATGACTTATTAGACGCTCAATCCAATTTAGTTGGTAAGGTTACCAGCGGTGGGATGTCTATTTCATTAGAAAAAGGTATAGGCATGGCCTACATACAAACCGATGCTTTAGCATCAAATGAACCTATAGTTATTCAAATAAGAAAAAAAGAAGTTCCAATTACGGTGACTTCTCCCCCCTTTGTTTAGGGTATAAAGATGTGAATGTATGTCAGATTTAGCGACAATAGATGTGTATTTCTCAGTACACGGTTTCCAAGAAGAAGATGTTCGTGGTAAAACGGTAGTCATTATTGACGTCCTTAGAGCGAGTTCTTCCATGATTCAAGCACTTCATAATGGAGCAAATAAAGTTATTCCAGTCGAAGATTTATCAGACGCAGGTCGTATTGCACAAACTATGGAGGCAGGTGACTTTTTGCTATGTGGAGAAAAAGACGGAATTAAAATTGAAGGCTACCATTTAGGTAATTCCCCTTTGGACTACACCAAAGACAGAGTTCAGGGAAAAACATTAATCTTTAATACAACCAATGGGACCAAAGCCATAAAAAAAGCAGCTTTGGCTAAGCAAATTTATATTGGTACCTTCATAAATATGAGTTCTGTTGTCCAAATGATACAACAATCTTCGGATGAAGTAGTACTTATATGCTCTGGTTGGAGAGGAAAACAGTCATTGGAAGACACCTTATGTGCAGGCACCATACTGGACTCATTAGGGGCGGGTAATCAACCTCTAATATTGAAGGATGGAGCCAAAATCGCCTTAGCACTATATCAGCAATATGGAGGCTCGGTAGTGGATACAATTTTTCATAGTGATCATGCCAATCGATTAAAAGATTTGGTGTCGGAAGATGATATTAGTTTCTGCTCAAAATCGAACACTCACGAAGTCTTACCTGTAATGAAAGATGGAATTATTACAGTAAACCATGATTAAATTGGAAGATGGCAAAAACAACCAATAATAAATCAGTAAGCGGGGGTTTAGGCTCTAGTGCTAGGAAGGTTGAAATTATTGGAATTTCACTCATTGCAATTGCTGTATTGATTGGCTTGTGTATTCTCTCCTATACTCCGGAAGATTATCAGTACCTGAAGACCTTAACATTCACTGACATATATAAGCCAGATGCCTCTGCCCGGATGATACAGAATTGGTTAGGGCCCTTGGGAGCATTTTTATCCAATCTTCTTGTGTATTATACGTTTGGGTATTCAAGCATTATATTCTCGTTGGTGCTGGGTTATACCGGCTGGCATGTGTTCCGTCAGCGTTCACTTCAAGAAAAATATCAGACCATAGCACTTAGTCTATGGGCGATGGTATTGATTTCGACTTTTCTAGGTTGGACTCACACTAACTGGGACTTTCCTCAACAGGCAGACTGGAGCGGCTCAGCGGGACTGCAGCTCTCCGGTATTTTGCAAAATATCACTGGTATTGCCTCATTGTTTATTTTATTGGTTTTGATAAGCGTTAATGCACTTTTGTTTGTCGATCGTGATTTGCAAAAAACCATCGATAACATAAAGTATTGGTGGAATGATTTTCGAGAGAAGCAGAAGGATAAAAAAATTGAGAGAGAGGCGGTAAAGCAGAAGAAAAAAGAAGAAAGGCAGGAGCGTATAGCAGAAAAAAAGGCAGAATTAGACCGTAATAAAGAGCAAAAAGCAGCACAAGAGTCTGAAAATAAATTGAACCAAAAGAGTGGGAAAAAGGCTACAAATCCATTGGCTCGTAAAGAAAAAGAGCAGGTTGATATTGATGAAATTATTGAACGATCAAAGGTTGAAGATGAAAAGCGATTGGAACAGGAGCGAGCAGAGGCGTCAAAAGTGGATGTGAGTCCCAGGGCTGATTTGGTAAAGATTGACGAGAATAAGCCCCCCCATGCCAATGAGATTGATGAAGTAGAAGTTTCGGTTTTTGTGGGGGAAGAAGAAGAACAAGCCGATGATAAAGAGTTAGATCGTCAGAATAGAGAAAAGGCTAAGCAGGCTCCGGTTATCCGGTATCAGTTTCCAACCATTGACCTATTAAATACTCCTCCAAATGAGGGGAATGAGGTTGATATGGAGGAGATTCAGGAGAATAAGCGGATTATCATGGAGAAACTTAGCCAGCATAAAATTGATATTTTAGGTATTAATGCGATCGTTGGTCCAACCGTTACTTTATATGAATTACAGCCAGCACCAGATGTAAAGATTAGTAAGATTGAGAGTTATGCTAATGATTTAAAAATGGCAACAGCGGCTAAGGGACTTAGAATTTTAGCTCCCATACCCGGTAAGTCTGCGGTCGGAATTGAGGTACCTAATACGACCCGCGAGACGGTTTACATTAAGCAGGTGATAAAAACCCGTAAGTTTGTTGAGACCGATATGGCCTTGCCCGTTGCCTTTGGTAAGACCATTGAAAATGAGGTCTTTATGATGGATTTAGCTAAAATGCCCCATTTGTTGGTTGCAGGTGCAACCGGTTCTGGTAAGTCAGTGGGTATAAATACCATTATCACTTGTTTACTGTATAAATGTCATCCAGATAATTTAAAGTTTGTGATGATAGATCCTAAGAAGATAGAATTATCTCTTTATAGAAATATTCAGAATCACTTTTTGGCCATGTTGCCGGATTCCGATGAGCCCATTATTACGGATACTTCAAAAGCGCTTGATACGTTGAACAGTGTTACCAAGGAAATGGATGAACGCTATGACCTGTTAAAGATGGCGATGGTCCGGGACATAAAAGCATACAATAAGAAGTATAAAGAGGAAGGGCTAGAAGCGGACTTAGGCCATCGGCACTTACCGTATATTGTGGTAATTATCGATGAGCTTGCCGATTTGATGATGACTGCTGGCAAACAAATAGAAGAGCCGATCGCACGAATAGCTCAATTAGCACGAGCGGTAGGAATCCATCTTGTGGTGGCTACGCAGCGCCCCTCGGTAAACGTAATTACTGGTACCATTAAGGCAAATTTCCCAGCTCGTTTGGCTTATCAAGTTGCATCTAAGGTCGATTCTAGAACTATATTGGATGTGGGAGGTGCTGATCAATTGGTAGGGATGGGAGATATGTTATTTACCAATGGTGCAGGTATGACCCGTATACAAAATGCCTTTGTATCAACGGAGGAAGTTGAGCGAATTAATGGTTTTGTGGGCTCGCAAGCAGGGTATAAAGAGCCCTTTTATCTTCCAATCGTGCATGATGAAAGCTCTGGTGGGGTCCCAGATCCATTAGAAGATATTGATGATATGTTTGAAACGGCTGCAAAAGTAGTCATTTTACACCAACAAGGATCGGTTTCACTGTTACAGCGCAAGCTAAAAATAGGCTACAATCGGGCTGGACGAATAATTGATCAACTCTTCAACGCCGGTGTTGTTGGACCATATCAGGGTAGTACAGCTCGAGATGTTTTGGTAGAAACCGAAGAAGAACTCCAAGAAATTTTGGATGGCCTCAATGAGCTTTAGGCGGACATCAGTGGTTCATTGCCGTCAATCTTCCAGGGTTTGGTTAAGCTTTATCGTGGTATTTTTGATGGCATCTTCTCTTCCAGCTCAAGATAATTTTCTTAGTTTAATTCAGGACAAAATTAGGAGTGGAGAAGTTCTCTCAGCCCGCTTTAGCCATGAGTTTACCGACGCATATACTCAGGAAACATCAACGAATGAAGGTAGTATTTGGATAGGATGGCAACAGTATAGAATAGAGACAGCCGGACAGATTATTGTGGTAGATGGAGAGCTTTCTAAGGTGCTTGATCTTGGTAGGAATAGAGTTATAATAAGTGAGTATGACTCGGAACTTGATGATTTTGCCCCATCTAAAATTATCGGAGGAATTGGAAATACCTATCAAGTGGTAAAGACTACAACCCGGCGCAACACTCAGGAATTCAAGCTTCAAAGTTCGGATCCATTTAGCACTTTTGAGCAAATGAGTATCCGTGTTCATTCGGATCTTAAGCCATTTGATCTATCCGCTTTAGACATGGGAGCTAATCGAATGCAAACTAGTTTTTCAGAGGTTGAATACCTTCCTGCTAGCACCAATTTTTTTGAACTAATTATTCCGGAAGATGCCGAAGTAGTTGATATGCGCTATGAATAAGGCAATAAAATATATTGTTGGTATTACCTTTGCGGTATTTTTCTTGTGGCTTTCTTTTTCAAACGTGTCTTTTGATGATCTTAGGCAAGCAACCGTAGGCATGAGTTGGGCATGGTTAATCCCCTTCAGTATGGCGTTGACCTTTTCCCACTACATTCGAGCGGAACGCTGGAGACTTTTACTTGGGGGAACCAAACTTCGTGCTCACCGGTCCACCCTATTTGCTGGGGTAATGTTTGGGTATTTAATTAATATACCCTTTCCCAGATTAGGTGAAATATCCCGGCCTATGTATGTTGCTAAGCAGCTTGGTGAAAGTAATTCAAAGCTCATAGGAACCATTGTACTAGAGCGTTTTATTGATGTTATATCTATGCTTATTATCATGGGTTTAGTAGCATACTTTTTATTATCTGACGTAGATATTTTAAGCCGTCTTTTGGGTATAGACCTTGCCGATAGCCAGGTATATTCGGCTCTTTTTTTAACTATCTGGCCATTATTATTACTTGGAATGGGGCTGGTTTTGGGTGGGT
The DNA here is from genome assembly GCA_038124025.1 of Balneola sp. Taxonomy (GTDB): domain Bacteria; phylum Bacteroidota; class Rhodothermia; order Balneolales; family Balneolaceae; genus UBA1275. The sequence continues at coordinate 108,799 of JAYPBC010000003.1, read as the reverse complement.
GGATTCTCTATAAAAAGTTGAATTCAGCACGCCTAGAATCCAACTGGCTACGTAAAATACGCGGCATCATGGTTCAATTTGTAGAAGGGGTGTTTAGTATTAAAAAGTTAGATCAACCACTATTATTCATAGGGTATACCGTCCTTATCTGGATTGGATATATTGCCATGATGTACATTCCGTTTTGGATGTTTGATTTACCCGTAAGATTTGACTTAGGTTGGGCAGATGCTGCTATTCTAACAATGGCTTCTGCGGTGGCATTATCCATTCCAACCCCAGGAGGTATAGGAAGTTACCACTATTTTATTAGCTTTAGTTTGGGCATATTGTATATGGTTCCAGAACCTACAGGATTAGCTTTTGCAACGATAACGCATGCCGCGACCTTGACATTGGTTATACTTATTGCCCCAGCTGCCTTAGCGATAGATAAGTTTCTTTCGTTACGGCGAGAGGCTACTGCCCAAAATGTCTAAAAAGTGTACCTTTAGTACTATGGATAAGCATTCAATTGTACCCTATTCAGCACAAACAGAAATGACTGATTTCACCGTAACCAGTAGCTCTACCACTTTTTATGGGTTTCTAATAGCGTTATTTTTTTGGTTGATGAGTGTCGATATATTTGCACAAGGCGCACAGAATACACTGTTGCCGGAAATTAATCCACAAGACATTGAAATTAGAAGCGAATTCAAAGCTAATTTTCCTGGCTTGAGGCGACAACCTATTTTGGGCTTTAACCCAAGGCCTAGGGTCTTTCAAATTGATCCAAACCGAATGCCCTTCTTAGAATCACGCGAAGCAGCTGTTTCAGGAATATCTGTCACTGCTCTGGATAGACCTCAAGAACCGGCTAAAATGGTTTGGGTAACACCTCTGCGCCCAAAGGTGAGCAGCCAACTTGGAATGGGATGGTTTGTGAGTCCGGAGCTTAGAATAAATTATTATTCTCCCACGGAGGATGGCTTACTAGGAATAGCTACTAATTTTGAGTCATCATCGGGTCATTTAGACAATGCCAGCGGATATAGGAACTTAGGAGTCGATGTAAATTATTCGAAAAAACTATCCGAAAGCAAAACGTTTAGGAGTCAGTTAGTTTTACATAATGACTTCAATAGAATGTATGCTCTTAGTGACGAAATGCAAAATCTGTTAGGAGGCATTCCAAAGAAAGCTAATCAGGGTATAGTTTGGTCTGTTGGCCTAGATGAGCAAAAAAACGCCTTCCATAAAAATAGTTACGCAATTCAGCTCGGCCTCTTTGATAGTGAATTGAAATCAATTGTTCCGGTCATACAGGATGAAGGATCCTCTTCATTTGTAGTAGCAGAGCTATACCGAAGCTGGCCGGGTCAAGAAGTTCGTGAATACTGGAGTCTTCAATCGGGTGTAGATATTCATTCCAATCAGCTAAATGGAAGTACGAATTTGTTGTACCTTATTAGGGCTGGGGCTGGATACGCCCGGCTATTTGATTACACCTTGTCAGTGGATATACAGACATCATTGGCTTATGCAGATGATACAATCAACAGTGGAGTCTACTTAGAACCTGATGTGACGGTCAATTATAATTACAACGATGTCTTTGGTGGATTTGCGAGCTTATCTGGTACGCTAAAGAATCCCTCTTTACGGCAATGGCAAGGATATAACCGGTTTCTAACCCCATCGAGCCAACTACAACATTCTTACCATTTAGGTATTTCAGCCGAAGTATTCTGGAATTTCATGCAAAATAGCAGAATCTATTCCGGACTTCAGTGGGAGCAAATTAATCGTTTTGCTTATGCTCAGCGAGAACAATTGGAGGCTATAAATCCTGATAACCCAACCGCAAATGCGCAAGAACTGTTTTATAATTTAAATTATGCCGATGCCAAAGTGACTAAATTTTATCTGGGTAGCTCGGCTGTCTGGTTAGATGGGGATCTGCAAGGGGTGGCGGAAATTAGTCTCAGAAGTCCACGATTAACTACAAATCAAGACATACCCTTTGAAGAAAAAATAAAAATTGAAGGCAGTCTACGTTATTCAATTACTCCGAAGTTACTTCTTGGGGCAAGTACGATGGTCATAGGGCCTAGGACAACTATGGGATCTGAGGAATTGGATGGCTTTATTTTAGTACATTCAAAGATCCAGTATTCATTTAATGAACGTCTAGGTGCATATATAAGGATAAATAATCTTCTCTCACAGCGTTATGAATGGTGGCAGGGTTTTCAGGAAGCACCATTGCATTTGTATTGGGGTATAAGCCTTGAGTTTTAGGATTAGCTATGATGGATGAAAAGCAAATAGAGAAAATTTCAGCCCTTATTAAGGTGCAATTATTAGCGGGTGAATCAGTTCAACTAGAAGGAGTTGGAACATTCAGTCGAATTCATGAACCTCAGCATTTTTCACGCGATGAAAAAGGGAGAACCGTGGCGTATCCTCCTAAAGACACCGTTCATTTTAGCCCAGAAGATACTAGGGAAGACCTAAGGGAAACGGAATGAAGCCATTAGATTTTATACAAATTGTTGCGGAGGAGCTGTCTATTTCTGAGGAGGAGTCGCAGAAATTATTAGCTGAATTTACCACTCACCTGAACAATGAGTTGAACAACACCAATGCAGTTCAGCTACCTGGTTTAGGAATATTGAAAAAAGATGCATCGGCGTTTTCTCTAGAGTTAGATCCTTCATTCGCTATCGAAATTAATTTCAAATATGCGGGAATGCAGCCTATTGTTGTATCGGATGATATTAATGTGGGTATTGAGGAAGCGGAAGAGCCCGAAGTGGAAGATGTGGGTACTGAGGGTATAAAAGAGAAACTTGAAATGAATGAAGCGTCTGAAGTTGATCAAGAGCCTGA
>JAYPBC010000003.1:0-105825 GCA_038124025.1 Balneola sp. | reverse complement strand
GAAACGCAATTTAACACCTCTGTATGTAGGAATAGGGATTGTTTTTATAGCTGCTATGTTTACGGGATGGCAATTTTACCTAAAACCTATACTAGAGGAACCTGCTATGTTGGTGGGTAATCCGAGTTCTGAACCATCGAACATTGCTACTTCCAAAAATCTTAGTTCTTCTCAAGAAGAGCAGCAAAGTTCGACGGCGGTAGATGATATAATGAATGACTTCGCTGTTGAAGACTCAAATTCAATGGCTACAAATCAAGAGATTACAACTAACCAAGAAAATAATTCTCTTAGTACACATCTAGACTCGGTGGTGAGTGCTCCAATTATGGCAAAAGATGCCACTGAAATTCCGGCAGATCAGCCATTATATGGACTAATGGGGGAAGTTGACAGGCGAGCTAATGGTGGTTACACCTTGGTACTTTTTTCGCTTTCAAATCGTCAAAGTGCGATGGAAAAGTATGAACAATATATCATCGCTGGATACCGAAGTTTACTTTCACCCGTTAACTCGGACCGCTACGGATTAATGTGGCGCGTTAGTATAGGGCAGTTTGCAACAGTGGAACAGGCCCTTGAAGTAGCTAAGGAACTACCAAAAGAACTTATTGACGATTACTTTATTACCAAAATTTAATGGCATTACCTATGACTCTATTTGCAAATTTATTAACCAGAACCTTTGCCTTTAAGATGCAAGATAGCGCAATGGTGGACACATTGACCAATATGATGGAACCGGAGAGTATTAGCTTTTTCGATCTAATGATTGAAGGTGGAATACTAATGATTCCAATTTTAAGCCTGTTTTTTTTGGCTGTTTATGTGATTGTGGAACGTTGGAGTGCCCTTGGGAGAACGAAGACAGATACATCAGCTTTTTTAGGATCGATTGAATCTATGCTCAAGTCCGGTAAACAAGATCAAGCCATACAGTATTGCGATACCTTTGATAAGCCCTTGGCTCGAATTATTAAGGCAGGTATTAAGCGATTGGGTCGGCCGATTCGAGATATAGAAGATGCCATTGATAATGCCGGTAAAAAAGAAATTTTCTTTTTGGAAAAGAAAATGAATTGGTTGGCCACCATAGCTGGGGTAGCTCCCCTATTGGGTTTTACGGGCACGGTCACAGGTATGATAGAAGCCTTTATGGATATACAATCCTTGCAGGGAAATGTGAATCCTAGCGCGTTAGCGGGGGGTATTTGGGAGGCTTTAATCACAACTGCTGCAGGCCTTATGGTTGGCCTGATTGCTTTTGGGTTCTATAATTTTTTATTGGGCAAAATAAACAGGTCAATATTTGAACTCGAAAATGCCTCTGCCGATTTCATCGACCTACTACAAACCCCAGCCACCAAAAAGTAGCATTATTATGGCTAGAAATTTTCGTCGAGATGACAAACGCTTAGCCCCCTTATCGCTGTTTTCGCAGTCTTCCTTAACGGATATTGTTCTGTTGTTACTCATATTCTTTTTACTGACTTCATCCTTTGTAAGCAACTTTGGGATACAGGTAAATATTCCAAAAGCTGAAACTTCATCCGTTACTCAACAGGATTATATATCTGTTGCAATCACCAAAGATGGGCAATTTTACGTTGACGGCAATTTGACCGCTCAGGGAGAATTAGCCTTAGCTATTCGTGAATCGCGCAACGCTAAGCCTGACGGAATAATCGTCCTCCGGGCCGATAAAGATGCGAAGGTTGATGATGCAGTACGGGTATTAAATATTGGAAAAGCCCTACAATTAAAATTGGTGATGGCAACCGAACAAAGTTCATATTAAATGCAATCCGACTCCCTAAATATTGATGAACGCAGAGGATTAGCGGTTAGTAGTATTACTGCGTTGCTATTACTTCTTTTTTCTATCTGGTACAGCATTGATTTAGATCAGGGAATGCGGCCATCCTTTATAGAAGTTGAATTTGGAGAATTTCAATCTGGTCAACTTTCGGAATTTTCTGAGCAGCAAAATGAGCAAGTTGCTACCCGCCAAAACCCTTCGAAAACCCCGACCGAAGAACCGGTGGAAGATGCACCCGAGCCTGAAAACACCCCAGAAACATCCGCCCTTGAAAACACAAAGCCAGTAGACTTACCGGATGAAATAGAAGAAGTCATTGAACAGACGGTTCAAACTCCGGATACGGAGATTTTGGATCCATCACAGAATGCCTCAGAAGTAGCCGAAGAAGAAATTGAGATCCCCACTCAATCTCAAATGGATGAAGACCAAAGCGATGGAGCGGAGGAAAGTGGAGATCCCGATGGCAATCGTGGTGCAACCGATTCCGATCAGGGTTCAGGCACCGATACCGATGAAACAGCGCCCTACGAGTTAAAATGGGAGGGAGATATTGAACGAGCTCCGATGGTACAACCTTTACCTACCAATGTGGCCAATGCAGAAGCTGTTATAACGGTGCGTTTCGAGGTGCGGCCCAATGGAACGGTTGGCCGAATAATTCCGCTTCGAAAAATGAATGCAGAGTTAGAAACCGAAGTGCTCAGAACGCTAAGATCTTGGCGTTTTTCGCGTTTACCTAGTGGTGTACCTCAGCAAGCGCAGTGGGGAACCATTACCTTTCGATTCGTATTTAGTTAGTAGTATCTCATCTACTAGAAAGTATACCATTATTCAATGAAACGATTTCTGTCCTTGTGTCTTGGGTTATTGCTCAGCGTAGGTTTTTTTGTGCAATGTAGTGATGATCCAACCGGCGTAGGCAGTCAATATCTAGATGTGAACTCTTGGATACAGAATCAAATGTCTACGTATTATTATTGGAATTTTGTGGTTCCCCGTTTGGCCCCTGGAAATTTGGCACCTGAACAGTTTTTCGAGGATATTCTCTATGGAACGGACGAATTTTCTTACATGACAGATGATGCAGAGACGCTTCTCAATCAACTTAATGGTAGCCAGTATTCGTCTGGAATAAGTCCTGCAATCTTGTCATTTAGTGATCGAGATCAGTTATTTATGGTGGTGAAATATGTGTATCCAGATTCTCCCGCTCAGCAGGCAGGTTTGAAACGGGGTGACATTATTCTAAGCGTAAACGGGCAAAGTTTACGTTCTTCGAATTATCAAGAATTACTTCAAATTAACGGGAATGTGAGCTATGGATTGGGTAGCTATGCTTTAGATCAAGAGACTCAGAAGGTGAGCATCACAGACTTAGATAGTGTAGTGAGCGTGCAAAAAGAAGTTTTACAATTAGACCCAATCATCACCACAAAAGTGATTGAAACAGGAGGTAAACGCATCGGATACCTTTTTTATGCCCAGTTCATAGATGGTACAGCGGATTCATTTATAAATGGGTTAAATGAACGACTAGCTGAACTAAAAGCTCAACATATTGACGAGCTAGTTATCGATTTACGATACAATCCGGGTGGAAGAATTACGGCCGCCACACAGTTCGCAAACGCATTAGTTCCCTTAGAAGCGGCACAAAGCGAAGAGATTTTTGTTGAATTTGAATACAATTCCCTGTTAGAAAATTTTTATCAAACATCGGAAGGTGCCGATTCTGAGAATTTATTTTTACGTTTCCAAGAGGGCCCTGTTAACATGGGCTTAGATCGAATTTATGTACTCACAACCAACGAAACAGCCTCTGCTAGTGAGCTTCTCATCAACGGATTAAAGCCTTACATGGAGGTAATTACGGTGGGATCTAATACACTGGGTAAATATTATGGTTCGTTTGTGATCACGGGGACCTTCCAAAGCCCCCCTGTTTACTATGCAATTTTACCGGTGACCCTTAAATATTTAAATGCAAATCAGGAAACCGACTTTATAGATGGTCTTGAGGCTCAAATTGTTGCATCTGAAAATATTCTATCACCCAAGCCACTCGGTGATCCAGCAGACCCATTACTAGAGGCGGCTATTTCAGACATACTAGGTCAGTCATCGGCGGAAAAGTCCTTAATGAATGCCCCTGTATCAACTCTTAACTGGTATTCCACCTGGTCTAATCAGCTACAATCTAGTGCGTGGTTTATTCAAGATTAGGCATTGCATATATGCTTAGGGTTTCGGTACTTAACAACATTAACCCGCCAACGAAATAATTACGTGACTATGAGTTCTTTAAACGGAGTCTTTATGCCTTTTTTAGGTCAAAAAAATGGTGCTCAAACCTATCTAACGACTATTTTTATCTTGTTGATGTTGTTGTTCCCGCTGATGGATGCCGAAGCCCAAAGCCGCTCACGATCTTCTTCTGGGCCTGAGGTAATCTTTGGGCATGGGCAGGATATAGAAAATCCTAATGTTGATCCAGCAATATTGGGTGGGTTAAACTACAGAAATATAGGTCCGTTTAGAGGAGGACGTTCGGTGGCAGTTGCCGGTCATGATGATGAGCCATATACTTATTACACCGGATTCACAGGTGGTGGGGTATATAAAACAACCGATGGAGGAGCTACTTGGTATAATGTTTCGGACGGCTTTTTTAAAACAGGCTCAGTGGGAGCTATTGATGTGGCTGATTCAGACCCCAATGTTATCTATGTAGGAATGGGGGAAACCGATATTCGTGGAAACATGAGTGCAGGAGATGGTATGTACCGATCCACGGATGCAGGTAAAACATGGACTTGGTTAGGTTTAGGTGAAACGCGCTTCATCGGAGATATTGAAATTCACCCAGAAAATCCTGACGTAGTATGGGTTGCAGCGATGGGTAAATTATTTGGCCCAGTTGAATCTACTGAGCGTGGGGTATATAAAACCACAGATGGAGGAAAAACATGGAATCAAGTATTGTTCGAAGATGCTAAAACTGGGGCCGTTGATATTGCCGTTGATCCAAATAACCCTAGAATATTATTCGCGGCTCTGTGGGAGGCCTACAGAAGTCCATGGGAGATGAGTTCAGGAGGTGAAGGAAGTGGCCTATATAAAAGTGTTGACGGTGGAGAGAATTGGACCGAGATCACTCAAAACCCTGGTATGCCAAAGGGCTTAGTTGGAAAAATTGGGGTTTCTGTCTCACCGGTAAATTCCAATCGTGTCTTTGCTATTGTTGAAAATGCAAGCGGTGGTGGTCTTTTTAGATCCGAAGATGGTGGCGATAACTGGCGCCGTGTTAGCGCGAATCGAAACCTACGCCAAAGAGCTTGGTATTATTCTAAGGTAGTGGCTGATCCTGGAAATGAAGATGTAGTCTACGTGCTAAATGTTGGTTTTTGGAAATCCAAGGATGGGGGCGCAAATTTTGACCGGATTGGTACTCCTCATTCCGATCATCATGATTTATGGATTGCCACAAATGATCCACAACGGATGGTAGTAGCCGATGACGGAGGCGGACAAGTTACCTATAATGGTGGAGAAGGATGGTCTTCATACTATACCTCGGCTACCGCTCAAATTTATCAGGTAGTAACGGATAATCAGTTTCCCTATATGATCTATGGGGCTCAGCAGGATAACAGTACCTTTGCCATACGATCCCGAACCAATGGTGGAAGTATTGGGGAGCGTGACTGGTGGCCAGTGGCAGGTGGTGAAAGTGGATATATAGCACCTGATCCAGAGAATCCCAACGTAACCTTTGGGGGCAGTTATGGTGGATATCTAAATAAGTATGATTCGGAATTAGGACTTAGTGATCGCATCGATGTTTGGCCGGATAACCCAATGGGTGCCGGTGCCAAAGACGCCAAATACCGATTCCAATGGACCTTCCCTATCGTGATTTCACCGCATAACTCAGATGTTTTATATGCTACTTCGCAGCATGTGCATCGTTCTACCGATGAAGGAATGAGCTGGGAGACCATTAGCCCAGACTTGACTCGAAACGACTCAACTAAGCAGGGTGAATCAGGCGGACCTATAACTAAAGATGATACATCCGTTGAGTACTATAACACGATATTTTCTTTTGTTGAGTCCCCGATTGAGCCCGGATTATTTTGGGCGGGTGCGGATGACGGACTCATTCACATAAGTAGAGATAATGGTCAGTCTTGGGAGAATGTAACACCTAAAGATATGCCTGAAGCGATGATAAGTATTATTGATGCCTCTCACCACGCCGCTGGGACTGCTTACATTGCTGCTACTAGATATAAGTTTGGTGATTTTAGTCCTATGTTATTTAAGACCACTAATTATGGAAAATCATGGACCAACATTATCACAGGCATTCCGCCGATGGATTTCACCCGGGCTGTAAGAGAAGATCCTAACCGATCTGGGCTATTATATGCGGGAACAGAAACGGGAGTCTATGTGTCATTTAATGCTGGTGAACAATGGCAATCACTACAATTAAATCTACCCGCGGTACCTATTACAGATTTGGCGGTTCACAAACGTGATAAGGATCTGATCGTTGCAACTCAAGGTCGGTCTTTTTGGGTTCTAGATGACCTGCCGGTATTACATCAACTACAGGATGATATTTTGGCTATGCAGCATCATCTATTCGATCCTGAAGATCCCTATTTATTTGGCGGACAATCTTGGGGTTCTAGTGCTACTTCCGGGCAAAATCCACAAGGTGGCGCGGTGGTATACTATTATCTAGCAGAAGACGAAGACCAAGAAATTAAGTTAGAATTTGTGGATATGCGTGAACAAGTTGTGCAAAGTTATTCTAGCAAAGAAGACTGGCGTGGACGACCTGTACGAGAATCTACTCTATTCCATGAGGATGAACAGCAGGCGCCTAGAGGCTCACTTGGTGATAAGGCTGGATTACACTCTTTTGCTTGGGGACTAGATTATCCCGGAGTGACCAACATAAATGGTCGTCAGATTCTCTGGGCGGGTTCAACGGCTGGTCCACGCGCGGTGCCTGGGACCTATGACGTGCGCATGTATGTGGGCGATGAGCTTGTGGGTGAACAAGAGTTTGAAGTCAAAAAAGATCCACGTTTAGAACAAATTTCACAGGAAGATTTGGTAGAACAGTTTGAATTAGTTCAAACCATAAATGCAAAATTAGACTCCACGCATAAAGCGATCAATAAGATTCGATCGGTTCGGGAGGAATTCCGCGACCAAATGGGAAGTTTGGGAACAGACGAAACATCTAAAGCTCTTCGCGAGCGTGCACAATTGATGATGAAAGCCATGACAGAGATTGAAGAGGCATTGGTTCAAACCAAAGCGGAGGCAACGCAAGATGTATTGAATTTCCCAATACGATTGAATAACAAATTGGCGGCGTTAAAAAGCACCGTTGCTACCGGTTACGGTCGGCCTACAGCTCAGCAATATGCCGTCTATGAAGATTTGGCTTCAAAAACAGATGTACATCTTCTACGGCTTCAAAAGATATGGGATGGAGAGTATATTGATATCTTAGAAGAGATTGAAAATCCGGTTTTGCCTATTAATAATGACTAAGTAGATTTGTACTTTACAGGGTATGGTCAAAGAAGCATTCCCTGTAACTGGTATGAGCTGTGTCGCTTGTGCCTCCAGCGTCGAGAGTATTTTATCGCACACTAAGGGGGTTCAGCAAGCGGAGGTTAATTTTGCCACTGAGCTAGTATGGGTAGAATACGAAGAGAATATATCACCAAAAGATCTCAATGAAGCCCTAAAAAAGGTGGGATATGGATTGCTTTGGTCCGATGACGAATCTGGTGATGAGCTAGCAGAAGCACAGAAAAAAGCTCAGGAAGCGTATTATCGACAGGTAACGACCCGAACGATTGCGTCTATTTTATTAAGTGTACCAGTAGTTATTATTGGTATGGGTTTCATGGACTGGGAAGCTGGTCGGTGGATTTCGTTGGTGCTGTCAATACCGGTATTATTCTATTTTGGGCGCCATTTTTATGCAAATGCATGGAAACAAGCTAGACATGGTCAATCCAATATGGATACTTTGGTGGCTCTAAGTACGGGAATTGCCTTCGTGTTCAGTCTTTTTAACACCCTATTTCCTCAAGTGCTCTTATCCAGAGGATACGAGGTTCATGTGTATTACGAAGCTGCCGTTGTTATTATTGCTTTTGTCTCGCTAGGAAAATGGCTCGAAGAACGTGCTAAATCGAATACCTCTACCGCCCTAAAAAAATTGATGGGGCTTCAGCCTAAACATGTACATATATGGATGGCTAAGGAACGTACGGATAGTTCGTCCATATCCGATAATTTTGATGTTCAACGGGGTGAAGAGCAAGTGATACCATTAAAATGGGTAAAAGAAGGACAAATTATTATCGTTCGACCAGGAGAACATGTACCTGTTGATGGGCAGGTTATTTTTGGGGAATCGTATGTTGATGAGAGTATGATTACGGGTGAGCCCATAGGGGTGTTAAAAAAGAAGGGCGAACAGGTCTACGCCGGGACCATCAACCAGAAAGGAAGTTTTTATTTTATTGCTGAAAAAGTGGGTAAGCAAACCTATTTATCGCAAATCATTTCTCGTGTTCAGCAGGCGCAAGGAACTAAGACTCCAGTTCAAAAATTAGTGGATCGGATCGCCGGCGTTTTTGTACCTATTGTTTTGGGAATAGCGGTACTGAGCTTGGTGGTTTGGATGGTAGTCGGTGGGCAGTCTATGCTTACTCAGGCTATTTTATCTGCGGTGGCGGTGCTAGTTATTGCCTGCCCGTGTGCATTGGGGCTCGCTACACCTACGGCCATCATGGTGGGTATTGGCAAGGGAGCGGAGCATCAGATATTGATTAAAGATGCCCAAAGTTTGGAACTAGCACATAAGGTGGATACGGTGGTGTTGGACAAGACGGGGACGCTTACCCAAGGCCAGCCAGCCTTATCGGATGAAAAGTGGTTTTTAGATGGGTTAGAAAAGGAAAAATCGAATATAACTGCTATAATTTGGGCTATTGAACATCGATCAGAACACCCCTTAGCGGATGCTTTTTTGGCTCATTTTGAGTCTGATTACGATGCCAATGAAGATGAAATTGCTTTGACTCGATTCGAAAGTATTACGGGAAAAGGGGTACAGGCAGAAGATAAAAAGGGTAATCGCTATGCCTTAGGTAGTCTCTCCTATCTGCAAGATGGGTTTAACAACAGTTGGAATACCGGCATACTAAGCAATCACGAAGATCGTCTTAAACAGTGGGAAAGTCAGGCCAAAACGGTGGTTGGTTTTGTGATGAACGAAGAAATACGCGCCTTATTTGCCTTAGCCGATCCACTGAAACCCACAGCTAAAGATAGTATTGATGCTTTAACCCGACAGGGATTGCGAGTTATAATGCTATCGGGTGACAGTTCTAAAACCGTTGAAGCAGTAGCGGATAAATTGGGAATTGAGGAGGTCTGGGCACAGATGTTACCCGAGCAAAAGGCAGAGAAAATACGGTCTCTTCAAGCTCAAGATCACATCGTAGCAATGGTTGGGGATGGGATTAATGATTCCGAAGCGCTAGCCGCTGCCGATGTGAGTATAGCCATGGGACAGGGTTCTGATATTGCGATGGATGTGGCAAAGGTGACCTTGATTTCATCCGATCCGGGCTTGTTGGCTAAGGCATTTAAGTTGTCTCATGATACAGTTCGAGGAATTCGTCAAAACCTTTTTTGGGCGTTCTTTTATAATATCATTGGAATACCCATTGCCGCAGGGGTATTATATCCAATTAATGGTTTTTTGTTAGACCCAATGATAGCTGGCGCTGCAATGGCTTTTAGCTCGGTCTCGGTGGTAACGAACAGCCTTCGACTGAAAATCAAACCACTTTAAGTCAACCAAATTCAAAACGATCAATTCAATCATGAAGGTATTCACATTTACATCAAACATAGCCTGTAATGCATGTCTATCGAAAGTAAAACCATTTCTAGACGAACTTGATGGAGTTACAAAGTGGGAAGTTGATGTAAACAACCCACAAAAAATACTAACCGTAGAAAGTGAGGAATTAAGCGCTGAGCAAATTCAAGAAGCGGTAGCTAAAGCAGGATATCAGCTAAAAGAACAATAACATTGGTTTAAGCTACGTTACATTTTCATTTTAGCTAGTATAAAATGAAAGATTTAGGGAACTCACCATCAAAGAGCGCTGTAACTTTACAGCGCAGAAAAAAAATTCGTAATTGGGCTATTGGTATTACCTTTCTCCTTTTGGTATTGGTGATTACGTTCGGCGCTACCCTCTCAGATTTTTGGGGATTTAGAGCCAAGCATCGATCCGATACCTCTACAACACTTACTCAGGCCTATGACTTATTCATGGCCGATTTGGACTCTATTGTGGCTGGACAATTAGGCTCGTATGAAAGTCGTCAAGTTTTAGAGATAGACACCGATGGATTGTTTCGAGTTCAGGGATTGAATCCTGAGCGCGCTCCGTATTTGATTGGACAGGTAATTAGAAAAGAAAATGATCAGCTTTTCCCGGAACAGCTACCCAACCTGTTACGAGATGAACAGTTTCAAGATACCCGTATCCGATTTCCAGAGGCGGAGTTAACCCTTTTCCTAGATCAATCTGCAGAGGTGAATATTGATGCTATCTCGGTAGCAAAGGCAGGTCTAGGTGTACAGGATAAATTGAATTTAGTGTATGAAAAAGCCTTTTCTGCTGTGGGAGCTCGAGATTGGTTTCATTTTCAACAGTGGGAATCTATGATCGACGAGTTTGGTTTATCGAGGTCGGATAGTTTATGGGTTATCGAACAAGTAGAGGTAAAGAAATTCAAATATTCGGTATTCCAACGGGTTGATGGAACTTTTTCCGCTACGCCGACGCCGGTGGTTGCTATCGGCGGGGAAGTGTATCAACAATCGGGTAGCGAACGTAATATATATGAAGTATTTATACAGTTGAGTCAGTTACGCTTTCCTAAGAGTGATGCAGAGGGCACAGAAAGCCCTAGAAAAGATGATTTGACTCGTTACAGATTCAAAGATAGTTTGAATGTATCTAGTAGTAAGAGGATTAAAGCATTATTTTGGGAAGACAAATAGAAAAATAACACAAGTCTACGCCACCTATGATTACTGCCGAAAAGGTACTGACTCTGCTCAAACACCAAGCAAGCGAAGCGCATGCAGAGCGCATGCAAGGGTTTTTTAAGACAGGAAAAGGACAATATGGTGAGGGAGACATTTTTTGGGGGATTCGAGTACCAATTCAGCGCGCAATAGCCAAAAAAGTTTGGCGAAAATTATCCCCTGATCAGTGGCATATACTCATGGAACACCCAGTTCACGAGGCCCGTTTAACGGCCCTTTTTATTTTAACGCATTGGTATGAAAAGGCTAAGACTGAGAATGAAAAAAAGGAGTGGGTGCAGTGGTACATAGATTATCGATCATACATCAATAATTGGGACTTAGTAGATACCTCGGCGCACAAGATTTTAGGTGATTGGTTTTGGGATCGAGACCGAAGCCTCTTGATGGACTGGGTAGCTTCAAAAGATCTATGGGAGGTGCGTATTGCCGTGGTAAGTACCTATCGCTTCATTAAACGGGGAGACTATTCTAGTACCCTTTGGATGGGAGAACAATTATTAGAGCATCCTCATGATCTCATTCATAAGGCTGTAGGTTGGATGTTACGAGAGGTAGGTAAAATGGAAGAAGAGGTACTATTGGATTTTCTTAATCAGCACTATGCTTTCATGCCAAGAACGATGCTTCGATATGCCATTGAGCGGCTAAATGAGCCCTTAAGAAAAGCATATTTGTTAGGGGAAGTAAAAAGTTAATTGAGTCCTCATCTTCGCCTTTATAACTGTTATATTTCGGGACTATGTTACAGTCCTGCATACTATCTCCTAATTCCAGCTGGTTGTTGAAACGAACGAGTTTCTTTTTGATACTCGCCGCTAGCTTTGCACTAAGTACATCCATGTACGCTGCATACACTATGCCTTATGGTGAAGAGCCTATCGTATTGTTAGTATTGGATAGTAAGGATGAAGCTCCGGTTATTGGGGTCACTTTTTGGAGTAAAAAAGCAGCCATTTCAGAAGTTAGTAATGCAAAAGGCCGTGTTCGAATCGACCGGTTTAGGGGGCAAGTGCAAATTGAAATTCAGGCGCTAGGATATCGTAAAATAGTACTTAGTTACCAAGAACTACGAGCACTGAACGATACTTTATATTTAGAGTCGGAAATTTTTCAGCTAGAAAATGTAGTAGTTTCGGCCACTCGATGGAAGCAAAATTACACCTCAGTCTCACAAGCTATCTCAATCATAGAGCCAGAGGTTATTGAACGCCGTCAACCACAGACGATGGCTGATGCACTCGGGCTCAGCGGTAAGGTGTTCATCCAGAAAAGTCAGCAAGGGGGTGGAAGCCCCATGATTCGTGGCTTTGCCACCAACCGTTTACTGTATAGTGTGGATGGAATTCGGATGAATACAGCTATTTTTAGAAGCGGTAACATACAGAACGTCATTAATTTGGACCCTTTTTCCATGCAGCGCACTGAAATACTATTTGGACCTAGCTCGGTGATGTATGGGAGTGATGCAATTGGCGGGGTAATGAGTTTTGAGACCTTAACCCCAGAATTTGCCTTGGATAGTTTAAGAAAGGTATTTAATCCCATTGTCAGTGGGAATGCGGTAATCCGAGGCACTACCGCAAATAATGAGCGTACCGGACACTTTAATGTACAATTGGGATGGAACAAATGGGCATGGCTTGGAAGTATTAGCCGTTATCGGTACGACCATCTTCGTCAGGGATCAAATGGTCCGGATGATTATGTAAAAAACTATTATGTGGATGATTGGGAAGGCACATTTCAACCTCTTAATGATGAGCCAGTGCCTGATAAAATCGTTGAACAGAGCGACCCTTTGTTACAAATTCCTTCGGGTTACGATCAGTGGAATACTCTGCAAAAAATTCGGTGGCAACCTACCGACGGTATGGATGTGCAGTATACTTTTCAGTACTCTGAGACCTCAAATTACGGGCGATATGACCGTCATCTACGGCTCCAAGATGGACTTCCAAGATACGCACAATGGGATTATGGGCCACAGGGTTGGAAAATGCATCTGTTATCACTAAAAATGGGTGGCAATACCAATGGGGCTATGTATGATCAGTTAGTTATAAAAGGGGCGAATCAACAATTTTGGGAAAGTAGAATTAGTAGAAATTTTGGAGAGCTATCCATCGAAAAACAGAATGAACTCATCCAAGCAAATTCTATTCATATTGACGCCATTAAATGGTTAAATGAGCGTATGTTGCTTAGTTATGGCGTGGAATGGGTACAAAACAAGGTAAATTCTGAAGCGCATGTTCGGCAACTTTCTACCGATGCATCCAAAGCTGGTTTACCTAGATATCCTGACGCCACCTGGACCTCCTCGGCAGCCTTCCTACATTCTGATATTCAAATTAATACGACCACGAAAGTACAAGCCGGTGTACGTTATAACACTTATCACATCGATGCACAATTTGGAGACTCAGATCGCCTAGATACACAGTTATTTGAAACGGCAAATCTTAGAGATCGTGCTGTGGTAGGTTCTTTTGGACTTATAAGTAGGCCCAATAATGATTGGGTACTTAAACTAAATTTGGGAACAGCCTTTCGATCCCCTAATGTGGACGATATGGGAAAGATATTTGATTCAGAACCGGGTGCGGTAACTGTGCCCAATCCAAATATAATGGCAGAATATGCTTGGAATATAGATGCAGGCGTTGTTCATAGAGTAATAAATGGGCTTAAGCTAGAAGTGAATGCATATTGGACGCATCTAGAAAATGCAATGGTACGTAGAGATTTCGAACTAAACGGGCAAACAACCATACTCTACCAAGGTATTATCTCCCGAATACAAGCGATACAGAATGCGGCTTATGCTCAAGTTTATGGTCTGCAATGGAGTTTGGATGCTCAACTAAATAATCGATGGTTATTAACTACACGAATGAACCTGCAAAAGGGAGAAGAAGAATTGGACGATGGTTCGATAAGCCCCTCCAGACATGTGGCCCCTTATTTTGGGGAAAGTAGTCTCACATATGAATATAATTCATGGTCTGGATCTTTAATTCATCGTTTCCAAGGTACTAAGTCGCATAGTCAGATGGCAGTAACTGAACGCGAAAAAATAGAGCTATATGCACTAGATGCAGAGGGTTTAGCTTACGCGCCTTCGTGGGGGGTGTGGAATCTAGTTGGAAAATACGAGTTTACTGATTGGGGGAATATACTTCTACAATTAGAAAATCTTACTGATCAGCGTTATCGACCCTACAGTTCTGGAATCTCGGCAGCAGGGCGCAGTGTTCAACTTGGATTTAGTGTGCGTTTTTGATCCGGTATTCTTGAATAAGAGGTTAGTAGTCCATGAAACAAGGGTGGAAAAATCTAAACCCCACCCATCAATGGTTCATTTATTGCTCGAATACTCGAATTGGGAAGTCCCTCTGGATGATGTAATTTAACCGACTCTATGGTTTCGAGAACTAATTCTAAGTGAAGTTTTTTTGAACGATTATAAAACTCTTGAGCCTGTTGACTAAGCTTCGGCTTTCCGTGAAGTGGTTTATCACTTACGCTCAGTAAGGTAGCGTGAGGGACACGATATCGAAAGCCATTGGTAGCAACGGTTGCCGATTCCATATCTATAGCAACACTCCGGCTTTGGTGGATACGCTGCACGGTATCTTTGGCGGAAAACTCCCAATTTCTATTGGCTGTAGTAAATACTGTTCCAATTCTGTGCTCAATATCATGCTGGTCTAGTGCTTGTTTTAGATAACTGTTGAGCAAATAGTTGGGTATGACTGGATTTCCAATAGGAAAAACGTCGTCCAAAACACGGTCGTCCCTATAGTATCCGCTTGCTAAAACAAAATCCCCGATTTGCTGATGATTTCGTAAACCACCGCAATGACCCACCATAATCATTGCATCGGGTCGTAATACCGAGATGTGATCGGTTATGGTTTTAGCATTAGATGGGCCAACCCCAATATTAATGAGACTAATACCGGTATTGTTAGGTTGTACCCAGTGATAAGCGGGCATCTGAACCCCTTCATTATCTGGTTTTATTGCATCTGAAAACCTGTCTTTGAAAACCTCTACATGCATATCATAGTTAGTAAACAAGATGTACCGTTGAAAATGTTCCGGCTTAGTTCCAGTGTAATGTAGCAACCTATTAATGGAAAGGTCTACACGCTCAGGAGAAAACAAAAACAACTTTTTCTTAGTAAAATCCCATTCTTCTTCATCCATATGGGATAATAGAGTAGGATCATTGAGTGCAATACGTGTTCTTTTTTGACGTAAATGTATAGAGGCTCCTTTGCTTAAAAGCCGATATAGTTCGCGGATTAAGTACCATCTAAATACTTTTGGGTGTGCCATTTCTCCACGTAACCTTGGGTTATGCTTGGAGTATTCTCGATGTATTTCGAGATGAGGATAAAATCCTTCATCAAAAAGCTGATCCATACGCTCACAGAGTAGCTTTACATCTTCTCTGGTAAACGAATCAGGTGAGATGGACATAATTTTTTTCATATACTAATATAAAGAAATTTAATTGGAGGAGATAACGCAGTGATAGATGCTAGAATACCGTAGATTCTCCACAATTCTAACCCTCAAGTTTTTCCCTATTTTTACTAGATATTTATGCATACTGATTTCACTTTTACCATTGAATCTTGGAATACTGAACAAGAACGTACTTTGCAGGTCACAAAGATATTTGAACTAGTTCAAAGGGATATGATATTGGCTTCAGAACTGCTTAGAGCAAGCTTTTCTGTGTTAAAAGCCCCGGATTGGATAAACGTAATGGCATTAACGAAGGATCAGATGGTGATTCTAGTCGAGCAGTACAGATATGGACTACAAGCCCCTACCCTAGAGTTGGCTGGTGGGGTGTGTGATCCTGGTGAACATCCAATAGAAACCTCCAAACGAGAACTCTTGGAAGAAACGGGCTTTATTTCCAAAGAGTGGATTTCATTGGGAAAAGTTAGTTCAAATCCGGCAATGCAAGATAATTATACGCATAGTTTTTTGGCATTGAACTGTGAAAAAGTAGCCGAGCAAAAGCTTGATGGAAACGAGCGTATTCAGGTGCATTTATTACCCATTGAACAGTTTTTAGACTTTGTTCAGTCAGGAGTAATTGATCACTCACTTGTAGCAGCCACCACTGCAAAGTATCTACTTTACACCCGTCATAAGTATCTTTAGTGCGGTAATTTTCCGAAATAAACGGGGATGAAAGAAGGTCTTCAGAGGCGAACGAATGAAGCCACATTATCCGTTATGATAATCTGTTTGTCTTTGATAACCGTTTACATAACACCTTAGAAGAAGAACAAGTTTAGTGGTTAATGAGCAAACACATCAACCAGCACACAATAAATGAACGAGGAAAATTTATGATAGAGATTGGAAGCAAAATCGATACCGATTTTATGATAAAAACAGTGAACAATGGCCAAGAAAAAGAACAACCTTTCTCGTCATTACTTGACCGCAGAGCTATCGTGTCAGTTTATATGAAAAACAACACTGGAAGCTGTGATAAACAGACAGCAAGTTTAGCTGAACACGCATCGTGGTTTGCTGGAAAAGGGTATCATCTAATGGCCTTAAGTAAAGATACCTGTGGCTCACATAAAAAATATGCTGATAAACAGGGTATTTCATTTACCTTGTTATCAGACCCTGATCACGCTTTTGCGAAAGCCACACAATCTATGGTGGAAAAAAAGATGTACGGAAAAGTTTATGAAGCCCCTTCCCGTTCTGCCTTTGTTATTGATACAGATGGTACTATTTTGGCAGTCATTGAAAAAGTGAATACCAAAGCGCATGCAGAAGAGTTAAAAGACTTGGTAGAGAATTTGTAATCTATTCCTTAAGATAAGAAACTAATTACCGCCCAATTATTTACATCTTTTATTCCCAATAAAAAGACCCATGAAAAGACTCGTAATCGTAGAATCCCCAACAAAAACAAAGACCATAAGTAAGTATTTGCCTAAAGGCTATGAGGTGGATTCATCCATGGGGCATATCAGAGATTTACCATCTTCGGCCAAATTGGTACCTGCTAAGTACAAAAAGGAGAGTTGGTCTAGTTTGGGTATTAATCCAGACGACCGATATTTTGCGATTTATGTGACCCCACCAGATAAGAAAAAGATTGTTAAGCGCCTGAAAGATAAATTAAAAGGGGTGGACGAACTTATATTGGCTACCGATGAAGACCGTGAGGGTGAGGCTATTTCATGGCACTTATTAGAAGTATTAAAGCCAAAAGTGCCAGTAAAGAGAATGGTTTTCAGAGAAATCACCAAGGAAGCGGTTCAGAACGCACTGGATAACACCCGTGATATTGATATGAATTTGGTGCATGCACAAGAAACCCGACGAATATTAGACCGTTTAGCGGGCTACACGGTATCGCCATTGTTATGGAAAAAAATTGCTCCGGGTCTTTCTGCTGGACGGGTACAATCGGTGGCAGTAGAATTCATTGTTCAGCGCGAGAGAGAACGTATGAAATTCCGAAAGGGAACCTATTATGATCTGCAGGCTATGATCCAAAAAGAAGGAGATCAAAGTCAATTTAAGGCAGATTTAACTCATGTTGATAGTAAAAGAGTTGCCAGTGGAAAAGACTTCGATGAAAATACAGGTCAGCTAAAAAAACCAGGTTCTGTAGTACTACTCGACGAGGCAGGAGCTGACGCCTTGGTAAGCCAACTAAAGAAAGCGGATTGGAAGGTGAGTAATGTGGAAGTTAAAATCCAAAAAAGAAACCCAGCTCCCCCTTTCATAACCTCTACCCTTCAACAGGAGGCCAACCGAAAATTTAGTTTTTCTGCACGTGATACCATGAGTGTAGCGCAAAAACTTTATGAGAAAGGGTTCATTACCTATATGAGAACAGATTCAACCCGATTATCCGGCCAAGCAATTGAAGCGGCAAGGGAGGGTATTGTTGATCAGTATGGAAAAGAATATTTATTTGAGCGAGTCCGTAATTACACCGCAAAAGGTAAAAGTGCGCAGGAAGCGCACGAGGCCATTCGCCCGGCAGGATCTCGTTTTGTTATGCCTGAGCAGTCAGGCTTACGCGATCGAGAGTTAAAATTATATGATCTTATCTGGAAAAGAACCATTGCCACTCAGATGGCTGAAGCGGAATTAGAGTTTACTAATGTGAGTATTCAGGCAACTTCAGCCGAGGCTACCGCTAGCTTTCGAAGTAGTGGTAAGAAGATATTATTCTCCGGTTTTTTTCGCGCCTATGTTGAAGGAAGCGATGATCCAGAGGCAGCACTCGAGAATCAAGAGCAATTTTTACCTAGTTTAAAGGAAGGAGATCGCACTGAATTACAAGATTTAGCCTTTAGTGAGCATGAAACTAAACCCCCTGCACGCTACACCGAGGCTACCCTGGTAAAGGAACTCGAAAAAAGTGGTGTTGGTCGGCCGAGTACCTATGCGGCGGTTATTTCTACTATTCAGGATCGTGGATACGCAAAAAAGGAAGGGAAAGCATTGGTGCCAAGTTTTACTGCATTTGCGGTGACGGCATTGTTGGAGCAACATTTTCCTGATTTGGTGAATAGTGATTTCACCTCCAATCTAGAGGATAAATTGGATGCGGTAGCGAATGGAAAACAAGATCCAGTTGCCTATCTAGATAATTACTATAAAGGGACTAATGGGCTTAAAGCAAAGGTCGATTCTCAAGAAGATCAAATTGATCCACAAAAGGCTAAACTATTAGACTTGCCACTAGAAGGACTGGAGGGGATTAACGTAGCTATTGGACGTTTTGGACCATATGCAAAAATGCAAAAGGATGGTGAGGATATCACTACATCATTACCATTAGACATGGACCCAAGTGATTTAACGGCGACTAAGCTGGAAGAACTTATTCAGCGATCCACCGAGGAAGACAAGCCAGTTGGGATTGATGAGGATACGGGTCTTCCAGTATTTGTTTTATCTGGACGTTATGGCCCCTATGTACAACTAGGTGAAGTAACCGAAGAGAATGAAAAACCTAAACGTGTTTCCTTATTAAAAGGTATGCGTCCTGAAGAGGTTGATATTGATTTGGCCTTACAATTACTTGCCTTGCCTCGCATGTTAGGCGAACATCCTGAAGACGGAAAGGTGGTAAAGGCAGGAGTTGGGCGATACGGACCCTATGTTGTGCATGATGGAAGTTTTAAGTCATTGACCAAAGATGATAACGTTCTAACGGTGGAGTTAGATAGAGCAGTCGAATTACTGAGTCAAAAATCGACCAGAAGAGGAAGTTCTGAGCTGTATGATTTGGGTAACTTTCCAGATACCGATACCCCTATTAAAATAATGAATGGTCGCTATGGGCCGTACATTAAGTATGGTAAAAAGAACATAGGCTTACCTAAGGGCAAACAACCCGAGGACATTACCAAAGAACAAGCTATCGAACTAATTAATGCAAAAAAATAGTTTATTTGATTAGACTCATGCTACGAGTTAGTGTTCCACTTCGTGTTTTAAGCTGATAAAAGTAAAGACCGCTTGGTAGATTTGTCGCGTCGAAGGTAATGGTGTGCGAACCCGCATTATATTGTGTTTGCAGTAATTTTCGAACGGGCATACCCAGCTGATTATAGACGGTCAACTCTACATATTCTGATTTAGCTAGCGTAAATCGAAGATTAGTTGAGGGATTAAAAGGATTAGGATAGTTTGGAGCAAGGCTAAACATATCCTTAAAAACCATATGTTCAGGTTCATTATTAGTCCCTTCTTCATACTTGCCATAGACTGTTAAGGCTGGCCTGTTTGCAGTGCCATTAAACTCTCTGGAGGCAAAGCGTTTAGAAGATCGATTTTGTGAATCTTCGTTACCAACGAGCATGATTCCATGATTAGGCATGCTTCCATCACGCCAATGGTTAAAGAGCGTGATAAAATTATCGGTACCTTTTAACGTATAGGTACCGCTACCCTGGATAGTTCCTTCGAATAAGACTTCCTCACCAATGTCTCCCCCATCATTATTCCAGAGTGTGTCAGGATATACGCGATACGTCCAGGTAGGATCACCCTGAGTTGCCGAGGTACCTTGACCCTCATTGGCGGATGCATCTGAGCTGCCCTCTGACCATGCCCCTAGTACGGGGTAGGCTAGTAGTTCTTGTGCTGTATTTCTAGTTTTATTCATGTTAATAAGAAATAAAACAGAATCAATGGTAGCATTAGATGGAATTTCTGTACCTAGATCAAAACGGATGAGAGAGCGTCTTAAGTCTCCATTGTTCGTCATACCTATAAAAATATATTGCCCTTTACTGTTAGCGATATCTCCCTGACTAGACTCATAAAGAGTGGCATCATCGGCCACATCAAGAGAAATTTCAAAATTCTGGGCATACAATGCCGGCCCAATTGTTATAAAGAAGACCATCATATAACTTAGTATACTGGCGCAGGTGATACGGGTGAATGGAACTGGAGGTGTCATATAAGTGATTGCGTTAAATAAGGGAATGGATACCATTTCATTTAGTTAAAGCGATTAAACTAAAGCAAAGAATACATCAGGATTTATATTATCAAAACGGTATTCAACTACGAAGAGTTCGCTGAGTTCAAAGATTAATCTAGATGGTATCATTTGAAACTCCCAACTGAGAAGCGGCGAATTAGCAATGAGGTGGAATTAGCAAAATAACCCATTGACACGTGTCATCAGGTAAGGTATTTTAATGCCTAGAATTCATTTCCATTAGTCATGCAAAAAAGAAGCAATCACCATTTTACTTACCCAGTTAATATTGGGGAACTGGACTTGGCTACAATGGTCAGTATGTACCGGAGCAGAGGAGAGCCTCGTAAATCCATGCCGGGCGAATATCTATGTTGCGCTTTGAGCCATGAGTTACTTAAAGAAGGAAAGTTTTGGTTTGGCTTATATTATTCGCAAAAAATTTGGGATGAACTTATTACCAAGGGAAGTGAAGGCTATCCCATAACAGAAACGGAATTCAGAGTTTTGGGATTGGTATACAGCAGCGAAGACGAGCCACCACATCGCGAATATGTGGAGCGTCATTCTCAGGTAGTGGATAAATTATCGTATCTCATTGTGAATGATTTGCGAGGTTTTGGCTTCTTAGTGGAGGACGAGAGCGGTTATGTACGTATTACCCCAAGGGGCGAGCGGGCTTTGCATGGTATAGCTCGAAGGATATATGGTAAGCGATTTTTACCAGAAATGATTGATCACACACCTAAGCCAGAATTCCCCAAAATAGAGGAGGCTCAACGAAAGCATCAAGATCAAGGAAATCTGTTTATTTAGAATTCGCGAGGTGAATTAATAAAAATGGGGTACTCCTAGTTCATGGATACCCCATTTCCTCAATATATACTATTCAATTATTGCTCAGAACTTAACACTTGTACATTATTGGTGGTGTTCACATCGGCTAAACGCTCCGTCGGATCAATACTGACGGACCTAATGTTTTCCATAGGCATGGGTATAGTAAATGAGTAGCTAGGCTCTACCCAAGGCCAGTCTTCTAAAATGGTCCGTTTTAGGTCATGCTCCGTTGGTTTTTCTCCTCGCATAATTCGCATTGGAATATAAAATTCTTCTTTTGTGCCATCCATATACTCAACCCATACATCTAAGGGCATGGGCATAAGGCCGACCCGCTTTAACTCTATGTTAGTAGATTCTGTTTCGTTTTCAGCAGCATCTACCGAAGTGATAGCGTAATCAATGGTCTTAGTGGTATGAACAAAATATTCATGAAACCAATCTAGAATCATCCCAGACTCTTTTTCCATTAGACGTAGAAAATCTAAATCGGTTGGGTGCTTTAATTTCCATTCAAGGTGATATCTAAGCATGCCCGATCGGAATGCTTCTTCACCTATGATATACCGGATTTGATTTAAGTAAACCGCTCCCTTGGAATAAGAGGCGCGTCCATAAGCAAAATTAGTATGATAATGGTCGGCATGAGTAGCCATGGGTTCTTCTTTGCCAGATTCTACCAGTCGCTGATACCCTCTCATAGATCCTGCATGAGGATTGTCACTACCCTCAAATAAGTATTGCATAGTTTCCGAGCTTGCAAAGCTGGTGAAACCCTCGTCCATCCAGGCATACAATGCTTCGTTGGTTGCCAGTACATTTTGATACCAACTATGATAGAGTTCGTGAACGGTCACCCCAACGAGGCTTTGTAGGTTTCTGGCTCCGGTAATTAGGGTTCCCATTGGATATTCCATTCCACCATCACCCCCTTGTATAGTGGTGAACTGCGGATAAGGATAGGTGCCAAAATGGGTGTTAGCATATTCAACTGCTCGGACGGTTAGTTCTGGAAGCTGTTTCCAATTTTCAGTATATGTTTCATTTTCACTATCTGTTTTATTCACTGCTAAAACAGGGTCTTGGTATAAGAAGTGTAACATGGGGCCATTTGGAACTTGGGCTTTAACATGGGTAAAGTCAGGATCGGCTCCCCAGAAAAAATCTAGCACATCATCAGCCAGAAAATGCCAAGTTAATTCATTGGTATCGTGACGTACTTCAACACCTTCATCCTCATATCCATGTCCTACTTCATTTGGGTTTTGTAACACACCAGTACCACCTACTAGGTAATCTTTATCAATCGTAATTTTAACATCGAATCGTCCAAAAACGCCATGAAATTCTCGCCCAATATAAGGATTTGGGTGCCAGCCTCTGTAATCATATTCTGCTAATTTAGGATACCATTGACTCATGGAAAATTCGACGCCTTCGGCATTATTCCAGCCACTACGTCGTATTTGTAAGGGAACCTGTGATTCAAAATCCATCTCTAGTACAGATTGTTCGCCTGGTAATAATGGATGGGCCAATGGTGCTACGAGTATGGTACCTTCCACTTTAAAATCTAACTCTTGTCCGTCTTGGCGTAGGCTTTGAACCTCATGATATCCGATTTTATCTTCACTAAGATTGAAAATTCTATCTCGAACTCGGCCGTCTGGATCTTCTATAGTACGTGATCGAACATCCATCATACTTCCGGGTTGGAAGGCATTGAAGTAAAGATGATAAAATACTCGGTCGATTACATCTGGAGAATTATTCGTGTACACTATGCGCTGCTCTCCTGTGAATTGATGAGCGGGAGCATCCACAACAATATTCATAGTGTACTCCACCTCTTGCTGCCAATAGCCAGCGGTATAGGCACTTTTCACGCTAGGAGCAGAGGTTTCTTGTGCGATAAGATAGGCACTGCCTATACAGAAAGAAAAAATAGTCGTTAGGATTAGCTTATTCATAGGATGTATTGTATTAGATTTCAGGAATCGATAGGATCTGTATGGTCTTATAACGACGTTCTGGAATTGAATGCACGCCCCAAAGTAACTTCATCAATATACTCTAATTCAGTGCCCATAGGAATACCATAGGCGATTCTTGTGACTTGAACGTCATAAGGCTCTAATAATTTGTTTAGATAATATGAGGTGGCTTCTCCTTCAGCGTCGGGATTAAGGGCTAAAATAACTTCTTTTATAGATTCTTCGCGTACTCGTTCCAATAACTCCTTAATGCGGAGTTGATCTGGTCCAACATTGTCCATAGGTGAGATAATACCACCAAGTACGTGATAGCGACCCTTAAATTCATTGGTTCGTTCAATCAAATACACATCATTAAACTCCTCCACAACACAAAGTGTGGTAGTTTCACGTTTTGGTGAATTACAAATGGAACATGGATCGCTGTCGCTTATCGAACCACAAACAGAACAACGGGATACCTTTGTGGTTAAATCAATGATGGCTTGAGCCAGGTTTTGGGCATACTGTTCATTTTGTTTTAATAGATGAATAGCAATACGTTGAGCTGATTTTCTACCTGTCCCAGGGAGTTTGGAGAGTTGTTCAATTGCTTTTTCTAGGTGTTCGGATATAAGTTGCACAGATGATAAAATGAGATGAAATACTAATTGGTCTAGAAGTTGTCAGATATTAAAGGCCAAATTTTGATAAATCAAAACCTGGGATACCCCCACCCGGTAACATCCCTTTGTAGGCATTTTGCATTTCGTTCTTAGCCGCTTCCTCAGCTTTAGCTAGAGCTTGATTAACTCCTGCAATGACCAGGTCTTCAAGCATTTCCTTATCTCCTTCATTCAGCAAACTATGGTCAATTTCGAGTTGCATGATTTTGCGGTGTCCGTTTGCTTTAACACTAACCATGCCACCGCCAACCTCTGCCTCAACATGAATTTGTTCCAACTTGGCCTGGCTCTCTTTTACCTTTTCTTGCATTTCCTGCATTTTACCGAACATGTCGGCCATATTAAAGTTATTCATCATACATTTATTTAACGCGTCATTAATATTCTAGTTCGGCCCCTAACTTATCCACAATATCTTTGAGAATAGGATCTTTTTGGACTAACTCTTTAAAAAACTCGTAGGGATTTTTCTCTTTAGTCTGTGCCGTTTTTTTATTGTTAATATTTATCTGTAATCGCACCATAACCCCAATATGTTTTTTCAATAGTACACTCAATTCTCGAGCTTGTTGATCCAGCATTTGCTTGGAAAGGGGATTGTCGCACTCCAATATCAGCTGGTCAGCTAAAAGTTCTACGGGTTTAACTCGTTCGACTTGTAGTTCCAAAATTTTAGGAATCCTGCTATCTAAGCCTTTTAAAAAAGAAGGCCATTCTGCTATTATGGTATCAAAACTTAGTTGATTTTGACGATCTCCGGCATCGCTTTTAGCTTCAGTGTCTTCATCAACCCTACTTGGATTTTCATCTAACTGTACTTCGGATTTAGACGATGTGGTATCTTGCGTCCCAAGCTGTTTTTGCTCTTGCGAAACTTTCTGTGTTGATTCCGGTTTTATCTCGTTCTCCGTCGATCTGTGGCCGCCTCCAGTATTAACTTGTGAAGAATTTCCTAAGGATGGAGTTCCTAAATCTACCTCATCGAGTAAGGAGTTTTTCTTGGGTTTGGGTTCGGCGGGAACTATTGAACTTTCAGGCGCAGGTTCGGGCGTTGGTTGCGCTGCAGGTTTTGCATCTTGTTTCGGAGATGCTGCAAGCTCCTCTGAGGGCTCTTGACGTTGTCTTGTTTCTTGGGTTGTCCCAACTTCCGAATCAACCTGTGAAGCATCATCATTATCGGGATGCTTGGCTGACTGGGATGTATGAACGTTTACAGCACCACTAGGTAGATTTTTTACACCCTCAATAAGATTTTTTAGCCCGTCAAGCGGCTCCATATGCGCCATCTTTAAAAACATGAGCTCAAATGCAATTCGCGGTTGACTAAGCTCTTTAATCTTGACTTGTTGCTCACTTACCAAGTACAGATAACGCATTATATCCGTTGAATCCAGTGTTGATGCCGCTTCAAAATAGTTGGCTTTGGTATCAGCAGATGCTTCAATTAATATCATCTGTTCACCTTGTTTGGCCACATACAAATTACGTAGATGCTCTACCAGTCCAACCAAAAATTCTTGGATGTCATAACCCTCCTGGAGTAGGGTATGAATGAGATGAAGACCTGCAGAAGTATCCCGCCTAGATACGCAGCTCATAAATTCAAACAAGCGGTCCGAACCTACCACATTTAATGCTTTAAGTACTGCTTTATAGGTGATATGGTCTCCACAAAATGCAATGGCTTGATCTAATAGACCAAGGGCGTCACGTAATGCGCCATCGGCTTTTTTGGCAATCACATGCAGTGATTCATGATCAATTGAAATGCCTTCATCGTGGGTTATTTTTTCGAGGCGATGCACGATTTCATCCACGGAAATTCGTTTGAAATCGAAACGTTGAACGCGAGATAAAATAGTGGGAAGAACTTTATGTGGCTCGGTTGTTGCGAATATAAAAATAGCATGCTCGGGGGGTTCTTCCAGCGTCTTTAACAGGGCATTAAAGGCCGCTTTTGAAAGCATGTGAACCTCGTCAACGATAAATATTTTATAGCGTCCATTTTGTGGTGGAATCCGTACGCTTTCTCGTAGATGATGCACATCTTCTACTTTATTATTGGAGGCGGCATCGATTTCGATGATATTTAAGGTTTGGTTTAGGGCTTCTCCATCAACCTGATCATCAATGCTATTAATAACACGTGCCAACACCCTCGCCATGGTAGTTTTTCCCACTCCTCGAGGCCCACAAAAC
Organism: Balneola sp.; assembly: GCA_038124025.1. Lineage (GTDB taxonomy): Bacteria > Bacteroidota > Rhodothermia > Balneolales > Balneolaceae > UBA1275. Next base: position 79,616 of record JAYPBC010000003.1, on the reverse strand, counting down.
ATGTAGGCATGAGATAGGCGATTTTGTTGTACGGCATTCAGAAGCGTACTGCTGACATGCTCTTGAGAAACAATATCTTCAAAGCTTTGCGGGCGATATTTTCTAGTAAGGGCTCGGTACGAATTAGACATATAATTAAGGTACAAAAAAGCGGGACGATTTGAAGATCAAAGCTAGCTATTCATAAGCCGTTCAATTTCATCTCGTTCTTTGTCAATATGAGTTAGGTTTTCATAACCGTCTTCTGTGACTACGATATCATCCTCTATGCGGATTCCTCCAAAATTCATGAATTGATGAATCTTTTCGGTGTTTAAAAACATCTGTTTAGCAGGGTCCTTTAATGCAGGCTCTAGCACGGCGGGCACAAAATAAATACCGGGTTCAATCGTAACGACCATACCGGCTTCTAATTCACGCCTAGCTCGTAGGTAAAAAATACCAGGTCGGTCAATTCGTTCCACTCCTTTAGGATATCCGCCAACATCATGCGTATCTAGGCCCAAAAAATGTCCCAAGCCATGAGGGAAAAATAAAGCAAAAATGTTGGCTTCCATTAGATCGTCCAGTGAGCCCTTAAGGATTCCCATCTCGAGTAAACCTCCCATCATGGTGCGAGCGGCCATCATGTGTAAATCCTCCATCCGTACTCCAGGCTTAATGGCTTCAATAACTTGTTTTTGGGCCGTTAAAACCGCGTCATACACGGCTGCTTGTTCGGTAGAGAAACGCCCATTCACGGGAAAGGTTCGACTAAAATCTGCCGCATAACCCTCATATTCAAACCCTGCATCAATTAGAAAGAGCTCTCCATCTTGGGTTTGACGGGTATTCGAAACATAGTGTAAAATGGCAGAATTTGGACCTGACGCATAGATTCCATTATACGCATCTTGTTGCAGGCCATGTGACATCTGCACCTGGGTAAACTTCGCTTTTGCCTCATATTCATACATGCCTGGTTTCCATGTCTGTATTACCTGTTCATAGGCCTCATCATTCACCTGGCTAGCCTTTCGTAAGCACTCGATCTCGTCCTCAGTTTTAATGACCCTGGCATCGGTTAAGGCTTCGATTAAAGCCTCAGAATTAGTGGATATCTCTGGTTGATGCGAACGAAGCAGCTCCTCAGAGTGCTCATTTAAGCAAAAAGCGGTTGAGGGTTTTAATTGTTTAATTACCTCGGGTAGTTCATCCATGTAGTGCACGTGATCGGGAGAATACTCGGAACGGTATTGATCCAGGCTTTTGACATAGCCATGCCAAACGGCGTATAGCGCATCTCTTTTGGGGACGAATAAATGAAATTCTTTTAAGTCAATGTTCAGAATAGCCGCGCAATCAGCTTCATTAACTCCGCTAACATACCAAAAGTTGGACTCCTGACGGAAGGCGAATTCATAATCTGTTTCATAACGGTACATAACCTTAGCGCCTTCTAAGTAAATAATGGACTGTTGAGTTTGAGAAAAAAGAGCGTACAGTTTGTTGCGATGTTTGTGATGCATGCCTACGATATATGATTATTGAACAGTTTGTATAATATAAACCCCAAGGATACCATCAAAATGAATCACGGCATCCTCAGAGGTGATTTCATTGGATGTTCCATCCTGAATTCCCATGGCAAGTTCGGCATTTTTTAAGGGATATTTTACCCCACTGGAACTGAAATTTTTTACGGCTTCGTTAACGGGGAAAAATGAAATTCCCGTACCGACAGCTTGCTTAGGTTTATATGGCGAGCGTACCAGGAAAAGCTCACCGTGATTGTCTTTAAACCGAATATCCTCAAATCGGTCTAGGTAACGAAGGAGTACAGAAAGGTTTTTAAGACTATGATCAAATCGTTTACCCGTAGCCCCAAGAACGCACACTGTTTTGACGCCTTTTTCGAGTGCATACTCTAGACTTTTCTCGAGGTCATTGGTTTCTTGGTCGGGCAGTTCCAATAAATTAATCCCTTTATGACGAGTGTATACAAAGCTATCAAGATCTCCGACTACCATATCGGGTCTGTGACCATAACCTAAATAGACATGCCCTCCGCTATCCGCTCCTATCTTTAGTTGAGCGAGAGCTATCTCTTGTTCCAATAAGTTTTTTTTTGGAGGAATTCCTCCTGCAATAATCAATGCATGCATAGATAGTAATGATAGGTGAGAACATGGGAAGTTGCAGCGAATACTAATATATTAGTGTAAAGCGTTATTGGGTGTTACACCTAAATATCGGCCCTTACCAGATTAACGTTCGCTTATGTATACTAACTTAATAGCAAAACTTCTTTCGCACAGTAAAATAGCAGTTTTTTCACACATTCGTCCAGATGGAGATTGCATAGGATCTCAAGTCGGTATCTGTCTCTGGTTAGAACAAAATGGGTTGCAAGTGCGGGCCTTTAATCAGGATCTTCCTCCAGAGAATCTACAATGGTTAATGAATTTATTCCCCGTTGAATCTCCCACGCCCAATGATTTAGCCGATCTTGACGCGGTTTTATTTGTTGATGGGAATCAACTCTCTCGATTTGGTGAACTAGCAAAAAACCTAGCTGAAGCTAACATACCATTGTATATGATAGACCATCATCCCGATCCCAGTGATATTTTTGACGAGATGATTTCGGTTGCGGGCGCTTCTTCTACTTGTGAATTGATTTATGGGTTATATCAAGCCCATAAGCCTGAGCAACTATCATCAGCCGCCTGTAAAGCTTTGTACACGGGGCTAGTCACCGATACCGGGTCCTTTCAGTTTGAGAGTGTTACTCCAGCCACTTTGGCCGCCGCATCTGATTTATTAACTCGGGGAGAGTTTCGCCCAAACGAAATAATGGACGCACTGTATGCCAACAAAAGTCAGGGGCAAATTGCTTTGTTGGGAAAGGCACTAGATACTATTGAAACTCATTTGGGCGGACAGATTGCTAGTATTACCGTCACTCAAGCTATGTTTGAAGCGACTGGTACTGAACCCAGCGACACCGAGGGATTTGTAAAATATCCATTGAGTCTTGAGGGTGTTATGGGGTGTGTATTATTTAGAGAAGATGCGGATCGTATTAAAGTGAGCTTGCGATCTAGAAGTTCGTTGGACGTGAATGGTTGGGCCAGAAAAATAAATGGAGGTGGGCATGCGAAAGCGGCCGCAGGATGGTTCAAAGCACCCATGGAGCAGGCTAAAAAAGCAGTCTTAGCGTTGGGAGAGGAAAGTATACAACAGGCGAAAAAAAACCTAAACTCTTACTTGCTTTTAGCGGTATTCCTAACGTGGGCCATGTTTGCCGGAGCATGTGCTGGGGTTGGGCAAACGGATGATTCATCAGGGACTGCCGATTCTCAAGACAGTACGGTTCAAAGTCAGTCTAGGCTTTCGGAGGAAGACACCTTTCGGATGGGTGATGAGGTGGAGATGAAGGACAACTCAGGTATGAGAGCTTTAACCCAAGATCAACGTTATGCTGAAGATACCGAGGGTCGCCGGATTCGAGGAGGATCCATTGATCGTTCAAGAGCCAATGCGATCACCACAGCGGTAGAAAAGGCTAGTCCAGCTATTGTGAGCATTACCGTAACGGAATTGCAGACAGGATTTGCGCCAACCAGAGATCCATTTTTTTCATTCTTCTTTGAGCAACCCGTGCAGCGGGAAGTGCAAAGTATGGGTTCTGGATTCATCATTAGCGCGGACGGCTTAATTGTCACCAATGAACATGTTGCGAATCCGAACGCAAAAACCATCATGGTTACCCTGCCCAATGGATCCAATTATGAGGCTGAGATTTTAGGTTCCGATGAACTGGCTGATTTAGCCTTGCTAAAGATACAATCAGATACTACTGAATTCCCATATGTAGAATTTGCTCCTACCGATGACTTGATGGCGGGTGAATGGGCCATTGCAATGGGTAATCCTTTCGGACTTTTTGCCGATGGTCAACCCACGGTAACTGTTGGGGTTATTAGCGCAACCAAACGAGATTTTAGGCCGGATCCACAAGAGCCTAGGGTATATATTGATATGATTCAAACCGATGCTGCCATTAATCGTGGGAATTCTGGTGGGCCCTTGGTTAACTCGAATGGCGAGGTCATAGGGGTAAATACCTTCATATTTACTGGGGGTACGAGCAACGGATTTGTAGGTTTGGGATTTGCCATTCCTAGCGAGCGGGTCCAAAAAATTATAGAACAATTAAAGGATTCAGGCGAAGTGCAATTAGCATTTGATACGGGTATGGAATTCACCCCTATGACGCGTGGTTTGGTTCGGCAATATGGACTGCCACCAGTCCCTGGACTCTTTGTGCTAAGCGTAAATAGGAATGGTCCTGCCTATGAATCAGGTATTTTACCTGGTGATATCATCATGCGAATAGGTAAAGAGCGTGTTGCTAGTCAAATGCACGCCTTTGCTTTAATGCGTGAATATGACGAAGGGAATTTAATGACGGTTCGATTGTTTCGAGAAGGAAAAGAGTACGAAACTGAAATGTTATTGCGCCGAAAAGTACTTGAATAGTTTCGGATTCATTGTGTATTCTTTTGTTTACTTATTTATAAGTAAGTTATTTCTGTGACTCATACATAAGCCAGTTTCTGTATTCTTCACTACCCTCATCTTCAGTGATAGTGTAGGATATTATACACGGGCAATCGTAAGGGTGGTGTTTCTCCACAAGTTTGGTGAGTTTCTTCATTTTTGAATAATGAGTTTTCACCAGCAGTATACACTCAGTCTCTTCTTTGATCTCCCCTTCCCACCAGTACATGGATTCCATACCGTCTACAATATTCACACATGCTGCTAGGTGGTTTGTTAGAATTTTCCGGCCTAAAGTTTTAGCGGTGGCTTTGTCAGGTGTGGTGATATACACCATGCGTAAGTTATAATACATAGCGTCTATTTTTAGAGTTAGTGTATTTGTAAAAAAGTCTCAATCGGGTATATCGCGAAAACCTTGGACAAACTTTGAATAAGATGTTTTAAAAAAATGAAAATACTCCAGCTTATCCTTGCATAAAATAAGATTATCTGTGTAATTAGCCATGCACTCAGTTAGAACGCTCTCGCAGAAAACACCATTAAATTAAAGGTGCTAATAACCAGCATTATAATTAATTGCAAGCTTTGTGCAGTTTATCCGCGCACATGGTATCCACCGATTTTGAAACTAGAATACGCAGGCCATGCATAGTATTTACAGTTGCACCTATGCCCATTTTCTTGTTGGAAAAAGATGCTCTTTCAGCCACACCTCCTGTTCTAGAAATGCGAACATAGTCCCCGCGATGCTCTATCCGTTTAATTCTTTCAGAGGAGTTTTTAGCTTTTCTTTTTCGCGATGTATTGGGTGATTTTTCGTTTATTTTTATACCCTTTAATTAAGTTCTCTTTTTTAAACAGGCGAATATGATTCCCCTTTTCAAACATGAATGGATAAATTAACCATGGTTTAATTGGGCATTGGTGAAGCTAGGCTATGTATGCAGAATTTATGTAAATCGACTATTGGACTATATGTGTATAAAAGCGTAGTTTAAAGTCTGTCAAATTTTGATAATCAACTGATAGGTAAATTATCTCTCTGGTTGATTTGCGAGAGTGGCGGAATTGGTAGACGCGCTAGATTTAGGATCTAGTATCTTAACCGATGTGGGGGTTCGAGTCCCCCCTCTCGTACATTTTGTCTTAATAAAAACAATAATTTGTAAGATTGATTTTTTAAAATTTTCCCAAATGTTTCCCAATATACCTTTCTAATTATTAGTTAGGGAAACTTAAAAAAGACGTTATGGGATTAACTATTTCATGGGGAACAACAAGGTGGTCTTGGCTTAGAATCAGAACTACAAGTGGAAAAAAAGACTCCTAAAAAGCAGATTACTAAATATCTTTCAATTTACATGTACCCATAACTTTCTTTGGTACTATCGCCTAAATCTATTTTATCATACAACAGCTGCACACCTAAAATAGAAACTCCAAATAATACGGCTCCTATCATCAGTACTACATTTTCTAAGCCGACGTAATTAAAGGAAACACGCAACAGTACGGTGGTAATAACGAAGCCAGTATTTCGAATAATGAGGCTATAGCGATCGGTAAATTTAAGTGATGCTACTAGAATTAGTACATCGACAATAATCAAGATATCAAAGAAATCGTGATAAAATACGGAATTAAAGTCCATTAGCTTTTGCTGCCCATCTATAACGATGTGATAAATATCTATCGACCATTTAAAGAAACTGACACCTGCCAAGCCAATAAAAACAGGTATCAATAATAAACAAAGCAGTTTCTTGTAGCTTTTAAACTGGCTTAGTGATTCCGAAGCTTGATGAACTGTTCGCTTTATTAGAAAATAACGATATACAAAAATAAGTGTGAATAACACTAAAATACCTAGGATGTCATACAATAACGGAAGGTTTTCTGCTTGAAAAAGTATTTCACTTTGCACATTAATTTTTGAAATATCTTTGAATACGCGTCGAATCAGAATTAATGAAATGATCTCAAATTGCTTTCCAATTGAAATGGCAAAAGAACGTGGTAGATAATAAATGAGCAGGTATACCTCATAAATTAGTATAAATGAAAATGGAGTATACACCGCGGATATAGGGTTGGCCAAGTAATCTTCAAAGCCAGCAAGTTCTACTATTCCAAATGTATTGACCAGCAGTATGAGGCTGAGGTGAACGACAAAGCCAATTGAAGCAATAATGATGACCCAGGACTCGAGACGTTTTTTAAGATGGTCATTAAAAAATAAACTAAAAAGAGAATCTACTTTTGTCATATTAGCCAATATAGTTGAATATGTACTAATATGAGTAAATTTTTACCAATTTCAATAACTAAGGTGTTTTCATTCTGAACTTAGGGAGAGAACTTTTTCTAGTATGTTTAGGTCAATAGTAGGTTCTAAATGAGCAGGAAGTGATCTAGACTTTGCTGATAGGTGAATGCTTGTAAAGCCAGCTTTTTTGAACTCAGTAATATTCTTTTCGTTTATTCCACCACCTGGCATTATTTCTAGGGTTGAGCGGGCAATTCTCTGTAATTCTTGTAGTAAATTAATTCCCAAACTAGCAGTAGCTTGCTGCCCGGAACTCAATATCCGATTGAATCCCGCTTCTACAAGCTGTTCTAATACATTGAAAGGATTTTTTACCCTATCGAATGCCCTATGAAAGCTAAGTTCTAGTCCTGGAGTTAAGGCTCGCCAATGGCGTAAAAGCCCTAGATCAACTCCTTTTTCGTTAGTCATATGGCCCACTACAATTCCTGCTATGGGAAAATCGAGAGCTTTAATGATGGACTTCTCAATATGATTCAAATCGGCAGACGTATAAAAGAAATCTCCCATTCTAGGGCGTATGAGTACATGAATAGGGATTGAATGAGATTCACAGGCCTCTCGTAGTAATTCCATACTTGGAGTTAGGCCGTCCTGGAGTAGATTTTGGCATAATTCAACGCGCGAGGCGCCCAATTTTTCAGCGATTTGAACTGAGTATAAACTATTGCAACAGACTTCTATTTTCATGTCTTTGTAATTCTTTGCTAACTTCAGCTTACATATCTTTTAGCGGCCGCAATGACGGAAAGGGCTTGTACTTTTTCTTTTCCATTCCCATTGGTATACAACTCTTTAATATGATACCTCATTTCTGCTTCATCAATTAAGTCTAGGTACTGGTTAAAGTAGTTGTTCAGCTGAGATGCTACATCCGTCTGGGTAGCAAACCAATAATCCAATGGTGTCATATAACGGGGATTGCGGGTGGGCTGCCCAAACCGTATTTTTTCGACCAACTTCCAAAGCCAAGTTTGCAAAGGCATCGATTTTGAGCCTATGCGAAGTGATTTTGCCGTTATTTTTGTCCGGGTTCGCTCCCAAATATAGTTTGCTGCATCTGGATAATATTGGGTTATCCAATGAGTATATAGCTTATGTTCAGCACGTAGCTTAAGTGGGAGTTGTAGACAGAAATTAAATAAATCAATATCATAAAAAGGGGAATAACTATCGGTTACCGCATATACCGACATAAGCCCCATATTCATCCCATATAAACCTCGAAGCATCATTTTGTGATGTTCCAAGTTTTCGTATTCAGGTTTGAAACCGTGGTTTAGTAATTCTTTAGTGAAGCGGCTAGAGGTAGCTCCACTTAAGGCAGAAAAATTGACTGGATTCTCAGTCGTTTGTAGATAGCTCCCTATCACCACATCTCCTAGCATTCCGGTATGGAGCATTCCCAGAGTATTAGGTGAATTTTTGTCAATGATTTCCTGCAAAATTCGTCGGGAATGAGCCTGTCCATAATAGACTACATTTCCACCGGTATGCTCTGTGACCTCATCCAAATCCAATAGCATTTCCCCTCCATCTAATGGCATAAAATGCCATTTATGAGCTAAATCTTTAGCAATATCTCGTGCTATGATGTGGTCTAATGAATTTTTTTGAGCAAAACAAAGATTGAGTTGGTCAGTGTATCCCATTTCATGAGCAATCCAGCTGGTCATTCGAGAATCTAGACCGCCGCTAAGTGATACTAGGGGTATTTTTGATTGTTTTGCGTCACGTTCAAAAGCTCGTTTTATAGCAGCTCTAAATAGTATGTCCACCTGTGCAGCGGCATCATCTAGTGAGAGAGAAGAACCAATGTTGGGCAGTGAGTAAATTTTATGGGTGTTTAGGGTACTTCCTGGTATTGGTTTTTGTTCATTATTCAGGGTACCAATAGTTCCACTATAGCCAATAGGTAAACGTTTTATAGGATTGAGTAAGGTGTCCGACTCGAGAACAAATCCATAACTCAATAGCTGATAGAAGCCCTTGGCCGAGAATGTTAAGGGTTGGACGGCCTTTATTTCTTGGACCAAACGGTCATAGTTACTAGAAATGTGCCAACCATTGGGAAGCTGAGCATAATATAAAGGCTTTGTGCCTAAGGGATCGCTAAACAAGATCCACTGATTGTCTATGGATGACCAGTATATCCCGGCATAGCTTCCTCTCAATTGAAGTGGTGCATGTATGCCATGATGGTTTAAGGCATCAACTATGAGCCTATATTCATCGGTAGCTTTTTGTTGCTCTACAAATACAAATCCTGTAAAGTGCAGCCGTTTCAAGCCACGGTCGTGAGTAGTGGCTTCGGAAAGATGCAAATAGAATGAATGGGCCACGTATAGAGACTATTTTGGATTATTATGCCAAGGCAAAAGTGAGTAAACATGCGAAAAGGCTTTGGAGTCGTATAAGAACACTAAACCAATTTGTAAGGAGATAGAAGCAATAACGCATAAACTTATAATGAGAAAGTTAGGCCCTTCAAGTATTGGCTTGAGTCCGTAATGTAGTCCAAAACCTAGGAGTATAAAGCTTAATAAAGGGCGGTAAAATTCTTTGAAATACCCAGCAAAGCTTACGCCTATCATAGCCCTTATTTGTACAAACCAAAGTGGATATAGTAAGCCTAAGGCTAAGGCCAATAAACTATAAGCCACGCCCTGTATGCCGCCCAAATAGATACCTAATAATAATGCAGCTGGAGTGATAGATGCGCGGAACATGGTCCAATAAAAACCAATATCGGTGCGACCTGTTGCTATTTGTAAGCTACCAACTGGGTTGGTAATAGATAGAATTCCATAATAGATGGCCAAGGTAAATAAAAGAAGAGATCCCGATGTATAGCTAGGCCCATAGATTAGATACAGAAGTTCATACGATCCTACGGCAAAGATTAAGTACAATGGAAAATTTAAGTATGCAAGATAGCGTGTTATCAGAAGATAGGTTCTTCGTTGTTTTTGCGGTTCTTTTTGAAGTGAAGCCAGCCATGGGCTTAATACGTTTGTGATGATAGGGTTGACTACGTTAAATAAGCGTAAAACAAGTTGTTTAGTCAGGCTGTATAAACCTAAAACTTCCATCCCAAGTAGTTTGCCTATGATGAGTACGTCCGTTTCTTTGGACACAAAATCTAATAATCGGCTACCCATTTGAAATTTACCAATATCAAAAAACGGTTGTACTTCAGACCAATTAAAGTGTAAATGGATGGGGTTTTGTTTATGCCGAATAATGAGATAGCTTACATTCGATAGCAAGGAAGCCAGCAGAGTTGAGTAGACAAGACTGAAAACTCCGAAGCCTTCAAGAGCAAGATAAATAGCCAGTAGTAGGGAACTTAGATAAGCACTGATTTCAACAAGCGCTATTGGTTTGAATAGAAATTGTTTTTGTAAATAGGTTCTATGTTGCCGGCCTAAAGCTAAAAATATAATGTTGAGCCCTAGTATGGGAAGTATTCGAAGTAAAGCAGGCTCCTCGTAAAAATTGGATATAAGCGGGCTAACAGACCAGATAACTACAAATAATGCAATTGCTAAAGTGATACTAAGCCAATAAACACTGCTTAGCGCTTTCTCTGTAGCTTTTTGAATGTGTAAAATAGCAGCATTTAAACCTGCATCAACAAATAAAAAAGAAAATTCGATACTGACCAGTGCAAGAGCTACCAAGCCAAAATCATCTTTGTCAAGAAAACGAGTCAACAAGGCAATCTGGGCCAATTGAAAAAGTACTTTCCCTACTTTCTCAATGAACGACCATTGGAAGCTGTTAAGAGTTTGACGTTGATTAGGTATATCCAATAGCGTGGTTTGATTATTAGTTCTTAAAGTACAGAATTAGGGGATATAAAATAACCGATTTACCATATTGGAAATTAGTTGGCAGCTATCTAGACATTAAAAATAGTTGCTATTTAGTTTCTAAAAGTAAAATTTAAGAACACTTTTGAAGTACTAAGAGGACACTTGCGATCAGTATGAGAATATACAATTATATGTCTTTTTCACCTGTTAAAAGTTCGACCTGGATTGTCTTACTCTTTCTACCATTACTGTATGTCAACGCTGTAATACCAGTTTATGGAGCCACAATAAATAATGTGGGAAATGAAGCGCCTTATTTGACATGGGCACTACAAGAGCAAGACGTTGAGATAATACGAGAAGTGGTGCTTGACAATAACAGCTTTATTATTAAGAGAAATGATGTCACCTTAAATGATCTTCAAAATGTTATTTTGAGTTACGATCCAGATAACCATTCGGTCTATGCTTATTTTATGACAAATGGGTATCTAGAGAAATACTCGTTACGTGATGACTCCCTAACTATCACTCGCTTAGACACACTCTATAGACAGGGTGAAGAATTGAACGCTCATATGATGGTCCTCTCAGAAGAAGAGAAAATTATACTTTGGGAGGTGGCAATAGGACATGTTTTAGAGTACTCGATGAATACGGGAGAACTAGTTAGAGTGGATCAATCAAGGGTGCGGGATTTCATGTTTGGTGCGGGCTCGGTCTACGTGGATAGCCTGGGCATATTTGCTTTCGGTGGATACGGTCTTTGGGAGCATAAAAACTTTTTGTTGCAATATGCTTTTGATCTAAAGGAATGGACCCGAGTTAAAACGAATGGAGAAGTACCACCAAAAAGTGCCACTAATTTCATGTGGTTTTCGGAAAAAAATGAGGAGCTACTATTTGGTAGTGATGGGGCTATTTCATCTAGGGTTAGCAACAAAGGAATAAAACAGTTTTTAATCTATAGTTTTCATCTACCTTCCAAAACGTGGGTTAAAAAGGCTAGACATAACTTTTATGAAAGCACCAATCTGTTTGGTTCTAGTTTTAGGCATCAAAAAGTACACTCAATTGATACAATAAATAATTTAGCTCATCTTCGTGACCGCTTATTCATCGACCTTGATACCTATGAAATATTAGAATTGAGTAGAGAAGATTTACCCGATATTAATAGTGTGACAGCTTTCTATGAAACACAGAATGATCAGTGGCTACTAATTGGTCGTAAAAATACGATGGATGCAAGGAATATGTGGATAATTCCAATCCAACTTAATCGAGATATGTTGCAGCCAGTTGCGTCCATGTCAATGATAGAATATCTCTTATTTTATGAAACACCCCTTCTGCTGTTGGGAGTATTGGTGATAGTAGGCTTATTTTTTGGGTTTAAAAAAATAAGAGGCCTAAGCAAACCAAGTGTACAGAATGATCAGCTTCATTTTGAGTCCAATGGCGAAACAATTTCTGTATTTAAAAATGGTACTATGGTATTGATGAATGATGAATACATAGAAAAAATTTGGAAGATCATTTACCGACAGAAGCAGCAAAATGAACCTGAAATCATGATGATTGATTTTGATGAAGAGTTATTTACTGTAAGTAATTCTACTTCATACCGATCAAAGATGAAGGTAAAGCTGTTTAATGAAATCAATTTAGGCCTCAACAGTTACATAATACAAGCTAAGAGAAGTAGTCTTGACAAGCGATATAAGGTCATAGAAATTAATTTGTCCATAATTCAACCGGTGTAAATCGGTTTTGAATACCGTTATTTAAAATCGTATTTTTTTAGACTGTAAAATTTTATCAATCTAGAGGTTTTGGTGTTGGTTCAGGTATGCAGGAGTGGCTTTACATCAACCCGAAATAGCGAAACAAATTAAGCGGAGCAAACGTGGAAATAAAGGTAAATGACCTTACTTCGGTCGACAAAGAAATTACCATCTTAGCAAACAGAGAAGACCTTCAACCAAAATTTGATGAGGCATACAAGGGTATTCGACCTAAGGTAAATTTACCTGGGTTCCGGCCTGGTAAAGCGCCGATTGGGCTCATAAAAAAGAGATTTAGTCAGGAAATTGAAGTTGAAGAGATCAACAAATACATTCAAGAGGTTTTTGAATCCAGGGTAGTCGAAGAACATGACCCAGTGGGTGAAACTCAAATGCTTGACTTTCAGTGGGAGAATGATGAGCTGGAGGTTACGTTTAAGATAGGGACGAAACCCATGGTTGAATTGACGGATCTGGGCAAAATTAAGGTCAAATCAATGGTGCATGATGTATCGGATGCCGAAGTTGATGAGGAAATTGAGCGTGCCATTGAGCGTGAAGGAAATTGGGAAGATGTAGATACTGAAATAAATGAGGAATCCAAAATTACTGCAGATGTGAGTTCGTTAGATGAAGACGGCAATCTGGTTGATGGGGACACCGATACCGATCAAAGTATAGATATGCGACAGGATTCAGCTGCAGGCTTTTTGAAGGCACTTAAAGGTAAAAAAGCAGGCGATGTGGTGGATATGAGTCTGGAGGAAGATGGAGAAACCGATCATTTCCGTGTAGAGGTAAAAAAAGTACAAGTATTGCATAAGGCCGAAATGAATGATGAATTCATCGCCAAGCAAACCAATGATAAAGCTAAAACCGAGGATGAGTATCGAAGCTTTATTAAGAGTAAAATGCAGGAATACTACGATCAATCGTCCGATGATTTTTTTAAAAATGACGTGGTACAAACTATGGTCGATGCCCATGAATTTGATGTGCCTGAAGCCTTTGTGGCTCAAGTTAAAAGTTCTTATGTAGAGCGTTTAAAGCAACAATATGGGGATCAGCTACCAGACGGTTTTGATACCGATTCGTACAAAGAAGAGATGAGTGGTCAAGCAACCACCGAAGCTAAGTGGTATTTTATCAATATGCAGCTGCAAGAAAAGTATGATGATATTGAAATAACCGCAGAAGATATTGACGCTCAACTAGGAATGGAGGCTGCTCGGTATGGTTTAACAGCAGAACAATTAAAAGGTTATTACGCTCAAAATCCCAGTATGCTTGAGTCGTTAAGAAACACAATTAGGGATAATAAAGTGTTTGATAAACTCAAAGAGGAAGTGCAAATTGAAGAAATGAGTAAAGACGACTATAAAGCGTATCAAGAAAAACAACAGGAGCAGAAGTAAATCATGATTAAACAGCCTATTTATCAACAACCAATGTATAGTGGAATGAGCACAATTGAAGACAATTTAGCTCCCATGGTTATTGAAACAACTTCAAGAGGAGAACGAGCCTATGATATCTACTCACGTCTGCTTAAGGACCGAATTGTTATTCTTGGTTCCCCTATCAATGATGTAGTTGCTAGCTCTATTGTGGCACAACTCTTGTTTTTAGAGTCAGAAGATCCTGAGAAAGATATAAACCTATATATCAATAGTCCTGGAGGGGTAGTATCAGCAGGTTTGGCTATTTATGACACTATGCAACACATCAAATGTGACGTGGCGACCACCTGTATGGGAATGGCTGCAAGTATGGGGGCAGTGCTGTTAACTGCTGGAGCAGCGGGTAAGCGTAGTTGTTTACCGCACGCTAGAGTAATGATTCACCAGCCACTTGGTGGAGTTCAAGGGCAGGCAAGTGATATTGAAATAGAGGCTAAAGAGATTATTCGGATTAAGCAGGAATTAAGCCAAATTATTGCGGATCATTCTGGTAGAACGCTCGAAGAAGTGATTAATGATTCTGACCGTAATAAATGGATGTCAGCAGACGAAGCCAAAAGCTATGGTTTGGTAGATAATGTAATTAGTCGAGTAGATTCTAAAAAATAGACATCTTTATGAGCGATAAAGAAAAGAATAATGATATCGTCAATTGTTCGTTTTGTGGGCGTTCTAGCCTGGAAGTGAATAGTATGGTTGCCGGTCCTGAGGTGTACGTGTGTGACCGATGTGTTGAAGATGCCTCTAGCATAATTAAAAGTGATTTAGCCTCCCTTGCTAAACGTCGCGAAAAATCAATTCAGCCGGTTTTAAAGCCCATTGAAATTAAGGCAAAACTCGATGAGTATGTTATTGGACAAGAATTTGCCAAAAAAACGTTGAGTGTTGCCGTATATAATCACTACAAGCGAATTGGTGCAGAATTTTCTGATGATGACACCACAATAGAAAAAAGTAATATTGCATTATTGGGACCCACTGGTAGTGGTAAAACCTTGCTAGCTCGTACCCTTGCAAAGGTGATCGATGTACCATTCACCATTGCAGACGCAACAGTGTTAACCGAAGCAGGCTACGTAGGTGAGGATGTAGAAAGCATTTTAAGTAATTTATTGCAGGCTGCTGATTATGATGTTGAGCGTGCAAAGCGGGGAATTGTATACATCGATGAAGTTGATAAGGTAGCCCGAAAAAGTGATAATCCTTCCATCACACGTGACGTAAGTGGTGAGGGTGTACAGCAAGCTCTATTAAAAATACTAGAAGGAACCGTAGCTAATATCCCTCCAAAAGGTGGAAGAAAGCATCCTGAGCAGAGCTTTATTCAGTTAGATACGGCCAATATACTCTTTATATGTGGAGGAGCCTTTGCTGGTTTGGAGCAAATAATTGCACGGCGACTCTCCACTTCCGCTATGGGATTTCACTCTGAGGAACAAGTAAAGTTTGACAAGGATAATCCGGAAATTTTCACTCATGTCGAGCCTGAGGATCTCCAACATTTTGGCTTAATACCTGAACTCATTGGACGTTTACCCGTTATTTGTGGTCTTCATGAACTCTCTGACGAAGCCCTAATGGATATTTTGAGTACTCCTAAAAATGCGCTGGTTAAGCAATACAAAAAGTTGTTTAGATTAGAAAATGTTGAGTTAGATTTTGAAGAGGATGCATTAAAAGCTATTGTTGAAAAAGCGAAAACCCGTAAAACGGGAGCACGTGGACTGCGATCCATCATGGAGAGTTCTATGCTCGATATTATGTTCACTCTTCCATCTATGAAGCAAGTTAAGCGTTGTGTGATCACACGTGAAACCATAGAAAAACAAGCTCCACCGGTGTACGAAAAACAAAAAGCCTCGGCCTAAATAGCCTTTGCCTAGGATTTTTAGTTTATTAACGGCTGTTCATTGTAATTTCTAAAAGATTTATATGAAGTTGTTCGATCGAACAGGCCCTATAAAGTGGATCCTTGTGCTGCTGCTGGTTTTCTTGGGTGTTGGCTCAATGGTCTACAACCAATATTTGATAAATAGAATACTGGAGCAAGAAAAAGCCAGTGTACAACTGTGGGCCAAAGCTCTTGAGTTTAATGCTTTACCTATTCATCAAGAGTCTAGTCGTTTACTTCTCAGCGTCATTGGGGAATTAGAGTCCCGCGGCGATATACCTGATAGCCTAATTCAGAAGTTAGTAGAAGTCGAGGGGATGCGTAGTATGCAGAATTTTGTCACGGATGAACTTATTCTGGATAATAGAGGTAATTTTAAATTACCGGCGGTTTTGGTGGATGATAATGATCGCCCCCTTGAATATATATTGATTGATGACCAAGGGGATCTTATGGTTGAATATAGTTTTAGAAATGTACGAAACTCACAAATTGAGACAGAAGAAAAAAGACTTGCTTACGTACAAAAATTAAAGAATATGAACCCTCCTATTCCGATTATAGTAGGTGAGGGAGAAGGGGCTCTTCGGCAGTTTGTTTATTATGGAGAGAGTACGGTAGTACAAATCTTACGATATGTTCCTGCCATTCAAATTGTTGTGATTCTGTTACTTTTCTTCATAGGATATACAAGTTTAGTCAGTATTACCCGAATGGAACAGTCCAATTTATGGGTAGGAATGGCAAAGGAAGCCGCCCATCAATTAGGGACTCCTATATCAAGTCTACTGGGTTGGATTCACTTATTTCGGGACGATCTATCCGATCAACCAGAACAACACACCCTTTTAAATGAAATTGAAAAGGATGTTTACCGACTTAAAGGAGTGGCTGAACGCTTTGGCAAGATCGGATCCAAGCCTGAATTACAAGCACTTGAAATTGCCCCGGTATTGGACGAAGCCATTAAATATATGGAAAGGCGATTGCCTAAAATTTCTGAGGAAGTACATATTGAAACCGAGCTAAAGGCGACTGGCTTGGTTAAACTGAATCCAGAATTATTACAGTGGGCCATTGAAAATCTTATGAAGAACGCAATGGATGCGCTTCAAATGGCCCAAAAATCTAACATCCTAACTATTACGGTTAGAAGTTATGTCAGAAATAGTGGATTATTTATTGAAATTGAAGATACCGGCATAGGTATGGATGCAGCTACAAAGAAGAATATATTTAGACCGGGTTATTCAACAAAGAAAAGAGGATGGGGTTTAGGGCTAAACTTAGCCAAGCGTATCATCGATGAATATCATAGCGGAGAGTTAACCATAGCAAGTAGTGAAGTTGGAGTGGGAACAACTATGCAAATTCGCTTAAATACGACCTGAAAAAGCTTTCAAGATATGCATATTAGCATATCTACATAAAAGTAAATTATCATACAAGCGTACTTACTTTCCATGAGAGATTGTTAGTACAAGCTAGTCGTCGGTGTACCCGTGTTTCTTGGCATGCTCGTACAATTCTGTTTTCAACAGATTTCTACCCCTGTGCAGTCGAGATCGAATAGTTCCAATAGGTACGTCGAGCATATTGGATATTTCTTCATAGGTAAATCCATCCACATCACATAGTAGAACGACTGTTCGGAAATCCTCCGGAAGTTTTGAGAGAGCTTTGGAAAACCGATCATCCATTTTATCACGAAAAATCAAATGCTCCAGATCAGTTGTTTCTGTACGCTCCGCTCGGACATTTTCATAAAAAGCAGCTACCTCTTCGTAGTCCACTTCTTGTGGCTTCTTTAAATTACGCCGATAATTATTAATGAATGAGTTCTTTAATATTCGAAATAGCCATGCTTTTGCGTTGGTTCCTTTCTCATAACTATCAAAAAATCGAAAAGCCTTTACAATGGTATCTTGCACCAAATCTTCGGAGTCAGACGGATCGGTAGTCAGTCGTAGCGCAAAATTGTACAATGCATCTAAATGAGGGAGAATTTCCTCATTAAATGCTTGCTGTTTATTTAGTTGTCTTTTACCCAAATCGACCTCGTTATCTATTGCTAGATACCTTTTTTTATAAATCTAAATTAATGTACGGCATTTTCTTCTTGACTAATCTTAATTATCATATTGCCGTTCTTCACCTTACGGTAATGATTTTATTAATTTAAGGTGTCTATTAACTCAAGCGCCCAGAAAAGTAATAACTATCACATCGTACAAAGCATGGGTCCAGGCTGCGACTCCAAACCCACGCAGAACATATATTCCGTTAAGAATAACTCCGAATAGAAACCTAAACAAAAATGAGCTCATGGTAAAGGGGTCACCCATATTACCTGTATAATGAATGGCGCTAAATAGTACTGCGGATAAAAGTATGGCTGAGACATAGTTAGCCCACGATTTTGGACCAAACCATTTGCCAAAAATCCAAATAAATACACTTACTAAAAAGACCCTAAAAAAAAGTTCTTCGTATAAACCAGCCCCTAGTGAGAGCGCAAGTTCTTGTATATAAGATAAATGCACAATTGTTCCAGAGGATTGTATCGCCATACCGGGTAGTATCCAATTCGTTAATGATGAGCTAACTAAAGCCACAATAATAGCCCAGATAGTGGACTCCAACAGTATGAACCCGAAATAACGTAACTTTACCTGATTTAACTCTCGACGTTTGCGAATTAAAATGAATATTCCCGCTATTAGTACTAAGAGTAAACTAATGTTTAGTGCGTCTAAACCAATGAACTGAAGTAGCTGTTTAAACCAGACATCGACACTAATTCGAACTACTACTTCTGCGGAGGGAGCCGTGAGAATAATAAGAACTTCGTAGATGATGAATAAAGGAAGTGCGGCTAGAAAGCTGTATAACAGGCCCTTCGTCAGTGAATGATACCGATGAATAGGCGTTGTGTATATTTTTTGTTCCACTAAAGCTCCTCTAAAGTGAAGATTCGAGCCGCTTTTATATGTGATGCGTCTTCAGAGTTAATTGACTTGGATATAGGCACTTCGTATCCCAATAACTCATAGGCTAAACTGGAAAGTTTTAGCACATTTTCTGTGGTTCTGTCGTTAATACGTATGTAAATACCACGGTTATTACTGGGATTTTCAACATACAACACCTGTCCTAGCCGAATACTAGCATGTGCAGCGGTGAGATCGTCAGGATTATATAGCTCACCAGTGCTGGTGGTATTTGCTTTTTCAGACTCTTCGTACACACTTACGGCCACTTGTCCGATATCTGTAATAGATGCTGAGGAGGTGTATGGATTGGCATATTTTCGAGAGGGTGGTGCCAAAATGGTAATTTTTTGTCCCGGATCTAGTTGATCTATGTTAACATCTGGGTTTAAAAAAGCCATTTCTTTTCTACTCATTTGAAAGTTTATGAGAATACTATCAAGAGTAGGATCTGTAGGAACTGTGTAAATGAGATAAGCACCTTGAGGGGCCGATCCTTCCTCAAAATTTGCGGTTACTGGGGCTACACTGTCGACCACTTTTTTCACTGAAAGGCGTTGTCCAACCCGGATAAAATCAGAATCTAAGCCATTGAGCGCTTTCAATTCGCTGACCGACATATCATGTGCGCCCGAAATACGAATAAGATTATCCCCACTTTTAACTATGTAAAACTCTGTGGTTTCTATATCAGTGGTGCGGATGATAGAAGTACCTAATTCATCCACACTACCTTCGTTTTCACTGGTTGATGGAGACCAATCCTTTGGGATATAGTCTAAAACCTGCCCTATTGAAAGGGCGTTACTGGCTAAGCTATTCCACTTTTTTAAGTCTTCAATTTCCACATCCAAACTTTTTGAAATACTGTATAAAGTTTCGCCAGCTTTGACTTCATACTGCTGATACGGTGGGTCTTGCACGCGTTCAGTGGTTAATTTTTCGTCTGTCTGCTGCGATTGAGCAACCACCAAATTTACCCGAAATAGACTAAGCCAAATTCCAGCAACGATGACCAGTATGGGAAATGCCAAAGATTGGCTGATATGTATGGTGGGTATGCGATTCATTATCCTAGCTTGAGTATCGTTCTTGGATTTCGCTGATCGAATCACCCCCGAACTTTTCCAGAAATGCGTTTGCAATAACAGGTGCAATCACGCTTTCAGCGACCACAACGGCTCTTGGCAAAGCGCACACGTCGGATCGTTCGTAACGGGTTTCGGTATGCTCTAAGCTATGCATATCAACCGTTTGTAATGGGTTCAACATAGTGGGTATGGGTTTCATGACTCCACGAATAATGATGGGTTCACCTGTTGTCATTCCGCCTTCAATACCGCCAGAACGATTGGTGCTACGAGAAAAACGTTTGCCAGTGTGAATTATTTCATCATGGACTTCATGCCCTGGTCGAGCACCCGATTCGAAGCCTAATCCAATTTCAACCCCTTTCATCGCTTGAGTACTTAGTATCGCTTGGGCTAATTTTCCATCGATTTTTCTATCCCAATGGGTAAAACTACCTAAACCTACTGGTACACCGGTGACGATGATTTCATACACGCCGCCTAATGATGAGCCGGCTTTCCGATAGGTTTTTATTTCATTCACCATCTGTTCGGTTAGTTCCGCATCCAAACAACGTACTTCAGATTCGTCGGCTACTCGGTACAGCGATTCTGCTCCTGTATCCATAAAGCTGGAAGTTTTTTCTCTAATTTGATCCCAATGCTCATATCCAGCTGCTCCGATCCTAAGTACATGCCCCCCGATTTCGATGCCAAATTGTTTTAAAAATTGACGAGCAATGGACCCGCAGGCTACTCGCATACCGGTTTCTCGAGCGCTTGAGCGTTCAATTACTGGTCTAATGTCATCGAATCGATATTTTTGAGCGCCGACTAGATCAGCATGTCCAGGACGGGGAAGGGTGATTTTTTCTATTCCTTCGGCCTCCACTTCTTTATTCATTACCACCGGCCATCCTGCTTTATCTTTTTCAAAAGCTCTATTTTGAATAACCATAGCAATAGGTCCTCCCATCGTTTTCCCAAACCGCACACCGGAGTCTATTCGAGCCATATCCTTTTCCCAAGCCATACGCCCACCTCTTCCATAACCCTGCTGCCGACGCACTAAATGTTCTGCGATATCGGTTTCTTTAATATCCAAACCAGCAGGTACTCCCTCAACAATTCCTGTGAGGGTAGGTCCATGTGATTCTCCAGCGGTAAAATATCTAATCATAATTGAGTAAGAATGATGGGAGTGTTAATGTGATCTTTATTTACAGCACTAAATAATGACACCGTGTTTTTCTATAAGTTCATCTCAACGGACATTATAAAAATGCAAAAACAAAGCATTGTAAAATAGTAATATTTGAGACTTTATACCGCTTGGGTATAGACTGGTTTGGGCAATTATTTTCACGGATAGAAGGGTGCATCAACCAGAATAGTTTAATTGCTGATAGCGGGTGTACGTTTAAAACTTACTTGAACAATCCCCCCCATTCTACTGTACGACTGCCTACTTATATCGAAGCGATATTGTTGTATCACCATACCTAAACCAATACTTGCTCCGGCTAAGTCAATGGCCCTTCCCGTTTCGGTCTGCTCGTGTTGATAGGGATTATAGCCCCAGCGTAAATACGCATGTTTGCCAATGGTTGCTTCTCCTCCTAACCGAAGATGGCGAAGAGCATAATCAACTGCCCCAGGCTTTTCCTCGCCAATAACGGGTAATTTCCAGCGGTGTAAGTCATTAAGGGTGATGGCAAGGAGGAAGGGAAAATTTTCTGGTTTGAATGAAGCTCCAAAAGCAATGTTAAAGGGTAGTTTTTCTTGCGAATTTAAGTAGTTGTTGTATACCCACCCTAAATGTTGAATAGTAACACCTGCAGCTAGGACTTTATCGGGATGAGTATACATGAGCCCACCTGAGAGCGCAAAAGCTGAAGCGTTATATTGATCTAAAGAAGAGTGTAGCCATAGAATGCTAAAGCCACTTTGAATGGTTGGATAAAGTTTCCGGCTTAGGCTTAGATGCGTTACATAATCACCGGCGCTGAAATTGCCAAGATCAGCTCCGTATTCATCATAACGCCTCATATCTCCGTAGCTAGCATATTGCACCCCAGCTGCGATTGTTCCTACGTCCTTAATATTGTAGGCATAATGTAGATTGCTGTAACGTGCATCAGCAAAATAATTCACAAAACTTAAGGACGCTGTCCCATGATCAGTGGGTGTTAAGTAGGCAGGATTGGCAAAAAAAGTCGAACCATCTGCACTCCATAGCCCTACATGATTTCCTCCCATACCAGCCATTTGAGCTGAGGTTGACATTCGTAAAAACCGAAAAATTTCGCCTGAATCATCCTGCGCTTGAATATGATTAGGTACCGCCCATCCCAAAGAAAAAAGCAGTAAAATGGCAAATAATGTGGGTTTGGTAAAGGTCAAATGCCTGGTGGTGAACATGACAATTGGTAAAAATCTTTTGTAATATAACTAATTGAATGGTTAACCGTAGAACCGAAACATGGAAGCAATACGCCAACTAGGTCAATACGCCACTTTACTATATCAAGCTCTTCGATCCATTTTGGAATTTAGTACCTATCGGAAGAATTTGTTCCAAGAATTTGTCAAAATTGGCTACGAATCTATCCCTATTATTATGCTAACAGGGGTGTTTACCGGCGCGGTATTAACCCTTCAAACGGCCTATCAGTTAGATACAGATATTTATCCCGCTTCCATCGTTGGGTCCATTGTGGGTCAATCCATTATTATTGAGCTGGCAGCCGTTATCGGAGCCTTAGTTTTGGCTGGTAAAGTGGGTGCAAGAATTTCTACGGAATTAGGAACCATGCGGGTGAGTGAGCAGATAGATGCCCTTGAATCTATGGGGTTCAATTCGGTTACTTTTTTAGTTGTTCCTAGGGTGTTATCGGGTATTTTTATGTTCCCTGTTCTCTATGTGATAGCAGCAGTAACAGGAATTTCAGGTGGTTTATTAGCGGGCTCTTTGGACGGAATTTTACCCGCAGCGGAATTTATGCAGGGTGCGAGAGAGTTTTTTTTCCCAGAAGATGTAGTTTTTGGTGTGGTTAAGTCCTTTGTGTTCGGATTTGTAATCACTTCTATATCCTCCTTTAAGGGATACTATGCTAGTGGGGGTGCTGAAGGCGTAGGGAATGCCACCACTCAGGCCACCGTGCTAAGCTGTATCTATGTCTTATTGTCGGATTTTGTGTTAGCGGCAATATTACTGTAGTGCGTAATCGTAAAGATATTCTCGAATGAGGATAACCAAATGGATAAATAAACGGCGATGATTGAAATACAAAATTTATCGAAGTCTTTTGGAGAAAATCTTGTGTGGCAAGATGTGAGTTTTGACATCCCTGATGGGGAGACTCTAGCCATTATAGGAAAGTCTGGCTGTGGAAAATCAGTGCTGTTAAAACATTTAAATGCCCTACTATACCCCGATCACGGAGACGTTGTTATAGATGGCTATAAGCTATTTGAATTGAATTATGCCGAGCTACGAAAAATACGCCAAAAGTTCGGTATTTTGTTCCAGGGTGGAGCCCTTTTTGACTCAATCAATACCTTTGAAAATGTAGCCTTCCCACTTCGCTATTTTACAGATTTAGATGAATCCACTATTCGAAAAAAGGTAGATAAAGCCCTAGAAATGGTAAATCTAGTGGGTTCCGGGAATAAACCAACCTCCGCACTTTCAGGGGGAATGAGAAAAAGAGTGGGGCTAGCGCGCGCCATTATTTTAGAGCCTGAATATGTGTTGTATGACGAACCTACATCCGGCTTAGACCCTCAAACCTCTGAGGAGATCAATGAGCTTATTGTTTATATGTCTGAACAGTTGGAAATAACGTCCATCGTAATCACCCATGATATGCATAGCGTGTTACAGATTGCAGAAAAGGTTGCGTTTTTGGATCAGAAAAAATTAGGTTGGTATGGGACTGTGGAGGAGATGAAAAGCAGTACGGATAAACCTTTATTGGACTTTATAAAGGCAAGTGAATATCAGATTTAGTAGTGGGTTAATTGATTTGCTAGTTGATCGAATAGGCATCGAACGAATAGACGTTGAACGATGTAGTTAAATCTCTGTGTTAATCAATGAGTTAGTTTAATAATGTTTAATGTGAGATATATTGTAATAGCTGTATCTTAATTGGAATTACCTACGTACTGTACAACATAAATAAAGACTCAAAATCGACTTCAAAAAAGCATTATTGTGGCAAAAGTTAGTAATGAATTAAAAATAGGATTAGTGGTGTTTTTTGCCCTATTCATCGGGTACATGGGCTTTAGAATCATGAAAGATGAGCCTATATTTTCTCAAGTGAATGTCTTGTATACAAAATTTGACACCGTTGAGGGCTTGATAAGGGGGAGTAATGTATATCTCAACGGGTTTAAGATTGGAACGGTACGGGAAATGCAGTACTTGGTTCAAGAAGACAGTGCATTAATTACATTAAACATTACCGAGGATATTCAATTGCCTAAAGGTTCCATGGCACAGTTAGCTGCACCTGATTTTCTTGGTTCATCAACCATTCGGATCATTAAATCTAATTCTACCGAGTCATTGGAGTGGGGTTCGTATTTGAAAGGTATTCAAAAAGAAGGTCTGTTAAATACATTTACTGATAGAGGCACGGCGATTAGCGATTCCGTTGCGGTTACCATTACCCTGTTAAATGAAAAATTACGCGCTCTAGATTTTTTAAGTCAGCAATCATCAAATAATGTAGGGAATGCCTTATCAAATGTTAAACAAACAAGTGATTATTTGCTTGAGGCTGTTAAATCCAACACTGATGAATTAAACGATATGATTGGTTCAGCAAGACGGAGTTTAGAAAATATTGAGGATTTAAGTGACAGTTCCAAGACATCTATAGAGCAGAGCATTAAAAATTTAGAAGAATTGAGTGTAGAAATGAGTCAACTAACCAGAGAGCTGTCCACAACATCGATTACGCTGAATTCGGTACTAGAAAAAATAGACCGAGGTGAAGGCAGTTTAGGCTTACTACTGAATGATCAATCGCTCTATGTAAATATGGATTCACTGTCCGTAAACTTAAATAAGTTAATCAAGGCAATTGAAGAGGATCCAAAACGGTATTTAAAACATTTGCGATTTATCGAGTTGTTTTGAGTTTATTCCTATGTAAAGCTGTTTGGTTTTACTTTTAATTGCCGCGGTATTGGCGTATATTTGCCACCCTGCTATTCTATTTTTAGGTGCATAGCAACAGAAATATCAATTTAATTGTTCAATAAAGAGGAAACCTGTCATGGGTGTAATGACGAAATTTAGAGATAACACCGGTATTATCTTATGGATATTAATAGGATCTTTTGGGCTTCTATGGGTAGTTATGGACGTATTCGATCCAAATGCCTTAATGATGGGGCCTAGATCCCTTGGCTCGGTCAATGGTGAAACTATTAGTTACGAAGAATACAATAGTAGAGTTCAATACTATTCAAATGCCTACAGCCAGCAAACGGGTCAGAGTATGAATCCCGAACTGAGGGCGGCCTACGAATCACAAGTTTGGGAGGAAATCGTCAGCGCTAAGTTACTTGAACAAAAAATGGACGAGCTTGGAATAACCGTTACCGATGATGAATTATTGGATATGGTATACGGAGAAAATCCAGATCCCTTAATACGCCAATATTTCCAACGTGAAGATGGAACCATTGATCGATTCATGGTTCAAAATGTACTATCAGACGAACAATATTCACAAGAAGCCATT
Organism: Balneola sp.; assembly: GCA_038124025.1. Classification (GTDB taxonomy): domain Bacteria; phylum Bacteroidota; class Rhodothermia; order Balneolales; family Balneolaceae; genus UBA1275. Next base: position 53,964 of record JAYPBC010000003.1, on the reverse strand, counting down.
GCTATTGAATTACAATTGAAGCAAAAAAGACGACAAGAAAAGCTCAGTAACTATATCACATCTGGTCTACAGGTCACCCAGGCGGAAATAGAGCGTGAATTTGTTCGGCGCAACACTTTTGCAGAATTAGAATACCTGCGATTCCCTTATAGTGAAGTGGATGAAAGTACCATAGAAGTGACAGATTCGGATTTACGCTCTTATTACACCGCTAATAAAGAGTCATATACCCAAGAAAAATCCTACAGAGCTAATTTTGTTCGATTCAGCATACTACCTACCTCAGAGGATTCGGCCATTATTCGGGAAGAACTAGATAACTTGCGAGTAGACTTTGCAACCGCAGATAATGACTCTGTATTTTTGTTTTTGCAGCAGTCAAGTACCCCATATAATGGAGTTTCTGTGGATAAGGAGGAACTTCGAGTAGAATATGAAGCCGTTTTGTCTGTGGAAGAGGGTGAGGTTACTGAAGTACTTGATTTAGGCACCTCTGCCGCTATTATTAAAAACATTAGCGAAGATAGAAATACCATACAGTTTGCGGTGATGTCTCGAATATATGAGGCGCTTCCTGCAACATTGAATGAAATGGGTGAAAAAGCGGATGAATTTCAGTATTTCGCTGAGGATAATGATTTCATTGAAGAGGCAAATAGAGCAGAAATTAGCGTTGGTAGTATATTTGCAACAGATGGAAATACCTTTATTTCTGGTTTAGGTAACTCTCAACAAGTATTGGATTTCTTGTCTCGTTCCGAAGTAGGAGATATCTCGGCGCCAATCGAATTAAGTAATGAATTAGTTGTCATGCAACTAAGTGAAGTCATCGAAGAAGGCTATCGAGCTTTTGAGGAAGTACGTTCTCAGCTAGAAGCAGCTGTGCGCACCGAAAAACGTAAAGAGGTGTTACAGACGCAGATTCAACAATGGCTAAGTCAGCATAATGACTTAGTTTCATTGAGTGAAGCCACGGACAAAAGTATAGTGGTCGTAGACAACGTATCGGCAAACAGTACGGTGTTACGAGGGGCTGGTAGAGAGCCAGAAGTTATTGGGTATGCCTTTAGTATGGAAGTAGATGAACGCTCTGGGCCAGTCGCTGGCGAGAGTGCTATGTATGTACTTCAACTCACGAGTAAGACAGAACCTAACTTGGCAGCAACAACCCCTGTTACTTTTGAAAATATTCGTCAGCAACTCGAGCAAGAATTAAATAATGAGTATTTAAGTGTGTGGATTTCGCAACTAAAAGCAGAGGCGGATATCGTCGATAATCGATCTGTTTTATTACAGTAATCCCAGAATTTTTTATCATAGAGGGATGAGAACTACGTTTTCATCCCTTTTTTTTACCATTAAATATGACAAAGAAAGGGAATATACCGTCGCATGAAGAATCGCGAGAACGAGACTCCTTTTTTATGCAACAGGCATTTGATTTAGCTCTAAAGGCAAAGGGTAAGGTTTCACCAAATCCACTAGTTGGTTGTGTTATTGTAGACTCACTTGGACAACGAATTGGCGCAGGATATCACAAAAAATATGGCGGAGCGCATGCCGAGGTTGAAGCCGTAAAGTCCGTAGAAAACCCCGAGGCCTTAGAAGGTGCAACGGTATACGTTACTTTAGAGCCCTGTTCTCATCATGGTAAAACCCCTCCATGTGCAGATTTACTAGTAACACTTCCAATAAAACGAGTGGTTATTGCGCAGAAAGATCCTAACCCATTGGTTAATGGTAACGGAATTGAAAAACTAAAGGCACACGGTATTGATGTGACCATAGGTGTGCTTGAGAAAGAGGCAGAACAAATTAATGAGTTTTTCAATCATACCCAGAGATTCGGTCGGCCTTTTGTCACTTTAAAGATGGCACAGACAGTAGATGGATATATTGCAGCGGCCGATGGAGATTCACAGTGGATTACAGGAAAACTTGCCAGAAAAAAAGTGCACGAATGGCGTTCATATTACGATGCGGTATTAATTGGCCGGCAAACAGCGATGGCTGATAATCCAAAACTAACCGTTCGCCATGTGAGAGGTCGACAACCCATGCGCGTAGTTTTAGATGGGCCCTATAGCCTGCCTCGAGAGTTACATCTATTTTCCGATAAGCATGAGGCAAAAACGACGATAGTTACTTGGAATAAAGAAGCTTCTTCTGACGATGTGGATCCGATGATAAAACTTATGAAGCACAATTATTTTAGGGGTAAGGTTATACAAGTGGCTAAAAAAGATGGTCATGTAGATTTACGAGAAGCGATATCAACTCTAGGGTCCATGGGAGTGCAATCTATTTTGGTAGAAGCAGGGCAGCAGTTAGCATCGGCGCTCTTACGTGAAGGCCTAGCAGATAAGCTGGAATTGTTTATAGCCCCTAAACTGTTGGGTAATGGTACCCGTTCTATTATGGACTTAGGTATATTTGCTATGCGTGATATATGCACTCTGAAAGAGCTAAAGTGGCAGCAGGTAGGTGAGGATATGCTATTAACGGGGTATATTTAGCCCTATATACAAGGTATATATTCCTCGGTAGCTGAACAGAGGGACGAGCATCAAAAAGAAATCATCAGCTTAAACAAAAAATCAACATTATGTTTACTGGAATAATTGAAGAAATGGGACGGGTTACTGCTGTAAATGCGATCCCAAATGGGGGTCAGAAGACAAAAATTGCATGCTCATTTGCTGGTGATTGCCATGTTGACGAAAGTATATCGATTAATGGAGCCTGCCACACGGTAGTTGCCTTTGATGAGCATAGTTTCACGGTTCAAAGCATAGAAGAAACGTTGAGAAAGACGACCATTTCAGCACTCAAAGTGGATTCATTAGTCAATTTAGAGCGCTCAATGACCCTACAAAAAGGTATAGAAGGGCATTTGGTTCAAGGGCATGTTGATACGGTAGCAAACATTGTTCGTATTACCCCCGAAGAGACAGGCTGGCTAATTGATATCGCTCTTGATAAAGACGACCAAAATATGATAGTGGGCCGAGGTAGTATTACAGTAGATGGAATTAGCCTTACGGTGGCAGAAGATCTGGTTGATGCGTTTCGGGTAGCAATAATCCCTTACACATGGGAACACACGAATCTGTCAGCTAAAAAAGAAGGCGATAAGGTTAATCTAGAATTTGATGTGATAGGGAAGTACGTGGTGAAATATTTAGCTAAAATGAATAAAAAGTAGCTGCTATTCTTTTTATCAATCAGTTTTTTTAATCAAAAATTAAAAGCTGGTACTCCCCGGAAAGCCACTGCTGCTCGTCCTGCCAGATCGCCCTGTTGGAGAGGAACTGCGTTCTAAGTTTTTGAGAACAGGTAACTTTTGAAATAGGGACTGAATTTGGGAGTTATTTACACTAAGGCGGAAGAAATAGTATTGGTAGTCACCAAATGGACTAATTTGAAACGATAAGTCCCAACACTCTAGGTTGCGGTACAATGAAAACTGGGAAGGTGTAAGCTCTTTTTGTATGAAATCATAACCAAGAGTGGTTCCAAAACGCCATTTAGGGGTTAAATTAAAGCTAATACTCTGGGCATTAAGAGTTGCGGTTTCTAAGGGATCGTTATTATGTCTATACCTCCAAGAGTAGCTAAAATTAAGACTAAAACTCCATGGGGAAGTGAAGGGTATCACCGGTTGCTCCCCAAAAGCAGCATCGACGGGGTTAAAATACCCTTGTGCAAATGGATCGTATTGCTTTCGATATTTTGGAGTTATAGGTTCTATACCATTACCTCCTCCTCTAAAACTGGTACTTGCGGTAAAGCGGAAGCTTTCCATTTGAGCTAGTTTAGTCCCATTTCCTAGATGTAATTGGTCGAAATATCTGCCAAGAGAATCTCTCTGATAAAAAGAAAAATTAGCGCGAACATTAAGACGTACCCCTTTCAAACTGCTAGAACTAAGTGATGCACTCAGTGGACTTAATTGTAAGCTGTCGGCGGCAAAATTATAGGATGTATTTAACGATAGATTATCGATTAGCTTAATCTTTTTCTCACTGACTTCCCCAGTGGTATCTCTCTTTACGAGTTTAGTCTCAAGTATATTTTGGATGCTAATACTCATAGCTCTCTGCTCCCCGGCCGAAGGCCCCCGATAAATTTCATCATCAAAAATGCTATAGCGCTGTGTATTTCCAAGTGTATCGGAAATAACCTCTTTGAAATACCCCCATTTTGGATCACTAAAATCGGGACGATATCCAAAACTAACCGAGGGGCGAAAGGTATGTCGAAGTCCTTCAAAATTCATGATCTTTCGGGTCGATGTACCATACAGCGTAGTAGAAAAACTCAATGAAGCTGAAAAATCACGCCCTGCCACAAAACCTGGATTCTTTTCTGTAATGATTTCATTTTCTTGTTCATCGAATCGCTTTAGTGTGGAGCTAGGATACCAAAATTCGTTTACTTGAACTCCTACAGAGGAATTGACATATGGTGAGTTCAAAATTTTACCCACTGTAATGTTGGCACTTTGTTTTAAACCCAATTGTATATAATCATTATTCCCGGTGGCTTCGCGGTAATTACTTGGCGATAAAAACGCATCTAAAAAACCAATACTTGCACTATCGGCATCAGTTGGGCGGTAGTCGAAATTACTGTCGAAACTGTTATTATATCGTAGAGAAATACTTTCATACCACTTTGGATTATTTCCTGATACAGACCGGAATGGACTGAGTGTTTTAGTTGAAAATGTAAAGCCAGGTCCATCTAGACTGGTCGAATTATTGAAAAAATTCTGGACCATACTAGCATTGGTACTAAAGGTGAATAAACCCTCAGGATCTCGATAGTTGTAAGCAATTCTGGAGGTAGAACTAGTCTTTGCACGATCCTCAATGTCAAAAGAATTCTGCGAGAAAAAGTCGGCGGTTCGTAAATTAACGTTGGCCGAAATACTGGCATATGGAGAAATGGTTTGTCGATGCCGGATGCCGAGAGACTTGTTAATTTGGGTGCTAAAATCTGGGTCTGTCGGTTCCAACCCTTGATCTTTTGAATAGCCAAGGGTAATAGCACCATTAAACCGATCTCCGACTCGATATTGTGTGGAGTTATTGGCATAATAAGTGCCCGAGGTAAACACATCAGCGCTTAACGTGGTAGTCACATAATCATTGATGTATTGAAACCAACCTAAATTATGCAAGCCAATCCCCTTTGAAGCTTGGGCATCGAACACATAGGTGGGGGTCAGAAGACCAGAGCGCTTTTTATCCATTTGTGCTGGTACGTACCCAAATGGTAGTACAAATGGATAGGGAATGTCTAGAACGTAAAGCCGGGCGTTGGTAAAAAATATTTCTTCTTCATCTACCACCTTCATTTGTTTAGCCTCTAAGTAGTAGTATAAATAATCTGGTGGGCAGGTTGAGTACAGGCCATCTTGAATAAAGACCTCAGATTCATTTACATTTTTAATTTTGGAGCCAATGAGCAGGCCATCGCTCACGTTAATTTGTGCGTCTTCGAATTTTCCGCGGCTACTATCGTAATTAAAAAGAATTCGGGTACTTTTTATCTCGTCCTCACCCATTCGTAATACAGGCATACCAAGGCTATCTTGTATACCCGAAGCTCTGGCTTCTACCGTGGTTGAATCTAAGTTCATGGTAATTTTCCCAGACACCAAAGTCCCGGATGTGTGAGCAATCTTTGCCATTCCATATAAAAAAGCTTTACGCCCTTTGCCTAGCCGAACTATAAGGGAGTCATTTGCTTGAAATTTAACGGCATTTTCGGTGCTTCCACCTTGTACAGACCCCTCAGAAGTGCTCATATTTAGTTCAGTGAAGGTATTGGAGGTGGAACTACCAGACCCTTGGTCTTGACGTTCTAAATTTCGCATCTGTCCATAGCCTTCTTGTATTCCTATAAGCAGGAAGAAGAAGAGTAGACAAACAATGGTTTTATTTCGCTTAACAAGCAGTTGCACTAGGCTCCTAATAATTAATCTAACAGGTAGTTTGGGGTACTTTAACCTATAGAATGACCACTTAAGACCGCCTCATTGACTCAGAACTAACCAAAGGAATCGAACGCCAAACCGGCTGCCCCGAGTAGTGAGCTGTCGTTACCAAGATCTTCGTAAATAATTTCAAAACCTTCTTGGAATGGGGGCATCATATGTTTTTTGACAATTTCTCTAGCGGGTTGAAAAAGCCATTCACCCGCTTTAGAAACCCCGCCACTGAGTATATACGTTCGAATATCCATCATATGGGTATAGTTGATAATGGCATATCCAAGTCGCTGGCCTGCCTTCGCTAGGATTTCGATGGCCAGATCGTTGCCCGCATTGGCGGCCTGGGTTAAATCAACCGGTTCAAGCTTATCAAAATCCTTGCTAAATTTCTGATAGAGAGAATTATTAGGGTGTTGAGTAATCATATCCATAGCAAACCGACTTAAAAAGCGCTGGCCTAAGTAGGCTTCAATGGTGCCTCGAGTAACACTGTTTGAGAGAGGCCCATGATAATCCAGAATAATATGACCTAATTCCCCTGCCATACCTTGAGATCCTTTGAACAGTTGTCGGTTAATGATAATCCCACCACCTACGCCAGTGCCAAGGGTGAGCATGATGAAATTATTATGGCCTTTCCCTGCTCCAAAGTGAAGCGAACCGAGTGCGGCAATATTAGCATCATTTTCAATTTTACAGGCTAATTGGGTGCGGGAAGTCACTTCTTCTGCGGCATTCACCCTGTCTAAAAAGGGAAGATTGGGCGGATAGTGAACCGTGGTTTGATCCAAGCTAACCATTCCAGGAAGCCCCATACCTATACCCACTACCTCGTTTTTTTTGGACAGCTCCATAACGACTCCAGCAATGCGGTCAAGCAGGTGTTCTTTGCCTAACTCAGCATGCGTTGGGGTTGAACTTTGTTCTATAATGCCAAGTTTTTGATCTACGACAGCTGCTTTAATATTAGTTCCACCAAGGTCAATTGCGATAGCTTTCATGTGCGTGATTTCTACGAATAGTTACTCTTCTTTTTTAATTTTGTACACCTTTTCCCCCGGTTTCTTCATCCCGTATTCTTCGCGAGCAATTTTTTCAATAAGATCCGGGTTGTTTTCAAGCTTTTGAATGTCTTGCTCTAAAGTTTTGGACTCACTTTTTAACTCTTTGGTTTTTTGGATGAGTTCTTTCTTTTGCTGACCTAATTCCCAACGTGTTTTAAGGCTGTAAACATCAATAAATACAAACCAAATCACTATAACTAGCCCCAAAAGGCCCAATAGGATTTTTTTATTCCATCTCAGTGGATTAAAAAGTTCGACATTCATAGGGTAACATGATGATGATTCATCAAATAAAATACATGATTTTATGGTTTAAACACATAAAAAAACCCCGTCCGGTTTCAAGCGAACGGGGTTGGTCAAGAGAGAGTCAGTTTGTTCTGCTAAATTCAGTAATGCCACTTAGTGGATAATAGTTGGCATCGCCTTTATGCGATAACTGATGTGTGATGTATCAGAACAAATGAAAGTGAACCGGGTGGGACTCGAACCCACGACCCACGGCTTAAAAGGCAGTTGCTCTACCAACTGAGCTACCGGTTCAGCTAAAGACTTTAAATATACGACCTTTTATAGCTTTTTTTCAAAAAAAACGAAAAAAAGAGTGTAATTCTTTATTCATAGATATTGGTTCTTGCAGCAGAATTTAATTTAGCTTTAGCCATTAAATGGGGATTTTTTTTTCTAAGTGCTTGGAATACCGTACTATTGGAAAGTAAAGACCGTAGAAATTTGATGAGATAGTTTAATGGCTAGTATTTTTAGTAAAATTATAGCAGGTGAAATACCTTGCTACAAAGTGGCAGAAAACGCGGAATTTTTCGCTTTTTTAGACATACGGCCTGTGTCCAAAGGTCATACTCTGCTTATACCAAGAAAAGAAGTAGATTATGTATTTGACTTAGATGAGCATACGTATACTGGGCTTATGGGATATGCTCGGAAGGTGGCGAAGGCCATGGAACAGGCGCTTAAACCAGTTCGCATAGCGATGACGGTCGAAGGACTTGAAGTACCCCACGCCCATGTTCATTTGATTCCTATATACGCTGAGGGAGGCCCTTTCCGTTTGGGACGTTCTATTGAACTCAATAAGGAGGAAATGCGTACAATTTCAGAACAAATTGCTAAACATCTAGATTAATGAAGTTACTAGTTATTCATGGTCCAAATTTAAACATCCTAGGCACTCGAGATCCGAACATGTACGGAGCAATGACATTGGAGCAGTTAAATGAGTATATCCAAACATCTTGTACAGATCACGAGATAAGTTTTTTTCAGTCGAATATTGAAGGCGAATTAATTGATCGCATTCAAAAAATACTCAGCGATGGTACTGAAGGGATAATAGTTAATTTGGGGGGCTATACCCACACTTCAGTGGCCTTGCGTGATGCCTTAGATCCCATTTCCATTCCTAAGGTTGAAGTGCATCTATCCAATATCCACGCGCGTGAAAAATTTCGGGAGCAATCGATAACCGGCGCCGTAATGAATGGAATTATTACAGGTTTTGGAGTGGAGAGTTATTTGTTAGGTATACGGGCAATAGAAGGTATCTACGCTAAATAAGGTAGAGTTGAAACCACTTAAACATTTATTATCTGATACATTGGTTTATGGCATTAGCAGTGTCATTGCTCGGTTTATCAATTATTTGTTGGTACCATTTCATACCGGTTTATTTAATCCTGAAGCTTATGGAATAGTAGGCCTTGTGTACGCTGCTATTGGGTTACTTCAAGTACTTTTTACCTTTGGCATGGAGTCTTCTTACTTGCGTTATGGGAAAGATCGCGAACAAGCAGCGAGCATATTTTCAACCATACAGCGCGCCCTACTAGCCGTTGGCCTGTTGATCAGCCTTGTACTCCTACTTTTTCAAGACCCCTTATCGGAGCTACTCTCACTACCAGCCAATGCTACGGGTGGAGACCGTATATATCTACTCATGATGGGTATCCTACTGGTTGATGCATTAGCCATTGTCCCTTTTGCCGAATTGAGGCTAACCAAAAGAGCGTATCCATTTGCTTGGTTAAAATTGGGACATGTAGCCATAAATGTTAGTCTAAATGGCTATTTAATTTTGGTGTTAGACTGGGGGATTGAAGCCATTTTTATGGCTAATTTGATTGCCTCTCTTGCGGCATTATTGGGGGTTTTTGGCTTAACTGGATCGCTTTGGTGGGGGGCATGGTCGAGTGATACACTTCGTAAAATGGTGCAATTTGGATGGCCCTTTATTCCTGCTGGTCTGGCACATGTGATTAACGAGACCTTGGACCGTTTCTTTTTAAAAAATTTAAGTGGAGAACAAATCTATGCCATTTATGGAACCGAGTGGAGTGCGGATCATATAGTAGGGGTATATAATGCTTGTTATAAGTTAGCTGTTTTCATGTTGTTGTTGGTTCAAATGTACCGAATGGCGTGGCAGCCTTTTTTCATGCGATATAGTGATGACCCAGACGCACCAAATCTTTTTGGATTGGCATTTAAATATTTCAACATCGCAGCAGCCCTTGTATTTTTGACTGTCGGTCTATTTGTGGAGTCTATTGTTGCCATTCCAATCCCACTTTTAAATACCACCCTTATCGACGAGGCCTATTGGTCGGGCCTAAGTATTGTACCCTGGCTTTTGTTAGCCTACTGGTTTCAAGGCTGGTACATCAATTTTTCTGTGGGGGTTTTTATACAAGAAAAGACAAAACGGTTAGCTCAAATCACCGGTATAGGAGCAATAATCACAATAATTGTGAATGTTGCTCTAATTCCTGTCCTAGGCATGAAAGGAGCAGCTATAGCCACCGTACTAAGTTATGGTACTATGGCTGTAATTCTTTATCAGGTAGCTCAAAAAGCCATGCAAATTCCTTTTGGACTGATACGTGCCTTCGGTACGATGATAGTAGCAAGCAGTGCGGTTTGGGGTGCCCAAAGTCTTCAAATGTGGATTGATCTACCCAAAGGTCTTGCGGGTTTTCTAATTTTAGTATTGACCATGTTGGTCATAATACCCCTGCAAGTAGTTGGTGTAGGTGCAAAAAGTAGATAGTGTGGACACAACATTAGTTGGTGTGGCAAAAAAACGGCCAAAATAAACATATAAAAAATCCCGCTACGAAACGAAGCGGGATTTAAAAGCAAGTAGTGAGAACCTTTGTCCTCGTTATTTATTGTTCATAAGTGCTTTGAAGTCGTCTAGAGTACCGCGAACGGCTATAGCCGATTGATGTAAAAGTTCGGTTTCTTTTTCGGTTAATTCAACCTCGATTACTTCTTTTATTCCATTCTTTCCAAGTTTAACAGGAACTCCGATATATAGATTATCAATGCCATATTCCCCATCTATATGAGCGCACACAGGAAAAATTCTGTTTTGATCCAATAAAATAGCCTCAACCATTTGAGCAGCTGCAGCACCTGGGGCATACCATGCAGAGGTTCCCATGAGACCAACTATTTCCCCTCCTCCTTTTTTTGCACGACCTACAATTTCATCTAGTCGTTCTTCTGAAATAAAATGAGTAATCGGCATTCCGGAAAGGGTAGTGAATCTAGGTAGTGGAACCATAGTGTCACCATGACCACCCATGAGTAGTGCTTGGATATCTTTTGGTGAAACATCTAGTTCTTCGGCAATGAATGCACGATATCGAGCCGTATCCAAAATTCCAGCCATCCCCATAACTTTTTCGTAAGGAAGTCCAGATGCATCTTTGGCTACTTGAACCATTACATCTAATGGATTAGAAACTATAATTAGGATGGTTTCAGGAGAGTGTTTTACCAATTCAGAGGTAACACTACGGACAATGTTTGCATTTATCTCCAATAAGTCGTCTCTACTCATTCCTGGGCGCCTTGGCACACCGGCAGTAATAACACACACATCAGATCCCGCGGTATCAGCATAGTCCGTAGTCCCTTTGACTCGAGTGTCAAACAGGTGAATGGGAGACGCTTCCCATTGGTCTAATGCTCGTCCTCTGGAAGGATAAAATGTTTTATCGTCTTGTTTTCGCTCCAAATCTAAAGCAATCACTTCTTTTGCAAAATCTCTTTGTGCAACGCTAAGCGCTACGGTAGAACCAACATTTCCTCCGGCTCCAACAACGGTTACTTTCATGACGTATGGTGGTATTATTAAGTTGTTTGTTTGGTTATTCTATAATCTTTCCGACAGTTGTAAAATAAGAATTTTATTCACCTATAGCTGAAAAATTACTCTTGATACACTAAATGGCATGAACCAGACTGAATAAAAACTATAAATGTAAGAAACCTAGAAGAACTAGAATACGATTAGCTACGACGGGAGTCTTGTCCCCACATAAGTTTTTTACGAAGAGTATCGAAATAGCTATGATCGGCTAGGTGTACCAGGGGAATGCGGGAGGTTGATTTTTTTATACGAATCGAAAAAGGATATTCCGATACGGGTTGAACCACTCCGTCGCAGGAAAAAATCACGGAAGGATCAGAGTCGGGAATGGAAATACGAAGCTCTTTATTAGAAGACAGCACCAATGGGCGAGTAGTTAGCGTATGTGGATTCACAGGAGTAACGACCAGCACACCAGAACCAGGCATAACGATGGGTCCACCAGCAGAAAGATTGTAGGCGGTTGACCCAGTTGGAGAGGCTACAATGAGCCCATCGGACCAATAGGTATTAATGAGATCCCCATCATATTCGGCATCTATGTTAATCATAGAACTTGAATCCCGGCGGGTGAATAGGCATTCGTTTAAGGCATAATAAACGTTGCCTTCTTGGTCAATTGCTTGTAGAAAATGCCGGTAGTCTAGTGTGTAATTTTTTTTGATGAGTGAATCCAAAGCGGAGTACATTTCCTCAATGGATACATCGTTCATGAACCCTAAACGTCCACTATTTATGCCCAATATTGGTTTTTCCAATCCTCGTGCGAGTCGAGCTGCATAAAGCATAGTGCCATCGCCACCAATTACAATGAGTAAGTCCGAAGCTTCAATGGCGGCGGCATCTCCCTGGCAAAAGTGAAGATGAAAGGACTTGACTAGAGCTAAGGATTCGGCGGTTTCTTGGTCGATATAGCAGTGTACCTCTTTGTCTTGTGCCCATGATAACGTCTGCTGCAGTACCTGCTGTACTTCGTACTTTTGAGGATTGGTGATTAGGGCACAATTCATAATTATTTGCTCCCTTTAAGCCCAGTAGCTGCTTTATCACTTAGAAGATTAGTTTCGTAGTGTAGTATCCGCCCATTTTTTTGTTGATGTACGGTAATGGCCGTTTCAATTAGCTGATCCAATAAATCGTTAAAACTTAACTTAGAATGCTCCCATAAATAGTAGGAAAAGGATCCAGGAATCGTATTAATTTCATTGAAATATACTTTCTGGGTCTCTTTTTGAACTAAATAGTCAATTCGTGCAACCCCAGTTGTCTGAAAAACTCTAAATATTTGCTCTGACAACGCCCGTATATGCTGGCTTAATTCTTCCGGTATATCGGCAGGAATTATACGATCGGCCGACGCCATTCCTTTTTCGCCGCCGCCACCTCGTTGATATTTATCGGCAAATGAGAGGGCCTCATCACTACCTATAGGTTGTTCACATACGCTAGAAATACAGGACTCAGGGGTGCCTAAGACAGCGCAGTTAATTTCAATTAAGGGCGCAATAGCCTCTTCTATAAGTACTTGAGCGTCGTATCGAAACGCGGTTTCCACCGCTTTAATCAGGGCTGATTGGCCATCTACTTTTCTTACGCCAATGCTACTTCCCAGCGATGAGGGTTTTACAATTACTGGATAACCAAGCTGTTCTACTTCCTTAAGGATCGTATCATTGTGGCGATCCCAGTCCTCTTCATAAAAATTAAGTGAAGAGGTAACAGGTATGCGGTTTGCTTCGCATAGTTGTTTGGCTTTGACCTTATCCATACCAAGAGAGGATGCCAAGACTCCGCTTCCGGTATAGGGTAGGTTATATTGTTCACAGATGCCTTGAAATGATCCATTCTCACCTGCTCCCCCATGAAATGACACTAGCACCGCATAAATGGGTTTTTGCACGGGCTTGGAAAAGAGTCCTTTTTTAGGATATTCTAACACAACACGCCCCATTTGATCTCGATTAAAATAGCATGGACTTGCTTGTTGGGTAAGGGAATCTAAATCTCCATACTGTTCTAAATCTTTGAGTATATCTCCAGTGAGCCATTGCCCCGATTTACTAATATAAAGAGGGAGTATGGTGTATTTGGAGTCCGATAGTGTACTCATCACTTGCATAGCGGTGAGCACCGAAACTTCATGTTCGGGTGAAACTCCGCCAAAGGCGACGAGGAGATGGGGTGCCTGCTCTGTCATGAAAGCAAATTTATAAATCGAGTTGGTCGAAACATTTTACTAAATACTAATAAGAAAATAGCAGATGTTGCGGTCAATTGTTACTATTGAACTACAACAAATAAAACAGACAATTAGCACAGGTAAAACTGCATATGGAGGTCGGTGGGATGGAACAAAAAAATAGCGGTGTCATTCGAAGTCTCCACGAGAGTGGCATATCATTAGCATCTAGGCCAAAAATGCCCTGGCCGGATCAAGTTTTAATGATAGAACCTGAGTTTTTTGATGTGGAATATGTGATTAATCCCCATATGGAGTCGATGATTGGCTCCGTGGACAAAAACAAAGCTTGGTCTGAATGGTCGGCTGTGAAGTCTCAGTTTGAACAGTGGGGACTGTATGTTCATCCCATAAAAGCAATGAAAGGATTGCCGGATTTGGTCTTTTGTGCGAACCAAAGCTTTCCAATGTGGGTAGAAAATACCGGAGCTTCATTCGTAATGGGGGCTATGCGCAGTCCAATGCGCCGCTCTGAAGTGCCCTATCTTCACCAGGTGCTGGCTCATAAAGGATATCCTGTTCATTCTATATTCCCAATGGATCAGGGAAATCAGCCAACCCAACCCATGTCTCGCCTACGAGTTGAAAGTGATGGATCACAAGCTGTCGCGGTCGAGTCAGATAACACAGCCGTTTTTTTCGAGGGTATGGGCGATGTTCAGTGGCATCCTGAACGCTCCCTAATTTGGGCTGGTCATGGGTTTCGAACCAGTATGCCGGCACTAGAGGCATTGGCTGTATTCACCGGGGTACCAATTATTTCTCTACATCTGCAAGATGAACGACTGTATCATCTGGATACCTGTTTCTGTATGCTCGACGAGAAAACCGTAATGGTGTACCCCGAAGCCTTTGATGAATCAGGGTTAGAGTTGATCCATCATTATTTTGAGGTGGTACTAGAGATAGATGAACAGGAAAGCCTTCGTGCATTTGCATGTAATGCCACTGCTGTTGCAGGTAAAAGGGTTTTATTACCGTCAGATTGCCCTAAAACAGCTCAGCTTCTCCGTTTAAAAGGATTTACAGTTGCCGAGTTACCTACCTATGAGTTCTTAAAGAGTGGTGGGAGTATTTTTTGCATGAAAATGTTGTTTTGGGGCCACCATGCATCATGCTAGATTAGTGTATGATAATTGGTTTTGATTCAGCCCTATAATTCAAGATTTTTTATAGCTAAAAATTAATACATCTTATGAAATATCTACCATTTAGCTTAAGCTTAGTTGCCGGACTTGCACTGATTTGGGTTTTAAGCACTCGCTGGGGTAATATACCCCCAATGGGGCCATTTATGGATCCTGATGGAGGGTTTTGGGCGCAAGCAGAACGCCAGGCGTTCTCGAATTTAATGGATCAACTCCCTGGATTAATGGATTCAGTGGAGGTCCATTTTGATGAACGCCGAGTTCCTCATGTGTTTGCTAAAAATGATCATGATCTCTACTACATGCAGGGGTATCTCCAAGCCAGAGATCGTTTATTTCAGATGGAACTTCAAACCTATGACGCTGCTGGCCGCCTGAGTGAATTCATTGGACCATCGTTAGCGGAAAGAGATCGTCAAAGCCGTAGATGGGGAATGGTCTTTGGAGCGGAACAGGCGGTAGCTGAAGTTAAGAAACATGAACCCTCATGGACCATTTTTAAAGCTTATTCAGCTGGGGTTAATGCATTTATATCCTCCTTGGAGCCGGAGCAATATCCACTCGAATACAAATTGCTAGACTTAGCTCCCGAAGCTTGGACTCCGTTGAAAACGGCTCTGTTACTCAAAAATATGACTCGTACTTTAGCGGCAGGTAACAGTGATGTCTCCCACAGTAACACCTTGGCCTATTTTGGTCCAGAATTCATTGAACAGTTTTTTGATAAAGATCATGATCTGTTAGATCCAGTAATACCAACAAGTCGCTCTTGGGACTTTGAACGGGTGCCGGTTAGGCGTCCCGACACTCTTTTTGTGCCTAAAGTGACGAGAGGGGTGCAGCCTTTTCCAGTGCCGGAGGGTATAGGAAGTAATAATTGGGCAGTCAGTGGTGATAAAACAGCTTCTGGATACCCAATATTGACTAATGACCCTCATTTGCGGTTAACCCTTCCGTCTATATGGTATGAGATACAGTTGCATGCCCCTGGTATCAATACCTATGGAGTTAGTTTATTGGGAGCGCCAGGGGTAGTTATTGGCTTTAATGAGCAGGTAGCTTGGGGGGTAACCAACGTAGCTTCGGATGTGTTGGATTGGTATGAAATTCAATTTGAAAACGAGGATAAAGACCATTACTGGCACGACGGTCAATGGAAACCAACAACGAAACGTATTGAAGAAATTCAGGTCAGAGGTGGTGAAACTATTATTGATACCGTCGTATATACCCATCATGGGCCCGTTTCCAAGGTAAATAGGGCTAATATGGATCAGCAAAATGTTGCAGATGAACCCATCTATCACGCTCTTCGATGGATTGCACACGAGCCCTCCAATGAAATACGAGCTTTCTACCAGCTTAATCGAGCCAAAAATTACGATGAATATGTAGAAGCCTTAACCCATTACCAGGCTCCTGCTCAAAATTTTGTGTTTGCAAGCACCGAAGGAGATATTGCCTTATGGGTCAACGGTCGATTCCCAAATAAATGGGATGGTCAAGGTCGTGCTGTGAGTGATGGCACAGACCCACTTTACGATTGGCAAGCTTGGATTCCAAGAGAGCATCATCCCCATATTAAAAATCCTGAGCGAGGGTTTGTAAGTTCTGCAAATCAAGAATCAACGGCGCCCGATTACCCTTACTACATGGATGATGTATATGCACCATTTGAGCGTGGTCGAAGGATTAATGAACGTCTGTCGGAAATGGATAATATAACCAAAGATGATATGCAGGCCTTGTTAATGGATAACTTTTCTTATCATGCCGCGGAAATATTACCCAGCATGCTGAAGTGGGTTAAGCCCGATTCACTATCTCCCATTGAAAGTGAGGTCTTGGATTCCTTACAAGCATGGAATTACTTTAACAATGCTCCCTACCGCGCCCCTAGCGTCTTTCGAAGTTGGTGGAGTGAATTGTATGAAGCCATTCTAGTTGATGAATACGACGCTGATTTCCCACTAAGGGCTCCCGCTAGAGATCGTATGGGTCAACAGTTAAAGGATAATCCTAATTTTTGGATGGTCGATGATCGCACAACCCAAGAGGTTGAGACGATTCGAGATCATGCTACTGCATCATTTAAAAAAGCACTTTACGACTTAACACAATACTATGGACCATGGAGTGACGATTGGGATTGGGGATGGGTAATTAATAATAACGTACCTCACGTAACGCAAACCAATGGACTAGGGGCATTGAATCTATATAGTGGTGGAGGTGCAGAGTCAGTGAATGCAACGCGTGGAAGCTCAGGGCCATCTTGGCGAATGATTGTTGAATTAGGACCTGAAATTAAAGCTTGGGGTGTATATCCTGGGGGTGCTTCTGGAAACCCTGGTTCTCCGAACTATGATTCCATGATTGAATCTTGGAGAACGGGTGAGTTATATGAATTGAACTTTTATAAAGAGCCGCCTCTTGGCTCCCAAGTATCGCCGGGAGAGGAATCGAAGTTATCAGTTAAATGGAGTATACGACCATGATTATCTTATTTCTTTTAATTGCTGGAAATGCTTTTTTCTTGAATCTAGTCCTCCCATGGTGGTCGGCGGCCTTGCCAGGTTTGTTTTTTGGGTACAGAATGAATGTTAGCCCTATTCGAGCTTTTGGAATGGGTTTCTTTGCAGTTTTCTTGGCGTGGGGCGGACATGCCTTATACATACATCTTGCAAGTGTGGGTATTTTAAGTGTGCGTATCGCAGAACTTTTTGGTTTGACGCAGGATTGGATTCTTATTGTTATTACGGCAGTAATTGGGGGCTTGTTGAGCGGTCTCGCTACCTTAACAAGCTCACTATTAGCTCAAAGTAGAAATAAAAAATAGTAAGTTAGTCTTGATGCAATCAGCCTATCTGATTATCTTGTTGAAATTGCAATCTAAGCTTGTTCATCATAGCGTTTTTAATTTCATATAGGTACAATCCGATAAGGTCATTTTTACTAGGTTCTATGGCTTTGATGATGCGACTTACAAATGGTCAAGGGTCGCAGCATTAATGAAGTTTCTCGCTATTTATATATCACTAAAATCCGGCGCGGTTCCCGTAGTCGGATTTTTTTTGAGCATGAGTTCAAGACCTAGAAGCATTTCTAATTCACAGAAATCAGCGGCTGTTTTACTTGGCTCTTCAGCCAGGCTTGATTACGCCCTGTTAATCAATAGGATTCTCTAACTATGGCTTTGCAACCTCGAGAAAAAGCAATTTTAGCATTAAGTGACGGAACAGTTGTTCATGGTTTTTCAGTCGGATATAAGGGTATTACCGGTGGTGAATTATGTTTTAACACGAGTATGACAGGCTATCAAGAAATATTTACGGACCCTAGCTATTTTGGGCAATTGATGATGATGACCTATCCTCATATCGGAAACTATGGCACCATGGATCGAGACGATGAGCATCGAAAAGTAATGGTAGCCGGAGTGATTACTCGTGCATTTTCTCATGAGTTCAGCAACCCCATGGCCGATCGTAGTTTGCAACAGTATTTAGAGGACAATAAGGTGGTGGGTATATCTGGGGTAGATACTCGCGCCTTGGTCCGACATATTAGAGAGAAAGGAGTAATGAATGCGGTCATATCATCCGAGGAGTTAGATCCGGATGCATTGGTGCAAAAAGCTAAGAATTGGGAACCTATGGAGGGCTTAGAATTAGCCACTAAAGTGACCAGAAAGGAAGCACAGACCTATCAACCCGAGGGGAAATCACGCTACAAAATAGCCGCCTTTGATTATGGGATCAAACGAAACATCATCCAAAGTTTTTTATCGCGTGGGTGCACCTTACGAGTTTTTCCAGCTAAGTGCTCGTTAGATGAGGTTATGGCTTGGAATGCGGATGGATTCTTTTTCTCGAATGGACCGGGTGATCCCAATCCTACCGGAGATTATGCCTTAGAGGTAGTAGAGTTTGCTAAAAGATCAGGCAAACCATTGTTTGGGATTTGTTTGGGGCATCAATTAATGGCATTAAGTGAGGGTATTGAGGTAGAGAAAATGTTTGTAGGACATCGAGGTGCCAACCAACCCGTGAAAAATGTAACGACTGGACTGGTTGAAATTTCAACACAGAATCATGGTTTTGCTGTCAAAGAAAGTAGTGTTTCTGATCATGTTGCTGACATAACTCATATTAACTTGAATGATAAATCGGTGGAAGGTTTGGCCTTTAAGCGCTTTCCAGGTTTTTCGGTACAGTACCATCCAGAGGCCTCACCAGGCCCTCATGATTCGGCCTATTTGTTTGATCAGTTTGTGGAACTAATGGATAAACATAGGTCCTTAGATTGAATCATATTCGGTATACCACCTGCTAAAATAAATGAATTTAACCCACCTAAACACTCTTACTACTCACTATGCCACGACGTAACGATATTAAAAAGATTCTCATAATAGGTTCTGGGCCCATAGTTATAGGGCAAGCATGTGAATTTGACTATTCAGGTTCTCAGTCTTGCCGCTCTCTGAAGGAGGAAGGGTATGAAATAGTCCTTATTAATTCGAATCCAGCCACGATTATGACCGATCCAATTATGGCGGATGCGATTTATATGCTTCCCATGACAACGGATTCTATTAAGGAGATTGTCGCAAAGGAAAAGCCTGATGCGGTGCTTCCAACCATGGGTGGCCAAACAGGATTAAATTTGGCTAGAGATTTGGAAAAAGAAGGCTTTTGGAAGGAGCAGGGAATTCAGATTATTGGTGTAGATATCGATGCGGTGGAATTAACCGAAGATCGGCAGTTGTTTCGGGACCGCATGGAAGAGATTGGCATAGAGCAGTGCCGCAGTCGACAAGCACACTCTTTGCTAGATGCCAAGGAAATTAAAGAAGAATTAGGGGGATTGCCCATCGTTATCCGCCCTTCTTTTACCATGGGAGGCGCAGGTGGTGGTATAGTTTGGACGGAGGAAGAGTTTGATCAAAAGGTGCTTCATGGACTGGAAATGAGCCCGGTTCACTCTGTTTTGATTGAGGAAAGTATTTTTGGGTGGAAAGAATATGAATTAGAACTTCTTCGGGATGCAAATGACAACGTAGTTATTATATGTTCGATCGAAAATATGGATCCAATGGGGGTTCATACAGGCGATTCTGTGACAGTGGCGCCTACGCAGACCCTTACGGACAAGCAATTACAGATACTGAGAAACGCAGCCATTAAAATGATGCGTTCTATTGGTACTTTTGCTGGGGGTTGTAATGTGCAGTTTGCAATGGAGCCAGGATCGGACCGATTTGTTGCGATTGAAATAAACCCGAGGGTGAGTCGCTCTTCTGCCCTCGCCTCCAAAGCAACGGGATATCCAATAGCAAAGGTGGCGACAAAGTTAGCCGTTGGGTATACCTTGGATGAGCTGGATAATCAAATCACGGGGAATACTTCCGCCTGTTTTGAACCTTCTATCGATTACGTGGTGTGCAAAGTTCCTCGGTTCAATTTTGATAAATTCCCTGGGGCTGATGAAGAGCTCTCCACTCAAATGAAGGCAGTTGGAGAGGTAATGAGTATAGGTCGTAATTTCCCTGAGGCATTGAACAAAGCTTGGCAGAGTATGGAAGTGGGTAGGGACGGATTAGGAGCGGATGGGTACGACGAAATTAATCGAAAAACGGTCCGAGAGCGTTTAGTTAAACCCTATTGGGATCGTAGTCTACAAATTCGTAATGCTTTTAAACTAGGTAGCTCAGTGGATGAGATTGCTGATATCACCAAAGTAGATCCCTGGTTTCTCCAGCAGATTGAATATATGGTTTCTCTGGAGAATAGAACGGAAGGACAGCGTTTGAAAGAAATATCAAAGGATGATTTATATGAACTAAAGCAAGCTGGTTTTTCGGATGCACAGATTGCTTGGCTACTTAGTAAATCAGGAGAAAAAGTATCAGATGACCAGGTTCGTGCTTATCGTCTTAAACTTGGTCTAAAAGCTGTGTTTAAAGTGGTTGACACCTGTGCTGCGGAGTTTCCTGCCCAGACACCCTATTATTATTCATCCTACGAAGGAGAAAATGAAAGCATGGTTACTGACCGAAAGAAGGTAATCATATTGGGTAGTGGACCCAATCGAATTGGTCAGGGTATTGAATTTGATTATTCTTGCGTGCACGCTGTTTTAGCTACCAAAGAAATGGGTTATGAAGCCATCATGATCAATTGTAACCCAGAGACCGTTTCTACAGATTTTGACTTTGCCGATAAACTCTATTTTGAACCGGTTTATTGGGAGAGAGTGCTCGATATCATTGAGCATGAACAACCCGAAGGTGTCATTATCCAAGTTGGGGGGCAAACGGCGCTAAAGCTAGGTAAACGACTTGTAAAAGCAGGTATCCATATTTTTGGCACAGCCTTTGATCGGATCGATTTTGCGGAAGACAGAGGTGCTTTTTCTGATTTACTTATACGTTTGGATATTCCATTTCCTGAATACGGTACGGCTACCGATGTTCAAGGGGCTTTAAGTATTGCCGATCGTATTGGTTATCCGGTGTTAATTCGACCAAGTTATGTATTAGGTGGTCAGGGCATGCGGATTGCCGTGAAGCAAGAAGAACTAGAACGGTATGTAGCCAACATTCTAAAGACTCATCCCGAAAATGCATTCCTGATAGATAAGTACCTTGAACATGCCATTGAGGTGGATGTGGATTCTGTGTATGATGGTTTGCAACTGCATATTGCAGGGATGATGCAGCATATAGAACCAGCGGGCGTTCATTCTGGGGACTCAACGGCCGTTCTTCCTCCCTACTCCTTGTCCAATGAGGTCCAGATCACCATCCAAAAATATCAGGAACGTATTGCGGAAGCTATGAATATCGAAGGTTTTTTAAATGTACAATACGCGGTAAAAGACGATAAGGTATATATACTAGAAGCGAACCCCCGAACTACTCGGACGATTCCTTTCCTTGCCAAAGCTACGCAGCGACCAGAGGCAGCGATTGGGGTGAAAGTGATGCTGGGCGCAAAACTTAATGAGTTTGACTTGGAGTCAAAATTAAGCTGCTGGGCGATTAAAGAACCAGTATTTCCTTTTGATAAATTTCCAGGGGTTAAAAAAGAGTTGGGTCCTGAAATGAAATCGACCGGGGAAAGCATTTATTTTGCTCAAGATTTTAAAGACGAACACTTTAGGAAGCCCTTTGAATTCAAGAATCTTTATTTGTCTAAATAGCGGGTAATTTGGGCATTTAAGGGTCTGTTTTAGTACCATTCAGTATGAACATTGATCCTGAAATACTATCTCAGATAAAAGGCTTAGAGCTAAAGGCACAAAAAATCGTCGAAGGTTTTATTGCTGGTCTGCACAAAAGCCCCTATCACGGCTTCAGTGTTGAGTTCGCCGAACACAGACCCTATAATACAGGCGATGATTTTAAGCATATTGATTGGAAGGCATATGGAAAAAAGGAGCGTTTCTATGTCAAGCAGTATGAAGAAGAAACGAACCTACGATGTTTCTTAGTAATGGACACCAGCTCCTCCATGCATTTCCAGCACAAGGCTCAATGGACTAAACTTCAATATACCGCACATTTAGCTGCAGCTATGGGCTATCTAATGCAGGGTCAAAGAGATGCGGTAGGCTTTGCTTCTTTTGACGAAAGACTGCGCAGCATCCTTCCTGCTAAGAGTACAAAGCGACATTTGAGGCGGATCTTTTTAGAGATGGAGCCATATTTGACAATCAGCAAGGGTGCTCGGACCGCATCTGCGGCTGCTTTGCATGAGTTAGCGGAACGCGTTCATCAACGAAGTTTAGTGGTAATTTTTACGGATCTATTTGAAAATCTCGAAGAGCATGAGGCGTTGATTTCTGCATTAAAACATGTACGCCATCGCAAACATGAAGTTATATTATTTAATGTAACCGAACATTCTACGGAATTAGACTTAAATCTCGAATATGAGCGTTATTTATTAGAGGACCTAGAGAGTGGTGAGCAGCTCGAAATTTCACCGACCCAAGTAAGACAAGATTATCGGGCGAAAGTGGAAAAATATATGCAAAGATTTAAGGAGGCCTGTAATGAGTTTCAAATAGATTTTGAGTCTGTTTCTACCGAGCAGCCATTCAGTGATGCCCTTATTCACTATTTAAAAAAGAGAAGTCGATTGGGCTAGTATAGCTGGGTTTAGATTAAAATGGTTCGGGAAAGATTGTTGATTCCATCTAGTTAATCAGACGACTTTAGAGCGCTTTAAAATACGATTTAACAATCCTGGAGCGGCTCTTTTGAGTAACAGAGCGAGTCGCTCTTTGGGTCCAGAGACTACAATTTCCTCTTTTCGAGCCTTAATTTTTGGCCAAATTCGGCGTAGCATTTCGTCGGCATCCATTGCATGAGTATGTAAATCGCCCATTTTTCCGAAGGCTTTTCCATCACCGGTGAGTGAATTTTGTGTTATAGCTGTTTTTATAGGGCCGGGACAAACGAGTGTAATGTCCACATTATGTTCATACATTTCTTGGCGTATAGAATCGAAGGCACCCTGTATGGCATGCTTACTTGCTGCATAACCGGAACGGTATTTGGTACCAAATTTCCCAGCGACTGAGCTAGTCACAATAATATGTCCGGAACCTTGCGTAACCATATTTGGCAGAATAAAACGGCTTAGGGATAGAGCGCCAAATACATTAACCTCAAGGAGTCGACGAATGGTTTGCATGTCGGTTTCAAGAAATAATGAGCGCTGACTAATACCACCATTATTTACCAGCACATTCATCTTGGTCTTCCATGCCCAGGCCTGTTCTGTTTTTTCTTGCAAGGCTACATCTCCTGCAGAAAGGTCTAATGGCAGAACCAATATATCACCATTAGAAAAGCTTGATAACTCAGATTTAAGTTTTTCTAATTCATCTATCCGTCTAGAAGATAGAATGAGGTGGGCCCCATCCTTTGCATATTGTTTTGCAAAAGCTTTACCTATACCAGAGGAGGCTCCTGTTATCCAAACAACAGGTAGATTAGATGTGGCATGCATGGTCATAGTATTAGGTGTAATTTACAAAAGTTATCTTTATAATTTAGCTAATTATAGAGAGTAACTATAGTGCTAAATAAAGATGTATACACATCTAAGCATGTCTTTATCACATTCCTGAATCTTCAATAAATACTCATAAGCATGGAGATAAAACATACCTTATTACTACTGGAAGATGAATTAGATTCGGGTGAAATGTTAGCTAACTATCTTGAGCTAAATCAATTCAAAACCCACTGGGCTAAGGATGGAAAGGAGGCTTTAGCTACTATAGAATCTCATGCCGATGAAATCGAATTAGCCATTTTAGACATCATGGTTCCTTTTATGGATGGTAAAGAAATCTGTGCGCACATCAGAAAACATCCCGTGCTATCTGACATTCCGATTCTTTTTTTAACGGCTAGAGATGAAGAGAAAGACGAAATTGAAGGTTTGGAGTTAGGAGCGGACGATTATATTAAAAAGCCAGCTGGCTTACATTTGATTAAAGCGCATGTCGAGAGTCAGCTCCGTAGAATGCAACCAGAAAAAAAGCAATGGCTAAGGTATGATCATGTTTACTTGGACACCGATTCTAAACAAATGTTCATTAGTGACCATCTAGTCGATTTAACGCATACAGAATACATTATAGCTGAATTATTTTTTACTCATCCCAAAGTAGTATATAGCAGGCATGAAATTTTGGAACATATATCGGATGAAGAGAAATTTATATTTGACCGAACGGTTGACGTGCACATAAAAAATCTTCGATTAAAAATGAAAGATGAGGGAAAACTGATAAAAACCTATAGAGGTGTTGGCTATGGTTTTAATAGAGAGTTTTTACATTCATGAATATACAATCCAAGCTTTCAGTTACCTATGTATTATTACTACTGATCGGTATCATTACCATTAGTGCCTATGCCATCCTGAGTATTCGTTTTTTCTTATTTGCTGAAGGGCTAGATGAATTTAAAAACGATATGCGTATTGTTCGGCAAGCCGTGGAATCTTCGGATGAGAATACCGACTTTTTCCCATTTATTACAGAAACAACCGCTTTATTCGATTATGATTTAGCCCTGTTTGATTCAACTGGAATTCCCATCTATAATACCCAACCTGAGCAGGTGTTTGTAGATTCAAGAGAGTTCTTAAGTGACCTTGTGGTGGATTCTGTTCGTGCGAATAATGAAGATATTTATATCATGAACGATCCGGACTATTCTAGACTGGTTGCTTTTGCAAAGGTAGATGACGGTTTTCCAAGCGTTAGTTACTTACGAATTAGTAAGGATAAAGAGGAGTATTATGAAGCAGTAGATAGTATACGTCATATTATCTACGCAGGCATGCTCTTTTCCATAGCCGCAGTAATGGTGGTGAGTTTTATTTTTTCTAAATATATGGCAGCACCCATTAAACAGCTAAATGATGCGGCGCTGACTATCGCTGATGGGCAAACCCATAAAACCCTTGAAATGGATAGGAATGACGAATTTGGAACTCTTGCTAGCTCACTCAATAAAATGGCAGAACGGTTTAAAAGAGATAATCGACAACTCCAATCGCTGAACGAAAAACAAAATCAATTTTTTGCCGACATAGCTCATGAGGTTAGGAATCCGTTGCATACAATATCTGGTGCTATAGAAATGCTTCAGTTGGAGAATATTTCAACGGAGAAAAAATCGCAATACATGGTAACTATGCAGAATCAAGTAGAACGGGTGGTTCGTTTATTCAACGATATTAAAATGTTACAACGCTATGATATGGATGAACATTTTATTGAAAAAAAGGCAGTCGAGGTAGCTTCTTTTCTAAAACATGTAATTACCACGTATGAAGCATTAGCACAGGAAAAAAATATTGAATTGTCACTAATAGTTGAGCGTGATGCTTTAGTATTTATCGATCGGGATAAGTTATACCAAGTGATGGATAATCTGATCATGAATGCTTTGAAGTATACTAATGAAGGTAGTATAAAAGTGCTATGTAAGCAGATAGAAAATCGAATTCAGATTTCCGTTGAGGATACGGGTATTGGCATTGCTTCCGAACATTTAGATCGTCTTTTTGACCGTTTTTACCGCACAGATAAAGCTCGTTCAAGAGATAAAGGGGGTACAGGCTTAGGCTTAGCTGTTGTACGAGGTATCTTAGCGGCACATGAGACTAATATACTAGTAACTAGTGAGGTAGGGGTCGGTAGTAGATTTTATTTTGAACTGCCCGTAATCACCTAATCTTATCCCTTTGATCTTATCTCGTTGTTAGTTAGGTAGAATAATGTTTTGGGGTATTTAAAAAAAGCCCTCCTATAAAAGAGGGCTTAACTATAGTTAATTAATTTTTAATCAATCCGAAGTCATTTTGTAAATTATATCTAATCGCCTTACTGGGAGTCGATTTAGATTTAGCTACTTTCCATTTTACTCAAAAAAGCGAGAGCCATCTTCTTGTATGGCATATTCGATGGTATAATGGCGATCAGCAGGACGAATAAAATTGATAAAATTCTGTGAATTAACGTCTGGATTTCCTTTGTAATAGCTAATAATTCTAAATTTCGCATATAACTCATCCGGTGTTTTTACCGTCAAAGTATAATTTTCTTTAGGTAAGATAGCATGTGGAGGGGTGTTGTTCATGGTATAGGTGTACCAAGCAGCATCCATGCTTCCATAGCCTTCTAAAGGCGCTTCATCAACTAAATTATATGCGGTGTTCAGCGGTTGAATACCACCATTTTGTCCGGTATTTGCAATAATATTGGTTGCGTTAAAGCCAATATCCCATTGTGACGAAAGACTATCCTCCACAATAGTTCCAGTATCTAGATCTAAAAGGGTGTAAGAGTCAACATGATAAAGTTGATTGCTTTCTGATTCTTGAAGGATATAATTAAAACTAAAATACCCGTTTGCAGGTCGAGTCATGAAATTGGCAAATTCAGCTGAGTTCACATCTGGATTACCTTCGTAATAGCTAAGTATTTCCATCTTAGCATAGTTTCCCTTTGGAGTTTTAATGATGACGGTTGCATTACTATTGGGTAGGACGGCATGTTTCGGTAGATTTGGCGCTTCCCCGGTATAAATATACCACGTCGCATTACTGTCTTCATAACCGGTTTCAGGGGCATTATCAACCTCTGAGTAGACTGTCTGAATGACCTGTATCCCACCCCCATGTGCCGTATTGGCTAGCAGTGTAGTACCACCAAATGCAATATCCCATACGTCTGAGCTAGAATCTGCAACGGTAACACCCTGATCCAAGTCATAAAAAGTATATTTACCTTCTTGACCTGGATAGTCATTAATGTCTGTAACGGGCTCTCTATTTTCAATAATGGTATTATAATTCGCCGCGATATCTTCAATGACTGAATTCGTTACTGGAGCCGGTCCGTTGTTTCGATTGCCTACACAGGCTGACAACAAAAGTAAACCGGTAAGAACGCTTAATATTAGGTTTTTCATGATGAATAGTATTTTATATTTATTTGTGAGTTTTAAAAAAGTTTAGTTCTACCTGAAGGAGACTTCTTAAGTTGTTTAGGTTAAAAATCAAAAGAAAACTGGGCATACAACACGCGACCAGGGTTAGATGGGAGACGCTGAGGATCGATCACGTTCGTCAGATTATTTATGCCTACTTGAATGCGATATTGCTCTTTAAATGTTTTAGCAAACGAACTGTTGATTAGCGTATAGCCCTCTACCAATTCTGAATCCTCTATTCGATTATTCCCGTTTAAGTCTACAAAGCCATATGAACTGCGGTATTGAAGCCGAACATTCGCATCTAACCCAAGTTGCTTAGAGACATAAAACAATTTGATGTTTCCTGTGTAACGGGATCGATTGAACATGGTGACATAGCTAGTCTTTTCTTTTTTTACCACCACTCCGTCAACCACATCATCAAATCCCTCAGTAATCCGTTGCCGAGTGTCCAAAAATTGTCCGCCCACAGACCAGTCTAGATTATTGAATAAAAATGAGCTAGTCCGAAGCTCAAGGTCAATGCCTTGACTATACATTCTTCTGATATTTACATAAGAAAAAACGGACTGATTGTTTACTTTCTGAGCAATACGCTGGGTTTCAATGAGGTCGCGGACTTGATTGCGGAATGCATTAAATCGAAGGCTTGTATTTTTCGTGGCAAACCAGTCCCCACCGATATTTAAGGCGTAGGCGCGTTCTGCCTTGATTTTACCTAGACTAGCTGGGTCAATGAATACTTCAGCGAGTTGTCCACTATCCTCTAATTGCTGTAGACCCGCTTTTAAAGTTGAAGTACCATACACACTGTAACCAGAAATAGGGTTACTAAAGTTCAAGAAGAGTTGCCGAAAATCAGGTGCTTTGTACCCTCCGCCAAATGAGGTTTTTAGACTAAAATTTTGTGTTAATTTCCATCGGGTAGACAGTTTGGGGCTTAGCTGAGATGCATACTCACTATGATTGTCGTAGCGAAACCCGACCGTTAGAGAATAATCATCACTGGCACGCCAATCGTGTTGTCCATAAAAGTAGGTGCTTGCAAAGCCAGGCACTTCCGCATAAATTTCAGCATCTAGTGACTCAGTATTACTACCTGCACCTAAAATAGTTGTGTGTGCGTTATCCCAGAAGGTAGAGGCTTTGAATTCCATTTTATTAAGACGTTGTGCAAAAGCATCTGAAAAATAACGAGTATTTGAATCGGTTAAATTTAGAACGGATTCACTCTCAAAATAACCTACATAGGCACTCGCTTCGATTAGGTGTACCGATCCAACGGCATATTGTATGGTAGGTGATATGTAATAGTCTTGTTGAAACTCAGTTCCATAGGCGTCAAATCTTCTTCTTCGATCTAACACTTCATCCTGGAAGGATTGATCTTCCCTGTAGTATCTGCTAGAAATATCAAGGGACAAACCAGGTAGAAATTGGTATTTAATCCCACCTTGGAGGGTGTAATTATTGTATTTGGGAATGGTGGGGGCAACGGTTTCTGGGTTTAAGTCATATCCATTGGAACCGTTTAAATTCCCAAAAAAACGAGCCTGAAGATTACCTTCCTTAAGATTGAATTGACCAGAAATATCTTTGGTATTATGAGTGCCATAGCGAGTATTTACACCCCATTCAAAAGGTTGTGATCCTTTGTCTGTAATAATGTTTATGACTCCTGCTAAGGCATCACTACCCCATAATGCAGAGGACGGACCTTTCACAACCTCTACCTGTTCAATATTACCAACAGCAAGTCGGGTTAGATCTAGCGTCCCTGCAGTACGACCAATCACGGGTTTATTATCTATAAGGATGAGGGTGTATTCTGGGTCAAACCCCTGCATTTGTAACCCAGTGCCATGGTTTTCAACCAAGTACAATCCCAATTGTTCTGACAATATATCACTCAACCGTATGTTGCCAGATTGTTGAATCTCCTGTTTTGGTACTACCAATACAGGTACACTCACCTCAGATAAAGCTTCTTGAGTTCTAGATGCGGTTATAACTACCGTTTCATTTTCATAAGATGTTCGCTCAAGACGCACCTCGATAAAAACCTTGTCATTCGGAATAAACTCTAAGGTTTTTTGGTACTTGATAAAACCAATATGACTTATCCGAAGCTTATATTCACCGGGTGATATTCCATTGATAAGATACAAACCGGAAGAATCTGTGTAGGTACCAGCATACTCATCTATGCGGATATTTGCGCCTATTACTGCAAGCCCATTTTCATCTAATACCCTACCCATTAGTTGAGCCGTTGTATCTACTTTGGCATTTTGAGCGACCTTAGGAGTGCTGTGAGCTTGAGTAAGTGAGGTTGTAGATACTGATACAATAAACAGTAATGTCAATATCGCAGGTAGGAGGCCCTGAATGTATTGGCAAACTGATAGAGAAAGTTTAAAACTTCTCTTAGTAAGAACGGGGGGGGTTGTCATCTCTTGATGAATAGTCGTTTTTAGCTTAGCTATTTTCTATTAATCACCAAGAAAAGGATGAATTATGAAGATATTGTGAAGATGATAGGATGATTTATGAAGATTTAGTCTTTATTTGGTGTGCGAACAAGTTGTATTGTTGCTCCCGTATATCCGATTAACAGAGATATTCCTCCAAGTGGGGTCAGGTAGACAATCCAAGGATTTGGTGCTAAGCATAACACATATAGACTTCCAGAGAAGAGCAGTATCCCACCAATGATGAATTTCATAGCTAGTCCTAGTGAAACACTATAGCTCCGTTCTAGTAGACTTAAACCCATTAATCCAAGGGCATTCCAGAATTGATACTGTACTGCTGTTTCCCAAGTTTCAAGTAAGCTAATTGAAAGTTTACTTTCTAAGAAATGAGAACCCATGGCTCCCAATGCAACGGCGAAGCTTAGAAACACAAGGGACACTGCACTAAAGCGAGATATTGGATAGGTCATAGGAATATTTGTTTGGTTAGTACCTACAATTTTTATTTAATTAATGAAGAATTTATGAATTGAGGACATTAATTTATTGTTGTAAGGGCAAGTCATCAAAAACAGATTTTTGTTAATCAAACTATCCATCATTTAAGCTAAACCAATGAACAATCAACAGATTTTATTTATAGGGTCATTTATTACAGTACTAGTAGCGGCTATTTTATTTTGGCCGTCAAGCGATGCCGAAGAGCCTCAGACCACCGCTGCGACAAGCATGGAATCTTCTCAACCTATGATGCAAGCCCCTGAAGGTGCTATTTCAGTTACCATGTACAAGAATGAAGGTTGTATGTGCTGTACACGTTGGGCCGAGCATATGAACAAGGAAGGCTTTTATGTTACGGAGGAGATAACTCGGCAATTAGGAGCAATTAAATCCGAGCAGGGTATTACCAGTGAACTAGCCTCGTGCCATACTGCTATGATCGATGGATATGTTGTAGAGGGACATGTTCCTCCTGCCGATGTTCAACGGTTATTGGAAGAACGTCCGGATGCTATTGGACTCTCAGTTCCTGGCATGCCAGAGGGGTCTCCAGGTATGGAAGGCCCTAATCCAAATCCCTATGATGTACTCTTAATTAATTCGGACGGAAGCACTTCCGTATTTAGTTCATACAGGTAAATTTTTGGGAACCATTTTCGAGTTGTGTGATGTTATAGAGGCATATTGTAGATTCATACTCCGAATAACTCAAACCGACTTAAACCCCCGATCCTGATAGGTCTGGGGGTTTTTTTTGTCGTGTATTTATCTAATTACTCAGGATTTCCAACCTGAATATTACGTTCAATAATCATTCCAGAATTGAAATATAGTGACAGGCTAAGACTGTCTCCTTCGTTCATATCATTAGTTGGTTGTATAATCATGATATGATATCCACCTGGTTGGAAGAGGATTTGCTCGGATGGCTGAATAGCAACAAATGGCTGCTCTTCCATCACCATAATTTCATCCTTTTCATAACTCAAATGTATCTGAACATCTTCAGATGCACTTGAACTAACCCGAACAAGACTATCTGGCATAGATCCATTATTTTGCAATTTAAAATATGCAGCACTTATCATACCTGCCTTTGTTGGTCGAGCCCAAGCGCTGTCTAGGGTAATATTCCAATCGGTACCTGCCATGGATGAATCGGCCAAGCTATCTTGCCTCTCAAGGACTGATCTTGGTGAATCTATTTTATTGTTACATCCAAGTATTAGTCCTAAACTAGTGGTTACAACTAACAAAAATAAAGAGTGTAGTTTCATACGGGCAGAAGCTGAGCTTTTAGGGAATATTAGGTTACTCATACAGTGATTATTTATTGAATGAGCGATTGTAGATCTTGAACAATTAGAGATGGAATCGATGGCATGCTGCCTCCGTATTCAATAATTATTTCACCTTTTGGATTCATCACCATAATTTTATCAGAGTGATTAAGGAAGTAGATTTCCTTCCCACTTTCGGTGGTTGTACGCATCGATTCTTGGGTCCGGACGCGAACACTATCCATAAATGTTTGGATTATTGTTGGTTCACCAGTAAGGAAGTTGACATTGTCATCTACTTTAAATACTTCCTTATAACGGTGCAGGACTTCTGGAGTATCTCGCTTTGGATCAAAACTCACTCCTAAAAACTGCACATTGGCAGGGTAACCTAAGTCCTTTTGAATTTTAATAAGATTCTGGGTGATTAAAGGACAAATATCGGGGCAATTTGTGTATACAAATCCCATGACTACATATTGCCCACGAAAGTCTATCGGAAAGTTCACATTCACACTGTCTTGGTTTACCAATTCAAACGATGCGTCGTTCATGTCGTCAATGATCTTATAGTCGTTCATGCAAGCACTTTGAATAAAAATAAGTGACAGCAATAGAGACCATAGCATAACGGATGATTTGTTGAGGGTCTTTAAAGATGTATTCATGTTGATAGGGATATCTCTATGGTGTTGATATAGCAGATGTAAAGTATGCTCTAATGGCAGTCCGAATGTTCATCCGAACAGGGCAAGCATTCAAATTCTACGGTAGAATGATGAATGTTATATGAAGCTTGTAAAAAATTCTTGATGGCTTTTTTTTATCCGCTCAATATGTTCCTTATATGTATGTTCATGCCATTATTCATTGCTTTGAAATTAGGCCTATACAATGCTTATGCTCGTAGCATTTGACCTTCATTCGGGTGCTTTGGCTATTCCTGGGTAGTTTCCAACTCCTCTAACAATAACTTCATTAGAGATTCTGCCGCGGAACGTCCTAAGTGTTGCATCGCTTCTTCACTAAGCTCATCCTCGACTTCGAAGGTCAGGGCATCGGTGCCGAAGGTTTTGTATACCCAATTTTTTGCTATGGGTGAATTGGGTTCAAATTCTTCGCTTCGAAAGTTTAGTTCAGGATTTGCTTCGGCAACAAAGGGAAACCAACGTTGAGTGAGGTTGTCTATGCCGGTGATTACTGCTTCGTTGATAGGGTAGAAAACGTTTTCGTTGGTGGAGTGGAAATCAATGCCGTAAACCACCTCATAACGACCATCTGCTAAGGGTAATAGTGCATCTCGAACAGATCGTGTTTCAGGTTGGCGAAAATATTCCCAATCTCTGTTCAAATCGATTCCTTTTGAATTGTGTCGCCAATGTCCTTGTTCAACTCCATCTGGATTCATCATTGGATAGGCGATAATGTGGAAGTTCGTTCTAAAAGTTTGTGCAAGCTCGTCGGAATCCATCAATCTGTTAAAGAAATATAGAAAACTTCGATAACCAGAAACTTCGGGGGGATGTTGTCGTGAAAAAAGGAGTAACAAGCCCTCCTTCTGGGTACCCTCATCAACCTGGCTTTGCCATTCCAGAATGGCTCTATTATTATGCGAATAGCCAACGGTGTCCACGCTAATATCGGAGGCAAAGCCGCTGAGCTCGGGGTAACTGATTAATGATTTTAGACTATTTGCCTGCACAGGATGTGCTGCTATCAATTTCTTTTGGGTTTCAACCTGAAGACTAAAAAGCAGATCTCCTTCTACTGAACTAAGTGCACTATCGGGTAATAGCTTCCAGCTCGATTGGTCTGCAGACTCGCTCAATTTGGGTATGTACCGGTGACGACCATTTTCATATGTTAAACGAATGAGAACTTTTTGGGCCTGATCACCCCAAATTTCAAATGCATACCATGGTGAGTTATTGATGGGGGCATTTTCGGGCTTTATCTGTATAACTATGGTGTCTTGACTGTGCCCAGAAGCTAACCATGCATCGGAAACTCGAGCACCATTAAATTCATTACTTATCCAAATTTTTGGTTCACCAACACCAATGGTACGTTGTTTTTGATAATTAATTTCTTTGTCTTGGGTATCGATTACATCAGGCGGATCGTAGGAATATCCGCTAAAAGGCTCAGTTGACGAGCAATTGTAAAGGAAAAGTACTGTAAAAAGTAGTACCAGTAGAAGGGGTGAAAAATGCTCGTTTGGGTCTATTTGAACTAAACCTGTGAAAAAATTCATAATAACACGATAGATAAAGACTAAAACTATTTTTGCTTCTAACTAAGATACTATATTATAGATTGATTGTATAGATATTGAAACGGTACTCAATTTCAAAAGTCTACGTTTGTTGCTGAAGTATTCTCTAATTCTTTTGGTTATAATTGGTTTCAGCCTTCCAAATAATGTATTCGGGCAGGAGGAGGAGCAGGCTAATGCTGGTTTTATAATCGAGGAGAGTGCCATAGATTGGCCTACTAGTATTCCTGAAGAGCTAGCGGTGAGAGCAGTACGTTTTGGTGGTCAGGAGCGTTTTACCGAGCCTATACTTCGTAATCAAATAAGCGCAGAACTCCCAGCTTTATGGAAGCAGCAATGGGCCGTTGCACAAGCGTGGACCCTATATAATTTTAATCAGACTTTGCCAGATTTAGTCAAAGGTGCACTGCCTCGTTGGGATTCAAGTATGATTAAACAACAAATAAAACAGTTAAGGGGCTTTTTGAATGCTCAAGGATATGAAGATGCACAAGTGCATGCGCATGTAGTACCTATTGCAAATAGCTTATTTTGGGATGTATGGTTCCATGTTGATTTGGGTGATCCAACCATTATTGCGGAGGTTCAAGTGCGTGTGGTTACCTCCCAGAAGCAGCTAGGAGATGATGAGCAACTCAGCTGGCTTAGTATGCAAGGAGTTGATCTAAGTCAGCAAGCTCATCTTGAATTAAGAGAACAAGGATTAGGTTTGTTATTTATTGACCAAATACGTCCATCTAGAAAGCTAAATAATGCCACCTACGTGGAGCTTGATATAGTACGTGAGCAAAATCGCTTAGCTAGAATAAGTCGAGAAAATGGATATGTATATGCAAAGATACACTTCAACTCCTATCCTAAGTATGAAAAAGACGGAAATAGAGGTCTATTCTCCAAGGACAAAATCGTAGTTTTTGACATTATTCTTGGGCAAAGACCGACTATCAAGGAGATAGTGGTAGAGGGTGAGAAAACGGTAGCAAAAAATGTAGTAAAGCGTGAAATTACCCTCAAGAAAGATCAGCATTACAGTGAATCTGCAAGAAGAAATTCCCTTACTCAGTTATATGCTCATCCGTTATTTGATCAAGCTGAAATTCAAATTTCTGAACAGTCAGACACCGCCTCTTTAATTTTAGACGTCAGGGTTACTGAGGAAGAAATGCGTTCATTTCAGTGGCGGATTGGGGCAGGTTATTTTGACCGACTCGAACGGCCAATACGTATTTTTGATGGATATCAATTATTTCGGACCCAGTTGTCTTGGGTACATAGAAACTTAGGGGGCGGAGGGCAGCAATTCACAGCTGGTTTAAAATTGTCGTATTTCGAACGGTATATTGAAGCGGATTACCTTTTTCCCTTTGTTTTCAATACGAATAGTAGTGTTCGGATTCACCCATTCAGTCAATATCGAGACGAACGTGCATACGATATCAGTTCAACCGGCGTTGGGACTGCATTTAGTTATACGGTGAATAATCGATTGACTGGAACCCTGTCTTACCGTTTTGCACTTAACGATGAGTCGAATGTTGAAGCTGGGCAAGGAATCCCTGATAGCCTATTAACTTATAATCTTTCGGTCTTTAATTTGAGTGCGAGGTATCATTCAGAAGGAATTATCGGTTACAATACGTTTTCGGTTCAACCAATTTTTGAATTTTCTGGATTATTTGGGGAAGGCGATTTTAGTTATCAGCGCCTGTTGCTAGATCTGCGAAAGTATACCCCAGTTGGTAGAAGTTCCATCTTCGCAAGCCGAATACGTGGAGGTTGGATATTTGAACAAAATAGGGATAGTCTACCCTCCGATGTTCGGTTCTATAATGGCGGCAGTACCTTGGTTCGAGGATGGGCTAGACATAATTTGGGCCCTAAAGAATGGGTCGAACGAGTAGATAGTTCATCCGGAAATTCTGTTAGTCGGTATAGCTTTGTTCCGACAGGTGGTAAAGCATCGTTAACCTTAAACCTGGAATGGCGGGAGCAGTTTAAAAAATGGCGAGGTGGTTACGGGGTATTGTTTTTAGATGGAGGCCA
This sequence comes from Balneola sp., assembly GCA_038124025.1. GTDB lineage: Bacteria > Bacteroidota > Rhodothermia > Balneolales > Balneolaceae > UBA1275. The sequence continues at coordinate 18,233 of JAYPBC010000003.1, read as the reverse complement.
AGTTTGGGAGAATACTGAAAGTGTTGCAATTAAGGATATACAATGGGCCTTAGGAGCAGGAATAAGATATCGGGCGCCATTTGGTCCTATTCGAATGGATTTAGCCTATAAACTTAATCCTACCTCCGAAGATTTAGGTGCAATACCTGGACTAAGAGATAAACAACCGTGGGCAAGGTGGACTTTGTACCTTTCCATTGGAGAAGCTTTTTAAGGAAGAATTACTAGAATTCTCATGGAAAGATATATCAACTTAAATACGTTAAACTGCATGAATAAAAGACAAATTAAGGTAATGATTTTACTTTTCACAGTGATAGCTAGCTTTGGTGTGGGTTGTGCTAATTATGGCGCATTTCAGGGATTTACTAGTGATGGTCTATACATAAGTCCGTCTTCCATTCAAAGTAGAGTGTCAGAGCCACAATTAATTACTTTATCCGATACCAATTCGTTTTGGCAAACGAATTATTTTAGCAGTGTAAGTAAGGACTCTTATTTGTGGGAGGAATTATTACGGAGTGAATTTGAAGAATTGGCCTTAGTAGGCTTGGGAATGGATATTATTGAAATAGATCAAAGCGGGTTTGAGGGTCGTGGACCTGCATTAAAAACGGGTTGGGTTCTCTCAGAGCGTTCGCAATTTTTTATAATTAATGAACTAGGGGGCAGATCTCCTAACACATTCTTTCTTTTACAAACAAATATACAACCATATTGGGATGTGGTCTTCATTCAGTCCGGTGATGCAAGACAAGGTATAGATCTCCAATACAGAAGAGATTATTAATAGGCTAAGTTAATTGTATGCTAAACAGCCAAGACGCATGTACGCGATTATGGTACCAGCCAGAGTGCTTGGTTCTAATACTTTTTTCGGCTAAATACCATTCAAGGCTCAATTCGTCCTATACCATGTTAAGAGTCTAAAGAAGCTAGATATCGGCCCTTCTTAAAATTAATGGCTAATACGGCATTCATACATATCGCAGCGATTATAGAGTAGATAGTTGCCCATATATCAACAATGTAAATAGCCAATAGAATAATGATTACATCCACAATCATTTGAAAACGCCCCGCATTCACATTGTGGTACTTACTCAGATATAACGATAAAATATTTAATCCACCAAGGGAAGCTTTATGACGGAAGAGCATCAATAATCCTGCCCCCATCATTGAACCGCCAAATATTGCAGCAAAAAGAGGTATCGAAGAGTCTATCAGAATCCACTGTGGTATCCAATCGGAAAGTATGGATACTAAAGCAACTGCAATAAATGTTTTAACGGTGAAAAACCAGCCCAAACGCCATAGAGCTAACCCGTAGAACGGGATATTTATAACAAAGAAAAATTGACCAAAGCTCCACGGACTTACATAAGATCCTAAAAATGCAACTCCTGCTGTTCCCCCAATTAAAAACTCTTGCTGGGTAAACAAAGCCACTCCAAACGACATAAATAAACTTGCTAATAAAATAGCCTGTATGTCGTCAAATAGACTATGAGAAACTCCTTTTGGCAGCACGAAGTCGCTGGGTTCCCTATCTGATGTATTTGCTGGTTCTATTTTTTTAATTGTTATACCTCTAGTTCGTCCCGTATAAGTAATAGAATTGAGGAATGAGGAACGATGATATATTTTTCGTTCTCAAACTCAATTTCATGGGCACGGCTTTTTAGAAAAATGGCCAAATCACCCTCTGATGCTTGCATTCCAATATATTTTGTATCCTCCGATGCTTTCCAAACCTCTTCTACATCGGTGTTTGGTATTGGGTAACCAGGCCCAGTTTTTAAAATATATCCGCTTTGAATTTCCTCTTTCTCCTTTACAGAGGCTGGTAAGACCAGTCCACTTCGAGTGTGTGTTTCCATCTCGCGAGGTTTAATGAGTACGCGATCTCCTACTACAATGAAGTTATCAATTGAGTTAAGGTATTCTTGAATCATTTAAAATGTATGTTTTGGTCTATATTTACCCATTTACGTGAAACCAGTTTTAAAAACTTTTCAGGGTTACCATGCTAGTAAAAAAAGATACAAATAATATAAGCAATGAGTACGATCCGCCTAGGGTATGTATGGCTAATCCAACATGATTATGGTTATAAACAACGTGAAGACTCTCCTAATTCCATCCTATGTAGTCAAAAAGTTGTATGCAATAATACTTTCAATTATGGGGTAGATTTCTTTATTTGCAGGCTGAAAAATCTAACCAATTACTATAACTATGCAGTCATTACGATTTCGGTTGAGTCTTATGATGTTTCTTCAATTTTTCATTTGGGGTGCATTTTTTGTGACAATGGGCGCCTACCTTTTGCAGGTGTTTGAGGGGGAAGAGAGTTTAAACAGTATCATTGGGAGCGCATATGCTACTCATAACTGGGCCGGTTTATTGGCGCCTGTTTTTGTGGGGCTATTGGCTGATCGATATTTCAATGCGGAAAAAGTTAATGGGATTAGTCACCTTTTAGGCGCAGTGTTGCTGTGGGTGGCTGCCGGAATTACTGACTCTGGAACCTTTATCTGGGTAATGTTGGTCTATTTTATGCTATATATGCCCTCACTGGCATTAGTAAATGCCATTGCATTTGCTAACATTGATGATCCAGACTCAGAATTCCCTCGTATCCGTGTTTGGGGAACCGTTGGATGGATAGTTGCTGGGTTTATAATCGCAGGTACCGTCTTGGGTTTTGTTCAAATACCTTTGCTTAGCTGGTTGACTGGCGTTGAAAGTAATATTCAATCCACGAATATTCCTCTTAAAGTGAGTGCTGTAATATCGGTGTTATACGGACTCTACAGCTTTACCCTTCCTGCAACTCCACCATCGGCGAGAGGTGAAAAATTTGACGTAAAGCAGGCCTTGGGACTGGACGCATTAAAGCTACTTAGCGAAAAGAACTTTGCGATTTTTTCGTTTAGCAGTTTCGCAATTAGCATTCCATTGGCATTTTATTATGCGCGGACGAACGATTTTATTGCAGCTGTAGCCTTCGGTGAACAATCTCCTTCTTTCATGGCCATTGGGCAAATGAGTGAAGTGTTATTTATGTTGGCTATCCCACTATTTTTGGCTCGTCTTGGAGTGAAGTGGATGCTACTTGTGGGTATGCTAGCTTGGACAGCTAGATATTTGTTATTCGGTTTGTTCCCAAGTTCAACCGCACTCATTGTATTAGGTATTGCGCTACATGGAATCTGTTACGATTTCTTTTTTGTAACGGGCCAACTTTATGTAGACAAAAAAGCCCCCAAACATCTGCGAGCGAGTGCTCAAGGCTTTTTCAATTTGTTGACTTATGGTGCCGGTATGCTTATTGGTAATTATGTATTGGGCTGGTGGGGTGACAGGATTACACTCGATGGGGCCACTACGGATGGTTGGCTAGCGGGAGCACAGAGTTTTTGGGTGATGCCCGGTATCGTAGCCTTAATAGTGGCCGCCTTCTTCTTTGCTCTGTTTTGGGACAAAACTACCGATCAAGATAATCCTGCAGAGGCAGCAGCATAAATGCAATACCGAAAAGTACGAATGGGAATGATTGGAGGAGGCACTGGAGCTTTCATAGGAGCCGTGCACCGAATGGCTGCACGCTTAGATGGGCAAATCGAATTAGTGTGCGGCGCTTTTAGCAGCTCTCCTGAAACGAGCAAGCAGACGGGGCAAGAGCTGTTTCTGCCTGGAGAACGAATTTACGACACTTGGCAAGATATGATTAGTCAGGAAGCCCAGCGTGAGGAGGGTGATCGTATGGATATGGTTTCTATCGTTACGCCCAATCACTTGCATGCTGCTCCCGCCATCATGGCTTTAGAGCATGGGTTTCCTGTAATTTGCGATAAGCCACTATGCCTATCAACCAGAGAGGCCTTAGAAATTAAAGATGCCGTGGAAACATCGAATTTGCCCTTTGCCCTTACTCATACCTATACAGGGTACCCTATGGTGAAGCAAGCGCGGCAGATGATTAGCTCTGGAGATTTAGGTCCGGTTCGTAAGGTGGTAGTTGAGTATCCTCAGGGCTGGCTTACGGATAAGTTAGAAGATGAGGGCCAAAAACAGGCAATTTGGCGCTCAGATCCCAACAAAGCAGGTAAAGCAGGAGCATATGGAGATATTGGAACACATGCCGCTAATATGGCAGAATATGTCTCAGGCTTACAAATAACCAAGGTGTTGTCACAGATGTCCAAGGTGGTTGAAGGACGTTTACTGGATGATGATACCTCGGCCCTATTAGAATTTGAAGGGGGGGTGCCAGGTGTGTTGATTTGTTCGCAGGTTTCTGCCGGTGAAGAAAATGCAGTCAGAGTTAAGGTCTATGGTACCAAAGGAGGAGTAGAGTGGTGTCAGGAAGATGAAAATACGCTCTTGGTTAAACGGCACGGGGCCCCGAACCAAATCTACCGTACTGGGGTAGATAATTCCTATTTGACAGAGGCGGCATTGGTACATGCTAGAGTTCCTTCTGGTCATCCCGAAGGGTATCTTGAGGCTTTTGCCAATATCTATAGAAATTTTGCCATGGCTGTTCGAGCTCATTATTCCGGGTCAACGCATAACCCTGTATATGATTTTCCAGATATTAATGACGGCGTTCATGGAATGGCTTTGGTTGATGCCATGGTAGAATCTACGACTAAAGGGAATGTATGGAGTTCACCCGATTATTAACCAGATAGAACGGCGTTAGCCACATCAACAAGAATTAATTGTAACACAGATACAATGGTTATACCTATATGAAAACGATTAAAGGCCCAGCTATTTTTTTTGCACAATTTATTGACGCCACCGAACCATTCAACTCATTAGATGGCCTATGTCAATGGGCGGCTGATCTAGGCTACAAGGGAGTGCAGATTCCAAGTAATGTGGATTTCATGATCGATTTGGATACCGCTGCTGAAAGCCAAGATTATTGTGACGAACTAAAGGGGAAAGTGGCTTCTTATGGTCTTGAAATCACTGAATTGTCTACCCATATTCAGGGTCAACTAGTAGCAACGCATCCAGCTCATGACACTATGTTTGATGTATTTGCTCCCGAATCGCTAAAGGGTAATGAGCCTGCCCGGCGAGAGTGGGCTATAGATCAGGTTAAAAAGGCTGCGTTAGCTAGTCGGCGTCTTGGTTTAACCGCACATGCCACTTTTTCTGGCTCCTTACTTTGGCCTATGGTTCATCCCTGGCCACAACAACCCAAAGGACTGATTGATGAAGGTTTCGCCGAACTGGCCAAGCGTTGGCTTCCTATTTTAGATGTGTTTGAAGATAATGGGGTGGCTTGCTGCTATGAGGTTCACCCAGTGGAAGATATACATGATGGGGTAACCTTCGAGCGCTTTTTAGCGGCAACGGGTAATCATAGTGCAGTTAGTATATTATACGATCCCTCGCATTTTGTATTGCAGCAACTCGATTATATAGCCTATATCGATCACTATCATGAATTCATAAAAGCCTTTCATGTCAAGGATTCCGAATTTAATCCAACAGGAAAAAAGGGAACCTTTGGTGGATATGGCGACTGGAGAGATAGAGCAGGCCGCTACCGATCACCCGGAGATGGTCAGGTGGACTTTAAGCGTATTTTTACCAAATTAACCGAGTATGGATTTGACGGCTGGGCGGTCTTAGAATGGGAATGTTGCGTCAAATCTCCAGAACAAGGCGCTAGAGAGGGTGTATCCTTCATACAAAATCACATTATCGAAGCTACCGATAAAGCTTTTGACGATTTTGCTGGGGCAGAAGGGGTCAATCGAACGCTTAACCGGCAGATATTAGGGCTAAAAGACTAGCTATTCTTCCGAGCTTTCGGTGGTTTCTTTACCTAATACTACCTCTTGTCGATTGTCCATAGACTGGGTATCAATGAGTTTATTGTAGGGATCTATACCGACTTCGGATGGCTCGGCATCAACAGTAAAACGTAGGGTTGTTTGGATTTCATCGAACCGATGTTTCTGCAAATAGATAACAGAGTCCTGACCGGCTGAATTTTTAGTAAAAATTCCTACATCTATGTAATCCCGAAGGGGTAGTGATTGAATAGGTCTTCTTAGTTCAGCTTTATCAAAGACCAAACTATCTCCAGCAGCATCTTTGTATATACGCTTGCCTTTCTCGTCACTCCGATATTTGGCCGCTAATAATGTGAATTCAACCTCATATGTACTATCTGAATTCATCCACCATTCTGCCTTATCCACCCGATTATCATAGAGTGTAATGGTTCTGAACAAGTCATCGATTAAATAGCCCAGACTGTCAGGAGTAGCCAGGTCAATTTCGTTGACAAATTCTTCGGCTATGGTGTAAGGGGCTTCTTGATAAGCAACTTTCTCTAGATATCGTTGAATGGCACTATTGAGGGTTTCTTCGCCTAAATAATCGCTTAGTGCATAAAGTACCAAGGATCCTTTGTTATAATGAATGTACTGCTGGTTTTCATTAAACATTAGGGGTTTTTCATTTATACTTTCAAATGCTCTTCCACTTAAATAGCTATCGAGGGCATTTTTTAAGAATGTCCTCATTTTATCATCACCATATTCTTTTTCTAAAACTTTTAATGATACATACTCAGACATACTTTCAGACATAAGTGTAGCACCTTTTACGTTAGCACCAATTACCTGGTGCGCCCACCATTGATGGGCAACTTCATGAGCACTAATACTGAATGGGTAATCCACCCCATTTGGATCTTCATCATCTACGTCGGCAATAAAACCAACAGCTTCTGAGTAAGGGATGGTATTAGCAAAAGATTGCGCAAAACCTCCGCTTGTTTGAGGGAATTCAATGATTCGTACTTGTCGGTGTTGATAAGGGCTAAATGCCTGAGTGCTATATTCGAGTGCTTTTTTAATACCTTGAATCATCCGATTGATATTGAAATCATGTCCAGGATGGTGATAAACCTCGATTGCAACCGTATCCCCATTTTCTCGAAGCCAATAATCTTCTTGTACAGCAAATTCGGCAGAAATAAAGGAGTAAAAATTCAAAATAGGAGCATCCATTTTGTAGTGGAAATATTTACGGTCGTTTTCAGTCCACTCTTTTTCTAAATACCCAGGAGCAATAGCAATTTGATCACTCTCCGTGCTAATAATTGTTTCGAATTTAATCCAGTCTGCATCATATGATATGTAATTGTTCATTCTTGCAGTGGAATCCATAGGATTAGGCATACGATCTCTTGGTGGTAAATCGAATTTTTTACGGGATTCTGGTCCAATAAGTTCTCCTGCTGGGTTATATCCAATTCTAGGTAAAATTCCATTGTTCAGAAAAGTACCATTAGCAATGACGGGTGAATTATTACGTAATAATTCATTTGGAGTATTCTTTAAATTGAACTCAAATTGTATTGAATCACCTGGTTGTAATGGTGGGTAAATCCTAAAAATATCATAATTGAATGTGCTGTCTTCAACAAGAAGCTCATTGCTGACATCAAAACGAAATTCAGTTTCAAGACTACCGTGATCAATATGTATGGAATCAATTACAAAATTGGTTTTATTTTCTAGTGTATATCTACCATTTATCTCCAAGTCACGACTTTCTGGATAAAGATCTATCTCAACATAAACTGCAGTTATTCGGGGTTGAGGGGTGGATCGAAACTTACCATATTTTTTTTCCCATTCCGCAGCAGAAGCTTCACGTTCATTTGACGATAGCCTTTCGTATTTAATATTATCCACATAGTAGATATAAGATCCAAGGCTGAAAAAAATGATCAGTAAACCAATAAAAGTACTCAGGTTTATCACCTTAATTCGTTTTTTAGCTAAAACAAGACGTTCTTTCCAAGATGGATAAGAGCCTCTTGGAAATATCCAAAATGCTGAGATGAATAAAGCTACTCCTAGGGTAAGCCAGTAAATTCTATATATGAAATATTCAGATAGAAAGTGTCCAAAACCATTCATATCAGAGTAGGGTGTAGGAGGGGCTTGATTGAATTTAAACATCATTTGTTCTATGCCAACCGAACCTAAAAAATTCTGCCCTATTGAAACTAATAGAAGAATAAAAAAACCGATAAAATAATTTTTAAAAACAGTATGAATCGAAAGGGCCAACAAAGACCAAATAAATAGTCCTATGAATTGAATACCGAACAGTTGCTTTATATACAGTCCTATTTCAAAATGGTAGTAACCTTGTACGCCTTGAATAATAATACCCATTATTATTATTGTTGATAACAGTATTATCTGCATAAGACTTATTGCACATAATTTTGCACCAAATATAACCCAAGTTTTTGTGGGTGCACTGTGAATCAATGATGCCATCCCTGTAGTATGATCTCTTTGTAAAATCATACCTGTATATAAAAACGTTAGCAAATTGATAAATAATCCGATTGAACCACTACCAAAAAGTAAAATTTGCCAAGTTACAGGAAGAGTGGGTGTTTCAAGTATAGTATTACTTACAAGAATTGTGGATACTGCCAAGATTATTGCTAACAGTGATATTATAATAAATGCTGGCCCCTTAATGATGTATTTCAGGTCATTTAATGTAATTAACCAAAGTTGTTTGAACTGATTTGATAAGCTAAAATTTAAATTAATTTCTGGTAATGCAATTTTCTTAATTAATGGCTGATCACTTTTATTTTGTGCTGGCTTATTTTTTCCCCAAGGCCATTTTATGCGAATAGGTTGTTGATGAAATTCAAATTTGGCATAGATCGTATAAAAGGTTATTGCACTTACTGCTGACCAAATAATTCTATTTATAATCACCCATTTTTCCCAAGGCAACGCATTTTCATTTTGCTCATAAACGGTCCAATATTCGGTATAGATTAGGTTGGCATTATATCCAAAAGGATCTAGTATTGCAGACAAGATTTTATTATCTAAGTTTGATAATAGTGTATCAGCAATACCCTGAATGATTATGAGGCCAAAGCCGATTAAAAAACCAACAATAATACTTCGGCTGAAGGTAACTAAGGCAAATGAAATAGCTCCAAAAAAGAAAGTATTTGGAATGATATAAATCCAAAAAGATTGTAGGTAAGGATTAATTGAAAAGGGTGCAATAAGATCAGGATTGACGCCCGGTATAAGTGTTCCAAAAATCATTCCTAATGTTGCTGAAAATAACACCGAAAGAGTAATAATATATCCTGCTACAAATTTCCCAATTAGATAAGGGCCTTTGCTAAATGGATATGAAAACAATACCATATGCATGTCATATTTAAAATCTTTGTGTATGGTACCCCCAATTAAAGCAGCTATTAGAAATAAAAATATAAAGCCATTCATGCCATTTAATAATTCATTAATGGCAAGAGGAGAATTTGCAATGGTAGAGGAATTGACAGTCCCGCTAATGGCACCTAATGCCCCAGCTGAATCTGCCATTAAAAATAGTGCAAGGCCGAAGAATATGATTAAATAAACGTAATAACTTGGTCGTTTTAACCAATACTTTAATTCAAAAAATAGGATAGATAAAAAAGAGCTCATTATTTAGCCGCCTCGCCAATTTTTATATCCATATGGCTAGCTCGAAGTTTCTTTAACGTGACAAAATAAGTGTCTTCTAGATTTGGTTCTTTTGACTCAAAATTTTCATTAGGAGATTTTTCCGAATAGACCCTTATATAAAGACTATTGTCTTCATTATAACCGGATGAAATTACATTGTATTTCTGCTCAAAAAGTTCAAGCTCTTCTCTTGGAATATCGCAACCCCAAATATTTCCTTTAATTTCATTGATAGCTTCTTTTGGAGTGCCATGCAAAAGAATTTCTCCATTATCCATAATTGCCATATCGGTGCATAATTCTTTGACATCATCGACAATGTGAGTAGAAAAAATAACAATATTATCGGTACCAATTTCCCTGAGAACATTCAAAAAACGTTGACGCTCTGCAGGATCCAAACCAGCAGTTGGTTCATCAACTATAATAAGCTTGGGCTTATTTAAGAGTAATTGCGCAATGCCAAATCGTTGTTTCATCCCTCCAGAATAGCCTGCAACTTCTTTAAAACGTACATCATATAGATTGGTTAACTCAAGTGCTGAGGCAACTATATCATCTCGCTCTTTTTTATTTGATATACCTTTAAGTTGTCCCATGTAGTGTAATAAATCATAGGCGTTCATTTTAGGATACACTCCAAAACTCTGTGGGAGATAGCCGAGTATTTTACGCAGTTCAATTGGTTCGTTAAATAAGTTAATTTCACCTAATCGTGCCTCACCCGTATCAGGCTCCTGTAATGTTGCAATAGTGCGCATGAGAGTAGACTTACCGGCTCCATTAGGGCCAAGTAAACCAAACATACCATTTGAAATAGTGATAGAGACGTCTTTCAAGGCCTGTACTCCGTTTGGATATGTTTTAGATAAATTGCTTAAATATAAATCCATAGCAGGTTGTGATACTTATGATGTTAATAATAAGATATAATTTCTTGCACATAATATTATATGACTTAAGTGTAAAGAAATTATAAGTATTAATTTTTTGTGGGTCCATTTTTAATAGTTAATTTAGATATTGATATCAAGTTTCAACCATTTAGCTAGAAGAGTTGATTTGAATAATTGCCAGATGTTTTCACAAAATTATCTTATAAGTCGTAACTGGATATTTTTCGCTCTTGTTATTTTCTTGAGTCTAGTGGCAGAAGTTTTATTTGCGCAGACAATTGTTTTAAAACCACCTACTGCCCAAGATTCTGACGGAGATTATGAAGTTAAACTATTGTTGAAACAGGATGCTGAATTCCGCTTGGAATGGACTAATTTAGATGCTTCTGCACTTAATTTAACAGGTAGAAATGCAAAATTAATCATAGGAAGGGCATCCAATACCTATCAGACACTAGCGATTGATATAGATGGAAACCGGGCCGATTTGGTTCCCAACAACATTGGACTTAGTGTAGGCCGGTATTATGCCCGAGTCACAAATTCAGTAGCCCGTACTGCTGGAGAAATTCAACAGGATTATACCGATAATCCAGGCATTATTTATTACTCCAATGAGGTGCAGATAATTGTGGAAGCAGATGAGGCCCCATCTATTATTGCTCCACGAGGGAACACTACCAATGCTACACCCACTTTTCAATGGACAGCGGTTTCAGGAGTTCCCTCCTACTGGTTAATCGTTTCCAGTACTCCTTTCGATATCGTAGAGGACGACGAAGGCAGTATTAGTATTGAAGGGGCTACAGTGGTTTGGCAGTATATTACCAAATCAACTACGGCTGATTATGGCGACATTAACCGGGAATCTCCATTTACCGATGAAGCACCACCATTAAATGCGAATCAAGAGTATAGTTATACCGTATTAAATGTCTATGAGGAGAATAATCCAGTCTATACCAGCCCGGTATTTGGGGGTATTGTTCCCTTTGTGTATGTCGACCCAGACGCAGTGCCAAAAACGACCCTTTTACGACCGAATAACAATGTTCAATTTTTTGCAGAAGAAACCATAACCTTTGAGTGGACCGAGGTTCCTGAGGCGGCTAATTATACGGTGAATCTTTTTCAGGTGATGAAACAACAAGGGATTGACGTTACGGTACCTATCTGGTCTGGAACAACGACCAATAATCTAATTGAATTTCCAGCCCTTCAGACCTTGAAGAGTGGTCGCTATCAATGGAATGTAGTTTCAAACAATACAAAGGGGGGTGGAACCACGTCGAGCAGCCGCTTCTTTCAGTACTATGTGGAAACCGGTGAATTTGATGTTCGTGTGCTAAACGCTTCTGATAATTCCAGTCTACTAGGTGTTGAGCTTTCCGCCCGAGCCATATCTGGTGGTGTAACCCCTTCCCTTCCTTATTTTGTTCAATCAGATAGTTATTCAGATAGCTTGGTTGCCGGAACTTATGAGTTTACTGTAGAAAAACAGGGATTTGAAACCACTTCTACGACGGCGGTGATTCAGGATCAACGTACAAGCTATGTACAGATAAAAATGGATCCATTACCTTCCTCGGTGTCTGGTGTAGTCAAAGATAACGCAGGACAGACGGTGGAGGATGCGGTTGTACGTACGGTTAATTCCGACGATGGAAGTGTGAAAACCACGACCACCGGGGTTAATGGGGATTACTCATTATCTTTGAATCAGGGAAGCTATACGATTTCTGTTTCTAAGTCAGGTTATATTAGTCCAAGTAGTCGTTCGGTTACTCTTGGCCTAGACGAGCAAAAGAATCTTTCAGATCCTTTTATTTTGACTAATGACCAAGCAACGGTATCGGGTACTATATTTAACGAGGATGGCGATGCGGTTTCCCGGGCAACCGTACGCATTACAAATGGAAGTCAGGAGTATGAAGTCCAAAGTAATGGATCAGGTGCCTATCAATTTACAGTATCAAGTGGGAGTTGGACCCTTTCAGTAGAAAAAATTGGATTCGTAAAACCTGAAGATGAGACGGTATCTCTTTCTACTGGTGATATTTTGCAAAGTCAAGATTTCACACTAACGGGTAATGCAAACCAGGTAACTGGATTCGTACGAGAGCGAATTACCAATGAAGATGGTTCTACGGGCTTAAGTCCTTTTGGAAATGTAGAGGTTCGTGCTATACCTAGCGTTGGTACTGTTATTAGTACTACAACCACTGGAAATGGACAGTACACACTATCGCTTAAGAGTGGCTCGTATTCTATCGTGGCAGTGGAAGAAAATTATGCTTCTAATCAGGAAAGAGAGTTAGTTATTGGTATTGCTGTGGGTGAAACGATTTCAGGGATGGATTTTGAAATGGTCCCAAATGCGAGCTCGGTTTCAGGTACGGTGAGTTTGCCTAATGGAAATGGGGTTTCGGACGCCACCGTGACTGTTTTAAATGTGGGTACTACTCAAACCAACAGTAGTGGGTACTATTCGATGAGTGTGCCCAATGGAAGCCACGAGCTTTCTGTGAATAAAACTGGATTGGTTTCACCTTCTCCAAAAACAGTTAGTTTATCCGCTGGTCAAGATCTTACAGGTATAAATTTTGAAATGACACCAAACGCTGGCTCCATCTCAGGTAAGGTTAGCTCGAGTGGTTTAGCGCTTACCAATACCCAGCTACGGGCAAGAAATACATCAACCAGTCAGGTGGTTACTCTGACGAATGCCAATGATGGTAGTTATACCTTTAACGTGCAATCGGGTAGTTGGGTAATCTTGGCGCAGAAGACGGGCTTTCTTGCTGATTCGAGTGATGTGGTAACCATCGGGCCTGGTCAATCGGTAATTAATCAGAATTTTTCACTGGTCGAAAATACCTTTACGCTCAGGGGTACAGTGACCGATGGTACCAATGCGATTAGGAATGCGAGTGTATCGATAAACGATGGGCAGGGATTTAGCCAATTGACCCAAACGCAGATTAATGGTACCTATGCTTTTAGTATTTCCGCGGGGGTTAATTACACAATGTTGGTCGAAAAAGACGGGTATAAAAGTGCGAGTGGTAGCTCGGGCGTTCAAACGGCTGGTTCTACTGCGGTGAAGGATTTTACCTTGAGTTCGAATCCATCTTCAGTAGCAGGAACGGTGAATGTGTCGGGAGGAGGAATATTGAGTGGGGCCAAAATATATGCGTTTGATGGGTCTGGCCAAAAAGTGGATTCGACCACTAGTAAGTCCGATGGAACTTATGTGCTAGGTCTGAATCCGAATAGCTATACCCTTCGAGTTCAGAAGGCTGGTTATACGACGGATCAAAAAACAACTACCCTGAGTATTGGTCAGAACCTTAGCGGCGTAAATTTCTCGGTCAGCGAAAATTTTGTATTCATATCGGGAAGTATTACCGATTCCGAGGGAAATGCATTGGATCAGGTGCTAGTAAATGCAAGTAAATCGGGAGGCGGTGGTGCAACAGCCGTATCAGATGCGGAGGGTGCCTATAGTTTTGATGGATTGGTCGGGGGTAGCTATGTGATTGGCTATTCAAAAACTGGGTATGTCAGTAAAGAAGTGGCTCAAACCGCATCAGATGGAGCGACTATTCGTCTGGATCAACAGCTTACCATAAAAGATGGGCGGGTATCGGGCCTTGTGCAAGATCTTAGTGGGGCAATTCTTGCTGAGGCTACAGTCACTGCTACTCATAGTAATGGGACTACGTATACGGGCATTACGAATGCCCAAGGAGAGTACGGTCTAAGTAGTTTGGAATTGGGGGACTTCACCATCAATGCCACCAAAACGGGTTATAGCTCTGGGGAAGATGAACGTTTTACTCTTAGCGCGGATGAAACGGAATTAACCGAGGTAAATGTAGATGGTATGGTTCTCAATAATGCAGAGATTACGGGGACTGTTGTGCAAGCCGTGACCAATGCTGGCATTAAAGGAGCTGAGATTTCTTTGATTGGTAGAGAAGGCAATGGATCTAGTTCTACTGTTTCGGATGCGAGTGGAGCCTATAGCATATCTGGGATGAGCCCAGGAAGTTTTTTGCTTATCACATCTAAGGAGGGCTTTGAGCGTGATACAACGGGAGTGTTTTTAAACGCTGGATCGGCGATTTCAGAAGATATTCAGTTGTCCCCCAATATTGGGTCGCTTGCGGGGAAAGTGACAGATAAAAGTGGGAACGCCTTAGGATTTAATGTGACGGTAATCGCCTCAAATGACGTGAATTCCTACACTACCAAGAGTGATGCTACTGGAAATTTCCAGTTCAACGAGATTGAGAATGGAGCCAGTTATACTATCGTGACAGATATTTATCGAGAGGGTTATGAAAATGGAAGCCTGACCGAATCTATTGCACCGGGAGAATCTGCGACTACTTTGAGCAAAAATCTGGAGGTTACCGTCACCCAGGCCTCGATTACTGGAACAGCTGGGGTTGCAGGGGCTACCATGCGTTTAATTAATGCCGATACTCAAGAAATTGTTGATTTAGTTCAGTCAAGTCCTTCAGGCAGTTATAGTTTTACCTTCCTTCCCGCGGGTAATTACTTGGTGCAAGCTCAACTTCTTGGTTATGAGTTTAGCCCTGCGCAAAGGGGCCCAATTACTTTGGGAAATACAACCGCCGAAACAGCTAATTTCTCAGCTCAGGCCAATATTGCTACCTTAGATGTGAAGGTATTGGCCGAGGGCGAAGCTTTGTCCAATGCTGATGTGAGTATTATTTCTGCAGATACAACCATTGTGCTATCTCAAAAATCAGGAAGCGACGGCATTGCTAGGTTTTCTCGAATAAAAGCTACTTCCTATACCGTACGAGCATCAAAAACAGATTTCACTTCTGATCCCGCCCAGCTCGTTCAAACACTGCAAACAGGCGACTCTACCACGGTCAGTTTCACCATGATTTCGAATAATGCACAATTCTCCGGCCGTGTGATTAATGCGAGTGGAAATGGTCTTTCGGGCGTAGATGTTCAAGCCACCCTTGAAAGTACCGGGCAGAGTTTTTCGGCTTTATCTAACAGCTCCGGACAGTACAATTTTGAAGGTGTAGCCGCTGGGACCTATCAACTCAAAGCCGAACGCGAAGGATTTACCCAAGACAGTCTAGAAGTCACTCTGGTTGATGGAGACAACAAAACAGTAAATGATTTAGTGCTGGCACCACGCTATGTAGATGTGCGTGGTAGGGTGTTGTTGAGGTCGACTGGATTCGAAGGAGCTAGCATCCGGGCGCAATCATCAACCAGTATAACTACGCTTTCCGATGCGAATGGGAATTACCGCTTTGGGACTCTACCTATCTCAATTGAGGAGGATGATTCTACTACGTATCAGTTTACAATTAGCTCAGGAGTGTTTTCAAAGACTTATACACGAGTGATAAAGCCGGATCAGGTAACTCAGCAAATTGTATTGCCGGATACTTATGTGCCAAGTGGGCAGATTACGATACGGGTGAATGATGGTAAGGACCCCTTACCAGGAACGGAGTTGGTTTTTGGTGTTTCTGGGGGGCAGTCACAGAAAATAATTACTGGCAATGATGGCGTTTATGCTTCCGAGTCTAATCTTAAAGAGGCAGAATATACCTTAAGCTTATTTAAAGAAGGCTATTTATACCCTGAGAATACGATTCGTATTTCTCTAGATTCTGATACGACGGTTTTAGATAGTACTTTTAGCTTACCTTATGTACAATTACCAGTAGGAGATATTTTGGCCGATCAATCTACAGTTGTTTCGGTAGTTAGTCCTGCAGGCTTAGAACTGGATAATACAACTGTCTCGGCGCAGCTCTACTACCGAGTTGGGTCAACGGGTTCTTTTCAGTCCCTAAGTATGCAAGCAATAGATGGTGGAATATTTCATGGTGTTTTTGGCCAGTCAGCGGGAGTAGATACCCTGCGTGCAACAATTCCAGTTCTTGGTGGAGTTGAGCCAATCACCTTATATACATCCGTGCGAGATATTGAAAAGGAGATTACCTATCAAAGTAATCAGGAGACGATAACGCCTTTAGCCAGTGGTATTCTTAGTACGGTTCGGATTACACCAGGGTTGAAAGGGAAGAAAATACGTTTAGGTGACACCTATGATTTACGCGTAGATCTGCGCGATGGGATTAATACCTCCTTACAAGATAAATTTGAAGGTGATACCACAGAAGGTTCGGTTGAGTGGTCTCTTATAAATAATTCTTCGGGTATTCGGCTAAGCACACTTGAGGGCACTCAAACGACCCTGGAAACTCTTGCAGCGGGCACCTATCAATTTAGAGTAATCACTGAATATAATGGTACTAGTATAAGTGAAACGATTGATGTGAAAATTCAAAGCATGCCCATCGACAGTGTGGTTGTGAGTAGACCCGCGAAGCAGATTTCAAATGCCAGTACGCACCTGTTCGGTTACACAGCCATTGACACATCTGGTAGTAGTGTAATTTTAGGGAATAGCTTAGAGTGGAAGGTGAACCCAAATACCGTTGGTACTGTGGATAACAGAGGTGTGTTTACTCCCACAAATAATAGTACCATAGGGTCATTCACCGTAGAGGTTACCGATCCGGTAAGCGGTATTCAATCCAAATCAGATGTGGTTGAATTGGTTGCGAGAATATTGCCGGAGGAAACTTATACGCTAACCAATGGTAGTGGCATGCAGTTAAGTTTACCTGAAGGTTCAGTGGAAATTCCTTCTCAGTTATCCTTAGGGGAAACCACACCTCCTACTACTAAAAAGTTTGTGTTTGCGCAGGGTACCGACGTCTCATATACCGTTTCGGATCTAATATACATTCTTTCCTTTTCGGGGAGTCCGCTGATGAAAGAGGCAGTTTTAACCTTGCCAGATGATACCACTATGACCTTTAATACAGGTATTCGGGAGATAGGTAGATTTAATTTTACTACCCTACAATGGGAGTTGTTGGAAGCTACTCAGGCAAAACATTCTACAGTTTCGATGTTGCGAAATAATGTTGAATCGGCTGGTACGGTAAGTATTTCAACATTAGGGCAATTTGCTGTGATGGTAGAAAATGAACCTTTAGGTATAAAGTATGCTGCTGTTTTGCCAAGCCCATTTAGCCCTGAAATTGCCCCACTACGTATTGGATACTGGTTAGATTCGGCCTATCCACCGGTGAAAGTGGATATTCAAATCGTTAATATGAAGGGCGAATTAGTACGCACCTTACTTGAGGACGATTTGCAGCAACCAGGCCGCTATGGTTCGGCTTCTTCTCAAAAAGAACTATTATGGGACGGGAAAACAGATAGTGGGATGTGGGCTAGAAATGGGCGATATATCATTCAAATTAAAGCGAAAGATCAGTCAGCTGAGGTAGTGAAGCTGTTACCGGTGGTGCTTATCAAATAGAATATCATGACTAACAAAAAGCAAAAAAATAGGGGTATTTCCAGCCATTTTAGAAGCTTGCCTAATCATGCTATTTGGATGATAATTTTAGCTATTTGCACCATCCTAGTTCCCTTCGTAACGACCTCTCATACCGTTGCTCAAGAAGTTTCTACTATTCCAGGCTCCTTTGTAGATGTGGGTTTTGGAACCCGGCCAGTTGCTATGGGCTACGCCTTTGTTGGTTTAGCGGATGACGAAAATGCGACTTATTGGAATCCAGCAGGATTAACTAAAGTGGATGGGTTTCAAGCGGGTTTGTCTCAGTTAGACCATTGGGGTTTGGTGACGTATAACTATGCTGCTCTTACCATTCCTTCCTTTGGACAAAATCAAGCA
>JAYPBC010000002.1:0-132020 GCA_038124025.1 Balneola sp. | reverse complement strand
TATGCGCCCATAGCTCAACTGGATAGAGCAATTGCCTTCTAAGCAATAGGTTTCAGGTTCGAGTCCTGATGGGCGTACATTTATATTAAGCTAAGTAATTATATTACAGTTATTTAGCTTTTTTTATTTTATTTATGGTCAAACTATGGTGTAACAATTTTCAGATAAATCTATCTTTTATCCGTAAAAACTCTTTGTACTCTGGGCTAGTCTTAATCAAGCTATGACCATGTCCTTTTTGATTTGAGTGACATTCTATACATAATAGTTCAAGATTACTCATCATATTATTACTCTTATCAACATTTTTATGATGAAAACGCTTTTTAATATTTCACTTATTTTTTCAATCATAATGATAGGTTGTGGAACTGAAGATACGCCTTTCTACAACTTGAGTATTACTGTCATTCCACAAGAAGGTGGGAGTGTTACTAAAGACCCTAATCAATATGTAGCTGACAAAGGTACTGCTTTCACTTTAACTGCAATACCAAATGATGGTTACTCGTTTGTTGGTTGGGCTGGAGACATTATATCCACAGAAAATCCAATAAAATTTAACATAGAAAGAGCTGAAGTTATTATTGCAGAATTTGCCTTAGATTGATTCTATTTGGCTGAAAATGGCATTACTGTTCTGTGTCCTAGTGCTAGTAATAACGAAACCGGAATAATAGAAGGTATAGAATACACAAAAAGAGTTAATTTAAATTCCATATCAGCTAATAATGCTGAAAGCACCTGCTTTGACCCAAAATTCACTCAATTGACTCCTTTTCTGTATTAGGATACAAATACCCAGCAATCATTGTACCGACTCCTTTTAATACACCATATATGCCAATAAATTTTTCCTAGCTTGACTTTGAAATTTTCATTCAATAACTAATTTGAAAACGATATTCATTGCTATGTGTGATTACCAGTGTCTCACCAATATTTAATACTTTACTGTTTACAATAGTCAGATTATCTCGTATTTTTATAGTCTTTGAAATTATTGAAACTATTGTGGCGCTTATGGCGGCTGCCTACTTTAAAAGGCGACATGGCCGAGTGGCTAGGCAGAGGTCTGCAAAACCTTCTACGGCGGTTCGAATCCGCCTGTCGCCTCACATACTTTCTTTAATTGTTTGATTTAATGACCTGCCGCGTTCGTCTAGAGGCCTAGGACGCCGCCCTTTCACGGCGGTAGCACGGGTTCGAATCCCGTACGCGGTACCATTTATGGAGCCCGTAGCTCAGTCGGTTAGAGCGCCAGGTTGTGGCCCTGGAGGCCGTGGGTTCAATTCCCATCGGGCTCCCAAAATGATAACTATGCCGCGTTCGTCTAGAGGCCTAGGACGCCGCCCTTTCACGGCGGTAGCACGGGTTCGAATCCCGTACGCGGTACTTTTTAACCCCTGCAACCCTCCCATTTGTAATTGTGTTCGTTGTGAAATGAACTAGAACGATTTTTGTAATAACTCGCCTTTAGTCTCGGGTAGGTATATGTATAAAACTACCCATCCAATAGCCGCAATGCCAGCAAATAGTGCGTACGTAAAGCCATCTCCAAATAGATTAAGCTCGATGGGAAATACAAATTGAGTTACCCAACTTGTTAACGAATTCAAGAAACCTACAATAGAGATACCTATCCCTCTTAAATAGGTTGGAAATATTTCTGAAAGTACTACCCACATTACCGGCCCTAATGAACAGGCAAAACTGGCGATAAAGCCTAGTATTCCAATTAATATTAGGTAGTGATTTAATTGCTTTGATTCCCTCAGAATTCCATGGTAAATATCCATGCGTATAGTTTCGGAATCCCCATCAACTTCACCCCAACTGATTTGCTCTAATGCCTGAGTTAAATCTTTCACAAATGCCGATTCGGTGTCATAGCTAAAAATCAACATCTTTTGAAATATCTCAGTCGATGGTTGGTTGACAAATTGCTCTTCATAATTAGCTAAAATTTTCTCCGTTAACCTGTATTTAGTGTTAGCAAAACCATAGGCTGTTATGCTCATACTTATAACTATCCCTACCAGGCCCCAAAGCAATAAATATCTTCGACCGAACCGATCTATGGTTAAATAGGCAACCAGAGTGAATATTATATTGATTATCCCTACCGCAACGGTTTGTGCCAATGAAGCGTCAATACCAATACCTGTTCCCTCAAAGATACTGGTAGCGTAGAAAAAAATTGCATTTATACCTGTAATTTGCTGAAGAACACCTAAAAAGATAGCCACTAAAAAAATTTGACGCCATCTTGGGCTCCACAACAAAGAAAAATGCTTTTTTTGGTCCATTAACCAGCTATTGAGTGAGTTATAATCCGATTGACCAATCTTAAAGGCAGTATTATTCGCATTCCCTTGACCTCGTTGGTTAGTCAGTCCCCCTTGACTCTTTAACCATACCGGAGACTCTGGTATTTTTGGTAACAAACCCACATATATCATGGCTGGTAATAATTCTACTGCAAGCATCCATCGCCATATATTATTCATGCTTATCGATTGAGAAAGATAAACTCCAACAAAATAATTGCTAAAATAAGCGGCCAAAAAACCCACTACAATATTCATTTGTTGAATGGAGACCAAGCGCCCCCTTTGCTGGGCCGGTGATATTTCCGATATGTAAACAGGAACAATGACAAGTGCCCCTCCAAAAGCTACACCACCGAGCATTCTAGCAGCTACTAAACTACCGATATCCTGTGAAATGGCAGACAAGAAAGCCGATATGACAAAACAAAAAGCAACTAATTGTAACGTTTTCTTCCTTCCAATCCGATCACTAGTAACACCTGCTGCTAACATAGCAAACATCGCTGAAAAAGAAGGGGCACTGACGACCCATCCCATAGCTATACTATTCAACTCAAATGTTGCGTCTAAATATACAATAGCTCCAGAAATTACTGAGGCATCAAATCCAAACAAAAAGCCACCCAAAGAAACAATAAGCGTCAATCGCAGTGGAGATCTATTCTGCATATCTAAATTTCCTTTTTTACTACGCTCATAAAAAATGTTCATCATTCTTAGGTTTTTTATAATCGATGTCTAATGGAAATGAAAACGCTAACTAACAAATTCCATTATATTGATTAAATGTGTAAGTTGCGGAGAATTTAACCAGATATGAGAATAGGACTTAAACACATTGCGGAAAAAACTGGATACTCTATTTCAACGGTATCTAGAGTATTAAATGGAACCAATAAAATTAGCTTGGATGTACAAAGAAGAATCGTTCAAGTGGCCGAAGAATTGGAATATCCATTCAACAAAAATCAAATCCCTATGTATTCGAACGGTACTAAGGATGTGGTTCTCATTTCAGAGTTAGCACACGGTGAATTTTATGCCTCAGCCTATACTGGATATTTTAATGCAGCCGCAAAACTAGATGTTAACTTGTCATTAGTTAGTGCTAATCAGCACGAAAAGAGTCTTTTTGATATAATTACTGCTCGCATACAGCACCAAGTAGATGGGATTGCACTGTTTGTGCCAACTATGGAGCATAAAGATTATAAAAAGCTATTAGATGATCTGAATAAAGCTCAAGTTTCTATTCCAATCATTTCCAATGGTCTCATAGAAAATCCCATCCTTCCTACCATTACCTTTGATGGCTACTCAGGAGGTTTTGTTGCAGCCGAGTGTTTTGATCAACGAAACATGAAAAAAGTTGGAATTGTAAAAGGCCCCTCTGGAAAGGCAGAAAGTAGTTTTCGTGCAAATGGCTTTAAGGATTATTGCATGCATCACGATATGGAAGTCGTATGGGAATTGCAGGGTGATTTCACTTTTGACAGTGGATTCAAGTCCTTTGAATCCTTTCAACATAGTATTCAACAGCCTCAGGGTATTTTCTTTAGTAACGATTTAATGGCGGCAGGTTTTAGCACTGCTGCAACCAATGCTGGCTTACAAATTCCCCGTGATGTCTCTATTATTGGGTATGATAACTTACCTGTTTGTTACCAACTACAGCCAAATCTTAGTTCTATAGAAACAGATTTTGAAGAACTTGGAAGGTTGAGTATACAATCACTTTTAGATATGATTGCGAGAAAAGAAAGCCTTCGTTCTACCCTAAGCCTAGTTCCCGTATCTCTAAACAGAAAAGAATCTGTTAGGTAGTCTAGATATTATGTAGTAGTACAAAGTTATTCGCTTCGCTTTCTGATTACTGGTTGTCTATTATGAATGTGATTCTTGTTTATTAGCTCACCTAAAAAACCCGTTGATAAAAATTGCACACCTAAAACCATCAACAGGATCCCAAGAAAAAGTAAGGGTCTGTTCCCAATTCCTTCGTTAAGAAAAATTCGAATCCCCGCTAGATATAGGTTAATTACAGACCCTGCGGCCATTAACAAAACACCAATGGTTCCGAAGAAGTGCATTGGTTTCTGAAGGTATTTCTGCACAAAAAGAATGGTTATGAGGTCTAAAAACCCATTAATAAATCTAGATAACCCAAATTTAGTTGTCCCGTATTTTCTGGCTCTGTGCTGAACAACCTGTTCAGTAATACGAGCATATCCAGCGCGCTTGGCTAACAGAGGTATGTATCGATGTAATTCCCCATACAAATGAATATGACCGATCACTTCTGCCCGATAAGCTTTTAGTCCACAGTTAAAATCATGTAAGTGAATACCAGCGGCTCTTCGAGTAACCCAATTAAAAAACTTCGAAGGTATGGTTTTACTAATTGGATCGAAGCGTTCTTTTTTCCAACCACTCACTAGATCATAACCCGATTCCAAGGTAGTAATCATTTGTTCAATTTCAGCAGGGTTATCTTGCAGGTCAGCATCCATGGTAACTACATATTGCCCCCTAACTTCATTGAAACCTGCTTGTAGGGCATAACTTTTTCCTTGATTCACTCCAAGAGAGATACCCTTTATTTGACTATTCGCTTCAACAAGTTGCTCAATTACTTCCCAAGAGTTATCCGTAGAGCCATCGTCAACAAAAATGAGTTCAAAGTATGTGGTCGGCAAAGATTGAATTATCTGATCCACTAATTCAGGAAGAGAATCTTCCTCATTATAAAGTGGCACTACAATACTAAGTTCTAGACCTTGATGTTCAGTGGTTGAGTTCACAATAAACGACTTTATTGATTCTAAAATAAATAACGTACTTTTATGAAGAAATAAAATACACTTTATATAGGCTATGAAAAAATTGTATTACTCGATGGGTGAGGTAAGTACACTAACAAATTTGCCCCCACACGTTTTAAGAAACTGGGAAAAGACCTACGAAGAACTTAAACCAAAAAAAAATAGTGCAGGAAACCGCGCTTATACTGATGAGGATGTGGCACTTATCTTCAAAATTAAGGAATTGGTTGAAGATCAAAAATTTACTAGTGATGGAGTAAAAAAAGTACTAAAAAATTCAGGTCCAGCCCTACCAGAACACAGCCAATCATCACTTACCCCAGAGATGCGTAAGGATTTAATGGAGGTAAAAACCTTTATGAACCAGCTTCTTCAAAAACTTTAGTTCGTTGGGACAATATCAATACAAAAATAAATATAAAGGACAATAGTAAAGCCACCCCTACTAAGTGAAGCACCTGTAAAACCCCTGGCATATCCAACCATTGAAGGCCTACACCAATCATAACTTGAGTCATAACCCCAATAGGAATGGCATAGCCAAGCAGAATAAACCCTTTTGTGCCACTGTACCTTCTTCCTGTTAGATTCTTTGAAAACCTATAAACACGATAAAAAAGCAGCCCGATTGTGATAATTAAAAGCCATGAGAAACTTCTGTGAATTTTATAGATTATTCCTAACTGCTCAATCCATAGACTTCGATCGGTCAAACTCATCCCCATTTTCACCACATCAATAGACTCACGAACCTGAGTACCGAGTATCATTTGAATAACACTTAAAACTCCAATTATAATACCTAATCGTAAAAACTGCTGTTTTGATTGCTGGCTCATTCTCAATTCCACAAAATCCTCTTTTGACCTGAAACTCGCATACAATAATACCCCAACGATAATCATAGCTAGTAGCATGTGTAATGTAATCATACCTGAAGCAAGCCCAGAACGCACTACTTGTCCACCGAGCCAAGCTTGAAATAATACTAATAGTAAAGCCAGCAGAGAAGAAATGGTTACACTAGGCTTTGTTTTACGATATCTTAGAGAGGTTAAAAAATTAGCAGCGATAAAAAACCCAACCAATACCCCTATTAGCCTATTCACATACTCGGTCCAGGTTTTGAATGCATTAAAACTTTCTACATCAAAGCCAGAAGGTAGTTCTGATACATGCATTGGAGGGATCCACAACCCATAACACTTAGGCCAATCTGGGCAACCTAATCCAGCACCCGCAGCTCGAACTATTCCCCCCACCATTATTAGGAATAATGTTGCTGCAATAGTACTTAGGGCAGTTTTTTGATAGAGATTTAATTTCATATCGATGAGGTTCTTTTTACCTACAATTAAATCGATTATTCGTTATTTTTGTCTAAAATTACACTTATGAACGCATATTTGCTCGAATATCATCGAAAATAAGTTGTCCTACCAAAATAACCTCCGTACTAAGCTTTCCGACTACTACATGCTTACCAAGCCCGGGATTACATTAACCGTGCTTATAAGTATGTTAATGGGCTTCGTAATGGCAAGTGTCGTGATTATGAGCTCGATTGATTGGGTGTTAATGATTCATGCAATTATTGGTACCTATTTAATTGCCGCAGGTACCGCCGCACATAACCAGTTTCTGGAAAGAAGTTTAGACGGGTTAATGAATAGAACTAAGGCCCGACCTTTACCGACTCAGCGTATTTCAGCCTTTGAGTGTAAACTATTTTCTGTAAGCTTAATCATCATTGGTTTAGGATATCTAATTTGGTTTACACATCCTATAGCAGGAGTTGTCTCATTATCAACCACCCTCATTTACTTAGGATTATACACCCCAATGAAGCAAAAAACAGCATTTAATATCATGATTGGGGCCATTCCTGGTGCTTTACCTCCCGTTGGAGGGTGGGCTGTGGTGACTGGTAATATTACTGATCCAGGTATGTGGATATTATTTGCTATCGTATTCTTTTGGCAAATACCCCATGTTATGGCTATAGCTTGGGTATGCAAAGAGGATTATTCTGGAGCGGGTTTTAAGATGTTGCCAAAAGATGATCACAATGGACGAAAAACTTCCATTTATGCCCTTTTATGCATCTTAATCTTATTTCTCGTGAATTATTCTCTTTACGCTCTTGATTTAGCTCATGCCTTATTCTTAATAAGTAGCATACCAATCGGTCTGTTCTTTCTTTTTTTTGGCCTACGATTCATCCAATCTAGAACCCATGAAACAGCACGTGCGCTCATGTTTGCCTCTATCGCATACTTACCTCTTATTTGGCTAGTCTTAAGTATTGATATTTTAATTAATTAAACCCGAAAAGATATTACATGCAATACTATCAGGTTCGTCAAATTGCTGATACACTTAGAGATAGCTTGAACTATCTTCGTTTACATAGCAGACATCTACTAGTGATTTGGGGATTGTTTGCTGCCCCCCTCATTCTCCTTCATCATTTCCTACTTTCCAAGCTTCCCATAGAAAATATGTTGAAACAATTTGAGTCAGAAATGATACTCGGTTTTAACGGCTTAGATGCCATGGATACCATGATGGGGCCATTGTACCCATTGGTTATTATCTCAGCTATTCTAAGTCAGGCTACATCAATAGTAATAATCCTTGAACATATAAAATGTACTAAGGATTCTGTGGTCCTAAAACCAGAAAACATATCTTCATTACTTCCAAAAATTCTAGGGTTTAGTGTTCTTTATTTTGTTGTTTCTTTGATATTAGGTCTTTCTTTTCTGTTCTTTTTTTTCCCTTTCTTGTTTATGGGAACCAAACTATCAGTGGCCTTCCAAAGCTATATTATAAGTGAAAAGTCACTAACAGACAGTTTGGTTCATAGCTGGAACATTACAACCTATCAAGCATGGCCAACCTTTGGTCTATTGATTATTTTAATTCTAGTCACCATCATGATTAGCTCATTAATTCAAATACCTGGTGAATTAATCCGTCTTGGCTTAGATGGCTTGGATTGGATAGGGAGTGACCTAGGTGAGTTCATATCTACACTAATAGGTGGTTTATTCAATGTTTTAACCGCGCTCACCACCATTGTGTTTCAAACGGTCTTAAGTTTTCACTTTTTTAATCTAAGTGCCAGATACACAAGCGATTTATCGACCCTGAACACCCAATAGTTGGCTTATACATATTACTCTCAAACATTGCCGCAGAGTATAGTCGGGACCAATGCTAGCAATAAAATTTTTGCTGTAAGAATCGAGGGTCAAACATTAAATGACCGAGTGATACCGAACGAAACTAAAATAAGGGTGGAAATGCTTCGGGATTAGTTTCCTGCATAATTTCGTAAGCTGCATTGAAGATATCCTCCGCGTTGGGTTTGCTGAAGTAATCCCCGTCTGAAGAATATGCAGGACGATGAGCCTTTGCAGATAGGCAAACTGGAGCAGCATCTAACAAATAGAATCCTTTTTGTTGCTGCAACACGTTTTGAAGTATGTAAGCCGAAGCTCCGCCAGGCACATCTTCATCGACAATAAGAAGTTTATTGGTTTTACTGAGTGATTCTCGAATAAGCCCGTTAAGATCAAATGGGAGTAAAGTCCGAAGGTCAATTAAATCAACCCCAATTCCCATTTTTTTTAAGTCAGAGACAACTTCTTTGGCAATATTTAGTGTGGCCCCATAGGAAACTAAGGTTAGGTCATCACCTTCAGTGAGTAAACTCGATATCCCCAACGGAATAGTAAACTCACCAAGATTATTAGGCAAATCTTCTTTTAGTCGGTACCCATTTAGTGGCTCCACCATAATAGCGGGATCATCACCTTTTAGTAAGGTGTTATACATTCCAGCTGCTTCGGTTAAATTTCTAGGTACACAAAGGTGAACACCGCGTAAACTTCCTAACAACGTGGCCATAGGGGAGCCCGAGTGCCATATTCCTTCCAACCGGTGACCTCGTGTTCTAATAATCACAGGAGATGCCTGTCCACCCTTGGTCCTGTATCTAAGAGTGGCTAAATCATCAGATAACACAAATAAAGCATAATAAATATAGTCTAGGTATTGAATTTCAGGAATTGGACGAAGACCTCGAATAGCCATCCCAATACCTTGGCCAATGATAGTTGCCTCTCGTATTCCAGTATCCATTACCCGAGAATCTCCAAACTCTTCCTGTAGCCCCTCCAGCCCTTTATTAACATCACCCAGTACCCCTACGTCTTCACCAAAAGTGAGAAGTTCAGGATATTTGTCAAATAGCGCTCTAAAATTATCTCTGATTACGATTCGGCCATCGACCTTGATTGGTTTATCATCATAACTAGGAGCAATGTGTTTTACTTGAAGTGGTGAATTGGGGCTCTGGCTATACAAGTGTGAGTGGTAGCGATCTTGAGTAGTTATTTTAAGATCCTCTAACCAACTAACCAACTGCTCTTTCGATGTTGATTCATAAGTACCTAAACTTCGTAATGCCTTATGAATACTTGATACAATATCTTTTCGAATTGGGTTTGGAGTGGATTTCAAGCGCCGCATGATTGCTTCAATAGAAGCCATCATCTCTTTTCGTGTGTTCAGCAATTCTTCCTTCAATGAATGTAGTAATGAAAGAATAAAGTCTCGTTCCTGTTTGATAGGTCCAATATACTGCTGCCATGCTAGCTGCTTCGCTGCCAGGGCCTCCTGCTGGGCTTCTAATTCTAAAGAATCCAGCTCTGTTTCGGTCGCAATTTTCTTGGCCAGAATCCATTTTCTGAATTGTTGGAGACAACAATAATCACTCTCCCATTCTAGGCGTTCTTTTGTTTTATACCTCTCATGTGAACCTGAACTAGAATGCCCTAAAGGTTGTGTGAGTTCTTCCACATGAATAAGTACGGGCACATGCTCGCTACGAGCTAATTCAGTCGCTTTGGTGTAGGTATCAATTAAATCCTCATAATCCCACCCTTTCACCTTCAGTATCTCAATCCCATTGGTGGATGGATCATGCTGCATCCCACTTAACGCTTCAGAAATACTCTCTTTTGTAGTCTGAAACTTCTTAGGAACACTTATTCCATATCCATCGTCCCAAACTGAGATAACCGCTGGGGCTTGTAATACTCCAAGTGTATTCATGGTTTCCCAAAAAACGCCTTCAGACGTACTCGCATCCCCAATAGTACCAAATACAACTTCATTGCCCTTGTTGGAAAATTTCTTCCATTTTCCGAATTGCAACTTTTTTTGACTCCGATAAATCTTAGAAGCTTGTGCTAAACCAGTGATGCGAGCCATTTGTCCAGCTGTAGGGGAAATTCCTGATACAGAATTCTTCCGACTAACCTGTTCGACCCAACTCCCTTCTTCATCTATTAAGCGTGACCCAAAATGAGAATTCATTTGCCTTCCTGCTGAAAATGGATCTTCCTGCACATCGGGATGAGCATATAATTGGGCAAAAAATTGGGTTAATGTAGCTTCTCCAATAGCAAACATAAATGTTTGATCTCGGTAATATCCACTCCGGAAATCACCGTTCTCGAATACTTTAGCCATCGCTAATTGTGGTAGCTCTTTCCCATCGCCAAATATTCCAAACTTAGCTTTACCCGATAGCACTTCTTTTCTACCCAAAACCGATACATGCCTACTAAGCCAACCTAAGCGGTAATCCTTTAAGATTTCCTCTTTTCTTTTTTTGGAAAAACGAGCACGCTTTTTTTGAGTTGAAACTTTAGACATTCTAATGGTTAGCTTTACGCACAGTTATTCAGATATTAATCTTTTCTCCTGTGACCATATTACAGCATAACAATATAATGTTCTGAAACCTCCAAAAAAAGTATTTCAGCTTACTAATCTGTAAACGCTTTGCTAGGTATAACTTAGCTTATGAAATACCTTCCTGCCTTTTTAGCTATTCCGTAAAACCACCCCGGGTCATCTTCATGGGATCTAGTGCTGCATCCAAGTCCTGATCAGACAAATCCGTCATTTCCTTAGCTACTTCTTTCAAGGCACGACCCTCTGCGTAGGCTTTTTTTGCAATTTTAGCGGCCAAATCATACCCAATAATAGGATTGAGTGCCGTAACCAAAATTGGGTTTTTACCTACTTTATCGGCGATAACGTCTTCTCGAATAGTTAATCGAGAAACCGACCTATCAGCCAAATTGTTTGCGGCATTTGTTAAAAGCTCAATCGATTCAAGTAGATTGTGAGCAACTACAGGGAGCATCACATTGAGCTCAAAATTTCCTGATTGCCCCGCCACTGATACCGTAAGATCGTTACCCATAACCTGCGCACATACCATAGCCACAGATTCTTCAATAACTGGATTTACTTTGCCTGGCATGATCGATGAGCCTGGCTGTAGAGCGGCCAACTGAATCTCACCTAAACCACTATTTGGGCCAGAATTCATCCACCGTAAATCATTGGCCATTTTCAACATTCCAACAGCAATAGTCTTTAATTGAGCACTCATTTCGACTGGGGCATCAACCGTAGCTTGAGCTTCAAAGTGATTTTCAGCTTCTTTAAATGATACCGCTGTTTGCTTGGTGACTTTTCGCGCAAATTCAACCCCAAAATTTGGGTGCGTGTTAATACCAGTTCCTACGGCTGTTCCTCCTTGCGGTAATTCTGATAAACGAATCATTGCATCCTGAACACGATTGACTCCTAAACGCAGTTGTCGGGCATATCCACCAAATTGTTGAGCAATGGTAATCGGCATTGCATCCATCAAATGGGTTCTTCCGGTTTTAACCACATGTTCATACTCAGAACCTTTATGTTCGAAGGTCAATGCTAAGTGTTGTAATGCTGGTATTAACTTTTCTTTTAATTCAATCACCGCAGCAATTCTGATTGTAGTTGGTATAACGTCATTAGAGCTTTGGCCAAAGTTAACGTGGTCATTTGGATGTACCGGGATAGTTAGATTAGGAAAAGATTCGTTAGCCAGTCTAGCCACAACCTCATTGGTATTCATGTTACTTGAGGTTCCTGAACCCGTTTGAAATATATCTAGAACGAACTCTGAGTCATGTTTACCATCAATAATTTCTTGTGCAGCTAACTGAATAGCCTTCGATATCTCGACATCTAAGGTTCCCAAATCGGCATTTACCTGTGCTGCATTTTTCTTGACAATTCCAAGAGCCTTTATAAATGCCCGAGTAAACCGAATCCCACTTATAGGGAAATTATCATGTGCTCTTTGTGTTTGTGCTCCATATTTAGCGTTTTCAGGGACTTTAACTTCCCCCATTGAATCTTTTTCTATTCGGTACATGATTATTATTTGGTGAATGAAGTTCTACCCCATCTAAAAATGGAGTGGTTATTAGTTAATATAATTTCTTTGCATACATTCGATATCGCTTATCTATTCTCGCGCCCAGACGTTGGGCCAGATGAATCATCTCTGTATTGTTATCTAAAACCCAACTCAATTCAGACTCGACAAAATTTCTTTCAAGGGCGAACTCTATGGTTCTTTGATGGAAAAGCGCATCAATTCCCTTGCCTTGAAACTCAGGAAGAATACCCATCAAAGCGGTTCTTATTCGATTAATTTTACGTTTTCCCCATAGAAACTTGATAAAACCAAAAGGATATAAGTTTCCATTCATGTTCTTAAAAACCTGATTTAGATCGGGGAGTGCTATAGAAAAACCAACTGGTTTACCTTCCCATTCTGCTACATGAGCAAAATCTTCGTCTAAAATCATTTTAAACTCTTTGGCAAGCCCTTTAATTTCTTCAAGACTAAGCGGTAAAAACCCCCAATTATTTTTCCAAGCTTCGTTATATATGTCCCGTACTATCTTAACTTCCTCATCAATATTTTTGAGTGATACAGGGCGAATATGTATTTGGGGATATCGTCTCATAATCATGCTCTTTGCTTTGCGCATGCGATCAAAATCTACATTTGATTCATCGAGTACAAAAGCCAATAAGTCACGGACTCCTTCATAACCGGCACTCAGAGCAAGTTTTTCATAATAGGGCTTAGAATAAGGCATCATGATGTAGGGATATTTATCGAACCCATCTACTAAAAAGCCTAATACATCCATCATCCCAGGATTTGTTGGGCCCAGTACTTCCTCAACTCCCTGCCCCCTTAACCAGTCCTCCGCTACACGAAATAATAAGTCGGCCGTTGGTTGATAATCAATACATTCAAAAAACGCAAAATGACCGGTATTCAATCCATGCTGCTGGTTGAAACGATCATCCACTACTGCCGCAATTCTACCCGCTATTTTACCGTCATGATGAGCCAAAAACATGGCCATCCTCGCTTGTTTGAAGAACGGATTCTTCTGTTTATTTATTAGCTTATGTTGCTCCTGACGCAATGGAGGCACAAAAAAGCCGTCGGTCATGTAATGAGTGTACAGAAATTCAATAAATTCCTTTGTTTCGGCTTCGGTACTTACAAAGGTTACACTACTTGCAGCCATGCTCATCTTAGGAAACTAGAGAATTTCCGTTTTGATCAATGATTCCATGTTTTAATCCAACTTTTCTAAAAGCCTCTAATATTCGATCTAAATGTTCATCCGTATGCGAAGCCATATAACTTGTTCGCAGCAAGGATTGGCCTTGGGGAACCGCCGGTGGGATAACCGCATTAGTATATACACCAGCCTCAAAAAGATCTTTCCAAAATTGGAAGCAAAGCATCATTTCACCAATAACAATAGGAATAATTGGAGTTTCAGAGGTCCAGACGTTGAATCCTAGTTTTCGCAATTCCGTGCGCATATAGGTTGAAATTTCGTTCAACCTACTCAATCTCCAAGGCTCCTCTGCCATTATATCCATTGCTTTAAGAACGGTCGCAACATTCGCTGGAGGCATTGAAGCACTAAAAATATGAGCTGGTGAGTGGTGGCGGATATATTCTACAACCTCACGTTGACCTACCAGAAAGCCACCTAGAGATGCAAATGACTTTGAAAAAGTACCACTAATCAAATCTACTTCCTCTAACAAACCAAAAGTAGAAGCTGATCCTCTACCTCCTTCTCCGATTACCCCTACAGCATGAGCGTCATCTAAATAGAGACGAGCCCCAAACTCCTTGGCCAGGGTTAATAATTCAGGTATTTTTGCTAGTGTACCCGACATTGAGAACACACCGTCGCTTATGATAATCTTCCCCGCATCCGGATCAGTTTTTTCTAAAAGTCTTCGCAAATGATCCATGTCATTATGATTGTAACGCATGGTTTTTGCAACTGAGCATTGGGTACCAACTACTATACAAGCATGATTATCTTTGTCAGAAAAAATAACATCATTTCTGCCCGCAATGGTTTGAATCGAGCCCTCATTGGTCTGATATCCAGTACTAAATAACACGCAAGATTCTTTATTCATGAAATCCGCAAGTCGTTCCTCCAACTCAATATGAATGTCGAGTGTACCATTAAGGTACCTAGATCCTGTACAACCCGTACCATACTTCACTATGGCTGCTTGTGCAGCATCTATGGTCCGTTGATCGTTAGTCAGACCCAAATAATTATTTGAGCCAGCCATAATAACCTCATTGCCTTCTATTTCTACAATAGTCCCGTCAGTGGCCTCTAATGGTTTGAAATAGGGATAGAGGCCCAGAGCTTTAACTTCATCGGCTTTGGTATATCCGAAGGCTTTGTCGAAAATATCTGACCGTACTAGGGGTTGTGTTTCAGCCATTCAATAAATATCAATTTCGTAGTAAATGTTGCAATATAATCAGTATAACCGAGCTATCAAATAAACGTTCCTTGAGTTGTTGACGCTTAAATTGCGGTCTGGTTTGGTTTCAATCTGCGATAATATTCTTGTTCAAAATACAATTAGAAGCATTCATAGACACAGATGGTATACTGACATATCATTCGGCCGTTATACGGCATTGACCTCGGTAAGATACTTAATATATTGCTCTGCTACCTTATCCCACTGGAAATTTTCCCACACATATCGGCAACCCATTAATGAAGTAGATAATAATGCGTCACTGCTAAGAAGTTTCTCTAATTCCATTACATACTCTTTTGAGTCTTCACTCTGCACTTTAATCCCGTTAACTCCTTGCTTTACTACATCTTTCATTCCCTCTAAATCCGAACAAAATACGGGGGTAAAATGTAGGTTTGCTTCTAATAATACGATACCAAAGCCTTCCATGTCTCCCTCTACTCTCACATTAGGCATCATAAAAATGTCCGCAGCAGTGTAGGCTTTATGAACCCAATGATCCGATTTACGGCCCAGTATGTGCACATGAATATTTTTTTCAGCTAGTAAATCGGCGTTCCCTTGGACTGCTTGATAAATGTTCACCCGCTCTGGACCATCTCCAATTAACAGGTAATGACATGGATGATTCAGCTGGGTAAGCACCTTTTCAATAAACCAAGCATGCCCTTTTCTAGGCACCTGTCGACCCACCGAAAGTAAAATGGGTTTATCCAACAGGTTGATGTTAATGTATTCGCCCAATTCTTTTTTTGCTGCCCTTTTTAGCCCTTTTATTTCTTCTATGGCGTCATGAGATTCTAAGGCTAAGGTCTTCTCAACATGAACCGGGTTCATATAATCCGCATCGGTTGGTAACAAATCTTCTATTTGAATCCCATTGGGTAGAGCAACACCTTTTTCAGGATTCATACCTCGTTCGATACAAGCCTTTTTGGTTGCCTGTGACACTGATATCACCCCGTCTAAATCACGTAAAACTCGGCTTACATGATTCTGATACCATCGATACGGCATCGTCACATCCTGACCATGATTAATGGTTACCATAGGCATCGATACCTTATTTTTTAACCACCTGACCATACTAGCCGTAACCATAGAAGAAAATAATATTACATCTGGATTATATGCATTCACAAAACGGGGGATCTGGCGCCGTAATTTTAACAAAAATAGTAAGGTTCTCCACTCGATACCTTTCCATGGTGCCTTTTGTATAATGGTCTGTATTTCCACCGAAGGTTTATTCTCAAGAGCTTGAACAAGTTGCATACTAACGCGTTGCATTCCTCCCATATTTTCAAGAGGTGCATGATCCGGAGGATGCGAATGCGAAATGTAGAGTACTTTAAGGGGGGAATGGGACATAATTTGTTTCTACTGTAGGGGAGTTATTTGTTCTTGTTGCCCTGATAATCAGAAATCACCGTTCTATAATCAGCAACTAGTAATTCATTTATATGATCCCACTGGTACTTTAAGGCAAACTCACGCGAGCGATGCCCCATTTGTTGTAATGAAGCTAAATTCGAAATCATTTGCTCCAATTTCTTACTAAAATCATCGATATCTCTAGACCTAGCAAGTCGGCCGTTTTCTCCATCGACAACTAAGGATGAGGAGCCTATAGCATTTGCGACCAGACAAGGAACTCCGCTCGCCATTGCTTCTAAGGTTACATTACCAAAAGTTTCTGTGTAGGAAGGGAACAAAAATAAATCTGAACTTGCATAGGCCCTAGCAAGGTTTTCTCCCGAACAAAATCCAGTAAAAACCCCATTGGGTAACTGTATTTGCGCCTCTTCTTTTGCGGGCCCATCCCCGACCACTAATGCTCTAACCTTAGGGTTTTGTTGTTGCATTCGTCGCACAGTTTTTATGTAGGTCCCCAATTCTTTTTCCCATACTAAGCGTGAAACAAAACTAACTACAATATCATCCTCAGCGAAACCCATTTTTTTTCGCCATTGTTGATCTCTTTTTTCCGGGTTAAAAAGTTGGGTATCAATACCCCTTGCCCAAATATTCATATCGCCCGTTATTCCCTCAACTCCTAACTCATCAATCATGGATTGACTCGGCACATACACTCGCTGGCATTGAGGATAGAACCATTGCATCATCTTCTTAAAAGGCCATTTTACCGGTCCTAAAAAGAGTTTATAATAATCCACATAACTCAAAAAATGAGTATGATAGGAGCTAACCACTGGGATATTTCGCTTTTTTGCCCAATTCAAAGCGCCTATCCCAAGCCCATCGGGAGTAGCTATGTGTATGAGAGTAGGCTCAAATGTCTCTAACTGCCGCCGAAATGTACGGGGGAAATGTGTGGCTACTCTATATTCCTTTCTACCAGGTACGGGCATAGATATGGAAGGCGTGACCTTCAACGTACCCTCATGAGGAACTATTGCTGGATTCGGTCCACTAGGAGCAAAAATTAGTACAGGTATGTTTTGCTGCTCTAAGTACTGAACTAACCGATTCAATGTTAGGGCTACACCATCTCTTATGTGATTATAATTACCAGTGAATAGGGCTACTCTTAGTTCGCTCATTTATAGAATCAACAGGTTTGATAACACGTTCACTGCCCATACACTCAAATAAGTACTAAATAACAATTTGCTTCTTTGTATTTTAATTGTTGTTTACTGACTAAAGACCAAAAAAATAACACATAAGTTTATTCGTGATAGAATGTTCAAATCCTATTGAATCACCAATCAACCCGTAAATATACGCATTTATGAAAGCCTTTGTTACTGGCGGAACTGGATTTGTTGGAAGTCATTTAGTGGAGCAACTTTTAAGCTTGGCAGAGTATGCAGAAATTCGAGTTTTGGTTAGAAATAAAGAAAAATGGCTAAAGGGCTTGGACTATACCCCAGTAAAATCTTCATTAGAACAGGTAGAAACTATTAGAGAATCATTGCAGGGGGTGGATATACTTATTCATGGGGCCGCAGTACTCCACGCTCCTTCCTACTCGGATTTTTTTAAAGCCAATGTGGAAGCAACGAAAAAATTAGTGGAACTTGCAGTGGAAGCTGGGGTATCTAATATCATCATTCTCTCCTCCCTCGCCGCCGCCGGTCCCTCTAGCCAAACCCCCCTCACAGAAAAAGCTCCCTTGTCCCCCATCAGCGCATACGGTCGTTCCAAAAAACAAATGGAAGAAGAAATTCATCAACTCTTTTCAGAAAGAAAGTGGGATAATCACCCAAGCTTAAGCATCAAAATCATACGCCCTCCAGCGGTTTATGGACCAAGAGAAACTGATATCTATGGATTATTCAAAGCCCTTAATTATCGTATAGCCCCTGAATTAGGAAATCCCACAGAAAAAACTCTCTCTCTGGTTCACGTACAGGATCTGGTGAACGGTATCATTGCATCTAGACTCTACAATCCAGCTGGAATTCATACCTACTTCCTCGGAGGTTGCGAAGACAGCTATTCTTGGAATGATATTTACAAGGAATGCGCAACGGTACTTGGGAAGTCTCATCTAAGGATTCGAGTGCCAAAAGGTGTGCTCATGACTATTGCAAAGGTGGCTGAAACTATGGCTCCTATTTTTGGAGTATATCCAGCCTTAAATTCAGATAAGGCAGAGGAACTTACTCGGAACTGGCTTTGTAGCTCAAATAAAGCCAGGAAAGATTGGGGGTATTCACCACAAATTAGCCTAAAAGAAGGTTTAAAATCTACGCTAAATTGGTATAAAAGCAATAATTGGCTGTAACAATAATTACAAAAGAATGGTAATTTATACTGGTGCTATCTGTGATCAGGTACAGATTTTGGAATTTGAAAAGATACGGTGCAGGTTGTCCATAAAGTAAATATAGACCTGCCTACCTATTTTGACGTATTCTATAGTCAAATTTTAGATTCAGGCAGTATTTTTGCACACACTGATTTGCACATACTGATTTACGATCATTTGTTTACGATCATTTGTTTGAACTCATTGATTAATACTTATTCATACGCGTTCAACAAAGTATATATTGTTTAGTATCAACCAACAAAAAACTTTAATGCATCCATAATGAACCCCGGGAATTCAAGTTATATCCTCTCATTAACGCTCTCATTCCTCATTATTTGCAATCAAAATAGCTCGGCGCAAACAACAAGTCAGAACATTAGATTTACGCCATCAATGAACATAGAGAATGTGGTGGATATCGCGTCAAGCCCGAGTCATCTATATGTGCTTTCTGAGCAAGAAGGCTTAGCTGTTTTCAGAGTTAGCGAAAAGGACACTCAGTGGCTGTACACCAATAGTGGAATGCAACATCGTGGCAACACGATAGAGACTGATATTCGCTTTGCCTATTTGTTTGGTAATGGGAACCGATTAACTGTAATTGAGCCAACCTCTGTGTTAGGCGTGTATTCTTCAACGTATTTACCCTCAGAGCCTAGAGGGGTAGCCCGGCTTCGTGATCGTGTATACTTAGCCCTCGATGAAGAAGGTCTAGGCGTGTTAGGCTTACAAAATCCCGAAGCTTTTGACTCTGCTGTTGAATTTATTGCCAATGACATTCTCCAAAGAGAGCCGGTGTTAGACGTATTAAGTACTCCTCGATCGCAACAGCTATTTGTACTTAGTCCATCAACCTTACACAATTTTTCATGGACGGCGGATCAGGATACCTTAGAATGGGTTAATTCTATAAGCATTAATCAGGCTATAAATCAATTACATTTAGTAGAAAATGAGTTGTTTGGAAGTAGTGATGCAGGGGTACTTTATCGAATTAGCGAAAATGGCTCTAGCGCTCGATTAGCTGATATCGGAACGCCTATAGTGGACCTTATTGGATATCAAGATAGCTATTTTATCGAAAGTGCCAATAAAGACATATGGCGATTAAATAACGATACAATAGACCTCTGGAAGAGGGATGCCTCAGCTAACTATAAATTAACGGGAGATTTCGAACAATTATGGCTTCACGAGTTTGGAGCTATTGGTAAGGTAAATAATGATCTTAGTCAAACTAAGGAAGAACAATTAGCAGAAACCAAGCCTCTTCCTAATACACTAACACTCCTACCCTATGAACCCAAAATTGTACCCTATCCTAGTCCCATTCTTTTTGGCATTCAAGTGGTAGAAGATTGGCCTTTTGACGCCCTTCGCTTTAGTGTTAAGGGAGCACCTAGTGGAATGAAGGTGAAGGGACAGGGTATTTATTGGGAACCTCAATTCAATCAAATTGGTATTCATCGACTCAATGTTATAGCTCAAAGTTCTACAGGATTACTGGACAGCACCTTTATTCAAGTCGATATTACTAGTTTTAATAACCCACCTAGAATAAGTCCTATTCGTACTAGCACATTAATCATGGGAGATCCCTATACGGTTACCTATACCGCTATGGATCCAGAAGCTAAACACAGCCAAAAATCACTGATTCGTTTTTTGGGTGTAGATCTTCCAGAAAGTGCCCGTTTAGATGAAAAAAGTGGACAACTTTCCTGGACTCCATCGGAGAAGGATTTAGGAATTCACCGGTTTAAAGTCATAGCAACCGATGCCTTGGGCGCAGCAAGCTCGGTACAAGTGGAGCTAAACGTGATAGATTTACCTCGAGATAATAATCAATAACGGGCATGACCAGACAAGATCAGGACCCGCTTTTCGACGCTATGTGTGCCAATAATCTGCTTTCATGGTTTGAAAAGAATAAACGAAGTATGCCATGGCGAGATTCTAGAGATCCTTACGCCATATGGATTTCAGAAATAATGTTACAACAAACTAGGGTAGATCAGGCACTTCCTTTTTTCAATCGATTTATAAGGGCTTTCCCAACTGTTCACGATTTATCATCGGCATCTGCTCAACAGGTGTTAAAGCAGTGGGAAGGACTTGGCTACTACAGTAGAGCTAGAAATATCCACAAAACAGCCCAAATACTTATAAAGGACTATGAAGGGATTCTTCCCAATGACCATGAACAACTCCTTTCACTCCCAGGCATAGGACCTTACACAGCGGCTGCTATTGCAAGTATAGCTTTTGGCTTGGAACATGCGGTAATGGATGGAAATGTAATCCGAACTGTAACTCGGTTTTGCGGTATAGAACAGGATACCCGAAAAACAGGAACTCGAAAAATGGTCCAGCAGGAAGTGGACCAATGGATAAAAGGACGGCCACCCGCCGACTTTAATCAAGCCATGATGGAATTGGGCTCAACTGTCTGTACTCCAACCAAACCCGCTTGCTCAGACTGCCCACTAGCCTCAAAATGTATTGCATACCGAACGGCTAGAACCAACGAAATCCCATATACTTCAAAAAAAGCTAAACGTCCACATCAGACTATTTCGGTGGGCATTATTTTAAATGAACAGGAACAAGTATTAATTGCTCAACGTCCTGAGGAAGCTATGTTAGGTGGACTATGGGAATTTCCAGGTGGAAAAAAAGAACAAGACGAAAGTAGTCTGGTAGCATTGCACAGAGAAATCAAGGAAGAATTAGGTATTGAAATCAGTGTGATTGAAGAATTTATGAGCTTAAATCATGCCTATTCACATTTTACTATCACCCTTAGTGCCTATCTTTGTGTATTAAAGCCTACGGAAAAGACACAAATACCTATAGCCAAAGCGAGTGATCAAATTAAATGGGTTTCAATTCAAGAGTTAAAGAAATACCCCTTTCCTAAGGCTAACAAGACCTTAACTCTTGCCTTGATGAAACGATTTGCGTAAACGATCAAAAAAATATCTACTCAAGCTTAAGCCTGTCCTAGATCAATGGGTAACCAAAATGGAGGTTCCGGCCTATATAAAAGACGACCCTATTCAATTTTTACACGCTTTTGAGGATACAGAAGAAATAAACGTAGCTGGTTTTTTTGCAGCTATAATGGCGTGGGGTAGGCGTTCTATCGTCATTGCAAAGATTGATGATTTACTGTCCAGGATGGCGTATCGACCAGTTGATTTTATTGGTAATTTCACAGAGTTAGATGCTCGAAGAATAATGGGCTTTAAGCATAGAACATTTAATTCTAAGGATATGTACTGGTTTATCAAAACCATGCAAGAAATCTTAATTCAATACCATAGCTTAGAGGCTTTTTGGGCTTATTGCTATAATACGGCATTAGCTGCAAACCGGCCATTAATGGGGGTATTCCACGAAGAATTTTTTAGTTTTTTTCCTCAAATACCTCCCCGAACACGAAGACATATTTCCAATCCTGAAAAAGGTGGATCGTGTAAACGACTTTATATGTATTTACGCTGGACAATACGAAATGGCCCAGTCGATGTTGGTAGTATGAATTTTATGCCTGCATCTCAAATTTACATCCCCTTAGATGTTCACGTAGCTAGACAAAGTAGAAAACTAGGGCTAATTACAAGAAAGCAGAACGACTGGAAGGCGGTAGAAGAATTACAGGAACAACTTTTAATACTCGACCCAGAGGATCCCTCAAAGTACGATTATGCGTTATTTGGTGTAGGATTAAACCCTCGTTGGTTAGATAAAAAGTGGATTTTAAATCACATCTAACATGGTATTTTTGCTGGATTCACGATTAACAACTCTCATTTGTTCCATCCTTTGTACATAGATCCACATTTTATTCTACCACAAAAAGTCTTATATTTAGTTCTCTCAATAATGAGAAATAATACAATGAAAGGAAGTGAGGCTCAATGCTAGGCGTTGAAGTTAAAGACAATGAAAGCGTTGAACGCGCGATTAATCGTTTCAAAAAGATGGTGACTCGTTCTCGTATTCTTAATGAATTTAAGGATCGTCAACAGTTTACCAAACCATCTATTGAACGACGAGAAGCCATGAAAAAGGCTGTTCGTGAGCAGCGTCGACGTCAAAGAGAAAATTTCTAGTTTTTCTTACGATTGTTATCACATAGAAGCCCTGGTTTATCTAGGGCTTTTTTTATGGCCAAAAGTATTTAGTACATCCTTAAGGTGAGATGGACTGTTCTTGGAGTTAACTTTTACTTGACCCAAACTATGTGTATAACCAAGTTTTTCCGCTTCTTTGGTGCGTCGTTCTAATTGCCCTACCCGTCTAAGTTCCCCACCCAATCCTATTTCTCCCAACCAAAGTTGATTATAGTCAAGAGATATATCTAGTAATGAAGATACCAACGCCATACATAAGGCAAGATCAGCCGCTGGATCTTTAATTTTCAAGCCACCAGCCACATTAACATACACATCCTTATCCGAAAATTTAAAACCCGTACGCTTTTCTAAGACGGCTAAGAATAGCAAGACACGATTACGGTCCATTCCAGTAACAGTACGTTGGGGAGTCCCGTATGCACTTGGGCTTACCAATGCTTGAATTTCCACCAGTATCGGACGGCTTCCCTCCATTATACAACCAATGGCACTTCCCGATACTTCTTGATTTCGTTCTGCCAAAAAATAGGCCGATGGATTGGGCACTTGATCCAAACCATCTTGCTTCATCTCGAAAACACCCACCTCATGGGCAGGTCCAAATCTATTTTTTATACTTCTCAACAGCCGGTAGGTGTAATGATCATCCCCTTCAAAACTAAGCACAGTATCCACCATGTGTTCTAACACCCGTGGCCCCGCAATATCCCCTTCTTTGGTAATGTGGCCAATTATCATAATGGACAAACTGGATTTTTTGGCCAATTGTTGAAGCAAAGCAGCGCACTCTTTTACTTGGGCAACACTACCTGGCATGCTACTTAACTGGTCTCGGTAAACTGTTTGAATAGAATCTACAATTAGTAGATCGGGGTCTAACTTTTGAGCTTGATCGATGATATATTCGATGCGTGTCTCGTTGATTAACCAGAGTTTTTCAGAGGTGACCCCCATGCGTTTGGCTCGTTGTTTTATCTGCATAACAGATTCTTCACCAGCGCAATATAAAATGGATAAGTTTGGTTCGGCCTTAGCTATTTGAAGAGTAAGTGTACTTTTACCAACCCCAGGTGCACCACCAATCAGTACATAAGACCCACGCATGCAGCCCCCACCCAAGACCCTATCAAACTCTGCTATTCCCGTTTGAAAACGAGACGACTCTGTGGCTGTAATGTCCTTGAGCGTTTGTGGTGTTGGTGATTGTTCAGGATCTAATCCAGCTATTTTAGCTTTATGTGGTTTAGTCTTACCCGTTATTTTTTCTTGCTCAACGAAACTATTCCACTCTTTACAACCCGGACAGCTACCCAACCATTTCGGCGATTCATGCCCACATGATGTGCATACAAAAATTTGATTCGATTTAGCCATAAAAAATTATTCTTTGAATAATGATCGCTCCGCTCTTTAGACAGTCAATAGATGGCTGTACAACTATAATTTTAAAGAGTGTATACATCTATATTACTTACTCTGAGCTACGTTTAAACTGATTTACTTCTTGATTTACATACCACGTAGTTGCCATCATTCCCATAGCAATAGTAATGTAATAGCTAATAATACGCCATAAAAATAACGCTAAACCTATAAAAGCTTCCCTAGATATCAGTGGACCTTGAAATAGGACAAAGAGACCTTCCACTCCACCACTTCCTCCAGGAGTTGGCACCACTAAAAAGGCTAAATTCATAGCTAAGCTACGTAGCACGGAAAGTAGCTCGGGGGCGGGAAGTAAACTCAATATTACAATGGGAGCGAGTGCAACTCTAGCTAACCAAGACATGGTGGAATAAAAGAACGCTCGTAAGAGAAAACGAAATGGCTTTGCTTTGAGCTGATAAGCATATTGTTCTAGGTTAACTGCTTCTGAATGAATCTTATTCCTATGCTTTCTAAGAAATGGTAATTTAGCAAACCACTTGATAATTTTTGAAATAGCCGATGGTTTTATTAAAACACCGTATGCAAGTACACCAGCATAGGAAAGCAAGGAAACATAGAGAATAAACATGGATGCTTCACCCAGGAAACCCACCGACGGCGGAACTACATCCATATACACACCTGCTACCAGTAAAATGGGTATGGCAATAGCGAACCAAATCTGATCTAATAGTACACTATATA
Organism: Balneola sp.; assembly: GCA_038124025.1. GTDB lineage: Bacteria > Bacteroidota > Rhodothermia > Balneolales > Balneolaceae > UBA1275. The sequence goes on along the minus strand of JAYPBC010000002.1, from coordinate 107,044 downwards.
ATATGATCGCAGTAGACTCGCCTAAGCGTAAGCCTTCTTTGGTCATCGCATAGGTTGCCATAGGTGCACCACCTATGGTAGATGGAGTTACCGCTGAAGTAAAATCCCAACTCAATTGCACCCTAAATGCTCCTATCCAACTAATAACTCCCGCGGATAAAAACCGAATTTTTGCGGCGGAGAACCATACTCTTAGTATGGAAACAACTAGAGCAATACCTAACCCAGGAAGTCTTTTGGGCGCCAAATACTCAAGGATACCCGGTGTGTAGGTGTACCAAATAACCCCAGCCATGGTCAAAAGGCTTAAGGAAACAGAAAAAAACAGATATTTTTTAGAAATGATCTGTTTTGGACTACCGAGTTGTTGCTTGTTTTGACTCATACTAAAGTATAAAAAAAGCCTTGCAGGAAACTCTACAAGGCTTAAAAAGCTTTGTGACCTAGGTTAGACACCTAAAATGACATTTTACATAGGTGTATGTACTTTTACGCAATATCTACGTCTTTGTTTAAATATACATCTTGAATCATATTCAAGAGTTCCACACCCTCACCAATAGGACGCTGGAATGCCTTACGACCACTAATAAGCCCCATTCCACCTGCACGCTTGTTAATTACGGCTGTTTTCACTGCATCGGCAAAGTCGTTGGATCCAGATGCCCCACCCGAATTAATTAAACCTGCGCGCCCCATGAATGAGTTAATGACTTGATAGCGAGTTAAATCTATAGGATGATCGGTAGTCAATTCTGAATAAATGCGCTCGTCTAATTTACCATAAGAAGAATCTCCCGCATTTAAAGCCTTGTAACCTCCATTATTGGTTGGCTGCTTTTGCTTCACAATATCGGCTCCTATGGTTGTCCCAATATGATTGGCCTGACCTGTTAAATCTGCTGAGGTGTGATAATCAACCCCATCTACCTTGAATGCATCATTTCGTGTATAACACCACAAAATAGTAGCCATTCCTAGCTCGTGTGCATAGGCAAAAGCTTGGGCAACTTCTTGGATTTGTCGATTGGATTCTGCTGAGCCAAAATAAATCGTTGCACCCACTGCAGCCGCACCCATGTCATACGCTTGATCTATGGTACCATACATTATTTGATCAAATGTATTAGGGTAGGTGAGTAATTCATTGTGATTAATCTTAACGATGAATGGTATTTTATGGGCATATTTTCGTGATACACTGCGAAGCGCTCCAAAAGTAGACGCTACACCATTACACCCTGCTTCAACTGCTAACTTCACAATATTTTCAGGATCAAAATAATCAGGATTTTTTGCAAATGAAGCACCCGCAGAGTGTTCAATTCCCTGATCAACCGGAAGTATTGATACATATCCAGTACCTCCGAGTCTACCCGATTCCATTAACCATTGTAAATTACCTAAAACTCTATTGTTTCGATCAGAATGATACCATACCTGATCTACATAATCAGGGGTTGGTTGAATTAACTGATCTTTAGTAATTGTTTTACTGGTGTGATGTAATAAATAAGAGGCATCATCGCCCAGTAATTCTTCAATCTTCGATATATCCATGAGTGTATGTTTAACTTATTATAGTAAATAGGATTAAAATATAGCAGTATTACAGTCAAATGACTAACAAAAATCCCTGCATATTTGCACAAGATGCAGATAGAAAAGTATATATTCGTATCTTAGCTGTATGAGTAAAAATGATTTTTTTAACGGACTACTAGCTAAGCAAGAACAGCCACTTTTTTTAGCTCCTATGGAAGATGTTTCAGATGCCCCATTTAGACAGATTTGCAGAAAGATGGGCGCTGATATGGTATTTACCGAATTTATTAGCTCTGAGGCACTTATACGTGATTCTGACATCGCTCTACACAAAATGAGTTTTCAGGAAGCCGAACGTCCATTAGGAATTCAAATTTTTGGTGGCAGAGAAGACGCCATGTATGGCGCAGCTAAAGTGGCAGAGGCAAGTAAGCCTGACGTGATAGATATTAATTTTGGATGCCCTGTCTATAAAGTAGTCAATAAAGGTGCCGGTGCGGCATGCTTAAAAGACATAGGGATGATGGAACGCATGGCAGGAACCGTAGTAGATGCGGTCGAACATAAGCCAGTAACCGTAAAAACCCGTTTAGGTTGGGATGAATCTACCATAAAAATACAAGAAGTAGCTCTCATGCTGCAATCCGTTGGGGTAAAGGCCTTGACTGTTCATGCTAGAACACGAGCCCAAAAATACAAAGGAGATGCCGACTGGAGTTGGCTTAAAAAACTGAAAAATACTCCTGGACTTCATATTCCAATTATAGGTAATGGCGATGTTACTACGCCTGAATTAGCTGCAAAGCTATTTACTGAAACTGGAGTGGATGCCGTGATGATTGGCCGAGGTGCAATTGGCAACCCATGGATTTTCAAACAGACACGTGAATATCTAGAGCAAGGAAGCTACAAAGCTGAAATACCACTTCAAGAGCGTCTTGCGATTTGTGCTAAGCAGCTTCGGTTATCAGTTGATCATCAAGGCGAGCGCTATGGCGTCATTATAATGAAAAAACACTATGGACAATATCTAAAAGGAGTTCGTAACGGCAAAAAACTCCGAATGGAACTAATGCAGCATACAACCATGCAGCCCATACTTGAACGCTTACATAACTTTACCGAACAAGAATATTTCTGCGTGAGTGCCGTATAAACGCTATAAAAATTCCCGTTCTATATATTTTTTAAGTATTTCAGGCACTCTAACTCGACCATTTTCTGTTTGATAGCTTTCTACAATGGCTGAAAGCACTCTTGGAAGCGCAAGTCCTGAGCCATTAAGAGTATGAACCATTTCGGTCTCTTTCTCTCCTCTCCTATATCTCAGCTGCATTCTTCTAGCTTGAAATGCCTCAAAGTTAGAGCATGAACTTACCTCTAGCCATCGTTGTTGACCAGGGCTCCAAACTTCAAGATCATATTTTTTTGATTGAGTGAATCCCATATCTCCTGTACACATGAGTAGTGTTCGATAAGCTAAGCCAAGTTTTTGAAGCAGAGACTCGACATGCTCTCGTAACGACTCTAAGGCAGCATAAGATTCTTCCGGCTTAACAAAATGAACCAATTCCACCTTATCAAATTGATGAAGTCTATTCAACCCTCGTACATCCTTACCATACGATCCTGCTTCTCTTCTCCAGCAAGGAGTGTGACAAACATACCGTAACGGAAGCTGCTCTTCAGAAAGGATTTCATCCCGATGAAAATTAGTCACCGGAACTTCCGCAGTTGGTATAGCATAAAAAGCATCCCTTGGAATCTCATACATCATATCTTCTTTGTCAGGAATTTGTCCTGTACCTCGAGCTGAATCTTCATTAATAAAATAAGGTGCCTGCATCTCAACATAACTTGCTTTATTAGCCTCATCGATGAAAAAATGAATGAGCGCTCGTTGAAGTTGAGCTAATGGGCCCAAATAAAATGGAAAACCAGCACCAGTTACCTTCACCCCTCGTTCAAAGTCTATCCAACCCTGCCTCTCTAGAATATCCCAGTGCGGTTTTAGCCATGATTCAGTATCGGTAGTACCCCATGTTCCAACAACCTCATTATCTTCTTCTGAATGTCCAATCGGAACACTTGGATGCGCAACGTTAGGTATGCGAAGTAATAGAGATGTACGCTCTTCTGCGATCACATTTAGCTGCTCTTCCAATTCTTTGATAGCCGCTTTCGATTTGGACGTCTCTTGTATAATCGCTTGAGCTTCTTCCTTTTTACCGCTTGCCATCAGGGTGCCAATTTGCTTAGCCGACTTATTACTCTGAGCCCGAAGCGTGTCTACTTCATGAACTAAACCCCGCCACTGTTCATCTTTATCAATGACTTGTTGAACAAGCGGAGAACTCTCCTCCCCTTTATTGACCATTGAGTCTGTAACCAACTGTAGGTTTTCTTTAATAAATGTAATATCTAGCATACTTCTTAGATTGGGTTGTTTATCAAAGATACAAGGTCTAGAAACATTTAGTTGAGCTTTTTTACATGTTAAAGATGATAAAGTAATTCCCTTTTATTGACTACTTTTGTATTTTATACTTTATAAATTTAGGCATTTAAATCTACATTTTAGATAATTTAGGCAACTCATCGCTTTTGCCAACCAAAGGTGGGCGCTCATCGAAACAGTTACTTCCATCAAATAAACCCTCCAGACTATGACACCATTATTAGACGATATTGACGTTAAAATCTTGAAGCATTTGCAAGAACATGGTAGAGCACAGCGCAATAAGATTGCAGAGCTTGTGGGCTTGTCTGTTCCCTCAGTTTCAGAACGTATGAAAAAACTAGAAGAGCGTGGACTTATAAAAGGATACCATACCATTTTAAGCGACAAAGATTTCCATTTTGACATTTGTGCATTTCTTTTTGTTCAGGTTGATGGTTCAGAGAACTATCAAAATTTTGTAAAAGAAACCTTAAATGAATCTGAAATCTTAGAATGTCATAGCATAACTGGCGAGGGATCACACTTGCTAAAAGTGAGAACAAAAAATACGGCCTCATTCGAACGCCTCTTATCGCGAATTCAATCCTGGGACGGAGTAGACAAGACTCGGTCTAATTTGGTACTCTCTAGTTTTAAGGAAACACGAAGCTTACCAATAGAACAATCTACCGAATTATTAAAACGTCAATAAATCACAGTTAAAACTCATTACTATCCAACCTCTGTTACAAATTTCGTATATTACGACATAATGTCATAATATTAGATATGGATAGAGAAGTATTTCAGCAACAATTTGGACTATTAGGTAGTTCTGATGCACTACGCCAGGTAGTGGATAAAATAATGCAGGTTGCAAAAACCGACATTACCGTTCTTTTGCAGGGTGAAAGTGGTGTTGGCAAAGATGTTACCGCACGAGCCATTCATGGCATGAGCCTTCGTAAGCATAGTGAACTCATTATTGTAAATTGTGGGGCTATTCCAGAAGGCATTATTGAAAGTGAGCTATTCGGTCACGAAAAGGGAGCATTTACTGGGGCTAATGATGCTCGAGAAGGTTACTTTGAAAAAGCAGATGGCGGAACTATATTTTTAGATGAAATAGGTGATACTCCAAAGAACGTTCAAGTTAAACTTCTGCGAATCTTGGAAAATGGTGAGTTCTTTAGAGTGGGTTCATCGAAAGTCCAAACGACGGACGTCCGCATTATTGCTGCAACAAACAAAGATCTTTGGGAATTGGTAAAGGAAGGTAGTTTTAGAGAAGATTTATATTACCGACTAGACACCGTACAAATTCACCTACCTTCGCTGCGTGAAAGATCAGAAGATGTTATTCCTATCTTTAGGAATTTTGTCGAACAGTACTCCAGAAAGTACGACTCCGTATTCCGAGGTTTTTCTGATGAGGCGAAGGCTTTACTAAGCTCGTATCGATGGCCAGGTAATATTCGCGAGCTCCGCAATGTTGCCGAGCAACTAGTCGTTTTAGAAAAATCTCAATTTGTGGATGTAGAAACACTTAAAAAGTATTTAAAAGGTCGTCAACACGTTGGTTCTGCCGATAACCTACCCATGCTCCAAGCAAACATTGACCAGTCCGAAACCTCTAATCAACAATCCTCTCATCAGGGTTCAGAATTAATTTATCGCGCTCTACTTGAGATGAGCAACGACATCGGTGACCTAAAAAAAATGCTTGCTAATCTGGTTTATTCACTGTTCTCAAATAAAAATAACCCACAATTGCCTGCATTACTTGGGGTAAGAAATAATGTATCATCAATGGATAGTGCATCTGCAAATACTCCAGGTGGAATAACTAATCCAATAGACTACTCTAAGCCAGACCATATACAACTAAATCAGCGCCAGGATGCGTTGAATTATTCCTCAACATCACATACAAGCGAGTTAAAAGGGGAGGAATTTGACTCCTATAATGAATCAATTCAGGAAGATGAGGATTTTGTACTACAATTGAAAGGAAATGAAATTCCGTCACTCGAGGATACCGAAAAGTTTCTCATTCAAAAAGCACTGGAGATTTATGACGGTAACAGACGGAAAGCTTCTGAAACCCTTGGTATAAGTGAGCGCACCTTATATCGAAAATTAGATCAATTCGGACTTGAAAAAAAGTAACACCCGCCTAACATAATTGATATGGAACATAGAGCAATTTCCGACTATCTACATGGCCCTATGGTATGGTGGTCAAAAAAAAGAGATGTTCTCTATCTCATTTTAGTCTTAGTGAGCTTACAGTTATCCTGCCTTAGCTACAGTTTTACTGGTGCTTCTATACCAGAGGGTGTCAATACTATCTATATCCCCTTCTTCCCCGATCAGTCCGGAAGTGGATTAGGGGATCTAAGTGACCGATTGAATACCACATTAATTGAGCGATTTGTGAATCAAAGCAGATTAGGTTTAGCGCCTAATCTTGAATCTGCGGATGCATTTATTGAAGGACGCATTCAAACGTATACCAACAGGCCATTTGCTATTGGTGGAAATGAGCAAGCCAATCAAAACCAAGTTAGTATTACGGTCCAAGCCCGTTTTCAATATGCAAGCAGTGAAGAGGCCCTATGGAATAAAAGTTTTTCAGCTAGCTTCACATATGATCCCACAGAAGATCCAATCAATGGCGAACTGGAAGCAGCAACCGAAACCTTATCACAGATTGCTAACAATATGTTTAATGATGCCGTAAGCAATTGGTGAAGTTTCACTGATTCTATGAATTTAACTATCCTTTGTTAGGATTAATTTTTCCTAGACTAGTTAGAAAAAACCATGCATTTTGACTTTTTATCTGTAGGATAAAGCCGATATATTAGTAGTGTATGAAGAAGTTCCCATTTACCATACCGCCATCGCTAAACAGTTATGTCGAACAATTCGATGACGACCCAGTGCGAATAACACGAAAATTAGAACGTCAGGTTTCTAAACGAGATCCTGACGCAGTGGGACACTTTTTGCTGGCTTGGTTTCATCATATACAGGACAATCAAGATAGAGCCATTTCAGAGGCACTTAAAGCCAAAACATATGCTCCTGGTAGCCCTCTCATGGAGCATTTGCATTATTTTTTACTGCATCCCGAACAATTCGATGCCAAGATTCCTCAATCTGGAAAAAAAGGAAAAAAAGTACTGGTTCAGGGATCTAGATCTGCTCAAATACTCGATCTGGATCGTTTAATTGAACTCCTTGAAGCAGTTGAAAGTCAGCGCATGAATTACTCATACGAAGAAGTGAGTGATGAGGACTTAAGTGAAGACTCATCGGATGTTGCTGAGATTATATCTGAAACCTTGGCAAAAATACATGAAGCACAGGGCAATAAAAAAGAAGCCATTCAAATGTATGAGCGCCTTGTTACAGTAAATGAAGATAAAGCGGACACCTACACTAATAAAATTGAAGAGTTAAAGTCTGATTAATTAGCTGATGCCAGCATTCCCATCCCATAATTAACTGAAGGCTTACAAATTAGGGAAATGATTCCTAAGTTTATACTCATTATGCAGCATGTACTCACTTTACTAAAAATGGATTATGGAGTTTTTCATGACCAATGGTTGTACTTGGACCATGCCCGGGAAATACATCTACCTCATCCCCTAAATTTAACAACTCTTGATGGATGCTATTAAGTAATAAGGATACATCACCCTTGTAAAGGTCTGTTCTACCTATACTTTCTTTAAACAAAGCGTCACCAGAAAGCAATAATCCTTCATTTTTAATGAAAAAAGAACAATGATCAGGTGCATGGCCTGGCGTGTAAAGTACCTTTATTTCTAGATCGTGCACTTTAATAACTTGATTAGATGTCAAAGCAACAGGGCTAATTCTCGGAAGAATAGCATTGAACCCAAACATACGCGCTTGCTGCTCAAAATTTTCCCACAGGAAATCCTCCTCTTTAAAATGATACACAGGGGCTTCAATCTTTTGAAGTAACGAGTGTAAACCAAGTATATGATCTACATGGGCATGCGTGAGAAGAATGCAATTGATGTTAAGGTTATGGGTATCTAAAAAATCAAGAAAAGATCCCAAATCTCTTTCACTTGAAAAACCCGCATCAATCAGTACGGCATGATTTGGATTCTTCCAAAGTACATACGTGTTTTGCGCGAAAGGTCCTACTTCGAATCGTTGTATATGCATATAAAAAAAGCCATCTAGAAGATGGCTGAAAAATTATTTTTTCTTTTCGTACATACGCTTGAATCTATCTACTCGACCAGCTTTAGAGGTAAAATTGGTATTTTTAGTATAGAAGGGATGATTACGTGAATCAACTTCTGGCTTATAAACCCCGTCTTTGGTGTTGAGCGTACTACGAGTTTTTATTTCGGTACCGTCACTTAGTAATACGGTAACTTCTTTGTATTCTGGGTGAATGCCTGCTTTCATGTTCCTTTCTTTTAAAATTCAGACTCAAAAGATAAAGAATAATATTTAATCTCTCAATCTATTCAGTAATAATTCTTTTATTCTATGTCATATCCAGGATTTGTATCTAGTTGATCCAGCATACTGCCCAACATGTCAGAATATTTCGTGATATGATTTATTTCCTCTTTTCCTAACATAGAATGTTGGTGTAACGCCTCCAATGTTAGATCCATCCATGCACAGATATCTCTTTGATCTGTCAACTTGTCCATTACACTAGAAACAGCTTTTTCTAATCCCTTTACTTTTGCAAGTGCATCTTGGTAGTCATTATCATTGATATGATCACCAAGAACTAATTCATTTCCCAATTCAAAATGCAAACCGATGGGTTCATATATCGAAGGAGATTCTTCATTACGCTTAGAAGGATCTGGAAAATAGTCCTTATATACTTTGGTAACTGCTTTCCCTACTATGAGCTTAGCCACGTTAATGGCGCCTTCTTGTTCTCCTTCATAGACCAGCTCTAACTTGCCTGTCAATGCTGGTACAATGTGATATAGGTCGCTAACACGAATCTGTGTTTTATCTACCCCCTGCAGCAGTGCTCGTCTTTCCGCAGCACTAAGCATTTGCTCCATTGCAGTAATAGTCATACGAGTAGAAACCCCACTTTTTTGATCAATATACTCAGATGACCTAGCTTCAAAGGCAACCTGCTCAAGTATATAGCGGAATGGTTCAGGTATATAAACATCTACACTCTCTTCTCGCTGTATCCAAGACTCTTGAGCAGTAATTTTCATGGCTGTTTCAACATCCTTAGGATAATGAGTAATTATTTGAGCGTCAATCCGATCTTTAAGCGGGGTAATTATGTTCCCACGATTGGTATAATCTTCAGGGTTTGCCGAAAAAGCCATACAAACATCCAACGGCATTCTAAATTTAAAGCCTCGAATCTGAATATCTCTTTCCTGCATGATATTCAGCAGGGCAACCTGAATACGTGGTTGCAAATCAGGTAATTCGTTAATGATAAAAATCCCACGGTTGGATCTAGGTATTAATCCAAAGTTAATGGAGTCTTCATGTGATAAATCTAACTTTTGCGAGGCTGCTTTAATGGGATCAATATCGCCAATTAAATCCGAGACGGTAGTGTCCGGAGTCGCTAACTTCTCACTAAACCGTTCTTCTCGACTAACCCATGCTATCGGTGTGTCATCTCCTTTTTCTTGTATAGTTTCACGGGCAAAACGTGACAAAGGGCGGTAGGGGTCATCATGGATAATTGAACCTTCAACAATGGGCATATAATCATCTAGTAAGTAAATCATCTGGCGAAGGAGTCTAGTTTTCCCCTGCCCTCTCAAACCCAACAAAATAAAATCATGTCTGGCCAATATAGCCTGCTGTATTTGTGGTATCACCGTATCTTCATACCCTAATATTCCATCAAATGTGACCTGCTTAGACTTCATTCGATCAATTAGGTTTTTCCTCATCTCCTCTTTAACGGATACACTCTTCCATCCAGACTCTTTTAAGTCACCTAAGGTGCTAACGCTATCTACAAGTCCCATATTGGCAATTTTTTGTTCCATTTATATAATTAGAAAGTTGAGTATCTATTAAAACAAACTACTGGTATCAGCTAATCATTCACTTTGTGAGAAGAAATATTTAACATATTAACGCAACTTCTGAACCCTATTAGCACATACTGGAACGCTCAATTCCAATTAACTATTCTTGGTTATATCACATGATCAATCTTTATAATTTCAGTTTAATCGTATCAACAAATGACAAAACCAGTTGCAGTAATTCTAGGGGGTAGCGGCGGATTAGGAGAAGCTATTTCACATCACTTGTTTGAAGCCCACAATTATAGAATAGTTGTCACCTCTAGACATCAACCCAAAGCCGAAAAAATTGCAGGAGAAATTAATCAAAAAGGTGGAGAGGCCTATGCCATCCCAGTCAATGTTTCCAATGCAAACACTCTTGCTCAGGTTGCCGCTCAAATTAAGCGTGAATTGGGTCCAATTGATGCACTTGTTCATGCTTATGGGAAAGGTGTGATTCAGGCTTCGACTGATATAAACCCTGATTTAGCGGCCGAAGTTATCAATACCAATGTCCTAGGCACTTTTTTGGCTACTCAAGCATTTCTAGAGCATATGAATCCCGAACATGCTCGAATGATCTATTTTCCAGGTACTATGGGAAAGTATATTATGAGGAATTCTGCTTTATATTCCGCCACTAAATTTGCCATACAGGGAATGATCAAAGGGCTAGTAGAAGAGCACAAAAGATCCAAAACACAATTTTCCCTACTATATTTAGGAGGTGTGAACACTCCTTTTTGGGATGATGAGGACGTTCAGATGAAAGTAAAAAAGGAAGCCATGTTAAACCCAAGCGTGATAGCTAAGGTTGTGGGTAATATACTTGAACTTCCTCCCACGCATGTAGTCAATGAAATGGTGATTCAACCGAATTCCCATCAACTCGTGTAGCTTTATTCTTTAACAGGGTATAAATCTACTCGTCACAGGGTGTAATTATACTGTCTAAGAAGTTAATCAGTCGCAACCGGGCAACGGTCTAACGCCGTACTGTAAGCGGAGCTAAGTATTTCTAGGGCTAGATCTACCTCTGACATCGAAATCGTTAGAGCCGGCCTAAAGCGTATTGTTTGGTCACCACACCCAAGTATCATAAGGCCTTGACTCATACACTCAGCAACTACAGCATCTCTAGCGTGAGAGTTCGGTAAATCGATAGCGCACATTAGACCTTGCCCACGAGGATTAGTAAAGTGTGCATGTTTTGCTGACAATTGATGCAGTCCTTCAAGTAAATGTTTTCCTAGAAGGGCAGCATTTTCAACCAATTTATCCTGCTCTATGACTTCAAGTATACGTTGGAACCGTACCATATCAACCAGGTTACCACCCCAGGTAGAGTTAATTCTAGAAGACACTTTGAAGCAGTTAGTTTCCACTTCGTCTATTCTTTTACCAGCTAATATTCCGCAAACCTGTGCTTTTTTTCCAAATGCAATGATATCGGGTTTCACAAAATGCTCATGAGCCCAAAACTTACCTGTCAATCCAATTCCTGTCTGTACCTCATCATAAATGAGTAAGGCTTCATAGGTATCCGCTAGTTTGCGCAATTCTTGATGAAACTCTTGCCTAAAATGACGATCCCCTCCCTCTGCCTGGATGGGTTCAATCAGAATGCAAGCAATATCATCTTTGTGAGCCTCAAAATATCGTTTAGCTTGTTCGATCGCTAAATGCTCGTGCTTTGCTACATGCGCTACTGATTCCTCGGTCTCAGGGTAGTGATTGGCCGGACTGGTTACTCGAGGCCAATTAAACTTAGGAAAATACTTAACCTTATCAGGCACCGTGTTGGTAACAGATAGTGTATATCCAGTTCTTCCATGGAAGGCATGCTCAAAATGTAGAACCAAATGACCTTTTTCTTCCCTATATCCTCGTTCGAAATTTTTCTGAACTTTCCAGTCAAAGGCTACTTTCATCGCGTTTTCTACTGCAAGCGCCCCACCGGAAATGAAAAAAGCATGGGGTAAATATTCAGGTATGCCAACTCGCTCAAATGTTTCCATGAATTCTGCCATATACTCAGTATAGATATCTGAGTTGGATGGTTTATTAATGGCAGCTTTCCCTAGTCTGTGTATAAACTCCTCATTATCCAAAGCTGGATGATTCATACCAAGTGGATTCGAAGCAAAAAAAGTGAAAAAGTCCAAATATTCTTTCTTGGTAACTTTATCAATTAAATAGCTACCGTGACTCTTTTCTAAATCCAGTACCATATCGTACCCATCAGCTAAGATATGCTTAGCTAAAGTTGATCTTACACCACTTGCTTGTAGGCTTGTGTGACTCATAATGACTAATATCTTATTTAAAGTGTTTAAACCGATGAGTAGAGTACACTTAAGCTAGTAAATAGAATTATTGGACTCAAGAGATTACAGTGAATTAAAGACAATTGAATGTTGACTGAATATTAAAGAAAATAGTTGACCTTGGAGTACATTAAACCGTATATTTAAAATTCAAAATCGCGGGGTGGAGCAGCTGGTAGCTCGTCGGGCTCATAACCCGAAGGTCGCAGGTTCGAATCCTGTCCCCGCCACTATCTAAAAGCCACTTCAGAATAACTGAAGTGGCTTTTTTATTTAAAATCAGAATTGAATACAGATCCCTCCCAATCTGGATCTGAAACACCAATCCATTTATTTAACTTATTTACCCTTGAAATAGCCTGAACTCGCCCAAATCTAGCAGGTGAATCTATCAAATCATATTTAAAAAGAATTGAATCTGGTTCAAAATCGAATTCTACTCCATTGTGATATTCAATTAAAGCTTTTTCACTATCTGGATGGACTCTGAATTTATTTACTGAAGAGTGTAAATCATCGTCCATAAATAAATGCCTATAGATGACCTGAGCAATTGAAGTTGGTATACGACTACCACCTGCAGCACCCAAAACCATTACTGGAGAATTATTTTCAAAGATAATTGTTGGACTTATATGTGAATAGGCTCTTTGATTAGCTTCTGTAATACCCAAATAACTACCCATTGTTGTCGCGTATACAAAACCTAATGAATCAGTAATTACACCAGAACCCATTAACGGGCCGACCGTTTGGGTTAAGCTAACTACGTTATCATGTGAATCAACAACTGAAATATGCGCTGTATTACTGTCTATATTATCTGTTAAAGATTTCTTGGCGCAGCAAATAGAACTTATTGTTTTTACTAATCTACTGTTATAATCAAGAGAAATAATATTATCTAAAGAATCTGCTATAAACTGTTGTTGTCGGCTATTTGTATAGACATGCTGTGAAATTGGGTAAAACATATTTATATAATCTTCAGGACTTTCAATACTATTTGGCCAATTACTTAGTAGTTGTACTAACTGAATGACAATAGGACCAAATGAAGGAAGATATAGACTATGGATACTATAATTATCTAAGTCACCACTAACCAGTACAGAATTACCAGATTTATAATCACGTAAATCATCTAAAGTGACAAATCCACCATGGTTTTCCATATCATTTGCGATTTTTTCTGCAACCCAACCACTATAGAATCCATCAATACCATTGTTAGAGATCTCTGTTAATACATTAGCAAGATCTTTTTGGATTAATGTATCACCAATTTGATATAATGATTCTCCTATATAGTATTTATCAGTCTTAGAATTGTTTCGTATGTGAGAGGTTGCCATATTTAATCTAATGACATTCCCTTGTGTTAATTCAAAACCATTTCTTGCTAATTCAATAGATGGTTTAAGTAACTGTTGAAGAGTCAAATTACCTCTGGATTCATGTAATGTAATTAAACCATGAACCACTCCGGGTATGCCAACCAACTTATAACCATCTTCGTACTCATCATGTATATATGAAGATGGAACTTGGGTCGTTCCATCAATACCACCTAATGAATCGTTAGTGAAATATATAGCTTGCATACGACCTCCAATTCCACTCATTGAAGGTTCTACAACCGATAAGGCAAATCCAGATGCAACTGCAACATCAAATGCATTACCACCTAGTTCAAATATAGTTTGACCAACCTCTGTTGCAAGTGGATGTGGAGTTACTAACACACTATTGGATTCACCTTCGCTAGTACAGCTTTGAAAGTAAAGAATGGGTATAATTAATAATATATATATGAATTTATTCATAGTGGCTTTCATAATTTAATGGACAAAAAAAAAGCCCCAACACTAGTTGAGGCTTTTAAAATCAAATGGAGAGATTATCTCCAAGCTTTGGCTCCAGAAGCAGTACCTGCTGCCCAGTCTGTTCCTTCTCCACCATTACCAACTGGTTCGCTTGCGCCACCATAAGTGTAGAAAGGAATTGTTACACCTAGTGTTTCTAGGATTTCAGCTGGAATTGGCCAGTGTAGAGGAGAGCCCTTTTGAAGCATATCTCTACCTCTCATATCAAACCACTCATTACCAACGCCGTCAAGGAATGATTCAACCATTCTTTCATGATGGATTGCAGCATGAATAGCAGCAGCATCTGCGGCAACATCAGGTAGTCCACCACGTACTTTCCTTGCACCAGCAGGATCATTAAGGATAGCAGCAGCACCGGCTAGGTTACCAGTTTGTGCTAATGCTTCAGCATGATACATGTGCATTTCAGACATTGATATTTCTTGCATTACAGCTGACCAAGGTCCGATGTATTCGTTATGGCGTGTGTAACGGAAGCTTGAGAAGAAATATAATCCACGCTCTGGTCTAAAGTTGTTAGAAGAAAGGTGAGTATAATCCGTCCATAGTCTATCATCAACATCTGCATTATCATAGATACGCGCAGAGTCTGGCGCTGGGAAATCAAGACCATCAGGGTTATGAGAAGGATATGAATCATCCATCATATTGATAACTCTCATATCCACTCGTGCCCAACCAGGGTACACTAAATAGATATAGTGCTCATTATACCAGAATCCTGTTTCCCACTGATCGTTGTTGATATTGAAATCAGAAGTAATACCATTACTAACATGTGTAATGACAGCATTCCAATCAGTAGCAGCTCTTTCAGCTTCAGTTCTACCTTCGTTTGCTAAAAATCTAGCAGCAAAAGAATGAGCTAGAGCTGCAAATCCGGCATTATCAAGACCACCAGGTGTATTAATAACAGCTTCACTTATAGTAAAAGAGTTAGCACCGGCAATAGTAGCAGCCTCAACTAGTTTGGCTATAGCGTGATCCATTAATTCACTATAAGGGATTAAAGTAGGACTAGTTAGAGCTTCGCCTTCAGAGTTTTCATCAATAATGTAGCCTCTATCAAATGCTAATGCTATATAACCCATAGAGATTCCTTGGGCAAACCGTGCAATAGCTTCAACTCTTGCTGCATCTGCGCCAAAATCAATGTTAGGGTCTTTAATCGCTTTTATTACATCAGTTGCTGATGAATTAATCGAGTACATACTGCTAAATGGTGTAGCGGTCAAATATCTGTAGCCATAGTTTGGTGCATTATCAAACGCGGGACGTGGCTCAGTACCCATTTCACGCATACCAACATTACCCCAAGAACAGGAAGCTGCATCTGCAAGTACGGCAGTAGGCATACCCATTCCACTGTAGCTATGTATACCATTGTGCCATGATTTGATAAGACCTTCAGCAAGTGTAGTCAAATCCGACACAGATGATAATGCACGTTCAGTATCTGGATTGTTGAGGTTTTCAACAGTCAGATCAGCACAACTGGCTAGTGTAACCATACCAGCAATTGCGATCGTCAATATTCTATTTTTCATATTTTTCATGATGAATTGAGTTAATTATTAAAAGTCAAATTTAACAGAGAAAGCGATGTTTCTGAAGTTTGGATACTGACCAGTTGAATCAAATGGATTTCTGATACTACCAGCTTCAGGATCGTAACCACTGTAATCTGTTATTGTCAATAAGTTTCTACCTAATACAGAGAATGTAATGTTCTCCATTTGGTCGCCTAGTAAACTAAGGTTATCTGGGGTAAACTGGTAGCTTAAAGAAACTTCTCTTAGTTTAATATAAGTACCGTCTTCTACCCAATATCTATTGTTAGTGTTAACATCATAGAATGTTTGATAGTAGGTCATAGTTTTCTTTTCTGCATCAGGTAATCCTGCAACATCCATGATACCATTTCTACTATCTCTAGTTAACCATTGGCTTTTTCTATTGTAAACATCTCCACCTTGCTTAAAGTCAATCAATACATAAGCTGATAATCCTTTCCAACTAACAGTATTAGATAGACCAGCGGTCCAGTCAGGGCGTCCATCACCGATTTTAACAAAAGCATTGTTACCGAACTCATCTTTCATTTTTATAGGTTTTTCGTCTACAGTACCTTGAGTTCCTGCTGCGACTACATACCCTTGATTATTCACTTCGTAATCTGCAATGGTTCCACCATATGCTTCTTGATTTGAACTAATTTGATCTAGAGAAGTAACCCAATCATATCCGTAGATAGCACCATAAGTCTCACCTTCTCGTATGTAGAAAAGACCACTAGGACCAGACTGGAATGGAGGCACATCTAATTCAGTGATGGTCTGAGAAGATTTAGACCAAGTTAAACCCATATCCCAAAGCAGATCTTTAGTTCTGATTAGATTAGCTTGTAGGTTGAATTCGAAAGTTTCACCTTCTAGTGTACCTGCATTTTGATACTGACTAGAATAACCTGTAACGGGTAACAATGGAACATTTAAGAATTGATCCGTAGTTGTTGATTGTGCATAAATGAACTCAAAACTGAAATTTTGCATGAATGTACCGTTTATTGCAAATTCAGTCTCTTTTGTTTCAGAAGGTTTCAATTCTTTGTTACCTAACTGAGATTTACTAGTACTACCAGAAGATAAAGCGAATGTCTCATACTGCCATGCAAATGATGGACGAATACCAGCTGTTCCTTGAGCAACACGTACTTTTAATTCGTCAAACATTTCCAAATCAAAATCTTCAGTAATACGATATGCAGCAGATACTCTATAGTATGGATTAGTTCTATTGTCCTCACCAAATAGAGATGATGAATCTAGTCTGTACATCGCATCAAATAGATACTTATCGTCATAGTCTAAAGACATGATACCGAAATAGTTTTCTGATCTAATGTCAGCTTGATAGTTATCAGCAGTAATATCAGCAGGGTCCATTGCATCAAAACCAGGAATCCCTAATACTTTAAAGTCATTACCGGAGGCATTGAACCATTCAGTATGATAATCTTCATTTAAGTAACTGAACTGAAATTTTGCAAAAAGATCACCAAACTGGAATCTAGTAGTTGCAAAAAGCTGTGTATTCTCAGACTGTGTTTCTTGTGAATACTTATATAGAGAGCCTTCAGAATACGTAATTCCGTATGGGTCACTACCACCAATTATCCAGTAATCATAAGGATATAATGATGTATAACGCTCGTTATTATTCTCCATAGAGTAAGTAGCTTTCAACTCTAACCAATCAGTAACATCAGCTGTTGCTGAATAATTACCTAGGAATCTTTGACCGTAAGTATCTCTGTCGTTCTTTGAAGTACCATATAATGGGTTTTCTTCATTACTCCAGTGATTGTGTCTTAAATAATAAGCTTGACCGTCAACTGGGTTATCCATATACAAGTTATTGTCAGGCTCAGCTAGTACAAGGTCAAAAAATAAACCAGATCCACCACCAGGTGTGTTTGAAGTAGTTCTAATAACTAAGTTAGAAGTAGAAACTTTTAACCAGTCATTAACTTGCCAGTCGGTATTTACTCTAAAGTTACGTCTACCGTAACCATCAGTGTTAGGAATAATCCCTTCTTGCTGATTGTTTTCAAAGCTTGTAAATAAATTGATGCCCCCTACTCTTGAAGCAAGAGCAAAGTAGTTGGTCATATTAGTACCAGTTTGAAAAAATTCTTCCTGAATATTTTTGTTTATTGCAAATGGGTTGTCCATGTATTGATTATCTTCGGTAACTCTAGATCCAACAATATTAGGATCATAACCCCCCATATAACCTGCAGGATAAACAACACCAGCATACTTAGTGAAATTACTTTCAGACTCCCAGTCATCAGCTAAAGCAAAGGCATGATGCTCTGCTAAGTCGATGAATTTGTCTAGAGTCTGAAAACCAACTTCCTGGCGTATAGTTACATTAACGTCACCATCAGAAAGACCTGCGCCACGTTTTGTACTAACTACTACAACACCGTTTCCAGCGCGAGAACCATAAAGAGCAGATGCAGCAGCACCTTTCACGACCTCTATACTTTCGATGTCATCTGTGTTTATGTCACCTAATCCTCCTTCTATGATGACACCATCCACAATAACAAGTGGGTTAGAACCTACACTAAGGTTATTATCAGATCGTACTTGGATATCAGCAGAACCACCTGGAGTACCAGACGTAGTCCGAATTTGAACCCCAGATACCTTCGCAGAAAGTGAGCTAGCAACTGATGTTGCAGGTACCTTACTTAGCTGAGCAGCATCCACTTTGGCTACTGATACTGTTAATTTCTTTCTTGGCGTTCCATCAGCAACCCCTGAGACAACGATTTCATCGAGTAAACCGATATCTGTGGCCATTTCAAAATCGAGAGTGTTAGTCCCAGCTGAAATGCTGACCTCTTGAGAGATTGTTGAATAACCAATATAAGTAACTTCTACTGTGTAAGTGCCTGGCTCAATACCTGTAATTTGGTATTCCCCATCGGCATTGGTAGATGCACCTTTCATGATTTCTGTTAATACGACATTTACTGCCGGTAGTGATTCGCCTGTACTTGCGTCGGTTACCGTACCAGATAATGTTCCACTTTGAGCAAAAGCACTGACTGTAAGTAAACTAGACAGGATTGCTAGTGAGAGTAGCTTCTTGAACATAGATGACCTCTAGTTAAGTTTTATTTAGTAATTAGTATTTGTAAAAAACTTTACTGCAATATGCAGATAGCGTAATGTAAACTATATGTATTTAAAATAAAATAAATATTAACATATTTTTTTACAACTAAATATTATCCTTCAGAATACTTGCATTCAACCACTTCTGTGTTTGTCTGTATTCCAAAGAAAAATACTGCTGATTTCTTAGGAGTTGAAAATTATCAAATGGATAAAATTTATTTTTGTACTTGTAGGATTTAAAGGTAAAGTTAGTTTCAGGATTGTAGAAATCATTAGAGTATCTCCATGTTTTCTCACCCAAGGTATTTTCAATATACCATGGCGGACCAAAAAGGATATACATCATGCCCATATCCGTCTTCCATCCCTCCTTATAGTTCGAAAATTGCTTGTTGGCTTCTTCGACTCGTTCATAAAATAATTCGATAACCTGAAGCGCTTTGTTGGTATTCTTTATGTTTGAGAGCCAAAATCTATCCACCGCCAGTTTTTGCTGCTTTGGGTCTGAGATTGCCATTAATTCTTCATGGTCATCTTCCCTCATTAGATAGACTAATGGAGCAGCTAATTCTCTAGGTGTTCGGAGTGAAGGATAGTGCGGGCTTTTTACACTAAAATCTCGGGCCTTATAGATTTCTTCACCTCCTACCTGGGTGCGAACCTCAAATCGGTAATTTCCTCTTTTCAAATCATCAAAGAAAAACTCAATAGTAACTGTTCCTGGTTGACTGAGTATCCGCTTAGAAGTATTCAACACTTCAAATTCTCCATAATCGATCCCCTTGTATGGTAAACTTGCCGGAGTATAATCAGGCCAACTCATAGGTCTGGCACGTAGGGTATCCGAGTCAAATTTTAGCAAACGGGTATCGATGGTCTGCGGCTCATTGACTTTATTATTTGTTACCTGAAATACCAAACGTACCGAATCACTTCTTTCCGATAAATTATAAGTAGTAATGGCCTCAAAAAAACCGTTGTTTTGCTTTTGATCCTTCGCAAATACTTGAATGTTTGTTAGGTAACTTCGTTGTTCGCTTGGATTGGGAATTTCAATGGATAGCTCTCGGAAACTCTCACGTCCATTTGAAGCATCTCGTACAATTACTCGTACTTTGTAACTCCCAGGATCTACTGGTATTGATCTTTTTATCGTGTATGCCTCTTGACTATTTACCACAATAGAGGTTGAATCAGCTATTTCGTATTCCACATTAACGGTGGCAATCAAACGATCGGGTTGTTCTAAATCAATTACCTGTATGTCTAGCTCTATGGCAGAGCGGTACATATCATCTATTTTTTTGAAAACAAGGCTTGCATACACAACCTCAGCTGAGATCTCGATAAAAGCACTATCAGTCTCTATTTCTACTAAACCAGCACCTACCACCCTGAGCTCTGGATATCCTGGGCGATATTCATAATCTCCCGCCCTATCTACCTCTTCTATATAGACATTATTACACCCAACAATGAAGTATATTGCTATTGAAAAAAGGCACAGCGCTAACTTAAGTTCACCAACCTTAGGCGCAGATTCAAATACAGTATGTATCGTGTTTTGCATGTTGCAGAAATTCGGATGGTGTTTAAGCTATATATAATGTATTCAATTCTAAATGTATTTTGGCCATTTAAGAGGCTGTAAACCAAAAAAATAAATTTAGGTCTCTAATTATAGTAGTAAAAAAAAGCTGAAATCGTTTCAAAAGCTTACAAACAATTAAATTATCTTTACATTTGAATCGTACCTCCGGAAGATTACTACAATATTATCAAATCACTAAATGTATCTATGATCACTCCTCAACGAAAAACAAAAATCGTTTGCACTATCGGGCCCAGTTGTTATACCCAAGAAGGAATTAACAACCTCTTACTTCATGGGATGAATGTTGCCAGAATTAATTTCTCACACGGCAGTTATGACATACACGAACGTAGTATTAAGTTTATTCGTAAGGCTGCAAGAGAATACAACTACAGTATTCCTGTGCTGGCAGATTTGCAAGGCCCAAAAATTAGAGTGGGGCAAATGAAAGATGACGGGCAGCTTTTAGTAGAAGGTAGCGAAATCACTTTAACCTCCGAAGAAATACTAGGTACTGGAGATTGTGTACCCATTGACTATGATAAACTTCCTCAAGAAGCCGAAGTAGGCGACACTATTCTCTTAGATGACGGACTTTTAGAATTCAAGGTAACTGAATGCCTCGAAAACTCACTTAAAGTAAATGTGATCGTCGGTGGGCTGCTAAAGTCTCGCAAAGGGGTAAACTTACCCAATGTCAAAATATCTATACCTGCACTCACCCAAAAAGACCGAAAAGATCTAGAATTTGCGGTTAACATGGATGCCGATTATGTCGCTCTTTCCTTTGTGCGTAATCCAGAAGACGTGATCGATTTGAAAAAATTATTGAAAAATCTTGGCTCCGAGGCTGGTGTAATTGCTAAAATTGAAAAACCTGAAGCCGTAGATTGTATTGATGCAATTATCGAGCAGGCTGATGGAATTATGGTTGCTCGGGGCGATCTAGGAATCGAAATACCTGCTGAAGAAGTACCTTTTGTTCAGAAAACAATTATCGAAAAATGTAGAGCAGTAGGTAAACCAGTTATAACTGCGACCCAGATGCTCGATTCTATGATTAATAACCCAAGACCCACTCGAGCTGAAACCTCCGACGTGGCTAATGCCGTACTCGATGGCACCGATGCTGTCATGCTTTCTGGTGAAACAGCAGCGGGTAAATATCCTATGGAGGCAGTGAACGTA
This sequence comes from Balneola sp., assembly GCA_038124025.1. GTDB lineage: Bacteria > Bacteroidota > Rhodothermia > Balneolales > Balneolaceae > UBA1275. The sequence continues at coordinate 85,290 of JAYPBC010000002.1, read as the reverse complement.
ATGGATCGTATTTGTCGTAAAATTGAGGAGCGTAGAGTACAACTTTACAATAGTTTAGAATACAAAAAGCCTAGTGATCCAACGAAACAAATTATCGAATCACTAGCTCATACTTGCGTTTTACTGTCCGAAAAAGCAGAAAGCTCACTAATTTGTACGATTACTCATTCCGGAAGTACCGCTCGAAGAATAGCCAAATTCAGACCTAAAGTACCTATTTTTGCTTTCACTGAATCTCAAAAAGTTCGGCGCCAATTGAATCTTGTTTGGGGTGTACGCTCCATCCGGCTGCGTGAACTCTTCGATACCGATAAAAGTGTGAAGATTATGGAGGATTATCTCAAAGATAATGGTCAAGTTAAAGTAGGTGACCGGATAGTCGTAGCCACAGGCATGCCTACGGCTCAGAGGGGTCGCACGAATATGGTGAAAATAAGCATAATTGAATAAAGCCATTCCCGCATGCACAATATGTCCCGAATATTACTACTCAGTGTTGTACTACTAGGTTGTTCGGGGCAGTTTTCATCACGATTTATAAACTTTAATGCCTATTACAACACCTTTTACAACGCTCAGTTAAACTACGGCCAAGGATATACCAAAAGTACAGAGCAAAGCCGGCAGTACAACTTCCTCCTACCGATTAGAGTCTACCAAACTCCCCTTGGTGCTGGCATGCAAGAATTCCAAAGCACCATTGATAAAGGGGCAGATATCCTGAGAGACCATAAAAATAGTAAGTGGGTAGATAATGCATTAGAATTAATTGGTAAATCGTATTTCTTTCGAACGGAATACTTTTCTGCCGACCAAAAATTCGATGAGTTATTGCTCACCACAGACGACCCTTTATTACAACAAAAAGGCGTCTTTTGGAAAGGCAGGGTGTTTATGGAGCTAGAGCTCTACACTCAAGGTGTACAATACCTCGAAGAACAAACAACCATATTTGATGGACAGTGGTTAGAAAATATGCAAGCGCAAATTCTCACTGTGTTGGCAGAGCTTTATGTGGCCAGACAAAATTATGAGGCTGCGATTCCATTATTAGAGGAAGCTGCTGCAGGCTTACCTGGAAGAGCCTTAAAAGAGCGCGCATTCTTTCTACTAGGTCAGATAAATGATTACCAAGGGTATACCCAAAATGCCTTCATAGCCTTTGACCGGGTATCCGACTACTATTTTAATTATGAGATACAGTTCGAAGCTCAAAAGAAAAAGGCAGACGTAGCTAGGCAACTTGGTTTAATAGATGAAGCCTATTCCGTCTTATCGGATATGGTCAAAGATGACAAGAATACCGAATATATCGCTGATCTTCGGTTGGAATTAGGACTCACCGAACTGCAGAGAAATAGGTCTGAAGAAGCCGAAATTATTTTATTAAACCTATTAAGAGATCGACAATTCCCCGCAGAAGCTCGTACAAAAGCCTTAACCTATTATTCTTTAGCCGATATTTATCGATTTGATAAAAATAATTTTACTCTCGCTGCTGCTTATTATGATTCAGCAGCGCGAATTAATGTACCTACCGAAAATCTACCCGAATACTATAGTGCCCAAGAACTTTCTGCTTCTTTTGGTGAGTATGCCCGTTTAAAATCGAATATACAACTAGAAGACAGTTTGTTGTATTTAGGATCGCTGGAACCAGCTCAGTTTGACTCGGTAATTCAAGAGATACAGCGGAGGCAACAAGCAGAATTAGAGCGGCTACAACAAGAACGAGAAGATCGAGCAAATACCCTGGTCAATATTGACCGGGAATCTAACACGGGGCCAAATACGAATACAAATAGCGGATTCTTAAATGAGCTTGACCAACAAGTGAGCGCCGATGCCGCTCAACAGTTTAATGCCCTTTGGATGGGAAGGGCCCTAACCGATTATTGGCGCTTTGAATCCCTTGCACGAAATACTTTAGAGCAAGATAGTAGCGAGCTTGAACAAAGCAACGTAGAAAATGCCGCTCTCCAACTTCAAAATAGATATACGATTGATATCAGCGGTATCCCCTTTTCTCCAGCTGATAAAGATTCAGCTTATGAGCGACTTTCTACCTACTACTATGGAATTGGTAACCTGTTCTTTTTAAACCTAAATGACACCGATAGTGCAGAGTACTACTTCTCCAAGGTTTGGTCAGAACGACCAGAGAGTAAGGTGGCGCCGGTATCCCTGTATTCTTTAGCAGAGATTGCTTATACCAATGGCCAAATAGAACGAGCAAAAGAGTTAGGCGAAATAATTGTTCAAAATTTCCCAAGTACTGTCTACGCAAAACGCACAGCAGAACGCTTTACCATCCCCATGGCACAGGATACTAGTGCCCAAATGAGTGAATATGATTTGTTTCAGCAATTGTATTCGAATGTTGACATGGCTACCCAGGTTGGAATAGATACCTTAATTAAATGGGGTATATCAGCAGAAAACACCATTCTAGGAGAGCAAGCTTACCGTATTGGTTTAACTAACTACATTGAGAAGCTAGCGAAAGATAGTTTGTATGAACAGGCTCAATTACGATGGCTCACCGCACAAGAACGTTGGCTTACCGAGACAGCTGATCTACAAGCATTTAAAGATTCTATAAATACAATCCTAGAAGATAGCCTGTTAGACCCCTCCGAAGATGAACAACTATCCGCCTTGCTAGACTCATCACTTACTGAACCGGTTTGGTACGACCTCTTCCCTTACTTAGGTCCAAAGTGGGATATGGCTCGAAACTATTTAGCGGTGTACGACTCCGCATTCATAAACTCAGTAAAAACCCCCGGTTTATTACATTTAAAGCAAGAATTAAGCCCTCCAAATAATCCCTATGCCGTTGTCATGGACAATGCCAGTAGTGATTCTTTGAGGGTTGATGGCTTTTCGGCAGACTCAGTATGGAGCGATTCACTGAGCATGAACACCATGGCAAATGATTCGCTTTCGCAAATTTCAAGTTCAGCTAACTCGGTTGAACAGCGTTCGGCTATTGATGACTATCAATCCTGTGTTGACCTAAACATATCACCAAGTTTTCGAGGGGGCATACAGGCTTTGTTAGCAAGTATATCCTATCCTGAAGGGGTAATAATAAGCCCAGTAACCTACCGCTTTTTCATTAATGAGCGGGGCATCATTGATCGTTTTGAGCCTGTAGCACCAGCTTCTAATACAGAATCTAATCCAGATTTGATAAACGCAATTAATGACCGGCTAGCATCGGGTGTTTCGTTTGAACCTACCATTATTAATGGTCGGTCGGTACGAATGGTTTGTGAGGTGTTGATAAATCCTTACGAGCTTGAATGATTGTTAGCTGAACTTTGAGCATGGGGTGTATGAACTTCGTTACTTACCTAGTTCAACTTCGAGCATGGGCTTTGACAATGTCCGAAACTAAACCTGGGCCTTCAAAGACAAGCCCTGTATATACCTGCAGCAATTCGGCACCAGCCTCAAGGCGTTCTAAGGCTGTCTCTACTGAATCGATCCCCCCCACAGAAATAACTGGTTTGCCTCTCGACAATTCCTCCGAAAGCCAACGTGTCATCTCTAAACTTTTCTTAGCTATTGCTCGTCCGCTTAATCCCCCCCGCCCTATGACAGAAAGTTCTTTTTTAGGATGCTTTATTCCTTCTCTACTATTCGACGTGTTTGTGGCTACATAGCCGTCAATTCCATTGTCCTCGCAGATTGTTACTAAGTTCATTAAATCATTATGCGTAGTATCCACTGAAAACTTTACAGTAGTTGGAATATGTGCGTAGGTAGAAATATAGGATCTGTCACCTTTATTCGAAGGAACTTCTCCCTGTAATGCTCTTTGCTTGATTCCAACTAACAATTCCCTAAGTGCACCTGGGTCTTCAAAAGTTTTACCCTCTCCTGTGTTAGGACAGGATATATTGATAGTGATATAATCGGCCACCTGCTGGGCTAGAAGGTACGATTCAATATAATCTTCCACGGCTGCATCACCTTCTATGGTTGAATCGTTAGTTTTAGCGACATTAACGCCTAAGGGTATTTCTAGTTGCAGTTTAGATAGCCGCTCAGTAATGGCAGTAGCTCCCTGGTTATTAAGACCCATCCTATTTATCAAGGAATGGTCCTCGGGCAACCGAAAAGCGCGGGGCTTTGGATTTCCAGCAGACGATTTAGCAGTAATACTCCCTACTTCGACAAAACCAAAACCCAGAGCCTGCATCGCACGAGGGGTTGTTCCATTTTTGTCAAATCCAGCTGCCAAACCCAGTGGATTTTTGAAGTGAAGTCCCCATATTTGTTTACTTTGTTTCGCTTCGGCCACTCCATAAAGTCGGCTTACTATATTTTGTAGTAAAGGCGAACGGTTGGTTTTGCTGGCAATCCAAATTGCCCAATCATGGGCTTGTTCGGCGTCCATGAGGAAAAGAAGCGGCTTTATAAGTTCTTTATACATCGGTAATGCTTAACTCAAGAAAAGTAGCTATTAAAGGATTTCATATATCCAACATGCTATAAAGGTACACAAAAGAGGCCCAAAAAAACGCCAATAGCCGTATTTTTATGTGATGAATTGTTTTACCTTATATAGTATATAACCTCTCAACTTCTATTCATAGTTGATTGGAAATCGTTTAGTTCCCCACAATATTGGCTACTCATTTCTGCATTGATAACGTACTAGATGTACTACCAAAGGTAGGCCCCATGGTTTTGTTGGAGTCACAGCTTACGGATCATAGGGAAAGTCAAAATCATTGGATTGCCGGAGATCCAGTGGGCCAAATTATGGTATATGAACAGCGGCTATGGTCGGCTGGCACCATAGCCAACACCTTGCTTAAAGCATTTCCAAGTTTAGACTGGACGCTCACTCAGGGAAAACCTCCAGCTAATCCACTAGCTGAATCTTCAACGAGCGAATCGGGGTACACCGTACCGGGCGAGTCGGGGCAAAAATCAATCAGAAATAATATTATTTGGTATTCTGTTTTGCTTGACCATATTGACCTATGGTCGGCTTTAAAAGTAGCCCAAAAAAATTCTTGGTGGTTCGGATATATGGGCTATGATGTGAAAAATTTTATTGAGCGTTTAGAGAGTAAGCATCCTAATTTATACGAAGCGGCTGATTTGTGGTTTATGGAGCCTAGGATATTGGCCAAAATACCTACTATAGGCCAAAAAAATAAGCATGGAAACCCAGTGGAATGGGTAAAAGGTAAGCAGCGTTGGATTGAACTGGAGGAGCAGTTTGTGGACTATTCATCGGAGCCGCAGGAGTTCAGTATTAGGTCTTTAGAAGGTCTTACAAAAGATATTTATTTAGATACCATTGAGGCCGTGAAGACAGATATATATGAGGGAGATTATTATGAAATGAATTTTTCTCATGCTTTAAAATACAGCTTCAAAGGCCATCCTATTGCTCTTTATCGGGCTATGAAGGACTATGGTCCGGTTCCTTTTGCCAGCTATTTCAACTATGATCTTCCCTCAGGACTCCAGCTTCAGGTATGTTCGGCTTCTCCCGAACGTTATTTAGCAAAAAAAGGACCCCATATATGGTCAGAGCCTATCAAGGGAACACTAGCGCGAAGTCATACTGATGAACTAGAGCGCATTGAAGACGAATTACTCGGACTTAAGAATAAGGCCGAGCATCTAATGATTGTTGATTTAGTTCGAAATGACCTTTATAGGGTTAGTCAAAAAGGAAGCGTATATGTTGAGCCACTATTTGAGGTGCAATCCTTTCGGACAGTGCACCAATTAGTGAGTAAAGTACACGCGCAAATAGCTCCGAATTATTCTAGCTTTGACGCTATTCGGCACAGTTTTCCAATGGGATCGATGACGGGTGCGCCAAAAATTGCGGCTATGGAGGCTATAGAACGGTATGAATCATACAAAAGAAGCATTTACTCTGGCGCTATTGGATATATAAACCCACAAGATGACTTTGATTTTAATGTGGTCATACGAACTGCAATAATCCAAGGAGAACATTTGTTTTACCCAGTGGGTGGGGCCATTACCAGCGACTCAAATCCCGAGCAAGAGTGGCAAGAGACTCTATTAAAAGCAGCAGCGCTAGAAAGGGTTATTGGCTGAGGCCTATCTCATGAGTATTCGTACAAACGGTTTTTCTTCAGGCCACACAATAGGTCTTAGCTTGTTCTTATTGCTTCAACAGTGACCATGAGGATTAATTCTATCCGTTAATCTTTAAGCCATTGCCTTTGGAATCGCACCTTCATAAATGCTGTGAAGGTGGCCCACATTCACCGATCCAATACCTTCAAATACAAGAGTATCTCCTTGAACGGTGCCAATCTGTGCAACCTCTACCCCACCTTGAGTTAGCTGCTTAACCAACGACTCATATTTATCTGGTTGGCAGGTTAATACAATTCCTGATTGGGCCTCGCTGAACCAAACCTCGTGAATAGATCCAGAGAGAACACTAAGATTAATTTGGGCCCCTAAATCGCCAAAGACACCCATTTCTGTTATACAAACGGCCAATCCTCCATCCGATACATCATGGGCAGCTGTAACTAAACCAGAGGTAATCACCTCTAATACAGTCTGCTGAACTTTTAGCTCTACATCCAAGTCAAGTTTCGGAGCATCACCGGTGGTTAATCCATGTACTACCTTCAAGTATTCCGTTCCACCTAAACCGATTCGGGGAGCGCCTACATACAATATAATATCCCCCTCATTTTTAAAAGATGGAGACATTTTATGCTTTTCAACATCTTCGATTATGCCGAGCATCCCAATAATTGGGGTTGGAAAAATGGCGCTTTCGGGATTTTCATTATAAAAACTTACGTTTCCACCGGTGACTGGAGTGTTTAGCTTTCTACACGCATCACCCATGCCAGCAAGTGATTCTTTAAATGTCCAATATACCTCAGGTTTGTATGGGTTACCATAGTTGAGGCAATTAGTGATAGCCATCGGTTTAGCTCCAGAACACACCACATTACGAGCCGATTCGGCAACAGCAATTTGCCCCCCCCTACGTGGATTCAAATAAACGTATCTTCCGTTACAATCTGTTTTTGCTACCAACCCTTTTTTACTTCCTTTAAGTCTGATGATACCCGCATCAGCGGCCCCAGGCCCTTGCACGGTATTAGTTCGAACCATCGTGTCATACTGCTCATGAATCCAGCGTTTTGAAGCGATATTAGGGCTATTCAGTAAGCTTTTTAAACTTTCTATGAGACTTTCTGGATGGCTTAGTCCTGATAAGTCGGCGCTTTGCGTTTCCTCCAGGTAGGCTGGTTTTTTGGTTTCGCGTACATATTGAGGGGCACCGCCACCCAATACCAGATGTTCGGCGGGAATTTGGGCTTTTATTTCGCCATCCTTCCAATAAGTTACTTGATCCCCTTCCACCACTTCGCCAATTACTACAGCATGTAAATCCCACTTCTCATACACATCGATAATGTCTTGCTCTTGGCCTTTGTGTGCCACAATGAGCATACGTTCCTGACTTTCGGAAAGAAGCATTTCATAGGCGGTCATTCCCGGCTCACGTGCAGGTACTAAATCTAAATTTATACGCATTCCCTGACCACCTTTTGCCGTCATTTCACTAGAAGAACAGGCAATTCCAGCAGCCCCCATATCCTGCATTCCAACAACAGCACCCGTTTGAAGTGCCTCAAGACTGGCTTCTAGTAATAACTTTTCGGTAAATGGATCCCCAACCTGTACGCTAGGACGTTTAGCCTCGCTTTCTTCGGATATTTCCTCAGAAGCGAATGTGGCACCATGTATCCCATCTCGGCCTGTGCTCGCACCCACAATTAGTACGGGATTACCAATTCCCTTCGCTATAGCCGAGGCTGTTTCTCCCGCTTTAACAATCCCAATGCTCATTGCATTAACCAGTGGATTCCCCTCGTAGCTTTCATCAAAACACACTTCACCAGCGATGACTGGTACACCAAAAGAATTTCCATAATCTCCGATACCACGTACCACACCGTCTAATAGATATCTAACTCTAGGGGTTTCCAAAGAACCAAAACGCAGTGAATTTAAGGAGGCAATGGGCCGTGCCCCCATAGTAAAAATATCTCGATGAATTCCCCCAACTCCCGTTGCAGCGCCTTGATACGGCTCAACTGCAGAAGGGTGGTTATGACTTTCTATTTTGAACGCACAACCCAAACCATCACCAATATCAACCAATCCGGCATTTTCTTCGCCTGCTTCAACCAGTAAATGCTCGCCCTCACGCGGGAGTTTTTTTAGCTCAATAATGGAATTTTTATACGAGCAGTGTTCGCTCCACATCACAGAATAAACACCTAATTCAGTAAAACTAGGGGTTCTTCCTAAGCATTGAACAATCATTTCGTATTCTTCTTGAGTTAGACCATGTTCTAAGGCTAATTCAAGGTTTACAGAGGGCTCAGTTGAGGTGTGGTCAGACATATGTAGGACATTGATTTTAAGATGGGTTAAATGTACGAGCTTTTTTGCTTAGCCTCTACCCTAAGACATCGATTAATTCCTGGAAATCCTGAAAATTCAAATGAGGCTCCCGACCCTCAACGGGGAGATTTTTCGGATTATACCAAGCCATATTCCAACCCGCATTCAATGCCCCATCAACATCGGAAGTGAGCGAATCTCCCACATAAAGAATATGCTCTGGTGCATATCCAGCTTGTTGAGTCGCCTCATTAAAAATAGCCGGATCTGGCTTCATTAACCCGAATTCTTCTGAAATAATGATGGATGTACATACGCTATCAAACCCAAACTGTCGGATTTTCATCCATTGAGTTTCTGCAAAACCGTTCGTTATCACACCCGTTTCGTAGTAATCCTGAAGTGTTAGAAATGCTTGCTTAGCTCCTTTCATCCACTCCCAATGTTTGCGATAATACTCCATGTAAATGGTTCCAGCATACTCATATAGTTCCCCGTTTATACCCAAAGCTTCAAAACTTTCTTGGAACCTTCGTCGGTGTAATGTGCTACGATCAATAGACCCCTGTGCATATTCGATCCACAATCCCTTATTAATCTGTGCGTAGACCCTCAGCAATTGATCTACAGAAACCACCTGAAGCGCCGGAATTTTATCATATATATCTCGTAACCCATTTTGTTCGGCTTTTTTGTGATTTAATAGGGTATCATCTAAATCAAAATATATGTACCGAATGAATTCTTTTTGCATGCTTTTTATTTTTACTGGATTCAGTGAATCCTAAACGTGGGATTTTCGTATAATATAGTCTGATTTTGAACCAATTATTGTAAACGGAAAGACTTGAAACTATGAAAGCAAAAAGTATCATTATTATTGCCCTACTCGCTATCCTTGTAATCTATGGAATCGGCGTTAACAACGGATTTGTAACGGCCGAAGAATCGGTTGAAAGTGCATGGGCACAAGTTGAAAACCAATACCAGAGACGCGCCGATTTAATCCCGAATTTAGTCAACACAGTACAGGGTGCCGCTGATTTCGAGCAGGAAACATTACAATCGGTTATCGAGGCTCGGAGTCGAGCAACATCTATTACATTGCAAGCCGATGACCTTAATGATCCTGCCAAAATTCAACAATTCCAGGCTGCACAAGAACAATTAAGTGGCGCGCTTTCTAGACTGTTGGTAAGTGTGGAGCGATACCCCGAACTAAAAGCAAACGCTAGCTTTAGAGATCTTCAAGCTCAACTAGAAGGGACTGAAAACCGTATTGCGACCGAAAGAAAACGATTCAATGACACCGCTCGTCAATACAATACAGATATTCGGAAATTTCCTGGAAGTCTTATAGCCTCCATTACTGGGTTTGACCGAAAAGCCTATTTCGAAGCAAATGAAGGAGCTGAACAGCCCCCACTCGTTGACTTTGAATAATGGGTAATCTGCTCACTGAAAAACCACCTAAGCCAGTAAATTAGTAACCCTGTAGTACTTAAACCATATGCCCTTTTTAAGCAGTGACGATGAATTAGCCGTTGTTCAGGCCATTCAGCAAGCAGAGAAAAAAACTTCAGGGGAAGTTCGTGTGCATATAGAAAAAAAATGCCCTAAAAAAGATCCGATTAGAAGGGCTATCAACTTGTTTCAAAAATTAGGTATGCACAAAACAGAACTGCGAAATGGCGTCATGGTGTATGTAGCTACGGAGGATCATTTACTAGCTATTTGGGGGGACGAAGGTATTCATACAGAGGTTGGTCAAGAATTTTGGGAAAGTACCCTGGTAACCCTTCAAGCAGATTTCAAAGAAGGAAACATCAAAAATGGGCTCGTCAAAGCATTATTGGATATTGGCGGTAAGTTACAGCAACACTTTCCATATCAACACGATGATGAAAATGAACTTGATGATTCTATTAGCTATGGATAATATCCAATTGAAAAAATCCATATTCCATGTAAAAAATAGAAGTAAACGCTCCTCTATCATTGGTTTGATGACTCTATTTTGGATACTTGGGGCAAATCTTGTTTCACTTTCCACAATATGGGGGGAATTCCAAACTCATACGGGTGCGTCTATTCAAAGTACTGCTGGTATGCTATATGCTCAGTCCACAAATGAGCTTCCACAAAGGCCTGTTGGTATGGTAAACGATTTTGGAAATCTACTAACCAACCAAGAAGAAGAAATACTTGAACAAAAACTGCGTAACTATAGAGACACAACGTCCAATGTCGTTGCCGTTGCCGTGCTCGAAAATCTAGCTGGAATGCCAAGAGAGGAAGCAGCAACGTACCTATTTAACACCTGGCGAATGTGGGAAGCCGAACGATATAATGGGGTTCTTATTTTAATATCTGTACAAGAACGGGAATTACAAATAGAGGTAGGATATGGATTAGAAGGCGCTATTCCAGATGTAATGGCCAATAGGATTGTACAAGATATTCTAATACCTGCCCTCCAAAGTGGACAAGTTTACCAAGGTCTAGATCGAGCTACTAGTGCACTTATTCAATTAGCTTCAGGAGAATATGATGCTGTTGAAATTACACGAAGCTCCAATAAAGGGTTCCCAATAGATATCCTCATAATTTTGGGGCTCATTTTTTACTTTATTATTTCCAAAGGACGAGGAGGTCGCGGCGGTGGAAGAACCATTGGTGCTATGGATGTTCTACTTTGGAGTAGCTTTCTTAACAGTCCCAGAGGTCGTGGTGGATTTGGCGGTGGTGGCTTTGGTGGCGGTGGATTCGGCGGTTTTAGTGGCGGAGGCGGATTTGGCTCTGGCGGCGGTGGCGCTGGAGGAAGTTGGTAAGCTCCTAACTAGACCGAAGAACTTTTTTCCAATGCCTGTTTCAAGTCTCCTATAATATCATCTACCTCTTCGATGCCCACTGCAAGGCGAACTAAACCATCTTCAATGCCTGCTTTTTTTCGCAATTGTGTATCCATTACCGAATGCGTCATTGACGCGGGGTGTTGAATCAAGCTATCTACCGCACCCAAACTGACTGCAAGAGAGCACAGTTGAACCGAATTCATAAGATTAGTTCCTGCCTCAAAACCTCCTTTTAGCTCAAAACTCATCACCGAAGCTGCTCCACCTAGTAACACATTCTGTGCAACATTAAAATCGGGATGAGACGCTAGCATGGGATACCATACCCGCTCCACCGACTCATGTGATTCTAGGTATCGAGCTACTTGCATCGCATTCTCGGTTTGGGCCTGCACTCGTAGTGCCATGGTTTTTAGTCCATTGTTAAGCAACCATGAGTCCATAGGTCCAGCAATACCCCCCAAATTTTTCCTGTACGTACCAAGATGATAGTTCTCAGCTAATTCTTTTGAACAAGTCAACACCCCCCCTAATGAGGTCCCATGTCCTCCAATATATTTCGTGGATGAGTGAATCACGATATCGGCCCCAAAATTTAGTGGCCGGCAGAATACTGGTGAGGCAAATGTATTATCTACAATTACCTTAGCACCCGCTTCGTGGGCAATGCCAATTATTCGATCCATTTGAGCTACACGCATGGTTGGGTTGGTGATGGTTTCCATGTAGACCACCTTGAGATTATCCATGGATTGAACTTTTTTCTGAAATGCATGTACATCGGTAAAGTCTATAAAATCAGCTTCTATACCCCAATGTGGAGCTTGCTCAAACAATAATTGACTACTACAACCGTACAAAGCATCTTGTGCAAGTACCTGTCCCTGTTTAGCCATAGCCATGATAGCTGTACTTATGGCGGCCATACCTGTTCCAAAAACCATCGAAGTATACCCGTCACTATCCAAATCATAGCATTCAAGCGCGGTAATTGTTTGTTCCAGGGTATTATTATTTGGATTTGATATACGTGTGTAAATATGTGCTCCAGCATGATCAGAAGACGAAAAAGCACGCGCGCCATGAGCTACGTCATCAAACAGAAAGGTCGAAGTTTGATATATTGGTGGTATATGGGCACCTTCAGATTCTTTGTGAATTCTACTGGGACGATCGACTCCGTGAACAACTCTTGATTTAAATTTCATACTATTTCTCGTAATTAACCAGTTGGTATATATCCACCTTCTTTAATTGCTCGTAATACCATGGTGGTTTCAAGGCGTTGCACATCGGGTAAGGTGGTTAGTTTATCCCGTAGCAATCGTTCATAATCGGCTATATCTGTTGCCACTACATGTAATAAAAAATCCGATTGTCCTGTCGTATGATAACAGGATAAAATCTCTGGTATACCTCGTACCGCTTCAATAAAACCGTCCAATAAACTCATTTGATGCACACTTAGGGTAACCTTGACAAAAACAGTCATACCTTTGCCCACTTTTTCTTTTTCAAGTACTGCGGTGTAGCCTTTTATAACCCCCTCTCGCTCTAGCCGCTTTACCCTTTCTATAGTAGGCGTGGCTGTTAATCCTACTCTTTTAGCAATTTCTCTATTACTAATTCGAGCGTTTTCTTGCAGGAGTGCAATAATCTGTTTGTCAATATCGTCTAGTTCTATCATACTGTAGTATTTTACACTACAATAATACACATAAACTAGACATTTGACAAGTTAAATAACCATAAAATAGGTTTTATAACTATGTTAATCTGCTTTATCATACTTATCTAAACTAAACTGCACATATCGAATGGTTCTTCCTTTCTTGACATGTAATCCTTCGTAGTAGGTTTGTATATCTACCAATTCCTCAGGCGATGAGGGATTCGCATATACGTCGTCCATTTGCTTGAGTTTGGTCAGATTGTGCAACTCAATTTGCTCAAGTGTAAATTCAAATAATTCGGGGCTATCGGTTTTCAGGTGAATGGTACCACCTGGTACTAATAATTTTTTGTACAGTTCTAAAAAACGGGCCGATGTTAATTTTTTTCTGTCTTTTTTTAGTTGAGGATCGGGAAAAATAATCCATATCTCCTCCACACTTTGCCTAGGGATATAATGTTCTAAATGCCCTATATATGCACGCAAAAAAGCGGTGTTTCTCAGCTGATGGGTTAGGGAATAATTAGCTCCAACCCACATTCTATTACCCTTAATATCTACCCCGATAAAATTTCTATCTGGATACCGTTTGGCTAAACCTACGGTATATTCTGCCTTTCCACAGGCCAGTTCTAAGGTGAGTTTGTCCGAGCCTGAAAAAAGCGATTCAAACCATACTGCTTTATTAAATCCTTGACCATGTGGAAAGTCGGTCCACTCAATTACATGGTCAAATCGAGCGATTTCTTGAAATCGTTTATGCTTGATTTTCGGCATTATCCATCCAACCTATGGAGCTAATCGCTCTTTCTGCCACTGGTGATCTAACTGCTCGTACCTTATTCTATCATGAAGCCTACTCGGGCGACCTTGCCAAAATTCAACTTTCATAGGACGCAATTCAAAGCCTCCCCAATGAGTGGGATAAGGAACATCGGTGCCCTCTGGGTAACGCTGCATTAAATCTTCTAAGCGCTGCTCCAGCACTTCTCTTCCGCTAATAACTTGACTTTGATTAGAAACCCAAGCTCCTAATTGACTCATATGAGGTCGAGATAAAAAATAAGCTTCAGAATCTTGTTGACTCATCTTACTCACCTTCCCCTCGATACGAACTTGCCGCTCCAATTCTTTCCAAAAAAAAGTCATTGCTACTGAAGCATTTTGCTCTATTTCATTTGCTTTATCGGAGGTGTAATTAGTAAAAAATTGGAATCCAGTCTTAGATATTCCTTTTAAGAGTACAATCCGATTGTGAGGATTGCCAAGAGCATCAACTGTCGCGAGAGCACAGGCATTCGCTTCGAGCACTTCGGCCTTTACAGCTTCTTCAAACCAGTTACTAAATTGCGCGATAGGATCCTCCAACAAAGCGGCTTCATCTAGCTCCTGGCGGGTATAGTCTTTACGTATATCTTGAATGTTCATATTCAATTATAGGAAATAATCAGGTTCATTACCCACTTTCCACTTGATAGAACAGCCTATGCTGGGTATTTGTGTTGCTGGTGCCGGCACTCCTCTCAAATAGCCATCGATGGCATCCGTAAGACACTTTCCTGTTACCTCTACTTCATTCCCTGGCCGGCTAGAATCGAACTGTCCTCTATAGTATAACTTTAGCTGTTTATCAAAAAAATAAAAATCAGGAGTACAGGCCGCTTTGTATGCTTTGGCAACCGACTGACTTTCGTCGTAAAGATAGGGAAATGGGTAATGTTGGCTACGAACCACATCAGCCATTTTTTCGGGTGAGTCTTCCGGATACTGCGTAGCATCATTTGAACTAATTGCAATGAAGGAGATTCCTTTGTTACTGTAGGAATTAGCTACTGACACTAGTCTTTCATTAATATGATGTACATAAGGACAGTGGTTACAAATAAATAGTACCACAATACCTTTGCTATGGGCGGTGTAACGGTATAAATCAAATTCACCCCCAGTAACAATAGGTAGTTGAATAGAGGGTGCTTGAATACCAAGCTCTAGCATGGTCGAACGAGTTGCTGCCATAACGAATCTCTTATTTGATGATCGTATGTTGAGTGAATGTGTGCCTTACCTAAAGATAAGGGAGTTTCAAATCAAAAAAGCTCCTACATCCGAATAATTTAAAAGAGGTCATCTACTGTTAAATTTCTGTGGACGTGGAGCTTTATCTAACTACACGTCAGAATGACTATTTTGTTGCCCTTTTTTAAAAAAAAAGCGTCTTTTTAAAACTATTTACGTTTGCGGCGTTTTGATACAACTTGTAAACCTGATATTTACAGCTATTTAGTCCGTGCTTCGGTCAAATACTTTTTTTCCAGCCACCCATGTCTGAAGTACTTTTGTTTGCCAAAGTATTGAATCGGGTTCCATCATTATGTCTTGATCAACAATGATAAAGTCAGCCCATTTGTCCGGTTCTAAACTACCTAAAACACCTTCTTGGAATCCAGCATAAGCGGCGTCTATGGTAAAGGATTTGAGGGTTTGAACACGGTCCATTGCCTCTTCAGGATACCAGCCATTCAATGGGTTTCCTTGAACATCTTTACGAGTGATAGAGGCATAGATACCGAGAAAAGGATTGGCTGATTCAACTGGAAAATCTGAACCTGATGCAACAACGGTACCCTGTTGTAAGAAGCTTTGCCAGGCATAAGCACCTTTTATGCGTTGTGAGCCTACTCGATCTTCTGCCATATTTTTATCGCTTGTTGCATGAGTGGGCTGCATACTGGCGATCAAGCTCAATTCTTTAAATCGTCCAATATCTTCCAGAGCTACAATTTGAGCATGCTCAATTCTATTTCGTTGGTCCTCTCGAGGGTATAACTCCTGGGCGTACCCAAGTGCATTAATAACCTGCCTGTTTGCAGCATCTCCAATAGCATGAATATTGGCCTGATACCCCTTAGCTACTACTTTTTCAGTCATAGCATTCATCTCTTCTTGACCTACGAATAGTAAACCCTTGTTCCCAGGATCATCATGATAATCTTCAATCAGCGCTGCTCCCCTACTACCAAGGGCTCCGTCGGAGTATAATTTTACACTTCGCAGTGCTAGACGATCATTGTACAAGGAATGTATAGGCCCCTCACTTGACAATTGATCGAATATTGAACCGGCCCCTGAGATCATCCCGTAAATCCTGGCTTGTAATTTACCCTGTTCAGCAAATTGCTTGTATAATTCCCATGTTTCCACTCCAACTCCAGCATCATGTACACTAGTAACTCCGTAAGAACTAAGCAAGGCAAGAGCTGCTTCCAATGCTAAAGCTTGCTCCTCTCTGGTAGATTCAGGAACCACTCGTTGTACATAGCCTTCTGCAGCATCAATAAGTACACCTGTCGGGCGACCTCTGGTATCACGAATTACTTTACCACCATCAGGGTCTGGAGATTCGGAGCTAACTTGTGCCAATTGCATAGCTTTGGAGTTGGCCCAGCCCGCATGCCCATCAACCCGACTAAGCCAAACGGGTCTATCCGGGATAACCTGATCTAAATCCGCCGCAGTTGGGAATCGGTTTTCCTCCCACAGGGTTTGATTCCAACCCCGTCCAATGATCCACTCTAGTTCTGGGTTGGCTTCTGCATACTCTTTTAACGCCTGAAGTGTTTCTTCAAGACTAGTGATGCCCGCCAAATTAATTTGAAGTTCTTGAAATCCTAAACCCATCACATGCCCATGTGCATCAATCAAACCTGGAAGCAACGTCTTTCCCTCTAGGTCAATAGTGGTGACGCTTGAGGTTGCTTCATACTCCTCCGCGAGATCCTCACCCCCCACAGCAAACACCCTCTCCCCATCTACAACTAAGGTGCTGAAGGATCGTAAAGTATCGGATTCAATGGTATATCCGTTCGCATTGTAAAAAACAGTCATTTCAGGAGAATTAGCACAGCTAAAACCAAAAAAAAGTACGAATATGACCGTTAGAAGTTGTATGTAGTAATTAATAGAACTTTTTGGAAACATTATGATCAGAGATTATCAAATAAAAATTGAGTAGTATATCTTTGATTCGAAACTAAGGCCATAGGGCAGACCGAAGATAGCCTATACCATCTCATAACAGCGAATCAATATTAGTATACAGAAATCACCGGAAAAACGTTGGTTTCCCAATAGTTATCACTAAAAAAATCAGGAACCACCTCTTTTCCTTGAAGTTCCTGTCGGTCCATAAATGCTAAGGAGAGTAAATAGGCCGAATTATTTTCAGGATCGCTTCCTAGATTGGGTGTGATTGTGGGCATATTGGCTGGCTCATGAACCTCAAAATAGAATTCTATTGCGTGAAAAGGATCTTGGATTAGCTCATTAACCAGCAACAATTTACCCACTTCAATCGTGAGTCCAGTTTCTTCCAAAAATTCTCGCCGAACTGTTTCATGGAGAGATTCCCCCACTTCCACTCCCCCACCAGGAAAAGTCCAAATGGGCTTCTTACTAACTGGTGAGTGCATTTGTAGGCAGAGTAACTCATCCGCTCGTTTGAGTACTCCACAGGCTCGAATCCTCGTTTTATGATGAAATCTTTGCTGTTCGGATAGCATTTTTTTTATGAATGTGATTCGTGGAGGGATGTTGCGAAATACCCGGTCAGTGTCTCCAGGAACGCAAAGGGATGTGCAAAACGCCTGGTCAATATCTTTAAGAATCCGGAGGGATGTGCAAAACGCTTAAAAGCTCAAAATAACTGATTCTACTGCAAGCCTGCATGCTTTTTTGCTGCCTTCACAAAAGCTACAAATAAGGCTTGTGGATGGCTAGCGGTACTTCGCAACTCGGGATGGAATTGCACGCCTACAAACCATGGATGATCGGGTATTTCTACCATTTCTACCAGATCTCTTTCAGGATTTAGCCCACTGAATACCAATCCATTATCACTTAGTACTGAGCGAATCTCATTGTTGACTTCGTAACGATGCCGGTGTCTTTCCTTAACGTGGTCGGCTTGATAGGCCTGGAAGGCAAAAGTATCAGGAACAACGGCGCAGTTATACTGCCCTAAACGCATGGTCCCACCCATATTCTCAATATTTTTTTGATCGTACATAATATCGATGATGGGATGGGGAGTGGATTCATCAAATTCAGTGCTATTGGCATCAGCTAAACCGCAGACATTACGGGCATACTCAATTACGGCACATTGCATGCCCAAACAAATACCAAAAAAGGGTATTTCCTGCTCTCTGGCATATTGGACGGCTGAGAGCTTACCTTCTATGCCTCGTCCACCAAATCCTGGAGCCACCAAAATTCCACGAACTCCTGAAAGCGCTTCAGCCACATTATTTGCGTCAAGATTATCCGATTGAACCCAGCGAATAGATACTTTTACATCGTTTATAGCACCAGCATGAACAAAAGCTTCTACAATGGATTTGTACGAATCATGATGCTCCACATATTTACCAACCAAAGCGACTTCTATATCATGAGATGGATTACAAACGGCATCTACAAACTGTATCCATTGGTCTAAATCTGGCTCAGGAGTTTCCAGCTTTAATTTTTCGATAACCCTGGTATCTAATCCCTCTTTTTGCATAAGGAGCGGTACTTCGTAGATGCTTCTAGCATCAATGGACTCGATCACATCTTCTACGTCTACGTTACAAAAGCGTGCCACTTTTCCACGTATAGACTCATCAAGGGGGTGCTCTGTTCTACAAACCAAAATATCGGGTTGAAGACCACTCTGAGAGAGTGTTTTTACTGAATGCTGGGTAGGTTTGGTTTTTAGCTCTCCAGCAGCCGAGAGATACGGAACAAGAGTTAAATGAATGGATAAGGTATTTGTCCGACCCACATTATAGCGCAGCTGCCTAACGGCTTCTATATATGGCAAACTCTCTATATCACCAACCGTCCCTCCAATTTCAACAATAACTATGTCATAATTGCCTGATTGACCTAATTTTAATACATGAGCTTGTATTTCATCCGTAATGTGCGGAATAACCTGAACAGTCTTTCCTAAATAAGCCCCTTTACGTTCCTTAGTAATCACATCATAATAGACTCTACCTGTGGTAACATTATTCGTCTGAGAGGTTTGAATATCCAAGAAGCGCTCATAATGACCTAAGTCGAGGTCTGTTTCAGCGCCATCGTCTGTAACGAACACTTCTCCGTGTTCGTAGGGATTCATGGTGCCAGGATCTACATTAATGTAGGGATCTAGTTTCTGTACAGTTACTTTGAGTCCTCGTGCAACAAGCAGCCGACCTAGTGATGCACAAATAATTCCTTTACCCAAAGACGATGTTACTCCCCCGGTAACAAAGATATATTTGGTAGACATGTATGAAGGTGTGAGATTGCGGGTTGCGGAAAGATAGGGCTAAAGCACTTGTCGGTCAATTTACGGAATGGCTAATTTTGCATTATTTACTCACAACTTTTCCACAATGCTCATTAATTCTTCAGGAAAATCGGTAAACATCCCACTGACACCTCTCTCAATGAGTTCTTCCATTAATTCCGATTCATTCACCGTATAGACCAAATAGGGAATTTGATGCGACTGTAAATCTTTTATCCATTCCTCGGATAATTGTCTATAACTGCAATTAAATACGTCTACTTGATACTTTTGCACTAATTCTGATGGCAGTAAATCAGCAGATTGTGAGGCTTCATACAATAACGCTTTTGGTATTTGAGAATCCAAAGCATTCAACTGCTCCATTACTCGATAATCAAAACTAGAAAATATGACCGAGGAGCTCATATCTAGCTCTTTAACAATCTGCAAGGCCTTATCAACAATTCCATCCTCTATTTCATCTGAGACAGCTTCTGTTTTTATTTCAATGTTAACAGCGATTTCATCTTTCATTAATTCCAGTGATTCTCTTAGAGTAGGAAATTCCTCTCCTCGAAATTCTTCTGAAAACCAAGCTCCTACTTCCATTTTTTTTAACTCTTCTAGGGTGAAACTTTGAACATCTCCTTCAAAGTCTGTGGTGCGATCTACTGTTTTATCATGAACCACTACAGGAATCCCATCTTTAGATATCGAAACATCCAATTCCACCATTTCTGCTCCTAGATCTATAGCCGCTTGAAATGCACTAAGTGTATTCTCAGGGTACGTTCCGCTCACTCCACGGTGGGCAATGACCCAAAGTTCATCACCGTTATCCGTTGGAGACTGAGGGAGTGACGCAACATGGGGCTGCATATCGATTTGCTTTTGAGTCACCTTAGAATCTTTTGGTTGACATTGAAAGAAAAATAAGGCTACTACTAAACTGCTAGCAATCAATGTATAATGTGCAAACATAAGCTATGTTAATTTAATAAAGATAGACCGGCTGACGAACAAAAGCCCTTAGTTTTGCTCCTTGATAACTCGTTCTATCGCTTCATCGATGAGTTTTTTTGCCTGGTGTTGTTTTGACATAGAGTAGTAAGCCACATAAGTCCCCAACAAAATAGAAAAGCTCCCCATAACCGTGACGATACCTGCTAACCAAACTGGATAAATGGCCTGTAGCAGCGATAGAGCGATAACCAAAAAACCCAATGCTATCTGAAATAAGGCAGCAACAAAGGCAATACTCCCGTGATCTTGAATATTCTCTACGAGCCTTGTTAACAAACTCTCAGAATACCGGTTTCGAGGGTTCTTGTTTTTTGACTTAGAAGAAGATATACCTATGAGAAAATCGTTTTTATCTTCTCTAAATCTGCCTAGTGAATACCTGTTTGGTTGACCTTTTGCCATTTGTCTTTTCTGACCTGTAATCTTACTGACTTATCTAAGTAATGTATAAAAAGCCTATATTATTCCATAATAGTTATGAAAAAATCAGGAAAAAAAAATCTACTCATATTTGGCAAGCATGCCATTGGTGAAGCCCTAAGCCGTAAAACGGGTAAAATATCTAAAATATTTGTACTTAACAGTTTGGCTCCCAACAAATATGAAGATTTAATAAAAGAGTGTACAGCTCACAATATCCCTGTTAGTTCAGTACCCATTCAGAAATTGGATCGGCTGAGTAATCAAGGGAATCATCAAGGCTTCATAGCTGAAATGAGTCCTATAGACTACACAAGTTTCTTTGACTGGGTTGAACAAACCGTTTTAGGTCCAACCACTGCCGTTTTACTATTAGATAGTATGGAAGATCCTCACAATCTAGGGGCTATTATTCGTTCAGCAACAGCCGCAGGGATATCGGCTATCATCATACCCACTCAACAACAAGTTCCGGTTAATGCTACGGTATTTAAAGTTTCAGCAGGTACCGCTGGAATTATTCCCGTGATACGAGTACATAGCACCGAACAAGGACTAAAGGATTTGAAATTAGCCGGCTTTACACTTGTGGGGCTCGAAGGGGACGCTCCTAATTCTTTGTGGGAATCAGAATGGTCCGGGCCTTTAGCCTTTGTTGTAGGGAGTGAAGGGGGTGGAATAACTAAAAAAGTAGCCAAACTCTTAGATAGTTCTGTTTCTATTCCCATGGAACATGCTGTAGAATCACTCAATGCTTCGGTTAGCGCTGCAATTATAAGTTATGAGTGGAAAAGGCGGCAGGCTTAATACAGTAAGTAGGCGATTCTTTTTTCTTTGAACGATTCAAAGCTAGTGCCCCAATCGATATCCAAGGGGCCCTCCTTCAGGTCGATGCGGCTGCGACTTAATTCATCGACTTTATTGGTGCCTGCAAGTAAATAAAGATAGTCTTTGTACGCTGCATCTGGTGAGCGCTCCATAAACCACTGCATCATGCGTAAACCAACCGTTAAGGGATCTTCACTATCCAGTGCATTTTCCCACTTGACCCCAGTTAAAAGACGTCCTTCTCCTTTTGGAAATAGGGCCTTTCCAGGCATAGAGATAGGCGTAAATTGTATAGCTTGTAAACGTACATCATAGTTATTCCATAGCGAAATATCATCATCGACACTGCTACTTTCTCCCCCTATCATTAAAAAAGGATGATCTGTGCCTCTGCCTTCTGATAGCGTGGTACCCTCAAAAAAACAGGTTCCCACGTACGCATATGCATGTTCAAAAGTGGGTAAATTTGGTGAGGGAGGCACCCATTCTAATTGAGTATCATTCCACTTCATATCGCGCTGCCAGCCATGTACTGGTATGACTCGTACGTTAACCTCCGCGTTGGTATCGAACCAATCTTCCCCTAAAGCCATATGAGCTAACTCACCCAGGGTTAAGCCATGAGCGATGGGTATAGGATATGTTCCCACAAAAGAATGGTACTCAGACTCTAAAACCCAACCAGCAACATAATCTCCGCCTAGTGGATTAGGGCGGTCTAGAATCCAAACCTCAACTCCTTGCTCTGCTGAAGCTTCAATCACATACTTCATCGTTGAATTGTAGGTATAAAACCTTGCCCCAACATCCTGCATATCGAACAACAAAACGTCTATGTCCTCCAACATTTCCGCGGTGGGTTTTTTGGTTTCTCCGTATAAGGAAAATACAGGTAATCCGGTAGCTTCATCCAGTCCATCCTGTATAATTTCACCCGCACCCTGATTGCCACGAAACCCATGCTCTGCCGCAAAGAGTGCTTTCACTGGCATCCCTAAAGCCATAAGTGTATCCAACATGTGAATCCCATGTACCCGAGCAGTTGGATTCATCACCAAGCCAATATTTTGACTTTTCAGCTCATCCAAGTGCTCTTCTAGCAGCACTTGCGCCCCTACTTTAATAGGTACTTGTTTGTTTCGATCCGTTGCTTCTACATCTCTTTCAGATTGGCACGAAGCAACGAATACTGTTGCAATACAAATTAGAAATAAGGCAGGTATTCGGGTACAATTGGGCATATTTTACTCGCCTTTAACGGCTACAATATCCGATTCAGCGAAAAAATAATTGGATTCTAATTGTCCATTTTCTATTGAGTCCGAGCCATGTATTATATTCTCCCCTACACTATCTGCAAAGTCGGCCCGAATGGTACCTTCATCGGCTTCGGCAGGATTGGTAGCACCAATGAACGCTCTAAAATCGGATACCGCATCTTCTTTTTCCAGGACCATAGGTACACAAGGACCGCTGCTCATAAATTCGCATAATTCTCCGTAAAACGGCCGCTCTTTATGTACAGCGTAAAAACCACCTGCAGTGGTTGGGGTTAGCTGCATCATTTTCATTGCAACGATACGAAAACCTGCTTCCTGGATTCGTTTAGTTACTTCACCGATAAGCCCTTTTTTTACGCAATCGGGTTTTAAAATAGTAAGTGTTCTTTCGACAGACATAGATGAATTGTTTTGTTATTTTTAAAATCTAAAACCAACCAAAGATAGCCTTTTGATCGTCAAATGGCTATAACATGATGCTGAAATATGCCTAATCGCCTACACAAAGAAAAAAGTCCCTACCTACAACAACACAGTGAAAATCCTGTAGACTGGTATGCTTGGGAACAAGACGCTTTTGAAAAGGCTAAGAGCGAACAAAAACCTATTTTTTTATCTATTGGCTATGCTACTTGCCACTGGTGTCATGTGATGGAGCATGAGAGCTTTGAGGATCCAGAAATTGCCGGCTATTTGAATGAACATTTTATATCTATTAAGGTAGATCGTGAAGAACGACCTGACATAGACCAATTATACATGCCGGTGTGTCAAATGTTAACAGGGCAAGGAGGTTGGCCTTTGACCATTGTTATGACCCCTGAAAAAGAACCTTTTTATGCTGCCACCTATTTGCCTAAGGAAGCACAAATGGGGCGGCTTGGGCTACGTCAAATACTCC
Source organism: Balneola sp. (assembly GCA_038124025.1). Classification (GTDB taxonomy): domain Bacteria; phylum Bacteroidota; class Rhodothermia; order Balneolales; family Balneolaceae; genus UBA1275. The sequence continues at coordinate 61,538 of JAYPBC010000002.1, read as the reverse complement.
GTGGATTGCAAGGCATGTGGACTAACGAACAAGCCAGAGTTCGAAAGGCAATTGAACAAATTGCACATGGATATACGCAATATACCTCTTATCAGCTAGGATCATTTCCAAATGAGAATGCTCTGCAAAAAGCTCTCACTTATTTTAAGCTGCATGCAGACCCCAATTATGGAGGCTTTGGTAAAGCACCAAAATTTCCTTCGCCTCACCAACTAGTGTTTTTATGTAGAGAATGGTACCAACACAATGACCCGTCCATCTTAGAAAGCGTAGTACTTAGTCTTAAAAAAATGCGTCTTGGTGGATTATGGGATCATGTTGGGTATGGCTTTCACCGATACTCTACTGACGAGAAGTGGCTACTTCCCCACTTTGAAAAAATGGTGTATGACCAAGCTTTAATGCTTATGGCTTATGCTGAAGCATGGCAAATAACTAAAGAGCCTCTATTCAAACAAACCTGTTTAGAAATTTTTAACTACCTACGACGGGACATGCTACAGCCAAACGGAGGCTTTTCTAGTGCAGAAGACGCTGACTCTGAGGGTGAAGAAGGAAAGTTTTATACCTGGAGTTACAGTGAACTTACAGCGCTGGAAAAGCAAGGAAAATTGCCTGAACACTCCGTATCATTTTTAGTACGTTATTTCGGGGTCATTGAAGAAGGCAATTTGCTCGACGAGGCAACTAAAAAGCGTACGGGCCAAAATATTTTACATCTTAACGAAGATCTCGACAAGACTAGCTTAGAGCAATGGAAACATATAAGATCATGTCTTTTCAAATGCCGAAAACAGCGGGTCCGTCCTTTGTGTGATGATAAAATTCTTTGCGATTGGAATGCCCTTTTGGCTGCCGCATTGGCAATAGCTGGGCGTATTTTAGGATCGAAAGAAATGGGGCATCAAGCCATTGAGACCGTCAATTTTATAGAGAGAACCTTTGGCAAAAAAGATATAAATAATAGCATGGATGATGCGACTGTTTCCTCAGTTCGATGGTTTCACCGCCACCGAGATGGTGAAACAGCCATCGATGCATTCGCCGAAGATCTTTGTTTTTTGACTTGGGCATACATCGAGTGTTATAGCTATAGTATGGACCCAATTTGGATACAAAAAGCGCAGGATCTAACCGAACTTAGCTTTGAACTATTTGGAGATGAGCAGGGAGCACTAGTGCAGTCTCAAATTTCTGAAATAAAATTGTTTGGTCCTCCGATGACCATTTATGATGGTGCTATCCCCTCGGCGAACTCGGCTATGGCCTATAACCTTGTTCGACTGTACAATTTTACTGGAAAGACTACGTGGATAGATCAGGTAGACAAAATGGGAATACGATTTGCCGAGGAATGGTCACAATTTGGTTCAAGTAGTACCGTTGCGATGATGGCTTTACAGCAGTATTATTATGTACCCAAACAATGGGTATTGGTACAGGGTGAACATGGCGAGATTAATCTAGATGAACTCAGACGTGAAATTGAACAACAGTATTTACCAACTTCCACCGTGCATCTAATGAATGCTCAAAACAAAGAGGAACTATTAAAACGTATACCCACTCTAGCGAACTACGTTATTGAAGGGGCACCCACACGAGTATTTTTTTGCCAAAACTATCTATGCGAAGCCCCCATTGAAAGTATGGATGGGCTTAAGAAGCGACTTACCCAGATTACCAACACTTAGCTACTGGCACTCAAACTTTGGTGAAGCGGTAGTAGTCATAACTAGTTTAATACTGCTGCATCATCTGCAACATAATCCAATCGCTAAAACCTAAGACCTGGTAGTTTGAGGGTAGCTCAACCATCGCTTTGGCCACCGCACTTTCCTGCGCCCGAATTAACTCGTAGAAAGTATAGCTTTCTTCCTCAGAGGTCCAGGTCATTAACACAGGAACACTTTTCGATTGAAATTCAATGGTGAGACGGTCGGTAGCTTCTCGTAACCACTCAGGACTGTTTAACCAAGGCTCTTTCAATAATCCCCAATCCATATCCAATTTTGTGGTGGTCCAAATGCTTGCGTAGCCGTTTCCATCTGCGTCGGAGATTCTTATTTCTTTGGAAGGGTAACCATTGATATTTTTCACTCTTCCTGTTACTACAACACTTGACTTACTCTCAGCCAGTTCTTCAGGTGTAGGCTCATCAATATTAAATACTGCAGAAATCATACTGAAAAAACCTTCTATTTCTGCTTTAGTTAGTTGGAGAGCTTGATTTTCACCCATCATTAATACAAAGTCTCTCTGATCTTGCCGAATTAACAAACCACTAGCTTCGTAGTTACCACTCCTTATTGACTCCTCATCAGCGCCTTGCATAAGAATACGTTCGGGCGTCACATACATATGAACAAGTGAGGTATCAGTGGTTCCAGCCTCACTTTTAGAATACAGTTGAATATCTAATACACCGTAGAATTGAGCTTGAACAGCGCCGCTGAAAGTAGTGCAAACAAACAGAGTCATTAGGGTAAATTTCCGAATCATGATAAATAAAATTAAAACTAAGATTTTCAGATTAAACGAGTGAGTCCAACTCTTGTTGCATTGACACGTTCACCTTTTTTATCCAACCACCTGCCACCACATCCTCGCCTTCGTAGCATACAATAGCCTGACCAGGGGTAATTGCTTCTCTACCGGTTTGAAAATGCACCATTATTTCATCTTCTCCTAATTGTTTCAAGGTACCTATTGCCCCATCATCGTTATATCGAATGGCCCCTATTATTTCCATTTCATCATTAGGTACTGAATCATATTTGATAAAATTCAACTCCTTAGCCGTTAAGGTAGTTTCTATCAGATCTTCTTTTTCTCCAATGGTAATGGTATTGGTATAAGGATTAATATGTGTCACATATACGGGTTTTCCCATTGGCAAGTTAAGGCCTCTGCGTTGACCTATGGTATAAAATGGATATCCTTCGTGCCTTCCAAGTACATTCCCATCTTTATCTACAAACGTTCCCCCTTTTACTTTCTCTTCCAATCCTTCAACCCGGTCTTTTAGAAAGCGGCGGTAATCATCATCCGGAACAAAACATATTTCGTAGGAATCTGGTTTATTAGCCACATTCAGTAATCCATGATCTTGGGCAATTTGCCGAATTTCTTTTTTAGAGTAACCCCCGAGTGGAAAAATAGTTCGTGCTAAATGTTCTTGGGCTACCCCCCATAAAGCGTATGATTGATCTTTCGACCGATCTAATCCTCTAGAAATAACATAGCGGTTATTTTCTTCTCTGATCTTAGCATAGTGCCCCGTTGCAATAAATTCGCATCCTAAATTATTAGCCCTTTTCATAAGTGCTGCCCACTTAATGTGAGTATTGCATAACACACACGGATTAGGTGTTCTACCCTCTAAATAGTCATCTACGAAACGGTCTATAACCCAGTCACCAAATTCTTCACGAATATCAACAATAAAATGCTTGAAGCCATGATTTACTGCGATATGCCTTGCATCATTCATACTTTCAACGGTACAACACCCTGTTTCTTTAGCACTGTTACCTCCACTACGGTGATAATCCCATGTCTTCATGGTTATACCAATGACCTCATAGCCTTGTTCTGCTAGCAGTACTGCTGCGACCGAGGAATCGACCCCGCCACTCATGGCTACTAAAACCCGTCCTTTAGAACTCATAGTAAATGCATCATGTTATATGAATTGAATAGGTCTGCTGACCAAATATGAACCCATAATATACGAAATCTCCCACTCATTTTAGAGTGTGACCTATTCTGAATGATAGCTTCTTGTCCTCAGTTTAGGTCATATACAGATAGGGCTTCCAAGGGTCCTGTACATTCCCGTTGTATTCTCTGAAAAATGTAATAGGAATGGGACGATAAGGCTTTCTTCTCAAAGGCATTTGCGCTTCTTTGGGTGTTTTATTGCCTTTTTTCACGTTGCATTTTTCACATGCGGTTACCAAGTTTTCCCATTGGTCTTTACCTCCTCTGCTCTTAGGTAAAACATGATCTATGGTAAGCTCGGATTTTTTTGAACAGTATTGACAAGTAAATTTATCCCTACGCATAATGTTTCTTCTCGAAAGAACTACTTTCGTGTAAGGGATACGTATATAGTTACGTAAACGTATGACCGAAGGATATTGGTAAGAAGTTCTGGGGGTACTTAATTCTCTCTCAGGATCGTCGTGAAGCAATTCTGCCTTTTCCAAAAACAGCAACTTCATGGAACGTTGCACTGAACAGATGCTCAATGGTTGATAATCTTGATTAAGTACTAAAACAGTTGCGTTCATGTTGGCATTCTTTTGGTTATTGGATAATGTTTATTTCATGGAGAATGCGAAAACAGAACTAAATCTTTCGTCTATTTGTAATATCTTAATATATAGAATTCATAGATTATTGAGTATATACTCATTATATATTAATATAACATTAAATGTCGGATAAAAAGTCGATTAACAAGACCTTTATTTTTGAATCTTCCTTTGAAGAACTAGAAAAACTAGATGATTGTTTACGTTCTGTAGAAGGCTACAATGATTTAAACGAGGATAAGCAGTACGAGATTATGCTGGTACTTAGTGAAGCCGTCACTAATGCCATGGAACATGGCAATAAGCTTAATGCAAATAAAACAGTCAAGCTTAGCATCACTATGTCAGCGGAAGGTACAACAGCAGAGGTGTATGATGAGGGACCTGGCTTTAATCCAGAAGAACTAGTCAATCCACTCGACAAAGACGCAATGCTTAGAGATCATGGCAGAGGTTGGTTCTTAATGCAACATTACAGCTCATCTATCGAGTGGAACGACGAAAAGAAGTGTTTGACAATACACTTTTAAATGGACCTTATGGCTAACAAAACGTTGAAGCAACGATATGAATGGCCTAAATATTTTATAATACAGTAAATTGGTATAGAAGCAGCATGTATAGAAGTTGCTTTACCTCTGTTTAAAGGACCTAAACGTGTGTGTCTAACTGTTTTGTCAAGTGAGTCTTAGGTACAGCACCAACAATCTGGTCTACCACTTCCCCATTCTTAAATATTAGTAAAGCTGGGATACTTCGAATCCCGTACTTGATAGAAACTTCAGGGTTTACATCAACATTGACTTTCCCAATTTTGGCCTTACCTTCGTATTCTCCTGCCATCTCTTCGACAACAGGTCCAATCATCCTGCAAGGACCACACCATTCTGCCCAAAAATCGATGAGCACGGGTTTGTCGGATTGAAGTACTTCTTGATCAAAGTTTGCGTCGGTTATCTCTACTGTTTTTGACATGTTGATATGTTCTTTTGTGATGTTGTTTCGTACTATTTTCTATTAAGATTAAGTACGTAAAATGAATTAATTTCGTTTCCCGAGACTCATACCATCTCATAGGATTCCATGAATAAAAATATAACTATCCTACTCCATTTTGAAGAGCTAATTTTACATTTTCTTCACCGAGTAAAGCGCGCAGTTCATGCATAAGTGTAGGCGATGGGTCAACCACAAATTTACGGATATTCATCGCTATAGGCTGGTCCATTTGCTCGCTTTCAATTTGAGCTTTTACATACGTATGTCCTTGATGTAAGCTAAATAATTGAGCCAAACGATCAATAGAATTACTCTGAAGAGTTTGAGTATGCAACCGAATGGATAGGCGTAGTTTATCTTGATGCTTTTCTCGTAGATTTTCCACTCTTTCTACCGCCTGTACAATCATTGAATTTCCTCGATCGCGTTTGCTGTAACGCCCCTTAATCCAAAGCACATTATCCACCTCTAAAAGTGCCGCATACTGATCAAATTGTTGGCTAAAGACGGCCATTTCCATCGAAGAGTGTCTGTCTTCAACTATAAGAAAAGCAATTGGCCGCCCTTTTTTGTCAGTAATAACACGTTTAGAGGTCACAATTCCAATTATATTTAACTCAGAATCATGACTGAGTTGATCTATGGTATCCGAGGAAAGTGTATGTGATGAAAACAGCTGTATATCTTCTTGGTAGCGCTCCAGAGGATGTCCGCTTAAGTAAAAACCAATGAGTTCACGCTCTCGATTTAGTCGCTCCATAGAGGTCCAATTTGGGATATTGGCAAGCTTTGGCTCTCGTAATGCGGTCTCTGATCCAGCCCCACCGAACAAATTGACCTGATTTAATCTTTTCTCTTCTTGCTTCCTATTGGCATATGATAGAATATCCTCTATGCCATGAAGAAGTTGCGCCCTATTATCATAAACACTATCGAAAGCGCCGGCCTGAATAAGACTTTCAAGGGTACGGCGATTGCATATGCGTACATCTACTCTAGAAGCAAAATCAAAAATGGATTTGAACCCACCCTCCGCAGTACGTTGCTCTACAATGTGTTGAATGGCATTTTCTCCTACCCCTTTTATGGCAGACATACCGTATTGTATACGACCTTTCTTGGCAATAAACCTGCCTCTTGAGGTATTTATGTTCGGGGGATCTACCGCTATACCGAGTTGTTGACATTCCTCGATAAAGGAAGCGACTTTTTTTATATCACTCATATTGTGACTGAGAACGGCAGCCATATACTCGGGAGTATAATTGGCTTTAAAATACATAGTGTGGTACGCTACCACTGAGTAGGCCGCCGAGTGGGACTTGTTAAATCCATAACCGGCAAACATGGCCATTTTATCAAATACATTTTTAGCTACTTTCTCACCGTAACCACGCTCAACGGATTGTCGAATAAATTTTTCCTCTTCTGGTGGTAGTAAGTCGGCTTTTTTCTTTCCCATTATTCGTCTCAATACATCCGCTTCACCTAGGCTATATCCCCCCATTTGTTGGGCTACTTTCATGATCTGTTCCTGATAAATCATGATCCCAAAAGTAGCTTGAAGTAAGGGAATCAAATCTTCATGGTCGTATTCAACTTCTTCACGTCCATGTTTTCGTTCTATATAATTGGGGATAAATTGCATTGGGCCTGGTCGATACAAGGCATTCATAGCAATTAAATCGTCTATGGCAGAAGGCTTTAGATCTTTTAAATACTTTCTCATCCCCTCACTCTCGAATTGGAAAGTACCTAAGGTTCCTCCTTTTTGGTATAGTTCGAAGGTCTTTTCATCATCTAAAGGTATGTCGTCAAGCGTATAGGTCTTTTGATAATTCTCCTGTACAAACTGAATAGCGGTTTTTAAAATGGATAATGTTTTCAGCCCCAAAAAGTCCATTTTTAGCATCCCTGCAGACTCGATAACGCCCCCATCGAATTGAGTCACTTGCAAATCAGTATCTTTAGCTGTACTAACAGGAATGTATTCGGTTAATTGATCCGGAGCAATGATAATACCTGCAGCATGTAGCCCCGTGTTTCGAACCGATCCTTCTAAAATTTGAGCCATTCGCAGTGTTTCTGCTTCCAAACCCTCACTGTCACGAATTTCTCTGAGTTCTTTCACTTCCGAGAATGCATCGTCCAGAGAGGTTCCAGGACGCTCTGGAATTAGTTTTGCAATCCTATCGGCATCCGAAAGAGGAAGATCAAGTACCCTGGCTACATCCCTAACCGAGGAGCGTGCAGCCATTGAACCGAAAGTGATGATATGCGCCACCTGATCTGCACCGTATTTGTCAACGACGTACTCAATGACTTTTTGCCGGCCTTCGTCATCAAAGTCAATGTCTATATCCGGCATGCTAACCCGCTCTGGGTTTAAAAACCGTTCGAACAGTAAATCATATTTAAGGGGATCTATGTTTGTTATGCCCGTTGCATAAGCCACGACCGACCCTGCTGCAGATCCTCTACCTGGCCCTACGTAGACTCCCATTTTTTTGGCAGCTGCTATGAAATCCTGCACAATGAGAAAGTAACCTGGAAAGCCCATGTCTTGGATAATTCCGAGTTCTAAATCAATACGATCTTGGAGTTCTGGATGTATTTCTCCATAATTCCGAGCGGCACCTTCTAACGTGAGATGTCGCAGATACTCATCTTCATTTTTAAAGGGTGCTGGGATGTCAAACTTAGGTAAAATGACCTCTCTCTCTAGTACGATGGGCTCTACTTTTTGAGCAATCTCATAGGTCCCGTAAATAGCCTCTGGCACCTCTGAAAATAAACCGATCATCTCTTCAGCAGACTTAAAATAGAATTCATGATTAGGGAATCCATATCTAAAATCTCGTCCTTTTCCAACAGGCGTACTTTTAAGTGCGCCATCATCTATACAGATTAGGGCATCATGAGCATCAGCATCTGCTTTTTCCATGTAAAAACAGTTATTGGAAGCAATTAAAGAAACGCCATACTTTTTTGAGAAATCACGAAACACTTCATTTACGCGCTGCTCTTCTGGCAAGCCATGATCAATTAGTTCTAAATAAAAGTCATCTCCAAAACAATCTATCCACCAGTTAATTTCTGCTTCGGCCACTTCTATTCCTTTATTTAATATGAGCTCACCTAGAATACCATTGGTTCCACCACTGAGAGCAATAATGTCTTTGGAATGCTCTGCTATTATCTGTTTATCTACCCTTGGATATTTGTAATAGTATCCTTGGGTGTATCCTAGAGAACAGATATTGGATAAATTTTTGAACCCATGTTGATTTTTAGCCAGTAAGGGTATTTGCCAACGTAAATCACGATGTTCACGGGTGAATTTTTTCTTCGCGTGATCTTCAACGAGATATAGTTCACACCCCACAATGGGCTTAATCCCTTGTTTATGAGCCTCTGCAACAAAAGAAAATGCACCGAACATATTCCCCAAGTCGGTCAAAGCCACTGCCGGCATTTTCCATTTTGCTGCCTTCGCAACCAAATCCTTAACCCCTGCTGTAGATCGTAATACGGAATACTTAGAATGGGTGTGTAAATGAGAAAAACTCAGCGGTTCTCCCTGGGTCCACTTTTCAAGTTTTTTTTTTGCGGTTTCTTTTTGTTCTTCGAAATCCGCAGAACTGTCCTGTTCTGCTACAGGATGCCCGTGAGGTTTCGCACTAACCGATTGTTCCTGTGATTCAACGGAATGCTCCGGCTGTGTTTCGGTACTTTTAGAGGTTTTTAAACGATCGGGCGATACTAGGTCGATGTAATTTTCTCTCTTTAAGTAGCTCTGAGGGCTTTCGTACAATTTGGCATCTAATGGAAAGCTGAACTTCGCTTCACCAAGCAATACCAACTCTAAAAAACATCGGGCTGTTGCCTCTACATCAGCAGCCGCATCGTGGGCATCATCAAACCCCTTGTTAAATAAAGCGTGATGAAGCTCTCCAAGAGAGGGCCATTTAAACCCTCTTGGCCCAGGAATAGCACAAAATTGTGTCCCTTCATCTTTTGTATCTATTTTAGCCTTATCCATGATAGCCGATGGGATCTTATTACGCAGGTACTCTGCTCCCATTACACGTTCATCGAAAGACACATTATGACCTACCAAAAATTGGGCTCGGTCAATATCTTTTCTAAAAATCTGCAGTACTTCTTTGAGATCAACACCTTCCTTTAAGGCTTTTTCAGTAGAAATACCATGAATTTGCTCAGAGTTAAAGGGTATAGTAAACCCTTCTGGTCGAATGATGTAATTCCCACTGGATTGTAATGCTCCGGTATGATCATGCAGCTGCCAAGCAAGTTGAACAAGCCTAGGCCAATTGTCTAGCTGGGTTATTGGCGCGCTATAATCTCGGGGTAAACCGGTGGTTTCGGTGTCAAATATTAGATACATAGATAACTATTTATCGTAATAATATAGGGTAACCCACAAAGACTATGTGCACAAGTTTTCCACAAATTTTGCGTATCAAACCCTATATTTACGTATGGCCATAGCACTTATCTCTACCAATAAAAATTTTCTTGAACTCAAAGAGCATATCCAAGGTCTTGACCCAAACATTCAAGTCGATATATGGCCACGGATTAGCTCAAAAAATTCGGTTAGAATGAGTGTTTGTTGGGATATCCCTGAACAAGCATTGGCTTCATACCCAAATCTTCAGCTTATCCAATCCTATGGCGCCGGTGTTTCTAAGCTGCTCGAAGACTCCAGTATTCCTCCAGATATTCCAATTGCTCGCATGAGTCTGAAAACCTTGGCCACCGACATGCTCGACTACATAGAATGGGTACTTATGGATATACGACATAATGGATTATTCTATAGAGCTAATCAACTTAAAGGACGTTGGGAAAATAAAGAAACGCTGCACCACCAAGCACTCAAAATAGGAGTCATGGGATTAGGTAATATTGGGCAGCAAGTTAGTGTATCATTGGCAGACAGAGGTTATTGTGTACTTGGCTGGTCCCGTACTAAAAAAGACCTACCCAATGTGCGTTGTTATGAACAACTAGAACTCCATACCTTTGCTCGGCAGTGTAACGTGGTGGTTTGCTTATTACCAAGCACATCAGAAACACAAGGCCTATTAGATCTTGAACTTTTCAAAAGTATGCCACAACCCAGTTTTATAATAAATGCAGGACGAGGAGCTCAACTGGTTGATGAGGACCTGATATACGCCCTTGACACCCAGCAAGTTCAGGGAGCCTATCTAGATGTATTCACCCAGGAACCTCTCCATCGAGATCATCATTTTTGGTCTCGTAAGGAAATAATGATTAGCCCTCATATAGCTGCCCAAACTAGGGTAAGCGATGCCGCAGCGTTGATTGTAGACAATTATCATAGAATTTCCTCCGGCATGCCTGCACAATTTCTTGTTGATCGAACGAAAGGCTATTGATTCCTAAGGTGTGCTATTCAATACATCGATATATTGCACAATAGAGATTAGATGAACCAGGGAGCTGACAAAAATTGGTGGCTAGATCAACCAGAGACTTTTGTCCCATAAACCAAATACCAACCCGCCATGGCTACGGCTAAGCCGAGTATGACTTGAAGGCCCATATTCAGAAATGCACCCATAAATTGATCGGATTTAAGCAGTAAAAAAGTATCCAGTGTGTAGGTAGAGAAAGTGGTGAAACTACCTAAAAAACCCACAAATAGAAAGATACGGGGCCAGCCACTACCCCAATTTTTTAACTCAAAAAGTGCGGCCAACAAACCAATCAAGAAACATCCCAAGAGATTCACCACCATAGTTCCTGTAGGTAAATATTCAGGCTTTAACCAGCGATGGACTCCTAAGCCTAATAAATAACGACACAGGGCACCAAGACTGCCGCCGAGCATGACCGCTATTAAGGTTGTTAGATGCACAGATTCTTTACGACTGAATATTGACAGGATGGGCCCAATCAAAAGGGTCCTCTAACTGCCCGTATTGAATGCCTGTAATGGTGTCGTGAAGTCGCTTTGCAAGCTGGCCAATTTTACCACTACTAATAGTTATTTCCTGACCTTTATGGGCTATTCGACCTACAGGACTAATAACGGCCGCTGTACCACTTCCAAACACTTCTTGCAGATGACCATCGACTGAGGCTTGCATAATTTCATCAATTGATATCTTTCGCTCTTGCACTTCGTATCCCCATTCCTGAGCCAAGGTAATAACCGAATCTCTAGTAATTCCTGACAGAACTGAACCGGTCAAGGAAGGGGTAACCAAGGTATCGCCAATAAGAAAATGAATGTTCATGGTGCCCACTTCTTCTATATACCTATGATTTATGGCGTCCAGCCAGAGTACCTGTGTAAAACCATCTTGCTGCGCCTGTTGGGCAGGTAAAAAACTAGCGGCGTAATTTCCTGCTGTTTTTGCCTCACCGGTTCCACCAGGAACTGCGCGAACAAAATCCGGAGAGGTAGTCAAGGAAACTGGGTTAAATCCTTCGGCATAATAAGCCCCAACTGGAGACATAATTATGTGGTATGCATACGTTGCGGATACTCGCGCGGCAAGATAATTTTCATTAGCGAATATAAAAGGCCTAATATACAACGCAGTACCACGCTTTTTGGGTACCCAAGCGGCATCTAAGCGGATAAGTGTCTCAAGTGCTTCAATAAAAACTTCATAAGAAGTCTCTGGGATACACATTCTGCGGCACGATCGATTGAATCGTGCGTGGTGCACATCCGGCCGAAATAAATTGATTTGTTGCTCGTCCACATAAAACGCTTTCATACCTTCAAATACCGCCTGTCCGTAATGAAGTACGTTTAATGCTGGACTGATTTCTATGGGACCATACGGCTTAATTTGGCCCATTTTCCAGGTATTATTCGCGTAATGCATCTCAAACATATGGTCGGTAAAACATCGACCAAAATCTAAATTATCCATATCCACTTCCTGAATTCTGGAAGTAGTTGCCTTATCTACCTGTAATGTTGAAGTCATAATTATCCGAGTTGAGTCTTTTGCGAAATATAGTAAGCTTGGCTATGAATATTTAAAGTTTTAACCCTATTTGAATGAAAAAATTATCCTGTACTCTGCATAGCTGCAGCTATACTGTTAATGTTAAGAAACAGTAATTCCGTAAGTATTTCCTCTTCCTTTTGGTCTGAACTATCCCTTTTTGACCATCGTTTAATTAACTCTGTTTGAACAACATTGAGCGGGTAGGTAAAGGGATTTCTAAATTGTATCGAGCGCTGAATAACAGGGTTATGATCTAAAATCTTCTCCATCCCGGCAATTCGAGTGATATACTCAGTAGCCCATTGGAAATCCTGGAGTATCATTTGATGAAAAGTATCCTCTTCTGGATGCTCTAAGTATAACTCTGAGGTAGCAATGTGAGTTCGAGCTAACTCGCGTTGGGAATTATTAAGAACGGTATGGAAGAACGTCCATTCTCTAAACCATCGCTTAACAATATCTTGTGCATCCGGGTTGTTGTCCATTAGTTTTTTCAATCCAGATCCAATTCCATACCAACCTGGCACATTATAACGTACTTGGGTCCAGGCAAAAACCCATGGTATAGCTCTCAGTCCATCGAAGGTGAATCCACCGCCAGCACCCCTCGAAACAGGTCGAGAGGCAATGGGTAGCTTCCCAATATGCTCGATGGGGGTTTTTTCCATATACCATTCCCAGAAACCAGGTGCATCAATCAACCCCCTATAGGCTTCCATTGTATACTTAGAAAGTTCTTGCATGAGATCCCATTCACGATCTTTGCCATAAAGATATCCAGGTGCATTCTTTTGAGCATTTATCACCTGAGCCATAGCATGGACAAGCTGTTCTAAATGACGATGCGCAATGGTTTCTAAGGAGTAGCGAAAAGAAATTACCTCGCCTTGTTCGGTAAATCGAATACGCCCGTTGTTACTCACAGGTGGCATTGCGACAATCGCCTTGTTAGACTGTCCACCTCCCCTACCAACAGTACCACCCCGTCCATGGAATAGTCTGAAATCAATATTATACTCACGGCAAACTATTCCCAAATCGTACTGAGCTTTATTTAATGCCCAATTTGCGGTCCAATAACCACCGTCTTTGTTGCTATCGGAATAGCCCAACATGATTTCCTGAAAGTTATTCCTTGCCGCAATTTGCTGTTTGAATAGTGGGTCTTCAAACATCTGAGCCATTAGATCACGCGAATTTTCTAAATCTTCTATGGTTTCAAACAAAGGCACTACATCCAATGGTGTAGTAACCTTCCCATCTATCATATTCCACAAACCCATCTCTTTAGCTATCAACAGAACTTCCAACATATCACTAACTCCATGCGTCATGGAAATTATATAACTGCCAAATATATTAGAATCGAGCTCGAGCATATCTCGAATTTCTTCGAATACACCCAATACTTTTTGAGCCGTTTCACTACGCTGAAATCCTCTTGAACACAATGGTCGTGGATTTTTAAGCTCTTTATCCAGAAAATCAATCTTTTCACTTTCTGAGAGATGAGCATAATCATGTTCGGCTCCGGAAAAACTCAACATCTCAGCAACGGTTTCCTCATGAAGTCGAGAGTGCTGCCGAATGTCCAATGCAGTTAAATGAAATCCAAAGGTCTTAGCACAGATAATGAGGTCATGCAGCCTACCTTGCTCGGCCAATCCAACAAATTCCTGTTGTAATAAGGATTCACTTATTAGCTCCAAATCTTCAATAAATTTCTCAGGAGTATACTCTTTGGCTTTTTCTAGGATATGACTCTTTGACTGTTCAATCGCATGCATTTGGACATTCAAGTGCTGCATCATATGAGTAATTTTTCTTCGGTAAGGCTCTCTTTGATACCTTCTTTCGTACAAATCAGATAAAGGATTATCAACTTCCTCCTTTCGTAATGAGTCTTTCAAAGCCTTCGAAATAGTAGCTTCCTTATATGAAATACTTAGATATCTTCGAAGATGATCCAGTTTTTTCAGATATAGCTGCAAAACGGTTTTACGCTGTTCTATAAGTGTTTTCCAAGTAACCGACGAGGTAACATTTGGATTTCCATCTCGATCACTCCCAATCCAAGAACGATATCGTAATACAATGGGCAAAGCGTAACTATGCTTAGCATAAGCTTCGGGATAATAGGTTTCCAAAGCCAACCTAATGTCCTTATATAATCGTGGAATAGAGTCCCAAATGGTATGGGTAAAGAAATACAATCCATTTTCCACTTCATCTTCTACCGACATACGTTCGGCTCGCACTTCATCGGTAAGAAGTAGTAGCTTAAGCTGATTTAGTATTTCTTTACGTAAATGACGTTCCTCATCAGAAGTGAGCTCTTCGGTACCCAGCTTACTCACCATTTCACTTATTTCATGCTGCTTAGTGAGAATGCTACGCCGTCGAGCTTCAGTGGGATGAGCCGTTATGGTAGGTTGAATGTCCATATGTTCAAACACATCCATCACTTCAGCAAAGGAATACCCTTGTTTTTTCATGACATGTACCGCCTCCAAAATACTTTCATTTCGAGGGGTATCGGGTGTTTCTGCAAACTCTCGTTTACGATTAATTCGGCTTATCTCATGCTGTTCTAAAGAATTTACTAAATGAAAATACGTGGTATATACTCTGAGAAATTCCTTTATCTCATTGGTGGAAAGCTTTTGAAGACCATGTAAAAAAGCCTCGAGTTCACTCGTTTGACCATGATCTAATGCGTTCTTTACTTGTAAAGGAGCATTCCCAAGCAAAGCTAAAAATTCAGGCTTAGTTCGGTCTAAGCTAAGTTGCTCTAAAATTTCAGATAGAGCAGATACATGCTTGCATAGTGATTCACTAACCTTACTTTCAGCGGCTAGTTGCCGGACGGTTGATTCTAACTGCATACGTACTACGATTTTGAGATTGTGAGTACCTGAATGTAGTAAATTCTTTCGCCCTATGTAGTAGAAAGCTCCATTTGATTTGTTTATTTATCTCGGTTGGGTCAAATCGAAATTAATATGGCGTGAAGCTTAAGCAAAATGAGTAGAAATAATATAGACTCCCATCACGATTAGAAAAAACCCAAAACCCCTTTTTAATTTTTGTTGGGGAATGAACTGACTTGCTTTACCTCCGATAAAACTTCCAACTATTCCTATTAGCGTAAATATCAGTAGTAAATTCCAGTTCACACTTAGGTCTTGTTTGGCTAGTACATCCACATATTTATAAAATCCAATTAAACTCTTTGCGGCAATAATAAATAAACTAGTGCCCACTGCAATTCGCATAGATAGTCCTCCTAACAGGACCAAGGCTGGTATAATTAGAAATCCACCGCCAACTCCAACTAAGCCTGTAACCACTCCGACAACTAAACCTTCGGTTGCCAGCAGCCAGATTGGTGACTGCTTATCTTTTGCCTGAAGATTTTTTGGCTTTCTTGTCATCATGATTGCCGCAAGTAACATAACAGTGGCAAAAATCATTAATTGCATACCACCTGTTAAAAATACAGATAAAGCAGCACCACCGTACGTCCCTACCATCCCAGGTATCCCGAAATAAAATACACTTTTCCAGTCTACCTCTTTCCGAATAGCATACGGTATTGCTCCCACAAGGGAAATGGTGGCCACGATACCAAGTGATTCTGCAATGGCTACTTTTTCAGGTTCCCCTACCAAATATATTAATACTGGTACGGTAAGGATGGATCCACCTGAGCCTAAAAGGCCCAAGGATATTCCAATTAATAAAGCTCCAATCCATGCACCAATCATGAATTAGGTCTCTGCCATTAGATTACGCTCCTGTAAGTAAGGCTCAACCTTGTCCGCCACCAAAACTACCTCATACCCATGTTTCTGTAACAAAGCAGAGGTGTAAGCCGCTCTCCCACCCGCCTTACAATGTACTAATAGCGGTTTATCAGCAGGTATCTTGTCAAGATTTTCGAGGATACGAGTATGAGCAAAATTAAGTGCTCCAGGTATTGCGCCAGTGGCATACTCAGATTTTTTGCGAGTATCGAGTACACGATAGTTACCCGACTCATTGTATCCGTCAAATTCCAAAAAAGTAATTATTTCGGTCGTAACTGCCTCTAAATCTTCCTTTGCATATAGTTCAGCAGGAGTTATATAACCACTAATATTATCTAGGCCAATGCGAATTAAATCGATTATTGCTTCTTGTAGTTTATCCTCTTCTACAACTAAGTACATATGCTCATCTTCCATTACAAAAGATCCAACGGTAGTGTTGAAGGCTTTATTGACTGGAGCAAATAAAGCATCTTTAATATGGTTAGACATAAACTCTACTCTTTCCCGTGTATCAATGACCACTGCAGCTTCGTTGGAGTTAACCTCAGAAACAAACTCATCTGCAGTCATTTTCTGCGGCTTAGGCAAGTTTCCAAGTACTTTTGGCCCCATTTTATTGTCACGCTTCATGCGGGCAAAATATAAAGGTGGTTCGGGTTGTCCATCTAGTATAAAGTTCACAAAATCTTGCTCAGTAATGGCCGCACGAATAGAATTATTAAACCTCATTTCATACCCAACAGTAGAATCGGGTACGGCACCTAAGGCTTTTCCACAAGCACTACCGGCTCCATGGCCAGGCCAAACCTGAACATAGGATGCCAAGTTTTTGAATTTATCTAATGATTTGTAGAGTATTCTTGCAGACTCTTCCATCATCCCTTCCACACCGGCAGCCGATTCTAATAAATCGGGACGGCCTACATCACCCACAAACACAAAATCACCCGAGCAAATACCCATAGGCTCCTCGGTAGTAGCTCCATCTGAAACTAGATAACTAATATGTTCGGGGGTATGACCAGGGCTATGTACCGCCTTAAAAATAATATTTCCGATTTTAAAGGTATCATTGTCCGTCAGGAATTCGTAGTTATAGTCGCTATTTTTAAGCCATTCATACTTCCAATTTGCATCTCCCTCATCGGATGCATATACCTTTACCCCTCGGGCTGCAAATTCCCTAAGCCCTGATATATAATCGGCATGAATGTGTGTATCAGCGGCGGCAACAATGGTTAATCCGTGCTTGGCAGCTAGTTCATCATATCGATTTATGTCTCTCATAGGATCGATAACTACTGCTTCTCCTGATTTTTGGCAGCCAATTACATAAGCGTACTGTGCTAACTTTTCCTCAAAAATTTGTTCAAAAAACATGGTGAATTTACATTAATTGTGTTTGGTTAGCTGGTTAAGGGATTTTCTCTTGAACCAGGTTATTTCTTGAATAATAGTACAAATATATGTACACTTGTAACAACATGTTATTACATTTAATACAAGCAACTCGATTCGATTGCTCTCTAACCGAAATGTACTACCTAGTTGCTCAAAGGATTATTAATGTACCTTCACTATTATGGAAGAACAATCAAAACCCAGGCATGAACAGATTGCCCACCATTTACGCAGAGAAATCAAGGAAGATTATTTTCAAGAGGGCGATAAATTACCTTCCGAAAAAAGGCTTTGTGAATATTTCCAAGTGAGTCGAATAACCGTTCGGAGAGCACTTCAAACCCTTGAAAATGAAAACTTGATCTACAGAAAGCAAGGACTAGGGGCTTTTGTTATGGCTCGGAACGCAGATAGCCCACTAATACAACTTACTGATTTTGCCGAAGATTTAAAAAGAGCGGGCTATAAAGCATCGTCAAAAATTATTTGTTTTAAAAAAACCAAAGCTAAGGGTAGCATCAACCCAAAGCTTGGCCTCTCCTCCACTTCTCAACTTATGAAGCTCGAACGTGTACGATATGCTAATGAAAAAATTGTCGCTTTTGATCAAACATGGCTACCAGGAAGTTACGGCCAACTATTATTCGATGAAAATTTGGAGCATAAAACAATCTATGAAATTTTAGAAGAGAAATACGAAATCCCCATTACTGCTGGCTCTTATATCTTTAATGCAGTAAATGCTAGTAAGCAAATAGCCCAACACATGGACTTAGAAGAATCTGCTGCCCTTCTTTGTATTGAGCGATGCTCAAAAACTCTTGGCAATAAACGCGTTTATTACCAATACCGATACCTAAATCCAGCCTTTATTAGCTATGAAATTGAGTTGAACAGAGAGGAAAGTACCTTAAATTCAACCAAGGATGGCATGCCTCTTAAGCAGTTCGTTCCTAGATTTAGTGTTTGATGATCCTTGTTGAATAATTTTATTTATTAGGCTTTTTTCATCACACACTTCGGGTAAGTCTAGATGCTTACCTGACTGTAACCACTGCCGAAGTTGAAAAACAAACTCAGGCCCAATTTCGTAGATAACTTTCCCACCTAGCCGCTCAATAGCCGCTGCATTGCATAATTGCTCATACTGATTCTTAATGGGAATAGTCAGAAGTTTTTTCCTCAGATACATTGACTCAGAGGTTGTTTCAAAGCCAGTGGCGGAAACAATACCTTCACATGATTCAATACTCTCCAAGAAACTTTCGTTACCCACTGGGCGAACCCATACATTGTCTTCCCAGTAGGCTTTCTCACAGTCAGATGTAAAGAAATGCCACTTAATTTCTGGTACTTGTTTAAAATGTGGAAGCAATTCTGATGCATTAAATGCTGGCAAATAAACAGTGACATGGTCTTGACGAAATGGACTTAATCGTTGAATTTGTTTTCTAACGATTGGTGGCTCTATGAATTCATCGTACCGTAAATAATGACAAGCCACTGCTGAGTTTGAGGGAGCAAAATGCCGAAGTATGCCTTCGGCCACTAAAGATTTTTTCTTGGGTCTTGGAGTCTTCTCCGATAAGAACGAGGCTTGATGACTTATGGCAACACATCTAACCCCTGCCGTTTGAGCTGCCCAGGCAGTTACGGGTTCATAGTCATTGACCACAAAATCATATTCTTCTATAGGCAAGGATTGAATATCCTGAAGGAGTTTAACAGGTTGAATATTAAGTGCTGTCTCCAACACATCCACGCTTCCCTTTCGGTCATATGCTAAGCTAATACCACGAGCTTTGTAAGTGATTTCCCCGTCGAGATGGAGTTTAAAATTATATCCACTTATGAGTACATCAACCTGTGCAATCTCACGCAATCGCGGTAAAATTACTCTAGCCCTACTAATGTGACCGTGTCCGGTGCCTTGAACACCATATAATATCTTCATGGCTAATGCTGTTTATTTATAGGCTCGATAGAAATACCTTTTTATGTAGCTATTTGAACGTCATTAGGCTTGCCCTATAGATCCTGTTTTTAGTCCCTGATCGAATCCATTAGTCAAACTAGGATGAGCAGCTATCATTGGATTAATATTTGAACTTTGATGTATGAGGGCATCAGTTTCATACCGGTAAAGTGTCCATTCTTCGCCATCATATTCTAAGGAAGTGAGGTTTTCTACCCAATCACCGGAATTCATGTAGATTACGGAACCTTCTTCATTTTCGTACCCTCTTATTTTAGGCTGATGAATATGCCCACATACTACATAATCATGACCTTCTTGAATGGCCAACTCCATAGCCGTAACCTCAAAATCGTCGATGAAATTGACGGCTGTTTTAACACTATCTTTTATCTTTTTCGATAGTGATAACTTGCCATAACCCATGCGAACAGATATCAAATTAACCCACCTGTTTAATAAGATAAGAAGTTCATAACCATGACCGCCTAGCTTTGCAAGCCATTTTGAATATTTCATGGTAACATCAAATATATCCCCATGGAAAAACCAAACCTTTTCCCCATTTAATTCTAACACTAGCTTATCACGAACAAATAATGGACCTAATTGCAAACTTGATATCTTACGTAAGGTTTCATCATGGTTACCCGTTAAATAATAAATATCCACCCCGTTGGTCATCATAGTGATGAGAGTTCGAATCACATGCATGTGTGCTTCAGGCCAGTAATATTTTTTAAACTGCCACATATCAATAAAATCCCCATTAAGAATAATTCTCTTAGGATCTATTGAATTTAAATATTGGATAAGTTCAACTGCATGACAACCCACTGTACCTAAATGCACGTCCGATATAACGGCCGTGTCTAATGATCTTTTCATAAGCGTAGATGATAACTATTGCCTGCTAATAAACAATACTTGTGTTACCATTGCTTAATCCCATTATTAGTAAATTATTAATTATGGCCCACCTTAAGTCTTGTTGTAGGCAAGTATTTACTTAGTCACTTATGTCTCAATCGACAAAAACTTGCGATTTATGGCTAATCAAAGCAAGTTATGTTTATATTAAACCAAGCTAGACTATAACCAAACTTATTAGACATATAAGCTCTTTTGACGGCTACACCATCACAATGAAAGCAAAGTAGAAACAGGTATTATAGTCTCTGTTAAGTTATTTTAACAATCACTGTAAAAATTGTTCATGAACCTGCATCGATATTTTATACTAGGATTTATTTTTATTGGCAGCCTTATTTATGCTGGATGTGATTCAATTTTCTTAAACGAACAGTCATTGGATCGAACACAATGGATTAAACACGCTGCGGGAGTCGAGCAGTGTGTGCCATATGAATTTGCATCCATTCAAGAAGCCCTAAATGAGTTGCGTGAGGCTAATATTGACGTCTTATCCTCAAAAAAAGTGGAATTCCCTGTATGCAGAGCATGCTTTTGCCCGGTTGGCCTGGAGTTTTATGCCCTCATAGATCAAAAGCAACTGCCCCTTGCAATAGATATTGGATGGACAGAGGTCAATGACTCAACGGAATCGCACTCAATGACACCTTAACGGTAATAGACTATCGACGGTAAACCTAGCGAATACACATAAACTAACACCCAAACCCAACACAATCTATGATTGAAACGACCCCGTTTTCCTATTTAAAAGTTGGATTTACTGACCTAGACGGTGTTCTTAGGGGTAAATACATTCCACACACAAAGATTGAGCAAAGCATGAAAAGTGGGATAGGATTTTGTACTGTAGTTTTTGGATGGGATATGCATGATAAATGTTACCCGCAGGATAGTGTAAGCGGATGGAATACTGGCTTCGGAGATGGCCTTTTAAAACTAGATCCCACAACAAAAAGAACATTAGCTTGGGAAAAAGAAATCGAATTGTATCTGGGCGATTTTTCGGAGGATTCACAGCTTGCTAATGTATGCCCTCGGTCTTTGCTCAAAAGAATACAGGCACAAGTACACGAAATTGGATACGAAGTAAAATTTGGATCTGAATTTGAATGGTTCATGTTTAAAGAAAGCCCCGAAAGTGTTCGCTCAAAAAATTATCACAACCTGACCCCACTAAGCCCTGGAATGTTTGGTTACTCCATGCTCAGAACGTCAGAATTTCAAGATATCACCCATCATATATTGACCGATTTAATGGCTTCAGGCATACCTTTAGAGGGGATGCACACAGAAACTGGGCCTGGTGTATATGAGGCAGCTATTCGATTCAGTAATGCCCTTGAGATGGCGGATCAATCTTCTCTTTTTAAACTTGCGATAAAACAACTAGCCAAGAAATTTGAATTAATGGCCAGTTTTATGGCCAAATGGTCCCCAAATTATCCAGGATGCAGTGGGCATTTGCATCAAAGTTTATGGGATATAAAAGGACAAAACGTAACCCACGATTTCACTAATGGATCTAGACTTAGTACTATTGCTCAGCAATATCTTGCTGGACAACTGCACTGCCTTCCATTTATAATGCCTATGTTTGCCCCCACAGTCAATGCCTACAAGCGATATGTTCCTGGATCATGGGCACCCACTACCGTTAGTTGGGGTCTAGATAACCGAACTACGGCAATTCGAGTTGTCCCTGAAGTTTCTGGCGGTAGTCATTTGGAGCATCGGGTATGCGGAGCAGATATAAATCCTTATTTAGCTATTAGCGCCTGCTTAGCCAGCGGCCTTTATGGAATTAAAAACAAGCTCCCCTTGAGGATAAAACCTTGTAACGGTAATGCCTATGAGCAGTCAAGCCTACCCAAACTACCTACAACACTGAGCGAATCCGTTCATCAAATGAAGCACTCAGAGTTGGCAAAAGAATTATTTGGTGAGGTATTTGTTGATCATTTCATAATGAGTAGAGAATGGGAATTATCGCAATCTCAAGGAGAGGAATGGGAATGGGAACTACAACGTTATTTTGAATTAATATAAATGGCATATATAGATTTTAATGCAATCGTTCGGAGTGCATGGGATGCCTATGACTCTAGTCGCAAACTTCTTCACATAGAAGACATTTCAGCTAAGGTATCGACCAATCATGTCTATCGAATGAATCTTTCAGATAAGACCAGTATTGTTGCAAAACTATCCTATTTTGGTCGCTATGAACATTTTGTAGAGGATCATAGCATCATTAATAGTTTGTCCAATAATCTGCCTAACCCTTTCGAGGATGTGCTATCCAGATCCTTAATGAAAGGCAGTGAATTATTTGTTTATCGACATAAAGAGGGGCCTGCAGATGTTTGGGTGGTGTTTTATCGGCCGATCAAAACCCGTCACAAACTTCCTAAACGTTTAAACGAGGAACAAATCGTCACATTTGGGAATCAGATGGGGCAATTCCATGCTGCGTGTGAGAAAGTCCGCCATACCCTTCCCCCCTCATCAAAAACACTGATGGTGGATATTGATGATTTACTTGTTTACTTAGGTACCGATGAAGGCCGCTTTGAACACTTTATGTATCGTGATTTAATTATTGAGCATGCCGAAAAATTCAAACAAAATTTCGCACACTTAGGGGCTGATAAGCTCACACGGATTCCTGTTTTTATGGATTGGAATATTGGTAATTTTTCGGTTACTAAGACTTTTAGATTGTACTCTAGGTGGGATTATGACTGGTTTCGCGTTAGTAGTCGAATGTTGGATTTTTACTTTTTTGCACGTGTGGTTTCCGATATTGGGGACAGGACCATGTTTACTTATAACGTAGACATTTTAATGCATGAGCGTTTCAAGCTATTTTTACGCTCCTATCACCGGGTAAATCCACTAAGTGAGCAAGAAATTTTATTCCTGAAGGAAGCCTACCGCTTTTTTTTATTAACCTATGTTGTTAAGTATGGGCGATTCTTTTTTCATGAGTTATTTGCAAACACCCTACAAAAAGAAACCTTTGAAACACACTTGCCAGGT
The DNA here is from genome assembly GCA_038124025.1 of Balneola sp. Classification (GTDB taxonomy): domain Bacteria; phylum Bacteroidota; class Rhodothermia; order Balneolales; family Balneolaceae; genus UBA1275. Next base: position 38,035 of record JAYPBC010000002.1, on the reverse strand, counting down.
TTAGATGATCAATTCGATGCAAGCTGTTTAATGGATATTCTTAACTAAGCTTTTTTCACTCACTCGAATTTTAACGCACTCACTCGAAAAAAATTACATTCTATGAACTATTCCAGTTTTTCACATGTCATCGATACCTATAAAGTTGTCATGTTAGACTCATATGGTGTCGTAAAAAATCATAAAGGTCTTATCGAAGGAGTACAGGAGAGTATCCGAACCCTTAAGCAAAAAGGAAAAACATTTCGGCTACTCACCAACGATGCATCCCGAAGCCAGGAACAACAATTAGAGAGCCTGCAACAACTTGGTTTAAACGATATTGAATTACATGAAATAATCACCTCCGGGATGATGGCAAGGCAGTTTTTAGAGCAAAAAATTACCTCCGGACGAATAGCTTATTTAGGTACTCAAAATTCAGCAGAATATATCCTGCAATCGGGCTTGCAACATGTGGCTGCTGGTGAAGTAGACCTAAATGATATTGATGATATCACCGCCTTTGTTTTCCTGGATGACGAAGGTTTTGATTGGAATACGGATATCAACAAAACGGTCAACTTGTTACGTAAAAAAACAATGCCTGTCATATTAGCCAATTCAGATAAATATTACCCGGTAGCTAAACATGATATAGCTGTAGCTACAGGAGGCATTGCTAAACTCGTAGAAAGTATGCTCGGGAAAAAATTCATTCACTTTGGTAAGCCAGATTCACAGATGTTTATGTATGCCTATGAAGGACTGGTTCAAGAGATTGGTCCTTTAGAAAAGAGTGAAATACTTATGGTTGGAGATACTCTTGAGACCGATATTTTGGGTGGAAACAAATTTGGTGTCGGGACCATGCTGGTCTTATCTGGAAATTCCAGAGCTGAACATATTGAACGGGAAATTTCAGCTACTGGAATTATTCCTGATTATATATGTGAGGACATACTTAGCTAATATACGCTTCCACAGGTAAGCAGGAGCATATTAAATTTCTATCTCCATAGGCATCATCGACCCGGGAAACGGACGGCCAAAATTTGTTCCATCGTAACTCAGCAATCGGGAAGACTGCTTGTTCGCGGGTATATGACTTATCCCAGCTCTCTTGTGTCAATACTCGCATGGTGTGTGGGGCATTTTTTAATGGATTATCCTCTGCCGACCATTCACCCTGTTCGATGGACATAATTTCAGCTCGAATAGCAATCATCGCCTCGCAGAAACGATCTAGCTCAACCAAACTTTCACTTTCGGTTGGCTCAATCATGAGGGTACCTGGTACTGGAAAGCTCATAGTAGGTGCATGATACCCGTAATCCATTAATCTCTTTGCCAAATCGGTCGCTTCAATTCCTGCGGTTTGCTTAAATGGTCGTAAATCAATGATAAACTCATGAGCAGAACGACCACTTAGTCCTGTGTAAAGGATTGAGAAGTGTGATTCTAAACGTTCTTTTATATAATTAGCATTTAAAATAGCCCGGCGAGTTGCTTCAGTCAGTCCATCCCCACCCATCATACGAATATATGCATAGGATATGGTAAGGATACTTGCGCTTCCATAGGGAGCGGCAGAAACTGGGGATGCCGAAAATTTTCCACCTGTAGGAACTTGAGAGTGAGTGGAAAGAAAAGGAGTTAAATGCTCAGCCACTCCAATTGGGCCCATTCCAGGCCCTCCGCCTCCGTGAGGAATACAAAAGGTTTTGTGAAGATTTAGATGACATACATCGGCTCCGATAAGGCCGGGACTCGTAAGACCGACCTGTGCATTCATATTTGCCCCATCCATATAAACCTGTCCACCATGCTGATGAATGAGAGCGCAAAAATCTTTGACCTTATGCTCAAAAACCCCATGGGTAGATGGATAGGTTATCATTAGAGCGGCTAAACGATCTGAATATTTTTCTGCTTTTGCCTCTAAATCGTCAGAGGAAATATTCCCATGTTTGTCGGTTTCTACCACGACCACTTGCATTCCTGCCATCACGGCACTGGCTGGGTTGGTTCCATGAGCAGAAGCCGGGATTAGAGCCACATTACGATGGGAATCACCTCTATGTTCATGATATGCTCGTATGGTCATTAATCCCGCATATTCGCCTTGCGCACCAGAATTAGGTTGGAAGGATATCGCGTCAAATCCTGTGATATCCGCTAGCCATGCCTCTAATTCTTTAAACATATAAGCATATCCCTCGGCCTGATCGAGTGGCGCAAAGGGATGTATCTGAGCAAACTCAGGCCAGCTAAGTGGTATCATTTCGCTGGTTGCATTGAGTTTCATGGTACATGAACCTAAAGAAATCATGGAATGAACCAATGAAAGGTCCTTTGACTCTAAGCGCTTCATGTAGCGAAGCATTTCATGTTCTGTTCGGTATAAATGGAACACTTCATGGGTCATAAACTCTGAACCCCGCAGAATGTATGAGGGTAGCTGGATTTCGGTTTCATCCATTTCGTGAGCAATATTGAGCTCGGACTTCTTTCCTGTCACCTCTTCGAAAATTTCCTGTAGTAACTTTAAATCGTCAAGGTCTTTGGCTTCATCCCAGCTTAATTGCACAGTATCATTAGTTGGATAATAAAAATTTACTCCAGCTTTACTCGCTACTGGCTCCAAATCAGTACGATTCATATCAAAACTGAGGGTATCAAAATACTCCGAAGTTATAACTCTAATTCCAAGAGACTCCAGAAGTTTTTTGGTAAGTACCGTGTAGCCATGAATTCGTTTTGCAATCTGTTTAAGTCCATCTGGGCCGTGGTAGACTCCATACATTCCTGCAATTACTGCTAGCAAGACCTGAGCTGTACAGATATTCGAAGTTGCTTTTTCGCGCCGAATATGTTGCTCTCGAGTCTGAAGTGCCATCCGGTAAGCCGGGCGACCCTCTTTGTCTTGTGTAATACCAATGATCCTACCCGGTATTTGCCGTTTGAAGGCTTCTTTAGTCGCAAAATATGCCGCATGTGGTCCCCCATAACCCATGGGTACGCCAAAACGCTGCGTGGTTCCCACAACTACATCGGCCCCCATTTCACCTGGTGGAGTCAATAAGGTCAAACTCAACAAATCTGCAGCGGCCACCACATAAACTTTATGCTCGTTGCAGGCCTGGATGAGTGCTTCATAGTTAGTTACCTGTCCATCGGCTTCTGGATATTGAAATAAGATGCCAAATAGATCATCCCGTGTAACATCTAGTTTTGCTAGTTCTCCCACTTCAACTCGGATACCTAGTGGGGCAGACCTGGTGTATAATAAATCTAGGGTTTGGGGAAAGACCTTATCGCTTACATAAAAGGTATGCGCTGTTTTTTTCTTACTTCCTTTTCTTTGTCCATACAACATGGTCATGGCTTCTGCAGCAGCAGTAGCTTCGTCGAGTAGTGAAGCATTAGCTAACTCCATACCAGTCAGTTCACTGACCATTGTTTGGAAATTAATGAGTGCTTCCATCCGACCCTGTGCAATTTCTGCTTGATATGGAGTATAAGCGGTATACCAGGCAGGATTCTCTAAAATATTTCGTTGAATAACCGTCGGTAAAAAGGTATCGTAGTACCCTTGACCAATAAATGAGTTATTAACCTTATTCTTCCCTGCAATCTCCCGAAATTCTGCTAAAAATTCTTCTTCTGTAAGTGCTGAGGGAATGTTTAAATCACTTTTCAGTCGAATACCGTCAGGAATTGTTTCTGCAATCAGCTGCTCCAAGTCCTTAGCATGTATCGTATCAAGCATGAGCCGATGATCGGTAGCGCTCATTCCGTGGTGTCGATTGGCGAAAGGTAATTTTTTGAAAGATATACTCATTATTGGGTACTTAACTAAGATTTAACGAAAAGATTTACTGCTCTAATCAATTAAATGATGCGCAAATATCTGTAGGATGAATGAACTAAAATGTCAGACATTGTGATAGTATAGAAATTAAGGATTTCTACTTTTTTTTTCTGATAAATAGCTACCCTTTTATATATTGTTATGCGTATCGATAGTGGTCATCTATCCTTTTATCTGAAAAACACTTACACGATTAAGAGCTAATTGTGTGCTATTTGTGTTTGAAAAATAATTTTTTTACCTCCTAAATATTTGCGAATTATGAATGCTAGAAACCTTCTATTTTTCTGTCTTTTCTTTGTTATAACTCCAATATTCACCTACGCTCAGGAATCCCAAATACGGCTTCTAAATAAGTCCTTAGAACTCAGGGTCAATGAACGTGTTCAATTAGAAGCAGAGGTACTAAGTGCAGAGGGTGATGTATTGGCGGATACGGTCGTCTTTTTTTCTAGAGCTCGCCGCTCCTTAGTAGTTAGTCGTGAAGGGGAATTACAAGCGATTAAACCTGGCGTTCATACCATATCTGCTATGACACTTGGTGCCAATAGAATTCGTCAAGATTTTGAGGTACATGTTCTTTTTCCACCCATCACCCTTGTGGATTGGGAGCAAGCTAATCATACATTTTACACCGGTACTACGCTGGATCTTAATTTTGTGGTGCGAGATTCTTTAGATGCCGTTCGAAGTGCCGATGAGCTCTCTATTTCTAGTAGCAATGAATCCATTTTTAGCGTAAATGATTTTAACCAGCTAAGTACACATGCGGCAGGTTCTGCAGACTTAGTGGTAGTTGCAGGTGCCGAGCAATTTCGTTGGACACTGGTAGTAATAGAAAATAGAGCTGCTGCGCTGACATTGAAGGTCACAAATCCAAGTCCCGAACCCATAAAAACCGGGGATGTGATTCACTTTAGTGCTTCTGCGGTAGATAATGAAGGTAATGTTTTGGTAAATATGCCCGTTCAATATAGTTTCATAGCCTATCCCGACGATCAATTAGGGCAGGGTAGCTCTGCACAAATTGCCCAAGATGGTCGGTTCGTAGCTAATCATGCTGGAAAATATTCTATAATCGCTCGTTCTGGTGCTATTCAAGCAACCATGAATATTTCTGTTCAACCCAGAAAGGTTCGTCGTAACTTGGAAGTGGTCGGTAAAGGTATCGTACCCGATGTAAAAACATCAGATCTGTGGGTTTGGGAAGGAGTTGATGGTCGTGATTATGCCATCACTGGAACTTGGGGAGCTCGAGGTGAAGCATTTTTATGGGATGTGACCGATCCTACTAATATCCACACCATTGATACCGTAAAAGTGGATGCTCGTACCGTAAACGATGTGAAAGTATCCGAAGATGGTACTATTGCAGTAATCACTCGTGAAGGTGCTTCTAACCGAAAAAATGGCATTATTATTTTAGATGTGACCAAGCCCTCGGAAACGACCATTTTAGCCGAATACACCGATGGTTTAACCGGTGGTGTACACAATACCTTCATTTATGAAAATCATGTCTATGCGGTCAATAACGGTCGTAAATATGACATAATAAATATTGAGAACCCAAGTAATCCGTACACTGTAGGTGTTTTTGAGCTAGACACTCCTGGACATTCTATTCATGATGTTTGGATAGAAGATGGAATTGCCTATTCATCAAATTGGGGTGATGGCGTGGTGGTAGTAGATGTAGGATCAAATAGCTCAGCTGACATGCCGGGTGCGGGTGGTAGCCCAGCCAATCCTACACCACTCGGAAGTTATACCTATCCTAGTGGTTGGAATCATGCTGCTTTTCCATTTAAATCTGAGTCTACCGGTAAATTTTATGTCGCCGCAGGTGATGAAGCCTTTCCTTATGGTTTAGACACTCAAGGCCCGAATAGAGCAGCAGGCTGGGTACACTTTATCGAGTTTGATGGATGGGATAATCCAGATGAAGTTGCACGTTATCAAGTCCCAGAAGCAGGTTCACACAACTACTGGATTGAAAATGATATTATGTATGCCGCTTTTTATAATGGTGGTTTGCGCGTGGTTGATGTATCGGGTGATTTGATGGGAGACTTATACGAGCAGGGTCGTGAAATAGCACTTTTTCTACCCTCAGATCCTAACGCCGCTATTCCAAATTCCACCTTCACCTGGGGGCCACAACCTTACAAAGGGTTAATTTTTCTTTCGGACTGGAACTCCGGAATATGGGCAGTAAAACTAGGCGATGTGCAAAACTAAATCATCACTAAATTGAAACAAGCTACGATAACAAGACTTTTTTAACTAGTTAGTCAAATGAATACCACTCAATCCATCCCATATATGACTTGTTTTCTAACGAATAAGGGCTATTTAGTACATTCTGTACTACTATTCCTTGCCATATTTTTCTCAGAGGTAAATGCACAAGTTTATCAAGTGTATGTGGCCGCAGAGTCGGAAGATGTTGTTCACCGAGTAAGTTTCGACGCAAACACATATCAAGGGTGGGTTGATGTAACCACGCCAGTTGGAAAAATTCCAACAGAAACGGATGGACCGCATGGGCTCACTATTTCTCCTGATAAAAAGCATTGGTTTGTAACCATAGCACATGGCAATCCTTATGGGTACTTGGCTAAATACAGCACCGATACACATGAATTAATGGGTACCGTGGATCTTGGTCTATTCCCTGCAAGTATGGAAATTTCTGAGTTTACCGGTCTTCTATATACGGTAAATTTTAATTTGCATGGAGAAATGGAACCTAGCAGCATGATGGTTGTTGACCCCGAGACTATGGATTTAATCGCTGAACTGCCCACTGGAATTATGCCGCATGGAACTAGAATGAACGCTAGTGGCACCAAAACCTATCATGTATCTATGATGAGTGATGAACTAATTGAAGTGGATACCTATGGCTTTGAGATATCTAGAACCTTGTCACTTAAAGCACCGATGAAAAGTGATGCCGCTGGTAATCATGAGCATGAACAACATAGTCCCATGACCACCCAAGATTTAGAAGCTGAGCTAACAGCTATGGAAGGTACTGGTGGACGTATGGGCTGGATGAAAGAAATGAATAGTTCAGAACCTACAACTAAAGACGATCACCACTCCATGCAACATCACGCTCCTACGATAAAACCTACTTGGGCAGACCCCCATCCAAATGGCCAATGGGTATATGTTGCAGGTAATGGTTCCGACGAAATTATCGAAATTGATATTGAAAAGTGGACCATAAGCCGAAGGTTCACAACAGGGAAATCACCCTACAATTTAGAAGTCAGTCCAAACGGTAAGTATTTGGTTAGTTCTCTTAAGGGCGCAGGAGCAACCAGCATCATTGACTTGCAGCGTGGAGTGGAACTTGCTCGAATACCCAACTCTCGCAAAGTTTCTCACGGCGTTGCCATAAGCCCTGATAGTAAATATGCGTTTATTTCTGTTGAAGGAATTGGTGGCGAGCCAGGATCCGTTGATGTCATTTCAATTGAGACTCAAGAGTTGGTTAGCTTTGTTGAAACAGGAAAACAGGCTGGAGGAATAAGCTTTTTTACCACCTTGCCGTGATGTACTAAATAAGCTGAGAAGATCATTGTACTTTTTAGTTGCTCCTCACTCACCAATTTCATTTTGTACCAACATCTCTTAAAAAACCAAAATAAGAGACAATTTAATGTAGCTTATTTATGTATCCTGTTTTATATTTAGCCATGGTTAAATTTTTAATTAGCCATTATTAATCCGAGTAATTTTAAAATTAGACTAAATAATAAGCTTCCAAAATGATACTTCCTGATTGGTTTCTTGCACTACACCCTGTTATACAGGCTTTTATTGCTGGATTATTCACATGGGGCATGACCGCTTTAGGTGCCTCACTGGTCTTCTTCACTAAGCAAGTTAGCTTCAAACTACTCGACAGTATGATGGGTTTCGCGGCCGGGGTTATGATTGCCGCAAGTATATGGTCCCTCATTCTGCCTGCTATAGACATGGCCGAAGCGCAAGGTTATATAGGGTGGGTGCCTGCTGTAATTGGCTTTTTGTTGGGTGGGTTAATTTTGCGGATTTGTGATCATTATCTCCCTCATTTGCATATCGGACTCCCAAGGGATGAAGCTGAAGGTATCCCAACTAGCTGGAGACGCTCTACCCTTTTAATGCTTGCTATGACTCTTCACAACATACCAGAAGGATTAGCTGTTGGAGTCCTGTTTGGAGCGGCTATTCAATCAGTAGACCTTGGAATGTCCGCTGCCTTGGCCCCAGCTATTGCATTAGCCATTGGTATAGGAATTCAAAATTTTCCTGAAGGTGTAGCTGTTTCTCTTCCTCTTAGAAGAGATGGAATGAATAGAGGAAAGAGTTTTTGGTATGGACAGCTATCTGGAATTGTTGAACCTGTATCCGCAGTCATTGGCGCCGCAGCCGTAATTCTTGTACAACCCGTACTTCCCTACGCATTAGCTTTTGCTGCTGGAGCGATGATTTATGTTGTGGTCGAGGAACTTATCCCGGAAAGTCAAATGCACGGAAATACCGATATAGCGACCCTTGGTACTATGATTGGCTTTAGTGTGATGATGGTATTAGATGTGGCCTTAGGCTAGGATAAGCTGGGCGATAGTATTGAATTTGTAATCAACTTCGTGGGCTGTACCACTAGAAATGTATTTAATTCAATAGTTCATCGTTATAATTGCCCAAGACATTACATCACGCTCAGCGATGGAACCATCTCAAAATCGAGCTCTTTGAATTAGTAGTGAAATCCTTAATTCGAACTCGTAACTCTTGGGAGCCAGATACCACGCTAAAGATCATATGATACAGTTCTTTATTCCTTTGGAAGATATGCTGAGTATGAGCCATCGATTGTAGGCGAATTTTCGGGATCCAAATATGCTTTCTGGCCAATGTTCTATACCTTATATATAGATACTCATTAGTTAACCCTAGTTCGGTATCTTTATAAGAGATCCAACCAAAGAGTGTGGCGGGAATGCTTAGCATAGCCAACCAAATTAACCAAGGGAGCCAGTAAACACCCAATAAGGTAGGAAATAGCCAAAGATAATTAGGTCTTCGGAGATAACGACTAAATGCTTTTTTGGGAGCAATGGCATACAACTGGAGTTGCTCATTTTTGATTAATTCCAAGTTGGTCTCTGACGTTATTACGACATCATCTAAGTTAGTGTATAAGTCCTGAGATGATTCCTTTAAATCATGTCTTTGCTGCTGACCAATGCCCTTGGCTAACTCCCAACCACCAAAAAATTGTTGGAAAAAAAGCTCCCGCTCATTACCCAGTATTAAAGGTGCCGCTAGTAAGGATCTTTGCTGTTGGCCTTGTTGGTGCCCCGCGCTAATGATTGAAATAGATTCCAGTCCAAAAGGCTGACGTAATAGCCCTTCCGTAGATTTTATTGCTTGAATACGATTGTATGGAACGGTGGTTTGAATGCGTTCTAATAACCCTCGTGATATATGTAATTCTTTGCCTACTTTACGAATAGTAAAGCCATAATAGCGCACATAACTGGACACTATTGATAATAGATAGGATACCAAAATAACGGCCATCACACAAAAGAGTACAAAGTATAGGCCGGGCTGTTGAATGACAGGAATACGTTCAATTATCCACTGAATATTTTCATCAGTAATAAATTCTGAAAATTGCCCGATAATTGTTCCGAGAATGGTCGCTATGATCCCAAACTCACCTGAGGTTAATGCCAAATAGAGTAGTCGTTTATTGGATAGGGACCACTCGGGATTTTGACTATGCTGATATACATAGTTATGCTGCGAATCAAAACTACGCTGGGATTCAGTATTATACTGCGAATCATATTCTTGATTAGCTTCTGCTTGCACATTAGGTTCATCGATCCTCTGAGAAGGTGCTGAGCTGCCAGACTCGTAGCTTTTAGGGTTTAATACATCAACTATATTGTTAGCGGTTTCAATATCCAGTGCGGAGAGAACAGCACGCTCGGAACCTCCTCCTGCGGTTTGGATAGTCAGCGAAACCAAACCAAACAATCGTTGGATGACACCTGCAGATAGTTCAGTAACTTGGACTCGGTTCTTGTGGATGTATAGTTTTTTCTGAACAAAAATACCCTTATGTATATGTATTTCATCTTCTAACAACTGGTACTTAAACCGAAACCAACCTAAAATACCAAGTCCAAACGCTGAAATGAGGCCTACCCCAATAAACCATATGAAATAGGAGGACTCGTTCCTTGAACCGACTATAAAAAGAATGATGAGGGTAAGTACATTTTGCTTAATAACCTCCAAGACTCCTGTTACCGCAGCCACCCAATGAAGTCGTTGAAACTCAAACATCTTCTTTGACTAGACGCACCAAATCGGTGATTTTATTTTTGAGATCATGGGCATGCTCTTCCTCTAGAGCAGGGATTTCATGAGAGGTAGCAGCATTTGAAAAGCGAATCACAGATAGATTATATGACCTATAAATAGGCCCTTGACGAGTATCCACGTGCTGAATTCGATTAATAGGCACTTCTGTAAACTCAACCCATATGATTCCCCTTCGCATCTGAATTCCCTTATCATCTACCTGATAACTCCAACGTGACCATCTTAACTTAGGAAGAAAGGTGACCATCAATGCATAAATAATCACCGCAAGAAGACCCGTACCAATACTCCATTCAACAGGTAATACCTCTTTTCCGTGTAAAAAATAAAGAAAAGTAGGCGGGACAAAAAGAAAAAGTCCACTTAGTGCATATTGCAAACGCCAAGCAGGAATAGCATTTGGATGAATTCGTTTTTCTAACATAGTGGTTAATTTGATGGGAATAGAATATGATCGGATGTTATGCTAAGTCAGTTTGATGAATTTTCGCTGGTTCTTGAACTCGCAACATAAGTAAGAACCCAAGAGCAAGTAACACTAAAACAACCGACATTCCTATTCGTTGGCTTGCAAATAACACCGTTACCCAGCCCAGTAACTTAGGGCCGATGAATGCTGTAGCTTTCCCCGAAAAGGCAAATAAGCCAAACATTTCTGTTCGCTTGTCCTCTGGAGCTAATCGCCCCATTAAGGTTCTTGAGGCTGCTTGAACAGGGCCAAAAAACACGCCTAACATTAACCCCCAAATCCAGAACCAAAAAATATCTTCAACAAAAAGAATAGCTGTAACTGGGATAATTAAGCCAATTAGTGAGGCTAAAATCGTTTTTTTACTACCCGACCGATCATCCATCCAAGAGAAGCCAACTGCACCTAGTGCAGCAGTAACATTTAGTCCGATCCCAAATATAATTATCTGAGACTCATCCATACCAAAGGTTCCAGCTGCATATATACCACCAAAGGCATAAATCAAAATAACGGCATCATTATAAATCATCCTGGCGAGTAGAAAGCGGTATATATTAGCGTAATTACGGGCTTCTTTAATGGAATTTTTAAGTTGCAGGATTCCCTCTCTAATGGCCTGCCCTACAGGGAGATGATTATTTGGCACGTCTGGGGTACGAAGAAACATGGGAATAGAAAAAACCAAATACCATACGGCCGTAAAAACAAACGTAGCTCGTATATGTTCAAGTGTCTCAGTATTTAAACCTAGCCAGGCACCTCCGCTCTCGATAAAGAGATACAGCGCTCCTAAAAGACACACTATGCCACCAGCAAAGCCCATAGCCCACGACCAACCTGACCAACGGCCCATATAAGATGGCGGGACCAAATCGGGCAACATGGCATTATAAAAAATAAAGGCATATTCAGCCCCCACCGTTGCAATAAAGGTGACCACTAAGGCGTATATCAAAAATTCAGTACTGGGTTCAGCATACCAAAGTAAAAAGCTGGCCACGATGGACATAAGTGAAAATGCGGCAATCCATGGCTTTCTACGACCAGATCGGTCCGCTATAGCGCCTAAAATAGGTGCTGTAAATGCTATTAGTAGACCTGCCGCCGAGACCATATTACCCCATTGTTCAGTACCACTTATGGCATCAGCGGCAATGGAGCGTTGAAAATAAGCAGCAAAAACAAAGGTCTGTATTATTACAAAAAATGCGCTGTTGGCCCAATCAAACATGGCCCAGGACCACATTCCCTTTGACACCTTGATAGGCGTTGTAGGTTTGGTAGAATTCATACGGTATGCGTTGGTTTAGCTCAATGTAAGGATTGCAAACCTTAATTCGAATCTAACGCATTAATTTCTTGTAATGTATCCGGGTGGGTTGATCCTCGGTAATACCTAAACGCTGTCTTCGGTTTTCCTCGTACTCAGCATAATTCCCCTCAAACCAATAAACTTCGCTATTTCCCTCAAAGGCCAAAATATGAGTAGCGACTCGGTCCAAGAACCACCGATCGTGAGAAATAACCACGGCACAACCCGCAAATTCAAGTAGTGCTTCTTCTAACGCTCGCAGGGTATTCACGTCCAAATCATTGGTAGGCTCATCGAGAAGAAGTACATTAGCCCCCTCCTTAAGCATTTTAGCTAGATGTACGCGATTTCGCTCTCCACCTGAGAGTTGAGAGGTTTTTTTCTGTTGATCACTACCGCTAAAATTAAATCGAGCAACATAAGCACGCGAATTTACTTCACGATTTCCCAAAACCAATACATCCTGCCCGTCCGAAATTTCTTCCCATATGCTTTTATTGGGATCCAAAGGACGCTTTTGATCTACGTATCCTAGTTGTACCGTTTCGCCTAGTGTTAGTGTACCTTCGTTGGGTTTTTCTTGGCCCGTAATCATTTTAAATAAGGTGGTCTTACCCGCACCATTCGGCCCAATAACACCCACAATTCCACCCGGAGGTAAAGAAAAATTCATCTCCTCGACGAGTAACTTTTCATCATACGCTTTTTGCAAGTGTTCAGCTACAATGACCTTATCACCCAACCGTGGTCCTGCTGGAATGAAAATCTCCATATCCTCACGGCGTTTTTCTCCTTGCTGTTCTAAAAGCTTGTCATAGGCGTTAATCCTAGCCTTACTTTTTGCGCGCCGCCCCTTTGGATTTTGGCGAATCCATTCCAATTCTTGTTGAAGGGTTTTTTGACGCTTGGATTCTTCCTTTTCCTCTTGTTGAAGTCGCTTCGCTTTTTGCTCCAGCCAAGAACTATAATTTCCCTCAAATGGGATACCTTCACCTCGGTCGAGTTCTAGTATCCAGCCTGCCACATTATCCAAGAAATACCGGTCGTGCGTTACAGCGATGACGGTACCCTCATAACGAGCTAAATGCTGTTCTAACCAACCTACCGATTCGGCGTCTAAGTGGTTGGTTGGCTCATCGAGTAGTAAGACATCCGGTTTTTTAAGTAGTAAACGTGTTAGGGCAACCCGTCGCGCTTCTCCTCCCGACAAAACACTCACAGGAGTATCTCCGTCTGGGCACCGTAAAGCATCCATGGCCTGATTAAGCTTAGAATCTAAATCCCATGCATCGACCCGATCAATTTGATCTTGTAATTTCGCTTGTTTAGCAATCAATGCATCGAAATCGGCGTCTGGATCGGCAAATTGAGCATTTACTGCCTCATATTCTGCAAGTAGATCAACGGTTTCCTGAACCCCCTCCTGAACAATTTCTTTTACTGTTTTATTTGGATCTAGCTCGGGTTCCTGAGGCAAATAACCAAAGGTTACTCCCTTCTGAATACTGATATCTCCAATGTAGTCTTGATCCTCACCGGCTATAATACGGAGAAGAGTAGATTTACCGGCTCCATTTAACCCGAGAACACCAATTTTGGCGCCATAAAAGAACGAGAGATAAATATCTTTTAGAACAGTTTTGTTGGGTTTATGGACTTTACTAACGCCCACCATCGAGAAGATTATTTTTTGATCGCTCACTAGATTATTTCTTTTGTTAAATTTAATTACAACAATGTAATATGAATTTTTAAAATGAGCACTAAAGGTAAATCAAAATTAATGAAATTGATTTTTCTATTGGTTTTTTGCGCAAGCATGTACAGTAGTAATTTGAAGGCTCAAATCATATATGATCATACTGAATTCAATTTTACGTCACACCAAGAATTATGGCGTCATGTAATTTGGTTACAATACTACGAAACATCAGTATCAACAATCTTTAATTTATCAGATAATAATAAGTTAAAGATTTATGGATCTGCATTTTGGGTAAATGGGCAAAGTATTGCAAACAATATTCAAGGAATATCAAATATTGAAGCTAACAGAGGATTTGAAATATTAGAAAGCTGGGTACAATTTGAGTCTAATTCTACATTTTCTTTAAAATTTGGGGTATTAGATCTCAATGCACAATTTGATCATATAGAGTCCGCAGATTTTTTTATAAATCCATCACAAGGAATTGGCCCAGATTTGTCAAACACTGGGTTATATGGGCCTTCAATTTTTCCTTATACAAGTCTAGGTATTGAAGTTAATTTTGCAAAGAAAAATTGGGAATTAAAGTCTGGTATTTATGACTCAAATAGTAGAATAATTAGAAAAATGTATCCTGAACCAAATTATAAACTGAATTTGGATGAAGGTATTTTATTTATCAGTGAATACTCTACCAAGCATAAAAATATTGAATCAACGTTCGGAGGTTGGGCATCTACACACGAACATAATGATAGATATCCAATTGGCGAACCGCCTTTAGGTTTTGGTATAGGCTTAAATAAAATTAGTTCTGGTATCTATGCACATCTCTATTCGAATTACAAAAATATTGATTGGTATCTGAGAGTAGGATATTCAAACTCAAATACTGAATTAATTTCAAATTATATTGGTGGAGGCATAATCTATAAATTAAAAGACACCTCTAGTCTTGGTGCTTCTTTTGGTAGTGCTGGGTTCTCTAAATTATATAAATCAATCTTTGATTATAGAGTTCAAAATTCTAAACACCCTTATGAATATGTAATCGAATTATCTTATAAAACAATAGAAAGTAGGTTTTCAACCCAACCGAATTTACAATACATCATTAATTCAAAAGGGTATAAAAATAGAAATTTACTTTTCTATGGGATTAGAGTTACAATAGAAATTTAGAATTGCAACTTTACCCCTAAGCTAGGGATAAATGGATACATATATATTGGCTCTCTCTTTAATTCAACCCAAGAACTTCTTCTTAAAAAATCTGGTACACCCTCTGGATTAGGATCTACAGGGTAGATTACATATTTATAGCTTTGCACATTTTGAAAGTTTAATGCATTAATTATATCTAAATATAGATCATATCTAATTCTACCATTTGAACCACTATATTGCGCTCTTAAATCAATTCGATTGTAAGATGGATAACGTTTTTGATTAACATTTTCAAGCTCTCCAAAATCAGGATTTAGTTGGATATTACCTGTCTCTGGATCCGAAATAAAAAATGAATCACCCTGCCATGTAAAATTCATCGGATCTAATCCTATGGGCTCCGTATATGGAAGACCCGTCCCAAATCTCCATGTCAAATTAAAACTCCAAGCGTCAGAAGACTGAAAATTTGAAATGAAATTCATTGTATGTCTCCTATCATAATCGAAAGGATAACTAAACATATTCCCATCAATTTCTTCTTTTCGCTCAGATCTTGCCCAGATATAAGAAAACCAGCCAGACATTTTATTATTAGATGAAGGATATTTTTGTATCAGTAATTCAATTCCTTCTGATCTACCAGTACCATTATTAACAGGGACATCTGTTAATCGCCACTCGCGTTGTAATTCGAAGTAATAATTTTGAGGATTTAACATCGTATTGCCTTTATTAGTGACAGGATTAAAGACATCTTCAATCACTAGTAAATTTTGATAGCTACGCGTTATCAAGTTTTGATATTCTTTGACATATCCCTCTACTTCAATTTGCCAGCTTTTTCCAATATATTTTGTTATCCCTAATACGACTTGTTGCGATTGTTCAGATTGTAAGGTATTAACATTATTAAACTTTGATACATTAAAAATGTTGTCTGGCTCTATCAATTTTTCAAATCCAGGGCTTTGAATATATGTTCCACCACCAAATCTTATAGTCCAACCTCTAGCCGGTAATAATGATACTCCAAAGCGTGGCAGCAAATATGCTTCCTTATTGATCCCATACTGGACATATCGCATTCCTGGTTGAACAAATAGGCGGTCTTTGAAGAATTCAAAACGATAGTTTGCATAAGCATAGTATCGATCTGTTTTTGCTCTAGAATTTAATGTATCACCAAAGGCTTCAAGCATACTAGAAGCATACTCGAACGTGGCGAACATAGCTTCACCCAAACTATTCAGTCCTAAATTAATATTCAGGTTATTGATCAAGTGATCATACCCACCTCCTATCTCTAATTCATGCCTTGGAAGGGTGAAAAACAAACGTGAACCTGCTGTGTACTTTTCAAAAGAATATTGCTGATCATAGTCAATTACAATACTATCAGTGTCACTTACTGGAGACTCCCACAAAAAACCAGTTCCGGGGATAACTCCAGGCCTAAAATCACCCGCAATTCCATTATCACCCGTATTCTTGTAATAATTTGAATATATATGAGATTGAAAAAAAGGAGCCGGACTGTATGTCCATCGAAATCCTAAGGCACGATTAGTAGAGGATTGATCACCTGAGAAATTTTCTCTGTCTGATTCTAATTCACCAAACTGATCCTCCCGAGCGATCCAATCTATTACATCGTCGCTTAAAAGACCCGTAAACGAAACGGAATGTCCTGTTCCCGGTCGTAGTTCTAGCTTAACAGTAAGGTCATTGAAATCTGGGAACGCAATGTCATTTTGGGTGACCACTCGCTGGGCAAAAGTGTTGGCAAATGAATCAAAATACGTTTTTCGCCCGCTTACTATCCATGAAGACTCCCAAAAAGGGAGCGCGCCCTTCATCGTTAATGCTGCAACGGTTGCATCCACTTCTAATTGTGTTTCCAATACTTTGGTAGGATTTCCCGTGGTCGTATTAATAACCAACACGGAAGACAAACGGTCCCCAAAACTCGCGGGAAAAGCACCTGCATAAAAGTCCATGTCTCGGATAACATTTGGATTAAACAAACTGCCTACCCCATTGGCCTGATATGGACTGTAAATTTCAATATCATCAAGTACAAATAGATTTTGATTCGCTTCACCACCTCTCACAATCAACTGAGAAGAATAATCACTGGTAGATGTAACACTGGGAACCACCTTTAACAAATTAAATACATTGCCCTGACCGCCAGCAAGGCTTTGGACCTGTGTTGAGCTAATACGTTGGACCGAAGTCTGCGTTGAGGTAGAATCTTGAAAGCTATTGGCTTGTACTTCTATTTCACCGATACTAAGTATTTCGGGCTCCATAAATATGCGAAGTCGTTGCCCAACATCTTCTGGTACTCTAAGGTTAAGGCGATATTCTTCAAAACCTATATAACGGATTACTAGTTCATAAGAACCTGAAGGTATTCGTTCTAAATTAAACCTTCCATTAGGATCCGTAACGGTTGCGGCGACCCTACGATTCTCCAATGTAAAGAGTTCAAGTGTAACTCCAATTAGTGGACTGTTATCTTGCTTTGATTGTACGGTTCCTTCAATATTTGAAAAGCTTTCTTGCGCAAAATTATATGAAGTTCCCAAAAAAAGAATAAAGCCAACAAGTGTACAAGATCTAATCATTTGGACTCTTTGAGTGAATATTGGATAAATGTGTCATGGAATAAAAGTAGAAAAACAAATCTTCCATTCCATGTATTTTATATAATTTAACCAAAGACAATACAACTATGTCTCCCCATAGGCCCTAGCCTTTCTGATTAGCCGATTTAAAGCGACGAGCGGATGACGATGTGGTATGTTTTGTTTTTCGACCTGAAACCCGCTCTCTCCACATTTTGAAAGAACTTTTTTTCATTTCTGATCGCATAATTTTTCGAACTTGGGCTTCTTTGATTCCAAATTGAAATTCAATGGCTTCAAAAGGAGTACGATCCTCCCATGCCATTTCTACTATACGGTCAATTTGAGCTTGAGTAAATTCTTCTTGTGTATTCATTGTACTAAAATGGGTTTATCATGCCTTTTTCAGTAGACGCACATGTGATTATATGGATTAAAGATCGGTAAACAATAATTTTTTTAACGGTTAAACACAGCTAGAATTAGCGAGAACCGAATAATAGTTATGTGAATGCTATATATAAAAAAACAACTAATATATTCTCTAAACGATTCCATGACACCGTTATCTAATACTAAAATAGAGCTGAAAAGTAGTACCAATCAACAAAGTAAACACTCCTTGTAAAGTAGTCCTGTTTCGTGAGCGGTATCAATAAGATTTTTCTTCTCTTTTTTTGACAAGCTCTTGGCATAATTTGAACTAATGAACTGTCAGTATTTTTTTGGACTGATCCCAACTCAATCTTGAAACAGCCTTTGAAAATGATGAGGACTTAAATGAATATGCTACGCTATTGAGTCTAGAGATGGTTGATCTTTAAAATTGTTATCTATAAAGGCAATCGCTTGAACAACTTTTGATAGTGATATGATTGTTTTTTCATACTCGTTGTATTGCGGTATAACGCTCTCTCTCCATGTTTAATTCGTTGACCAACTCGCCGACTTCATGTTCGGTGGTAGAATAATTAGTTATACACGCCCTAAAACAAGGAACTCCATTTACCGGATAAACTGAAAGCCATGATTTTCCGCTAGAAAGAATCCTGTCCAAAACTATTGATGTAAATTGCTCATCAGATTCAAGAATACTATCAGTAAAACAAACAATCGGAAATGGTGTTTTATTCTTTACTACCCAACCGTCATTTATCAATTTACTCCTTAAAACTTCACCCATTCTCGCCTGATGGTCTATAATTTTTTCATATTCTTGCCAACCATAAATTAACAATGATAAATAGATTTTTAATCCATTGAACCTCCTGGACCATTGTATTGAATGTGAGTACGGTTCAATCACATCCAAATCATTGGCTTCTTTGGGCATGTATTCTGTCGTGATGCGAAAGGTTTTACTAAGTATGTCATTGTGTGATGTAAGGAACATGCTTGTACCCATGGGAACAGACATCCATTTATGAGCATCAAAAGTGATTGAATCAGAATGCTGTATATGATCTAAGTTATTCTTTAAACTATCGCTCAGAACTGCTCCCCCCCCATATGCGGCATCTACATGAAACCAAATGCCATGGCTTTTACAAAGCTGATTCAAACTTTTTAAATCATCGATCGCCCCTGTTCCAGTAGTCCCAGCGGTTCCAATTATAATCAACGGTTCGTAGCGCTCTTTATCTAACTCGTTCAAGGCTCGTTTTAAATCTTGGATGTCGAGTGCTAAGTCAGAGTCTGTTTTGATAGTTCGAACCGAATCAACACCTAACCCGACAGTCCTTGCCGCTTTTTGAATAGAATGATGGGCCTCTTGAGAACAATAAACTATTGGTCTTTTGTTAAAGGTTAGTAATCCTTCGACAGAATATTTCTCGTATTTATCATTTAAGGCACATAAAAGTGCCGTTAAATTTGCTTCAGCTCCTCCGGTTGTGAAAACCCCATCTGATGACTTTTCTTCGTAACCAAATTTAGAAGCCATATCTTTTATGACTTTGGCTTCAATTTCCACTGCGAAAGGGGCATGACTCCAAGCAGCTAGTTGTGGATTGTAAAAAGCGGTAATTATGTCTGCTAGAATGCCTGCAAAATTGGATCGAGGATTAAAGAGTCCAAAATACTTCGGATGAGGCGTGTGAACAGAAAAATTTTCCAGTCCATCCAACACATGGTCGATGGCTTCTTCTGGAATACCACTCTTGTTCAGATTCATTCGGCCAATAAAATCTTTAATATTGTTGATATCTAAAACAGGTGATGCCTTAAAATCTTTGGTGTTTTGATAATATCTATCAATTCTTTCTAGTGTAGCCGCTAATACTTCTTTTCTATTGCTTAAATCAAAATTCATTCTTCGTTAGGGTTTTTCTTTACTATTCTCAACGAAATATTCATACAGTAAAATGATTATATGGAATTAAATAACCAAATAATTTCGGGAAGTAGTACGGGAAGTAAATAAAAATAAAAAAACCCTAACTTAATACATTACAATAAGTTAGGGTTGTAATATGTGGGCCCAGAGGGACTTGAACCCCCGACCAATCGATTATGAGTCGACTGCTCTAACCAACTGAGCTATGGGCCCAAAAGAGAAAGAACAGAATAATACGAACCTTAAGCACTAGATAAAAATATTTGTTCTAAGATTTTGTATTTCCCAAAACTAGCCGTACCCATATAAAATGAACCCGAAGCAACATGAACCCAAGGCAAAAAGGTCTTCCATGCCTAGCAAAAAAAAATCACTCAAAAACGGCTTTTAAGTCAGCATGTTTTTTTCAACTGGCCTGTCCAACACATAAATCCGCCCGACTGCGTCCATAAACCCAATATCTCCTGTAGCGTATTTCTGAGCTACATAAGCAGTCTCAGACCTTAGCCAAATAGACTGTGGAGAATCTGGGGTACCCTCACATTCAATATGAGCACCTTCAATCGCATACCCCTGACATCGCTCTTCTCCCGGATCCAATAAAACCGTACTTTTCCTCTTGTACACAGATATAAGACCTCCTGCTTCGGTTTGGCCATATCCTTGATAGCTTTGGCTGCAATGAGTTGCTAGGGCATGATACTCGCCTGCCGATATGGCCTGCCCGCCATATACCACATTGGGAACGAACCAAGACTCTGTGTATAGCTGTCGCAACACCGAAGGGACCGTAAATAGATAGTCAGCTGTAAACTCTTGAAGGGTTTGTAGCCATAGCGCCCGCTGCCCTTTCCGAGTGGTTACGAATAAATATTCCGCTTTTAGTTCTTCGGCCATGAACGCCCACGTTAAGCCCGCAACATGCCAAGGTAAGGCCATGAATATGAGAAAATGCTCTGGTTGTACCTCAAATGCTCTGGCTGAACGTGAGGCATTTAATTTGAGATGCTCTAATCGGTTCCAAATACATTTTGGCCGCCCCGTACTTCCAGATGAAAAGATGCCTACATACGCCTTATCCGTGGTGTTAAGATTTATTGCCTCACCAGATTCCAAGGTATCGGCCATACCCCAAGCATCCTTCAAATTCACCCATAATTCATTGCAAATAATTGATTTTAGCCCAACTTCCTCGAGAATATTCCACTGAGCCGTTTCCGATAAGCCGAAAAAACTCATAATATCTTCAGGACTTTGCGTTTGTGGAAAATTGGGGGCATATGAAAAACTATCCTCGGTTTCCATTGCTAAACGTATTGCGCGATGCAGTACGGCAGCAGGAAGTAATACCACTGGTTTTTTGGTAGACAGAACTTGACGCACTATGTCTTTGGCAGGCTGCCTGAGATCAATGATATGCGGCGTTAGTTTACTCATAGTCGAGTATAAAATAGGCAATAGAGTATCACAAAGAAATTAGCTTAGTTTATGATGCTGTTATGATTTCGCTGTATCTTTACATTAACTTTATTTTAACTGCTTATTAGCGACCTTTATATAACCTATGCTCACCAAAAGAATCATTCCCTGCCTTGACATTAAAGATGGACGCACCGTAAAAGGAGTAAATTTTCTCGGGTTGATAGATGCCGGGGACCCAGTTGAACTAGCTCAGCGATATAGCAATGAAAGTGCGGATGAACTAGTATTTTTAGATATTTCAGCAACCCAGGAAAAAAGAAAAACGCTGATTGAATTGGTTCAGCGTATAGCTGCAGAAATAACTATCCCATTTACTGTGGGTGGGGGAATAAAAACAGTGGAAGAAATAGAAAAGCTGCTAAAAGCAGGTGCCGATAAAGTATCGTTGAATAGCAGTATTGTACGGCGACCCGAACTCATTAGCGAAGCATCTCAAGCTTTTGGAGCACAGGCTATCGTAGCTGCCATAGACGCAAAAAGAGCAGATGATTGGTCGCAAGAAAACCAAAGCTGGGAAGTGTATACACATGGAGGAACAAAAGGAACCGGTCTAAACGCGTTAGAATGGGCCCGACAAACTGAATCTTTGGGAGCCGGTGAATTACTGGTCACTAGTATGGATAGAGATGGAACCAAAGCTGGCTTTGATCATGAGCTTCTAGGTAGCATTCATCAGATGACCGATATCCCTCTTATTGCTAGTGGAGGAGCTGGCACCATATCTCACTGCATAGAGGCAATAACAAAAGGAAAAGCAGATGCGGTACTAGCTGCAAGTATTTTTCACTTTAGAGAGATTGAAATCTCTGATTTAAAGCTTAAAATGCAAGAGGCAGGAATTCCAAGTCGGGTTATTAAATAAAAATAGCAATAAATAAAATATTTTTTATTTAGTCATTTTTACAAAATTTCCTTAATTATTTTTGGAAGCGATTCCTGATAAAAGCGCTTTTCTTGTTATGTTTTTGAGATTACTCTAGTTAGCCTAGGCATAACCACACCATCAAAGCATAAAAATACCTAAAATTCTTAGTTAGCGCCCAATTTGGAATGCAGATCTAAAGTTTGACAAACTTATTTTTTTTACGGTATTTGGAACCCCTTTTGTAGTTTTTAAGGTTATTACATCAAATTGCATAATCACGTAAAACAACATGTCCAGACGAATTATGTAGTGTAAAACATGTTAACTAGTATATCACCTAAGCTGTTTCAAAATTAATATTGTATGGAAAAGTCCGCAAAACACGCTCAAAATATGACCAAACCAGTATTTAGTTATACCGGTGAAGAACATAGTGCCTGTGGAGTTGGCTTTATCGTCAGTAGAAAGCAAGAATATTCCCATGAACACCTAAAACAAGGCTTGCATGCCTTGCGTTGTGTGGAGCATCGTGGTGCTTGCGCCGCCGACGGTTTAACAGGTGATGGTGCTGGGATTATGACCGATATACCCTTTGATATGTTGGGGTACGAAAAAGATACGGTGGCCGTAGCTTTTCTATTTTTAACCAGAAAAAGAACCCGGAGACTTAAAGCCCTTAATATTTTTGAACAAACTTTTGGATCTATTGGGTTGAACGTTCTTGAATACCGTGATGTACCGGTTAACCCAGACAATTTAGGGGTGAGCGCTAGTCAAAGTGTACCCATTATGGTACAAGCATTCATCAAACGCCCCGAAAGAGCAAAGACGATGCTATCCTTTGATAAACGCCTTTATTCTGCCAAACAACTTACAAAAAACAAACTCTTCGAGTCTGAACTCGAGGATGCCCTTTTCTTCACATCACTCTCTGCTAAAACCATCGTGTATAAAGCGCTCACGCAATCACATGCTCTGGATAATTTTTACTTAGATCTCCAAAACCCTGCATATGAGACCCGTTTTTGCTTATTTCATCGACGTTTCAGTACCAATACTACTACTTCCTGGGATAAGGCCCAACCCTTTCGACTTATCGGCCATAATGGTGAAATAAACACCATTGCTGGTAACAGGTCGTGGGCAAAATCCAGGGAAAAAATGATTGGCGCTGAACGCAATGAAATTTTGACGCGCGATGGAATTAGTGACTCAGGCAGTTTAAATGAAATGGTTGAGGCCTTGCGTTATCGCAGCAGTATTCCAAATGTGGAGGACATTCTTGCTATCTGCATGCCTCCTGCTAATCATGATAATAACTTTTACAAGTTCTGGAGCCGTGCAATGGAGCCATGGGATGGGCCAGCACTCATTACCTATGCTAACGGCTACAGCATTGGAGCACGATTAGATCGAAATGGTTTTAGACCATGCCGTTGGGCTAAAACCCCAGATCATTTCTATTTATCCTCCGAAGCAGGAACCTTTGACATAGATCCATCAAGCATTGATGCAAAAGGAACATTGTTCGCAGGACGTGGCGTTACGGTAGACTTAGCCACTGGTCAAGTTATGTTCCGAGATCCTTCTCACTCCAGAGACAATTACGATGCCCCATTTGATCCAAGAGTTGAAAAACTGCCTGACACGGTAGATGATATCGGTGAGCGATTTAGTGACAAAAAAGCCGTATTCAGTTATTCCGATGATGAGCTTAAAAAAATCATTTATCCAATGGCCGAAAAAGGGAAAGAGCCTATTGGATCCATGGGTGATACCGCTAGATTAGCCGTTTTATCGACAGAAACAAGGTCCTTCTTTGATTTTTTCTATCAACATTTTTCGCAGGTAACCAATCCTCCATTAGATTACATACGAGAGCAAGTAGTTACCGACCTTAAAGTCTATTTGGGGAAAAAGCCGAACATATTTGAACCCAAAGAGCTTATACCACCCGCGCCTGCTTACGAACTTGAAAGTCCTTTTTTAAGTTTAGCACAAATGGACTTTCTATATAGCTGTATCGACAAGGCCACCGAGCTAGATCGTGTAATTCCATATGTCATTGATACCACCTTTGACATTAATCATGGTACAGTTGGTTTTAAGTCCAAACTAACTAAAATTGGTGAAGAGGCTATCAAAGCGGTTTCCAATAAGCATGCCATTTTAATCCTTTCAGACCGTAAAGCCAGCACAAATAGAACTCCATTGCCTAGCCTGCTCGCACTCCGCAGAGTGGTTAATGCTTTAAATGATGAGGGACTAAAACTTAATGCTGCTGTAGTAGTAGATACGGGTGAAGTAAAAAGTACCCATCATGCTTCGTGCCTCATAGGATTTGGCGCACAGGCTGTATGCCCCTATCTGGCTCTCGATGCTGTGCGTAACGATGAAGAACGCAGCTTAAAGAATTTAGATGCTGACCTCAAAGAGCGTAATTACCTCAAAGCACTGGACAATGGTCTTTTAAAGATAATGGCGAAATCGGGCATCTCAGTGGTACGCTCCTATCAAAGTGCTAAACTCTATTCCGCATTAGGATTAGGTAAAGAAATTATACAAGAATATTTCCCTGGCATTCAAAGCCCAATTGGCGGTTTAGAAATCGAGCAAATAGCAGAACAAACGCTAC
Source organism: Balneola sp. (assembly GCA_038124025.1). GTDB lineage: Bacteria > Bacteroidota > Rhodothermia > Balneolales > Balneolaceae > UBA1275. The sequence goes on along the minus strand of JAYPBC010000002.1, from coordinate 13,171 downwards.
AAAGAGCCGAAGTAGTTCAAACTTATGAGGGACCGTACAAGCCCATCAAAAACTTCCAGTATAAAGAACATGCTCGGGGGGCTATGGGTGAGAAACATTCGATGACCAATACCCGCTCAAAAGTTATTCATGAGTTAGTTCAAAATCATGAGCTCGATCTTACAGATATGGCGCTCTGGGATGAATACCTAAAGCTTGGATTGGAAGACGAACCCGTTGCTATTCGTCACCTATTTAATCCAAAAAAGGCAGATTCTCCTATTGCATTGGATAAGGTAAAAGGGGTTGATCATATATTACCCACATTTGGTTCCGGCGCTATGTCATTCGGTGCAATTAGCGCCGAATCACAGCGCGATATTTTCCTTGCCATGAGAGAAATTGGCGGACGATGTAATAGTGGTGAAGGTGGAGAAAATCCGTATTACTTTGAAGAAGGTATTGGTGCAACCATTAAACAAATCGCTTCTGGGCGTTTTGGTGTAACAGCGGAATACTTAGTATCAGGAGAAGAAATACAAATCAAAGTTTGTCAAGGCGCTAAACCGGGTGAAGGCGGACAGTTGATGGGTATTAAAGTAGATGCTGATATAGCAAAAGCTAGGTATGCCAATCCTGGATTTGACCTAATCTCTCCCCCACCTCTGCATGACATTTACAGCATTGAAGATTTAAAACAGCTCATCAATGATCTTAAACAGATACATCCAGCTGGCAAAGTGAGTGTAAAACTCGTTTCTGGAGTTAACATTGGCACAATCGCAGTAGGTGTTGCAAAAGCTGGTGCCGACTCTATTCAAGTTTCGGGCGGAGAAGGTGGAACTGGTGCTGCATCATTATCATCAATGAAACACGCTGGCTTACCTTGGGAAATTGGACTTCTAGAAGTACATCAAGCACTGGTTGAAAATAATCTGAGGGATCGAATCATTCTTCGCACTGACGGTGGATTATCATCTGGAAAAGATATTGTACTTGCATCCATTTTAGGTGCAGAAGAATTCGACTTCGGTAAGTTATTGCTTATTGCCGAGGGCTGTGTCATGGCTCGTATTTGTGAAAAAAATACCTGCCCTAGGGGTATAGCCACTCATGATCCAAAGTTTAAAGCAAAATATCTGGGCGATAAAGATCATATTGTTAAAATGCTCACGTATTTAGCGGAAGATGTCCGAAGAATTCTAGCAGGCATGGGTAAGGAGCGACTCCAAGATGTTTGTGGTGATACGGAACTACTTACCATCAACGGTAGTCACCTAGATAGAATAAATAGACTCAACCTTGATTTATCCTTTTTCTTGCAAGCACCTGCTTATATAAAGTCTCAACATCTACCAGGAATGGGTGAGCCTGTAAATAGTCTTAATGCACGATTATTAGCGGACCTTGAAAAGTCTATCGATACCAATGAATCAGTCGAAAAATCGTACTCCATTATCAACACCGATCGTTCTGCCTTGGCTACTCTGTTCGGACATTTAGCAAAACGGGTAAGCGGTGATCGCTTGAGCACCTTTAATTCGGGAACAAAGACCGACAAAGCTTATAAAGGAAAAATTAAACTTAACTTCCAGGGAAGTGCTGGACAAAGCTTTGGAGTCTTTCAGACTTCAGACGTAGACATCCGATTAGAAGGGGAAGCAAATGATTCGGTGTGTAAATCGATGAGTGGTGGTAAAACGGTTATTGTCCCACCCTCGGGAGTCCATTTTAAAGCGGAAGAAAATGCTATCATCGGAAACTGTGCATTATATGGCGCTACCGGTGGCAGACTTTATGTTCATGGGCAAGCTGGAGATCGGTTTGCTGTTCGTAACTCGGGGGCCATTGCAGTAGTTGAGGGCACTGGATTGCACGCTTGCGAATACATGACTAATGGATCTGTTGTAATATTAGGTCAAACATCGGACAATATTGGTGCAGGCATGACAGGTGGAACACTGTTTATGTATGAGGATCCGATCGACCGAGTAAATGGTAATTATATTGCTGAGGCTCCATGTACTACCCATGATTTAGAACAACTTAAGGCGCTACTTACAGACTATGCCAATGAAACTGGTTCTACCAAAGCTAAGTATATAGTCAAGGACTGGGAAAACACGGTCAGCTCGTTCAAAAAGTTCATCCCAATATCGATGATTACCGTAGGGGAAGAATCATTCGCTCAGAAATAAAAATTTATTCCTACCTTTGATGCAAATTAACTTACTATTCTATTAATGAGTAGAATATGATGAACGAGTAATTCATTAATAATCGTGACACCACCTAAAGAATTGACTAACAAAGACCTGGTTTTTTTACGTGAACTAGAGGCTCTGATATACGAACGTAAAAGTAAAATGCCCAAAGGTAGCTACACCACCCTCATGTTCAAGAAAGGGCTAGACAAAATTGCTCAAAAAGTTGGTGAGGAAGCCGTAGAAACTGTAATTGCCTCCAAAAATAAAGGAAGTAAAGAAACCATAGAAGAAGCCTCAGACTTATTGTTTCACTTAATGCTTTTACTTGCAGAAAAAAATATACCACTGCATAAAATCGTTAAAACACTTCGTAAACGACACCAGAAAGGTAATCATAAGCATATAGGAGAATAATCGTTGAGCATTAAAGTAGAATGGAGACAAGAGGGATACCAGTTTGAAGCCGAGAATACCGTTGGCGGCAAAATTCGAATGGATGGAGATGGAGTGCTACAGGGTATCGAAGGTGGTATTGCCCCTTTCGAATTATTATTAGCCGGTGTTGGTGCTTGTAGCGCAGTTGATGTATTAATGATTTTACAAAAACAACGGCAAACGATAAAATCTTTGGTAGTTCAGGTAGAACCAGAAAAAATTAAAAACGAGATAGGCTACTCCGAATATAAGAGTATACACATGCACTACACTCTTGTAGGCGCTATAGATCAGGCTAAAGCAGAAAAGGCGTTAAAACTTTCCGTAGAAAAATATTGCTCGGTTTCTAAGGCACTCGAAAAAGCCTCGAAGATTAGTTATAGCGTAGAAATTAAGGACGAATAAGCAACAAAAAACCGGACTAAGCTTCATTCAAACCGCTAGGCCACTCTGCCCGCTTTGGCTACATAATCCATAAAAAAGGTCAGAATTCCGTTGAGAACCTGACCTTTTTTATATACAAAATGTACATAAATACAGTTATTTGTGTAGCATTACTTGCTTCTTTACATTATTCGAGTAATCAAATCTGCTGTTCTCATAGAATATCCAGCCTCATTGTCATACCATCCAATTACCTTGACTAGTTTGCCATCCACTTTCGTTAAGTCACTGTCAAAAATATTGGAGTGAGGATTTCCAACAATATCAGAAGAAACCAGTGGCTCAGTAGTGAATTCTAAGATACCGTTTAGTGAGCCTTCAGAAGCCGATTTAAATGCTGCATTTACTTCTTCAGCCGTTGTCTCTTTACTTACTTCACAAACTAGATCAGTTAACGAACCCGTTGGGGTTGGAACACGAACGGCGCCACCGTCTAATTTACCATTTAAGTGAGGCAATACTAAACCAACAGCTTTAGCCGCACCTGTAGAGGTTGGAACTATATTAATTGCCGCAGCTCTAGCTCTTCTCATATCTTTATGAGGTGCATCTAAAATACGCTGGTCTCCTGTGTATGCGTGAATGGTTGTCATGAATCCTTTCACCAAACCAAAATTATCATCAATAACTTTCGCCATAGGGGCTAAGCAATTGGTGGTACAAGAGGCATTAGAATAAATCTCAATACTTGGGTCAATTTTATCGTCATTAACGCCTAATACAATCGTTTGGATATCTCCCTTTGCTGGTGCAGAAATAACAACTTTTTTTGCTCCAGCCTGCAAATGCTTTCCGGCTGAATCTTTATCTGTGAAAAAACCAGTCGATTCAACCACCACATCTACTCCTAGGTCTCCCCAATTCAAATTTGCTGGATCTCTCTCAGCAGTAACTTTGAAGCTAGTCCCATCGATGTGTAATTCATCACCGTCGGCTTTTACTTGGCCGTTAAATGTCCCTTGTGAAGAATCATATTTGAATAGGTGAGCAAGCGTACCTGTGTCAGTTAAATCGTTCACACCTACAACTTCAATTTGATCGGCATACTTGGCTAAAATCGCTCGGGTGACCATTCGACCTATACGGCCAAACCCGTTAATCCCGACTTTGATCTTTGACATGATTATTTCCTTTTTTAATGAATATTACTATCAGTTATTGTGGTTCAAAAATAGAAAATCGATATAAAAGTATTGCACATATCAAGCGAATATAAATACAAATTAACTGTGCTTAAATGCTAGAAATTATCGACTTAAACTATGTTCAAATCACCACAAGCTACTATTAAAACCGCACTCTTTCAATCATTTTACGCTAAAATAATAAGCTCAAAAGCCTTTTTGAAATGGGAGCGCTTTTCTGCCTATATTACAAGCAAAATTATTCATCTAAATTTTAGGTTTTATGTCCGACTTAACTATTGAAGAGTATCGAAACGAAGAATATTTAAATTTTGAAGACCCGACTGTTGCAAAAGCACAACAAGCAGCAATCCAAGAAGTTCGAGCTAAATTTGGTCAATCTCATTCTCTTTACATCAATGGAAGCTGGACGAAGGGTGAATCAGGCAGTTTTGACAGTGTGAATCCTTCCAATCTAAGCGAAACCATTGGAACCTTTCAGCTAGCTAGCTCCACACAAGCTTTAAAAGCCTTAGATTATGCTTGGGAGGCCTTTGAGACGTGGCAATTTGTACCGGCACAAAAGCGTGCCGATCATCTCTTTACCATTGCTGAAATCATGAAACGCCGCCGCTTGGAAATTAATGCCTGGATGATTAGTGAGGCTGGCAAAAACTATGTTGAAGCAGATGCGGACACCGCAGAAGCTATTGATTTTGTAAGATATTACGCATACGAGGCTCTTCGCATGGATAAGGGTATGCCGGTGCTAAATGAGAACTGGGGAGATCACAACAAAACTATCTACATGCCAATAGGTGCCGGGGTTAGTATTTCACCCTGGAATTTTCCTTTCGCTATATTTGTAGGTATGGCCATAGCCCCTATAGCCGTCGGTAACACGGTCGTAGCTAAACCTGCTCCCGACACACCAAAAATGGGCTATATAATGGCGGAAATTGTTGAAGAAGCTGGATTACCAGCAGGAGTTTTTAATTTTGTAACCGGTGATAACATTGAAGTTGGAGAGACTTTAGCACGCAGTCCAAAAACACGATTTATCTCCTTCACCGGATCAAAAGCAGTGGGATTACATCTAAGCGATATTGCGGCACAAGTCGTGGAAGGACAGTATTTTTTAAAGCGGATGGTCTGTGAATTAGGGGGTAAAAATGCCACAGTCGTTGACGCCGATGCCGATATAGACCTAGCAGCACAGGAAATAGTAAAAGGAGCTTTTGGTTTCCAAGGTCAAAAGTGTTCTGCAGGCTCACGAACCATTGCGGTTGAATCTGTTTATGATGAGCTCCTAGAGAAAGTTGTAGCAAAAACTAAGGCACTTCAGGTAGGTGATGCGAAGGATAATTTTGCAGCAGGTCCTGTTGTTAATGAGAAAGCGGTAGATAAAATTTTACACTATATCGAAATTGGCAAAAAAGAAGGTCGTTTGATGTGTGGTGGTAAAAAAGCACAAACCGAGCATGTAGGTCATTACATTGAGCCAACCGTGTTTGCCGATATTTCAGAAGATGCGATTATTGCTCAAGAGGAAATATTCGGCCCTGTTACTGCATTCATTAAAGCAAAAGACACCAAAGACGCTATAAGAATTGCAAATAATACGCAGTATGGCCTTACAGGAGCTTATTTTTCTAATGATCCTTCGAAAATTGACTACGCATTACGACATTTCCGCGTGGGTAACATGTATGTGAATCGAAAATGTACAGGAGCATTAGTGGGTGCCCAACCCTTTGGAGGTTTTAATCTAAGTGGTACCGATGCAAAAGCTGGTGGACGAGATTATTTGAAATACTTTTTAGAACCAAAGTCCATGACCGTTCGCCCCAAAGAGGATGTTGCATTTACGCTCAGTGAATTTAGTTTTACCAAGGAGTAAACGCGGTTACTATCTGTAAAAATTAGAGGTTCAAGACTCCTTCTAATCGATTACTTCTGAGATAGACTGAAGCCTTAACTTTCGTCTTTGATGGGAACTGAATGATATTTAACCGGATAAAGCCGTCTAAACAAGCGCAGTATAATTGATCCTTATAGGTAATTAGTTGACCAGGTTTATTATTTGATATTGGGTATTTCCGGGACAATTCCGTGCTAAGCTCTTTGGACGGTATAGAAACTGAATGAATTTTTATGTTAACTCCACCCTTAATCACCCAAGCACCTGGGACCGGAGTCATGGCTCGAAATTGATTATATAAGGAATTAAGATGTTGGTTGAAATCCAATTGTCCGTCACGCTTAAACACTTTTGGCGCGGGGGTGGCTAAGCGATCATCTTGAGGCTGTAATTGATAATTACCCGATACTATTTCCTTAAGAGCTTGGCTAAGAGCCTCAGCTCCAATGTATTTCAATCGTTGATACAGATCACCTGTTGTTTCGGAAGGACCTATATGGGTCTTATGAGAATTAAGTATTGCCCCAGTATCAACCTTAGTATCAAGAAAAAAAATAGTACATCCCGTTTCCTTCTCTCCATTTGCTATGGCCCGATGTATGGGAGCCGCACCTCGGTACTTAGGAAGTAACGATGCATGAACATTTATCGAGCCTATTCTTGGAAGCTCTAATACGGAGGGTGGCAATACTTTGAACGCTACTACTACAAATAAATCCGCGTTGAGTTTTTTTAATGACTCTATAAAGTTGGATTCCTGCGTAGAAGAGGTTGTTATTACCGGTATACCATGCTCAATAGCCAAAGCTTTTACCGGTGTTGGTGTTGGAGGCTTAGCCCTACCCCGCCTCTTATCTTCGCCGCTAACCACCGCCAAGAGCTCATGATTAGAGTCAATAATTCGTTGTAAACTTGGAAGGGCAAAGTCAGGTGAGCCCATAAATACAATCTTCATGCGCTAGGCTTTTTTGGGGCGAATGGGATAGGGCGCCTCGGCCTCACCAGATTCTATAGCTTTTAATTGAGATCGGTGCATTCGCCTTCTAAATGACGAGAGATGATCTATAAATAGAATTCCATCCAAATGATCATACTCATGCAATATGATTCTCGCTGGCCAACCGATAAAATTGCGAGTATGTTCTACAAAATTTTCATCTAAATATTGAAGAGTAATCTCCTCCGCTCGTTTTACCGTATCTTTTACATCTGGAATGCTAAGACAGCCCTCATCCATGCTAATTTCCTCACTACTTTGTACTAAAATTTTCGGGTTAATGCATACCATAAGCCCCAATTTTTCTTCGTCTTCCTCTAACATTGGATCGGGATCAAAAACAAACATACGGTGAGATGAACCAACTTGTGGTGCCGCTAGTCCTAATCCATTGGAATGATACATTGTTTCGATTAGGTCTTCTATAAACTGCTCGATACCCTCAGTTCTCTCCACCACTTCTTTGGTTTTCTCTCTTAAAATGGGATCATTATAAGTAACTATTGGTAATATAGACATACTTCATCGTAATCAGTGACTATTAAAATCTAAGAAGCGTTGTAAAATGATGGCCGCTGCTATTTGATCTATCCGCTTTTTCTCTTGCCGTTTTTTTTTAGGTAGACCAGACATGATCATGACAGAACTAGCTTCTTCAGAGCTATAACGCTCATCTACTTTGTGGATTTCTAAGCCAGGAAGTTGTTTTTCGACTTGATTGATAAACGAGCGAACTCTTTCCACTGATTTACCCTCTTTTCCACTTGTTTCAAGTGGCCAACCCACTACCAGTCCTTTGTATTGCCCTGTTTTTATGAGCTCATGTAAACGAGGTATTAACTTCGTTGTCAAGACCGTTTCTAGAGGACTCGCTATAGTCCTTAATAAATCAGAGTGGGCAAGGCCAGTGCGTTTTTGGCCTAAATCCACACTTAAATATCTATAGTAATCGGCACTCAATCCTTAGAATCTAGATCTTCTAATGGTTCCCGTAAAAACTGTTTAAGCATTTTACTAGGCTTAAAATGCGTTTTACGATGAGCAGGTACGTAGATGACTTCGTTCGTTTTAGGGTTTCTAGCTTTTGGCTTGGCCTTAGTTTCCTTCACCTCAAACACACCGAAATCTCTTATTTCGATACGGCATTCGGTGTCGGCAGACATCATGATCTCTCTTAGTGCAACAATTACAGAATCTACCCATGGCTCAACTTTGATCATAGGATCATTGTTAGCTTCTGCAACTCTTCGTACTATATCTCGTTTTGTGTAAGTCATCATAATTTTATCCTCAAATTTTTACTCTTCTTAATATTAGACAATATTGTTATTTCATTAGCTGAACTCTAGATTAAGCTTCTAACCTATTTAAGCCTTAACAATTGTTATTTATGTAAATACGGTCCTAAAACTAATGAACTAATACCTCAATAGCTACCAACTATTCATATCTCAGCACATTTTTTACCCCTTGTACTCTTTCCAGTCGTTTCATTATTTTTTCTAGATGGGCTATACCATCTACATCCAAGGTAATTATGCCTTCAAACATACCTTCATCTGAAGTAACATTTATACTCTTCATATTGGTTGACAAAGACTTAGAAAGGACATCGGTAATATTGTTAATCATACCCACTCGATCTTCGCCAATTATCCTAATCGCACTTAAAAAATTAGTTTGAACCGATTTTGCCCAACGAACATCTACAATTCGATCGTTTTCATTCTTTAATAAATGCTTGGCATTATTACACATCGCACGATGAATCTTGACATCCCCATTTCTTGAAATAAAACCTAATACTTCATCACCTGGTATAGGATTACAGCAATTTGCATATGTAAATTTTAACTGATTTATACCTCCGTCAAGTATGATTGCATTACTTTTTGAGGATGTTCTTAATTCCTTAAGGTATCTTTTTTGAATACTTTTTATATCTGCCTCATGACTAATATTAGCAGAAGATTCTAGTTCTACTTTACCTGTAAGCTTAAGATTTCTTGCATGCTTATATACCTTATTTATGTCAACAGAACCGGTAAATAAATTATAGAACAGACTTTGCAGAGAATCATAATTAAATAATCTGGCTACCTTTGACATTTCTTGCTCAGATAATTTAAGTTTTTCTTTTCTGGCACGTTTATTCCAAATTTTACGCCCTTCTTCGGCAATTGTTCGCTTCTTATGATTAATAAATTGACGAATCCGAGATTTTGCTTTATGCGTTACTACATCTTCGATCCAGTCAGGATTTAAATTTATTTTAGATCCTGTAATTATTTCTACTTGATCTCCATTTTTTAACTTATGCCTCAATGGTACCATTCTACCATTTACTTTTGCAGCCATCGCTCGTTCACCAATCTCAGAGTGAATTTCAAAAGCAAAATCGATTGGAGAAGCATTAACAGGTAATGTTTTTAGTTCTCCATTTGGGGTAAATACATAGATCTCTTCTTGATACAGATTAAGTTGAAAATCTTTTACAAAATCGCTGGTAGAATCTGGCTTTGGATTATCCAAAGCCTCTCGTACCCATGAGATTAGCCGATCCAACGTTTTTGACCCATCCTGATCCCCCTCCTTATATTTCCAATGAGCAGCAAGACCCTCCTCTGCGATTATATCCATTTTTCTGGTCCTAATCTGAAACTCAACTTTCATACCTTTATTCGTAATCACTGTGGTATGAAGCGATTGATATCCATTTACTTTTGGCACGGAAATAAAATCCCTAAACCGTTCTGGTATTGGCGTGTAAGAATCGGTTATTATGGAATACACTCTCCAGCAATCTTCTTTTGTATGCGGTTCTTCTAATATTATTCTTATAGCAAATAAATCGTAAATTTCTTCAAAAGGTTTTTGTTGCCGCTGCATTTTTCTATAAATAGAATAGATATGTTTAGGCCTTCCTTTTATTTCAAATTTTACTTTCAATTTTGCAAGTTCTCGTCCAACCGGCATCATTAATTCATCAATGAATGCTTCTCTGTCTTCTTTTTTTTCACGCAGCTTTCTTGCCACATATTTATAAGAGACTGGATCAATTGTTTTGAAACATAAATCCTCTAATTCATTTTTTATTGCAAATAACCCAAATCTATGGGCAAGAGGTGCATAAAGATCCATTGTTTCAGACGAAATTTGCATCTGTTTATCACGAGCTAAATATTGAATGGTTCTCATGTTATGAAGACGATCGGCAAATTTTATCAATATAACTCGCATATCCTCTACCATACTCAGCATAAGCTTCATAAACGTTTCAGCTTGCTTAGCATCTCTAGTCTCAAATACACCCGTAATTTTAGTAACCCCATTAATTAACGAGGCTACTTCGCTTCCAAACCAGTGTGTAATGTCATCGATCTCTACATCGGTGTCCTCAATCGTATCATGTAGAAGGGCAGCTACAACGGAGGTAACATCCATATTTATTTTTTTTGCAACAATTTTTGCTACCTCTACTGGATGATAGTAATAAGGCTCACCTGAAGCTCTTTTTATTCGTCTATGCGACAAATAGCATAACTTAAACGCCTTGATTATGGTCTGCTTATCCTCTTCTGACAAATTTTTTTGACAGGCTTCAAGCAATTCATGCAAATCCTCTTTTTGAGGCTTGCGAAGTTTATATGCCTCTAAATTATATTTTTGAATAGTATCAACAGACATTTGATCTGCAAATAATTAAAATTTAATAGCTATACCAACAATTACTCTGCCAACTTGAGGACTAAACTGCTCTAATCTTGGTTTACCTAGCCTGGTATCGGTATATCTATATTCTATAAAAGGTCTCAATATAGGTAATACAGAAATTTTAGCACCTACTAAGGCATTCCAATATAAATTATTTTCAGTTTTTTGGCTTAAAATGGATAGCAGCATAGGATTACTTTGATCGATTAAACCAGAAATTAAATCTGTTGTAATATTTATCTCTTCAGAGCCGATACCTAAGCCGGCATACGGCTCAACAATACCCACATTGATACCTGCCACAAGTGCTATTCCAAGATCATAGTTTATAACTTCTTCTGAAAATGTAATCCCCGATTGTGTTAGGTTATTATCCTCAGAAAAGTGACTAAAATGTATTCTTGTTCCAATATTGACTATTGGAATATTGGGTAAAAATCCTGTTTCAATTTTCAGCCCAAATCCATTTTGAGGGGTTTCTTCTCGCAGCTCATACGACACCCCAACTTCCAACTGTGCAAATACTTTAGAGGGATTTGAAACTTGTATAATGAAAAAAAGTATCCCACACATCCAAAATTTTACTATTTGTCGAAACATTGCGGCTCATTGATTAATTATGTTGATCTCAGATAGTAACCCATGAATAATAATCATTTTAATGATGCAAAAAGTCATCTGCTACATTTTTAGCAAATTAGTAGGTAATTTTTCCTATATATCCTATATTTGTCAACTCGCCGCGGTGGTGGAATTGGTAGACACGTTGGACTTAAAATCCAATGGTTATTTAAATGGCCGTGCCGGTTCGAGCCCGGCCCGCGGTACCCAGCCCTGTATTACTAGGATATAGTGATACAGGGTTTTTTTATTATCGTATATAAAATACCAAAGCCTACAGCTTCTTTACCTGATCGCGTAAAAGGTCTTTTATTTTAAAAGACTAAGTATTACACCCGGTTGTAGATTTGCTTGAGCTAAAGCGGCTACGGCTGTTTTTTGGAGAATCTGCAGTCTGATATTTTCACTTTGCTCTTTTGCTAGATCAGCGTCAATTGCATTAGATCTGACTGCAGAATGAACATTAATTGATTGGAGCAGACTTGACTCCTTAGTTGAAAAGGTGTTTTGAACAATACCTAGGCTATTCATATAGCCGTTTAGTTCGGTGATTGCCGAATCAATATTGGTAATAAAACTGCTAAAATTTGCAGCTGTTGCAGATGATGCAATAGTAAATTCTCCTCTCACTTTCGGATCCGAACCATTATTTACCGCTGAAATAGTAATGTTGGTTTGGAGCGTGCCAGCACTTCCATCATTGAAGAGTTGCCCGGTACTTACCGCTGGTAAATTGACCGAATTTGTATCACTAGTCCCATCCCCCGTTTGAAATGTATAAGAAAGATTACCTGCAAGATTCGTCCCATCTAGTAGTGAAACACTGTTATAGGTAGTTGATTTTGCAAGGTCATTGATATCGGATCCTAGCTGCTCTATCTGATCTCCTATATTTTGCCTAGCTGTGGTACTCAAAACAGAATTAGAAGCTTGAGTAGCCAGACTTTTCATTTCGATGAGGTTGTCCATGATATTTTCGTAGGCGCCTTCAACAAGGCCAAATATGTTCAAGCCCTCGGCAACATTGTCCAACGCCTGGGTTAAACCAGCAATTTTAGCTCTAAGCTTAGTAGCGATCGAAAAATCAACAGGGTCATCTGAAACTGAGTTAACTCTTTTGCCAGTAGACAACCTAAGAAGCGTCTGCGATTGGAGCTTATTTACTCTATCAAGAGCAAGTTTAGCTTCCATTTCAGCAAGTTTGTTATGTATTCCTCCAAAGTTCATATTTAAAACTAACTAATAAAATGTATAAGTACATATAAATATTGTAAATATAAAAAAACCCGACCCCCCATTAAATGGAAGATCGGGCCAAGGATTAAAAGAACCTTATATATCATTCAATAAAATCAAAGAACTATGTGTTGTTCCATTTCAAAATGGGATATGATTGTATCATATTCTACCTTTTTGATTTTTATCTAGCAGTAATTGTACTCAATTCTCTTCTAGATATGTGTTTATGTAATTCCGTGGAAGTCATTCCTAATCTAACCGTCTGACTTCCCTTTCTAACTTGCCAATACGTACTACTTTTTAGGTACTTGGCATTATCATCTGGACGTTAATTGTCCAACTAATCATCTAATATATTAGCGACTTAACCACTTGGGTTAAGTCGCTAACTTTCCGTTTACTGTCCGAGGAACCCTAATACAGCCTGTGGACCCATGTTAGCTTGTGATAAAGCTGCGGTCGCTGTTTGCTGTAGGATCTGTAGTCTTAC
>JAYPBC010000001.1:0-229029 GCA_038124025.1 Balneola sp. | reverse complement strand
CCTAACTATTATTTGGAGTAACCAATGAATCGAACAAAACCCAATTTGCGAAAAGCAGATATCTGGAATATGAGTATGGGCTTTTTAGGTATTCAAATGGGCTTTGCCCTACAGAATGCTAATGCCAGTAGAATACTTCAAACCTTTGGTGCCGATGTCGAACATCTGTCTTGGTTTTGGTTGGTAGCACCCATCACCGGGATGATTGTTCAGCCTATTGTGGGGCACTACAGTGATAAAACATGGACTCGACTCGGACGAAGGAGGCCCTATTTTTTGGCAGGGGCTGTACTTGCTAGTTTGGGGCTGATACTAATGCCAAACGCGGGCTTATTTGCGGCCTTTATTCCAGCCTTATGGGTTGGTGCTGGTATGCTCATGATTATGGATGCCTCTTTTAATATTGCTATGGAGCCATTTAGAGCGTTGGTAGCTGATAAGTTACCAAGTTCACAGCGAACACTCGGCTTTTCTGTTCAAACTGTTCTTATTGGAATTGGTGCGGTGGTGGGTTCATGGTTACCCTATATACTGGCCGAAGGCTTTGGGTGGGGTAAAACAGCTGACGAAGGCGAAATTCCATTGAATTTGATCATCTCATTTGTGGTGGGGGCAGCCATACTATTAGGTTCCATAATATGGACCGTAGTAACTACCTCTGAATATAGTCCGGAAGAATTAGCTGAATTTGATGACGTAGAGGAGGAAATCGTAACAGAAGAAAAATCCTCCTTAGTAGATATTTTCAAGGATTTTGCATCTATGCCGGAAACCATGAAGCAGTTGGGTTTAGTCCAGTTTTTTTCATGGTTTGCCTTATTTTCGATGTGGGTTTTTACCACACCAGCCATCGCTGAACATGTTTTTGGGGTAGCTAAAGGGGATACGAGCTCTCCATTATTTCAAGAAGCTGGAAACTGGGTTGGTGTCATCTTCGGAGTGTATAACGCAGTTTCTGCGGTATTTGCTTTTTTCTTGCCTAAAATTGCAGCATCGCTAGGCCGGACAAAAACGCATGCAATATCCCTTATTTTAGGTGGTTTGGGGCTTATATCAATTTACTTTATTCAAGATAAATATTGGCTTCTACTCTCTATGGTTGGTATTGGCATAGCCTGGGCTAGTATTCTAGCCATGCCATATGCTATTTTAGCAGGTTCGATTCCGGCAAAAAAAATGGGGGTCTACATGGGTATATTCAACTTTTTTATCACCTTTCCACAGATTGTAAATGGCATTATTGGAGGGCCTATTGTTAAGCATTTGTACGGTGGGCAAGCGATTTGGGCTTTGGTTACGGCCGGCGTCTTTATGCTACTAGGCGCATGGTCGGTTATGAGAGTGAATGATGTAGATGGAGACGCAGCCATTTCAACTTGACTCTAAACCATGCAACGAATTAGTCTAATTGGTATCGTTATTCTCCTTTTGAGCCCGTTTAGTGTGAGTTGGGCACAGGCACCGGAATGGTCTAAAGGACTGGTTTGGTATCAGATATTCCCAGAACGTTTTCGAAATGGCGATCTAACTAATGAACCCAATAAAGAGCGGGCAAGGGGGCCTGAAGGATGGACCCTTAGTTCGTGGACGTCCGATTGGTATGCCCGAGCACAGTGGGAACAGCAAGCGACCCCCAATTTTTATGATATTGTTCGTGAACGTCGGTATGGTGGTGATATACAGGGAGTAATAGACCAATTAGATTATTTGAAGGATTTGGGTATTGGTGGGATTTATTTTAATCCTGTATTCGATGCTCAGTCTATGCATAAATACGATGCAACCTACTATCATCACATTGATCGAAATTTTGGCCCCAATCCTACTGCAGATATCACTCAGTTTGCTAATGAGAACCCTGCTGATCCTACCACCTGGTCATGGAGCAGTGCTGACTCCTTATTTTTACAACTCATACAACAAGCTCATAAACGGGATATCAAAGTGATTATTGATGGCGTATTCAATCATACTGGGACTGAATTTTGGGCCTTTCAACATCTTTTGGAACATCAAGAAGAATCACCCTACAAACATTGGTATTTTGTTTTATCATTTGATGATCCTTCTACCTCAGAGAATGAATTTGATTATGAAGGATGGTGGGGTTTTAAAGGATTACCCGTATTTAAAGAAACTGGCGGAAACCTTTCTTCTGGAGCTAAAAAGCATATTTTTGCAATAACTAAGCGTTGGATGGATCCAAATGGAGATGGAGATCCCAGTGATGGGGTAGATGGGTGGAGGTTAGATGTAGCATCTGAAGTGGGTACCGCTTTTTGGGTAGAGTGGCATGCTCTGGTTCGATCCATAAACCCAGATGCCTTTACTGTGGCTGAAATATGGGATGAGAAAGGCTTAGAGTACGTAGGTGATTCGTTATTTAGTTCGGTTATGAATTATCCTTTTGCCTACGCCTCTAAAGGATTTTTTATTGATAAAACTATTGATGCTGACGAATTAACAAGCCGTTTAGCAGAGTTACACGATCGTTATGGTGATGGTTTTGAACATAGTTTGCAAAACCTTTTTGACTCCCATGATACGCCAAGAATTCTAACTCAAATAAAAAATCCAGGCGCTCCATATAATCCAGATGCCTACCCAAGCCAAGGCTATGAGCTTGCTGCCCCAACAAGTAAAGATTTTCAGACGCTTAGCTTAATGGCCGTTTTTCAGTTGAGTTGGCCTGGTGCTCCAATGATATATTATGGAACAGAAGCTGGAATGTGGGGGGCAGATGATCCCGATGATCGAAAACCCATGATTTGGCCAGATTTAACCTATCAAGCTGAAATCGAACATCCTTACGGGTGGGAAAGACAAATCGACTCTGTTAGATTTAATACCAGCATCTATGAGCATTATGCCAGTTTAATCCAACTGAGAAAGGATTCTGAGTCATTACTAATTGGAAATGTAACACTTCTTGAAACCAACGACCCAGATGTATTGGCCTATGAGCGAAAATCCGAAGAAGAACGGGTACTGGTCATTATTAACCATCAAGATACGGTTTATTGGATAGAACCGACTCTTTGGAATCAAGCTTCAGGTAGTTACTCGGCTAAACTCCCCTATTTAGTTCAAAAAAAAGACCGTACACTCATGCTCAATCAGCAGCAAGATTTGGTTCTAACGAACGGCCTTACTGTTCAAGACGAAAAACGAGGAATTTCTCCTTATTCATATCTCATATATCGCGTGCGTGAATAAGTGGTAGTGCGATTTACTGCTTAATTAGGATCGCAATACGTTCACAATTGAATGATATCTACTACTGCAGGACATACGTGAATACATTAGAGTAAAATTGGGCGTACATTTTATTCAATTCGTTCAGTCTGCCTAATTCTTAGGGCATTAACTCAGGCGATAAAGTATATAAAGCCCTAACTTTCAATATGAAACTAGATTCCAAACAGTTTGTTCCATTTGTCTTAGTAATTGCATTCATAGGGCTGGTCGCCATTGTATTCTCATCCTTTAATTTTAATTCAAAACAGTTGGAGACCTTCAGTGAAGGACTCCAGGAAGGAACTGAGATGTTTCTAGGGGAATATGTCACTGTATTGCAAACTGGTTTTATGGATGAAAAAACCGATAGTCTGCAATTGGAATCCCTATCTGATGAATCTATTCTTCTTCTTTTTGCTGCTCGTTGGTCAGAAAAATCTGCCGATATAGCATATCAAGTAGAGCAAATCATGGATATATTAAATACACCATCGCTAAACAACGATCAAAAGGCTCTAAAACTTGTAGTTGCTCTTGTTTTAGATACTCGAGAAGGATATGACCAAGAGCTTGAAGGGGAAAAATTGAGCGCTAGTAATGGAGTTTCATATCAAAACGATTATGCTTTTTCCGAGCAACACTTAATTATAGATGGAAGTTATTTATTCAATGAATTCCAAGTTCCTGGGATTCCAACCCTAATCTATCTTAAGGGGGGGCAAATTCTATGGACTCATGTTGGATTTAGAAATTCTTCGCAATTAGAGCCTTTAAATCGCCTGTTAGGGTTAAACGAAGAAAGTAAATAAGCGTGAAGATTTGGCTGAAAATATCTCCCATATGAATGAATCTGAAGCACAGAATACACCTTCTATAGATAGCATATCCAATGAGCCTTGGGTCTGTCTTAATGGGTCTTGGATGAGGGATTCGGAAGCAGTAATTCCTGTTGAAAATAGAGGGATGATGTATGGAGATGGACTGTTTGAAACAATGGTTAGTATTGAAGGGCAGGTTAAGCTGTTAGATTTACATTTAAAGCGTTTAGTTAGGGGTCTTGAGTATTTAGGTATTGATCTAAAAACTTCCACCGAGGAGTGGGGTGCGTTTTTTGAAGCAGGTATCAACAAAAACAGTCATTTAGGAACGAAACTGCTACTGCGTTTGCAGTGCTGGAGGAATGGGGGAAGAGGGTACACAAGCAAAACTTCTGAAGGGTTATGGTTTCTTTCTTTTTGCACTATGCCCAAAGAAATTAGCCAGCCCAGCTATCGTTTGATGAGTAGTTCATTAACCTTACCCCATAAATCAGTCCAGCAGAGCATCTTGAAATCATCCAATGCGCTGTTGTACGTATTGGCTGCTACAGAGGCTAGGAACCAAAACTACAATGATGCACTTTTATGCAATACAGACGGTTATGTAGGAGAGTGTACTTCGGCCAACATTTTTTGGATAAAACAGCGAACCATATACACCCCGTCCACAAAATGTGATATATTGAAAGGAACTAGACGCGAGGCACTGTTAAGTGCGTTACAAAGTCAGTCTTATTTTAGGGTTCAAGAAGGAACTTATGACATTCATTCACTGTACGAAGCAGATATGGTTTTTTCAACAAGTACCATAAAGGGAATACAACCTATAGATAGCCTAGACACAACTCAGTTTAGCAAGGATGAATGTGCTCTTAATAGGATTAAAAAAATCTATCAATCCATTATTTTGTAGAGAATGTCAAAGGAATTTCGTCATATAAAAGAGGTCGAGACCTATTTGAACAGACTCCCGAAATTTGGCTTGATTGGTGCTAAAGCAGCAAATTTTTCCTTGAAAAAGGTCAAATCTTTTTTAAAAGACTTAGGTAACCCTCACAAACACTTTCCGTCAATTCATGTTGCTGGCACCAACGGTAAAGGAACGGTCTGTCACCTACTAGAGGCTACTTATCGGCGTGCTGGATACAAAACAGGCTTATTTACTTCACCCCACTTAGTTTCATTTAATGAACGATTTCGCATACTTGGTAAACCGGTATCTGATAAAAAATTGGTGGCCTTTTTTGCTCAAGTTTCATCCCTTTTGGGTACGTATAAACTCACTTATTTCGAGTTAAGTACGGTCATTGCCTTCACTATATTTGACCACGAATTCATCGATATTGCTATTATTGAAACCGGTTTAGGAGGGCGCTTAGACGCAACAAATGTTCTCCTTCCAGAGTTAAGTATCATAACAAGTATATCCTATGATCATACCGACATACTAGGAGAAGACTTAGCCTCAATTGCTTGGGAAAAGGCGGGTATCATTAAGAAAGAAACTCCGTGTATTGTGGGTAATGTCCCCACAGAAGCACATAAGGTAATTACAGAGCGTGCCAATAGGCAAAGTGCCCCTTTATTTGATACTAAACAATTAGAGCCTAGTTTTTCCAATAAAAATATTACACTAAAAAAGCCCAAAATTACGCTCAAATCATCTTTTTTTGAACCAGTAAACGCATGGAATGTGGCTATGACCTATCAATCAACACAGTGTTTAAAGGATCAATTTCCAGTTAGTGATGAAGATTTTAGGGCAGCCATAGAAGAGTTTCCCGGGGCACCAGGAAGGTTCGAACGGGTGCACGCTACCCATGCTTGGTATTTCTCAGGATCTCATAATCTAGAAGGAATCACCTCAACAATAAGTACCGTTAAGGCATTAAAAAACAATAGAAAAGTTGTTGTGATGGGAATGATGAAAGATAAAATTAGCAAAGAAATCATAGATCAAACACTTGGATTTGCAGATAGGTATTTTTACAAATTAGAAGGAGATAGGGCCGCTTCTTTGGCAGGTATTCCGTCGCATTTACATATGAAAGCAATGAATGATGATGATGTGGAATATATGTTAAGTGAATTGAAGACATCTTTGGTTATTTTTACAGGAAGTTTTTACTTTTATGCTACTGTAAAAGATTGGATGTGCCGAATCTGAATGTGCTTTTCTTGTACGGCCAAAATTTTGACTTCCTTACCATCCATGAATTCGAAGTATTTATGACGTCGGTACTAACACGTTTATTTAATTTATTTTTATGTCATCACAAACCAATGATGGGTTTTCTTTGAACGACCCAGAAAAGTTGAAATCGAAAAAACTACCGGATTTACAAGCTATCGCGAAGTCGTTAGGAGTGAAGAGGGTGACGGGGTTAAAAAAACAGCTATTGATCGATGCTATTGTACAGGCAAGCTCCCAACAACCATCAAATTCGGAAAATCACGGAAATCAAAGCTCAAAAACCACTACTCCAGGCGCATTTGATGAACCACGTACAGCCACACAAATAAATACAGCTGCCAGTAATTTATATGGTGGCGGTGATCATGTTGTAAGTTATAAAGAAGAGAAAGCAGATTCTGAAGACTCAAAGGATAAAAATCGAAGAGCTAACAGAGATTCTAATGCTCAACATAGTATCTCATCAAATAGAGTAAGGAAACGAAAAAAGCACGAACATGACGAACTACCAACCTCCGATGCTCCTACACTAAAGGAGCGTTTGGAGGAATTA
This sequence comes from Balneola sp., assembly GCA_038124025.1. GTDB lineage: Bacteria > Bacteroidota > Rhodothermia > Balneolales > Balneolaceae > UBA1275. Next base: position 222,227 of record JAYPBC010000001.1, on the reverse strand, counting down.
GAGCCTCAACTGGGTCCCTACCTTATCAACGAGGGTACCTTAGAAATTCTGCCAGATGGATATGGTTTTCTTCGATCTGTGAACTACAACTACAAAGCTAGTCCCGATGATATTTATGTGTCTCCTTCACAAATCAAGCGATTTAGACTTCGGCAAGGCGATACTGTGATTGGTATTATTCGACCTCCCAAAGTAGGCGAGCGATATTTTGCGCTGCTTAGGGTGGAAGGGGTAAACGGGCACATACCTCGAGATGTGGATAATCGAGGCTATTTTGATGAGTTATTGCCTGTACATCCAGATCAACGATACCGTTTAGAATATGCGTCTAATGAGTACACTACTCGTTTAATCGATATGTTTGCACCCATTGGAAAAGGACAACGTAGTTTGATTGTTGCACAGCCAAAAACGGGTAAAACGACCATATTACGTAATATTGCCAACGCAGTCAGTCACAATCATCCAGAGGCAAAAATATTAATCCTACTGGTTGATGAACGCCCGGAAGAAGTTACTGAGATGGAACGGAGTGTGGTAGGGGCAGAAGTAGTTGCTTCTACCTTTGATGAGAAACCAGAAAATCATGTCGGCTTATCAGAAATTGTATTTGAAAAAGCCAAACGCTTGGTTGAGAGTGGCCATGATGTACTGCTGTTATTGGATTCCATAACGAGATTAGCTCGAGCATATAATGTATGTGCTGGGAATAAAGGAAGAACCATGAGTGGTGGAGTCGATTCGGAGGCATTAAAAGTGCCAAGACAGTTATTCTCCTCTGCTCGAAATATTGAGGGTGGAGGCTCACTTACTATCGTTGCCACTGCACTAATCGATACGGGTTCTCGCATGGATGACGTGATATTTGAAGAGTTCAAAGGCACTGGTAATAGTGAAATCGTACTCGATCGCCGTATTTCTGATCGTAGAATATATCCGGCTGTCGATATTTTCCGATCTGGAACGAGGCGAGAGGAGTTGTTAGTTAGTGAAGAAGAGCGTGAAAAGGTTGTATTGTTACGCCGGCATTTAACCAATATGAATCCTTTTGAAGCGATGGAATTTATTCTGGACAAAATAAAAGGAACCAAAGATAATTTAGACTTTCTAGTCTCGATGAATAAGCGTTGATTTGAATTTAGGTTAACGAAGTTGTGTGGGTGACGAGTAAATAAGCTATCGTTTAACAAACACAGGTCTTCGCTTTTATTCCTAAGGTTTAATTTCACAAACAAACTGGTTTCAAATAACTCTTAACTACATAATTGTACACATGAGCCTTTCTTCAACAGCATTTGATACCATAGTAGTAGGTTCAGGGCATAATGGTTTAGTTACGGCTTGTTATCTAGCTAAAGCCGGTTATAAGGTTCTTGTTACCGAAAAAAATGATACCGTTGGTGGTGCAGTTCGGACTGAAACTATGTTTGAATCAAAGGATAATCCTCATGGTTTTCGTATGGATGTGGGTTCCTCAGTTCACATCATGATTCATCAGACGGGTATAATTGAAGAGTTAGAGTTAGAAAAATATGGTTTAGAGTACCTCGATATGGATCCGATCATGTCTTATCCAGTTCCGACCTCAAAGGGTGTGATACACTTTTGGAAAGACCTCGATAAAACCCTTGAGTCCATTGCTACAGTAGCCCCAAATGACGTTAAAAATTACAAGAAATTCGTTGAATTTTGGGGTAAAATTAACAAAGGAGTCCTTGCTTCATTCATGACCCCACCAAAGGGCGGTAAACTAATTAGTGAAATCGTTAAGGCCCAGATACGTGATGGTTCTATGTTCAATAAAGGGGAACATATGAACGGCTTGCAGCGAATATTGTCAAGTTATGGAAAGGTAGTAGATGACGCATTTGAGAGTCCCCATCTAAAAGCCGCTTTAGTCTGGTTCGCTGCTCAATCGGGGCCTTTACCCGACCAAAGTGCTACAGGTGATTTTGTGGGATGGCAATCTATGCTCCACGAATCCGGCGCAAAACACCCAAAAGGTGGGAGTGGAATGCTTACCCAAGCGATGAAGAATCTTATTTTAGTTCATGGAGGGACTATTTTAACCAGCACCCCTATAGAAAAAATCTTAGTACGTTCAGGCCGAGCCGTTGGGGTGCAAAGCCAGAAAGGTGAAGAGTTTCTCGCTCCAATCGTAGTTTCCAATGCACACGTTCAAACTACTATGCTAAAAATGGTGGGCCCAGATCATTTAGTTAGTTCCATGGTTGAAAAAGTTGAAAACATTAATGTTGGCAATGGTTTTGGAATGGTTATTCGATGCGCTGTGGAGGAATTACCTGTTTATACATCAGCCCCGGAAGACCCCTACATACATAACGGTATACAGCTACTAGCACCATCGGTGCAATATATGAACGAAGCCATTGGAGACTATATGCAGTCTAAGCCGCCACGTAAACCAGCGGCACTTGCAATGACCTTCTCAAAAATAGATCCAGAAGTAGCAAAAGATGGGAAGCATACCATGTTTGTTTGGGCTCAATGGCATCCATACACTCTTGCAAATGGTGAAAAATGGGATGATATACGTGAGCGAGAAGCCCAAAAAATCTATGATGTAGTGGTAGATTATGCGCCAAATATGAAAGATAAACTCATTGATTGGTATATACAGAGCCCATTAGACATTGAACGAAAACATGGCCTTCTAAAGGGTAATGTAATGCATGTTGAAATGAGTTTCGATCAAATGTTTATGTTTCGACCTATTCCAGAAATGAGTGCCTATGAAACCCCAATAGAGCATCTTTATCTCTCGAGTGCTTCCTGTCACCCAGGTGGTGGAGTATTTGGTGCTGCTGGATATAACGCGGCTCAGGTGATCCTGAAAAAGTATAGAAAACGCTCTTGGCTTCAGAGTAGCTAGAAATACCACACGATACTTCAGCCATGTCGAACTCAAATCAATTAAACTCTGAAGCGAATATTACTCATAATAGTTTGAGCCAGTATGTGTCGATTGATCTTAGAAAGTTGGATCAGAATGTCGAAGCCATTAAAAAATGTGTAGCAGCTAAAGCTCAACTTTGGCCTGTTATTAAAGATGACGCATATGGGCATGGGGCTATCGTGCTTGCTAAACGCTTAAGCCGTGTAGTACATGGTTTTTGTGTTGTGCGTCCTTCTGAGGGAATTAAACTAAGGCAGGCAGGTATAAAACAACCTATACTGGTATTTGAACCTCCAAGTGAGCATAGTAGATCTTTGTTTAGTTCTCATCATTTGACTGCATCGGTGAGTCATTCTGGCCACATAGAACTCTTAGAACCCGGTTGTTCATATCATGTGAATATAGACACTGGAATGAAACGTTTAGGTGCACCTATTGACGAGGTACCAGTACTATTGCAAGCTATAAATAAACGAAAAGATATACAGGGCAAAGGGGTTTATACTCATTTCTACCAAGCAGATGATCCCGGATCTTCCACCGTTGCCCAGCAGTTAGATATCTTTCAAAGGGTTCAATCTCAGTTCCCAATAGATTGGATACGCCATACTGCCAATAGTGGGGCTATTTTTCATTATGCCAGCCATCTACCTCTATCGTTTGACGCGGTGAGGCCCGGTCTATGTTTATACGGTTACAGTGCGGGAGAGCAGGCAATTGAATCGCTTCATCCGCTGCTTTCGTGGCAGAGCCGACTGGTGCATCATCAACCCGTGAAGAAAGGGGATTCGGTGAGTTATGGAGCGCGATGGAGGGCCCCAGGTGACGGATGGGTCGGAGTGATTCCCGTTGGTTATGCTCACGGCTTGCCACGCTTGCTAAGTAACCAAATGCGTATAAGTATTGTCGGTAGAATGTACGATCAGATAGGATCCATTACCATGGATTTCACCCTTATCTGGCTTGGTGAGGATAAAATCCCACTTAGCATTCCTGTCTTCCTGCTTGATGGTCAACAGCTCAGGGCTGATGTGTGGGCAGAAAAAACACAGACCATTGCATACGAAATTACCACAGGTATATCCCCTAAAGTACCCAGAGTCTATATTGATTAATAGGCAATGTAATCTAGGGTAACATCCCAGTAGACCACGTCACCATAGGAGTTTAACGAGTCAGGAACGGAGATGACTCGATGTTCCCCTTCGGTCATTCCCAATACCCCGCGAACAAAACCAACACCCCTACTGCTCTGATACGTACCTATTTCAGCAAATTGAGAAGAAGCTTGAGATCCGTTTAAATAGGAACTATCCACGATATTGTCTCGGGATGTACCCCCCCTAAATGTAGTATAATACAGAAAAATGTTGTCACGAATAGTGACTTCTTGGGTTCCTGTTCCTCGTTCCATGATGTAAATTACCAGTCCGTCTTCATGGGTTATGGTTTCTATGGCTTCTGAGAGATTGGGTAAGCTGGGAGCGTCAGAATAATCGTAGGTGAAGTAGTAGGGATCTTCTTCACAACCAGTAAATAGAATAATGATACATATAGCAATGAAAACACCGAAAGAACGCATAGCGGTTGAAGTGTAAGTGGGAGTAAATGACATGAAATCCATGAATTTTAAAAAATATAATATAAGGCACTTTTAGGACATTTTCCCCTGTGTCTAAAAGGGTTATTCCTCTCCAAACGCTCTGCGTAACTCTTTCTTACGTTGCCGAACAGCGATCGCTGAAACGCCAATGGCTAATTCGTATAAAATCGTCAATGGGATTGCAATTAAAATTTGTGAAATCGGATCCGGAGGAGTCAAAAATGCTGCCATAACCAAACATAATATGATGGCATGTTTTCTGTAGGTTCTCAAGAATGACGGAGTCAAAAAGCCCGCCTTTGAAAGGCCATAGCTAAGCACAGGTACTTGGAAGATGACTCCACAGCTCACTACCCACATGGCCAAAGAACTGAAATAGGCATTAATATCAAAATCGTTGCGCACCAGTCCACTATCAGAAATATTGAAGTTCGCAAAAAACTGTAAGGCAAAGGGAACTAGAATGAGATACCCAAAAGCAATACCAATACCGAAAAAGAAAGTGATAAAAATGGCGGTGAGTATGGTTTTCCAGCGCTCTTGCTTCTCTAACGCCGGTGCTATAAATGCCCAAATTTGATAAAAAAACAGGGGCGACCCTATGATAAATCCTGAAATAAATAGCATCCCCCAATAAGTAAAAAACTGTCCTGGTAATTTTCTAGACTGTAAGGTTAGATCGATTGCGTCTACACGAATGATGTCGTACATAAAGAATGAGGCTCTAGTCGGGCCAAGCAGCAAGGTATCAATGATAAAATCAGAAAATATAAAAGCTCCGAATACACCTACTACCACTCCAATCATTCCCTTGATCAAGCGCCAGCGGAGTTCTTCTAAATGCTCTAAGAAGGACATCTGATCCGTTCTATCCTTTGGCTGTTGAGCCTTTGGTGGAGTGCCTTTTATAATTTGGCGTTCCTTCAAGATAGTCTACTGTAGCGAGTTAAGTTAATAAAGTGGGTACTGATCACACATCTCTTTGACCCGCTTAGCCACGACTTTGTGGTTCGATTCACTTTCGGGCTTTTGAACAACTTGGTCGATTAAATTAGCAATCTCTATGAATTCATTTTCTTTGAATCCACGCGTTGTCATAGCTGGTGTACCTATTCGAATTCCAGAAGTAACAAATGGACTTTCTGTGTCAAATGGAACCATGTTTTTATTGACGGTGATTGCTGCTTGACCAAGCGCTTCCTCGGCTAGCTTACCGGTTACATTTTTGTTACGTAGATCAATTAAAATGAGATGATTATCGGTTCCTCCACTTACGATGGTGTATCCCAATTCCAAGAAGCGTGTTGCCAGAGCTTTTGAATTGGCTTGTACTTGGGTCTGGTATTGTTTGAACGCAGGCTTTAGTGCTTCTTGGTAAGCAACAGCTTTTGCAGCAACTACATGCATCAGTGGTCCACCTTGAGTACCTGGGAATACGGCGGAATCAAAAAGTTCCGACCAGTTTTTAGTTCTGCCCGATTTGGCCGCAACAACTCCTAGGGTATTAGGGCCATCCTTACCCACTAAAATCATTCCACCTCGAGGCCCTCGGAGTGTTTTGTGGGTGGTGGTGGTAGCAACATGAACATGTGGAAGGGGGTCATTTAAGTTGCCTGTCGCAATAAGACCAGCAGTATGCGCCATGTCCATCCACAATAAAGCACCGACTTCATCTGCAATAGCTCGGAACGTTTCATAGTCATAATCTCTGGAGTACGCTGAAGCACCAATAGATATGAGTTTGGGTTGAACTTTTTTTGCTTTATCTCTGATTTTATCATAATCCAATAGCCCCGTATGCTCGTCTACCCCATAAAATTCGGGTGTAAAATAAATTCCTGAAAAATTCACAGGGGACCCGTGAGTTAAATGCCCACCATGCGCTAAATCAAAACCCAATAGGGTCTCACCGGGTTTCATTAGTGCTAAGTACACTGCTGCATTGGCCGATGCTCCTGAATGGGGTTGGACGTTAACCCAATCTGCTCCATATAATTTTTTGGCTCGCTCTCTAGCGAGATCTTCGATAACATCGGCATATTCACATCCACCGTAGTACCGTTTTCCTGGGTACCCTTCAGCATATTTGTTGGTTAAGGTACATCCATTTGCCTCCATCACGGCTTTTGATGCAAAATTTTCTGAGGCAATAAGTTCTAAATTATCATTTTGCCGAGTAGTTTCTTTTTGTAATAAATCAAATATAGCCGGGTCTTGAGATTGAATAGTATTCATAGGTAGTAACAAATAGATTATGAATGAGATAAGGTGAGGCTAGAAATTTTTTGGACACGACGTTCATGTCGGCCACCTTCAAACGGGGTTTCTAACCAGTTTATTAGTATGTTTTTTAGTACTTCGGGTTTGTCTTCTAAGCTTCGTCCTGGCAAACAGAGAATGTTGGAGTTGTTGTGTTGCTTAGTGAGTGCAGCCGTTTCAGCATCATGAACCAATGCGGCTCTCACACCACTGTATTTGTTTGCAGTCATGCACACTCCTTGTCCACTTCCGCATATAAGAATACCTAACTCAGCATAACCCTGATCAATTTTTTGAGCTACTTTTACAGCATATTCTGGGTAGTCTACGGAATCGTCGTTGTAGGTACCGAAGTCCTCTACATGTACCTGAAGTTCCTTCAATATTTCCAAAACAACTCGTTTTGCTGCAAATCCTGCGTGGTCACTTGCAATGGGGATTTTCATAAAATATGATGGGTTAATGTAGGTATTAAAAGTACATTAAATATCTCTAAAAAAACGCTTAGATTAAAGAATATACCCTAAATTTTAAAGGGGCTTGTAAGGTTATGCCTCCCAATTGAAGAGTGCAATAACGGGCTAAACAGGAGCCCTGATTTGTTCAACCTTCCTATATATCTTTGCCTCAAACCAAATTTGTATGACTAATAATATCCAAAAGAATTACGAAAAAGAACTCAATGCTATTAAGGCACTTCTGCCGAAACTCAGAGGAATGATCAAAGAACTCCGAGCAGCTTCTGAGTTCAGGGTAGACCAAAAAGCTAAAAATGACTTAGTAACGACCGCCGACCTTGCTTTAGAAGCCTTTCTAGTGAATCAAATACGTGAATTATTTCCGGATGATGTAATATGGGCTGAGGAAAACCACCCTAAGCCAGAAGAACTAAATCAAAGGGTTTGGATTATAGACCCAATTGATGGGACAACGAATTTTTCCCACGGCTTTGCACCATATTGTGTTTCGATAGCTTTGTGGGATAAAACAGAATTGGTAATGGGCGTAGTGTACGAATTGGCTCATAATCAGTGTTTTTACGCGACCAAAGGACAAGGAGCTTATTTAAATGGTTCTCCACTCCAAATTAGTACTCGCTCGAAACCGGAAGAATCACTGATAGCAACGGGCTTTCCCTATACAGAATTCTCACTGGTTGATCCATTCTTAGCACTATTAAAACTACTCTTTCGTGAAACACATGGCGTTCGAAGAGCGGGTGCGGCTTCATATGATTTGTGTGCGGTTGCCGCTGGTTGGGTTGAAGGTTTTTTCGAACAAGGCTTAAAAGCATGGGATGTGGCCGCAGGTGGGTTAATTGTGCAGGAAGCCGGTGGTCAGATCTGCGATTGGAATGGAGGAGATGATTGGCTTATGGGAAAGCAAATCATTGCAGCTAATGATCCGATAAAAAAATATTTACTCAAGCGCATACAGGGTATTTATCCAGGTCTAGCTTCTATGTAACTTACAGTAAATTACGCCACAAATAATTTTCTATGAACAATTAGTGTCACATTTATGAATGTTACGCATGAACCAGATATCGTCCAAAAAGCCACTTTTGCACTCATCCAAATGAGCTGTGGTACCGATCCAGATGAAAACCGAGAAAGAGCGGTTGCCAAGATTCGAATGGCCGCAAAAAAGGGTGCTCAGGTGATGATTCTGCAAGAGCTATTCGCATCGCGCTATTTTTGTTTTACCGAAGATTATGACCATTTTGGCTTAGCGGAATCCATTCCAGGGCCATCTACCCAATTATTTTCTAAAATAGCAGCCGAGCTTGGGGTGGTTATAGTGGCTTCGCTGTTCGAAAAAAGAGCGCATGGACTTTACCATAATTCAGCGGCGGTGTTCGATGCCGGCGGAGAACTGTTGGGTATATACCGTAAAATGCATATACCAGACGATCCTGGATACTATGAGAAATTCTATTTTACTCCAGGAGATCTTGGTTATAAAGTGTTTTCAACGCGTTATGGGAGAATAGGTGTGCTTATTTGTTGGGACCAATGGTATCCAGAAGCTGCCCGCATAACAGCGCTAAAAGGAGCCGATGTGTTGGTATACCCCACCGCCATAGGATGGGACCATTCTCAGGATTCAAATACTAATGAACAGCAGCATCAAGCTTGGCATACCATACAGCGCTCCCATGCGGTAGCCAATGGAATACCTGTACTCTCAGTAAATCGCGTTGGGGTAGAGGGTAGCATGCGGTTTTGGGGACAATCCTTTGCGTGTAATGCTTTTGGGAAGGTGCTTTATCAAGCTTCTGACAGTAAAGAAGAAATAGTAATTCAAACCATAGATTACAAACAGTCGGATTACTATAGAATTCACTGGCCCTTTCTTCGTGACCGTAGAATCGACAGCTACGGTTCCATTACTAAACGATTTTTAGACGATGAATCCTAAGTTTGTGAGTGAGCAAAATGTAGTAGGTGCTAACAAAATGAAATCTAACAACTCGTCTTTGGCACAAGCGTATAATATTGATCATCCTACCGGGCTTGACCTGCACGCACTTGGATATCGTTTCCCTGGAGAATTTGAAGCGCATGAGGCCACTTGGTTAAGCTGGCCGCACAATCCAAATACGTGGCCAGGTTTGTTGAACCAAATTATTTCCGTTTATGCAGAATTTGCTGCTGGTCTAACCCATGAAGAGCAGGTTCATATTAATGTTAACCATATTGAAATGGCGGGAGTTGTCCGTAAAATAATCGAGCAAAAAGGGGGAGATGTAGCTAAGCTAGTGTTGCATCAATTTCCAACCAACGATGCTTGGTGTCGTGATCATGGGCCTTGTTTTTTGACTCGCAATCAAGAAGTTGACTCGTTAATAGTGTTGGATTGGGAATACAATGCCTGGGGTCAAAAATATCCGCCTTTTGATCTTGATAATGCTATTCCAGCAAAAGTAGCTAATTTTTTAACCATACCTAGAGTCCAACCCGGTATTGTGATGGAGGGAGGCGCTATTGAAACCAATGGGCAAGGCATTATAATGAGTACTGAGGCGTGTTTACTTAACCCCAATCGCAACCCTCATTTAAATCAATCAGAGATTGAGGGGTATTTGAAGCGTTTTTATGCTGCTAAGCAGATTTGGTGGCTGGGTGATGGTATTGTCGGAGATGATACAGACGGTCATATTGATGATATGACGAGATTCGTCTCAACTCATATGATTGTTAGTGCGCTGGAGGACAATAGTAAAGACGAAAACTACAAAGCATTGCAAGAAAATTGGGAACGCCTTCACAGCTTCTACTTTGAAGATGGTTCAAAACCCGAACTCATTGCATTGCCTATGCCTTCCCCGGTTGTCTATGAGGGACAACGATTGCCTGCCTCTTATGCTAACTTTTATATAAGCAATGACTCGGTGTGGGTTCCAATCTTTGATGACCCCAGTGATAAGCAAGCCATAGGCATATTGCAGGAATGTTTTACTAATAAAATCGTTCGAGGTATACATGCTCGTGAGCTAATTTGGGGTTTAGGGGCTTTCCATTGTCTCAGCCAACAACAGCCCTCCATAGTCTAATTCAACAGCAACCGTTTATTTGATCCGTCGAACCATAACACGCTTGAATTCGACCTTATCCCCGTGATCCTGAAGGGATACATGTCCAATTCCTGCCTTGGCCCAATCAGCATCGTCATACCACTTACTTTCCGTTTTTCGCTGAAGAAAGTCGTCACTTTTGAGATTGTATTGGAGAACTAATTCTTCGTTTAGCCAATGTTCAACTTCATTATCTAAGACTCTTATGCGTGCTACATTCCACTGTCCAGCAGGTAGATAAGGTGATAAATTGGGCGCGTACATATCATACAAAGAGGCTACTTGTCGGTGGGGAAGTGATTCAGAGGGAGCTAATTCATCGTCCAATAATTGATATTCAGGTCCGGTTTCATAGTCATCCTTGTAGTCGCTACCCTGGATAACATGGTACATGATACCGCTATTCGCACCTTCTGACATTCTATAATGTACTTCTAACTCAAAATTTTCAAAAAGCTCTTTACTTACAATTGACTGGCCAAAACCGGTATTTTTATCGACGGCGTCACCCTCGTTAGAAACGGTGAGTAGTCCATCTATAACTTCCCATTTTTCGGGTATTTCTTCTTGGTTAAATCCGGTCCATGCATCCAAACTTGTTTGGTTTTGAGAGTCAAATAGGACCACCCAATCGGATACAGATTCAACCTTTATTAGGGGCTCTAAAGAGTTCTGAGATTCTTCGGCCACTTTGACTGTAGATGATTCAGGGGAATTACCACAGCCATTAACCACAAAAATGGTAGCTAGGCCAAACAAGAGGGGAAGTTTATTTAGAATATCCATGATCGTATCAATTGGTTATTTTGGGTTGAAATTAACACTTTTTTTGTCATCTACATACTTTTGGTATCGTAGGGGTAATTCAAAAGGTGGCTGATTAGGAACAGCGTTAAAACGATAATCTAAGTTTGTGTTGGGCTTTAAAGGCCGGGTGTTTGGATTCCAACGAAAACCCTCTAATCTACGTTGTGACAGACTGCTGTCCTCTTCAAAAACAAAGCCCTGAGAAGCACTAGCGGATAATTCATCAATGTCATCCTCCACAAAGCGTATGTTTGCCTTTTGAGTATTCAATTCAATGGCTCCGTCGTTCTCATCCTCTTCATTCTGCGTATAATATAGAATGGTAACATTGGACTCTAGAGTCATGGTATGAATGCTTCCGTCAACAAATTGAGTGACGACAGTATCCGCTTTTAACTGGTTGAAACGCCCCGATGTTTCCTCCCTAACGGTTACAAAAGCATCATTAAATAAATATAACATGCTTAATTCACTGCTGTCGGTTTGAGCAATGATGGTTTGGGCATTTAGTTCGGTGTTATCGTACCAGGCTACAGGTTCCCCTGTTAAGATGAATTGTTCAAATTCAGATTCGTACTGCAAACTATCCGAATGGGTGGAGAAATTTGTACTCCAACTTTGGCTAAGTGAATCACTGCGGAACGTAAAAGTACTATCCCGATCATAAATATTAATGAGTGGAGCAAAGACAAAGGTGGGATCAGAATCGGAATTGGGGGTGATTTCCGGAGTTGGATTATCTAGAGAATCATTGACAGAGGAGTCTATTGTTCGTATGATGGCATTTCCAATGAGTTGGCGGAATCCACTAGAGTCAGCGTAGATAGAATCGGCCCGAATACGCTGCTGCTCAGTAAGATTATCTATAAGTACATTACCAGATAGATAGCTCCTTTTAGATTTACGTGCCAAGGTCATGAAGTCACTTTCTGCATACTCTTCATCGGTGAGTAATTGAACATGCTGAATAAATAGAGCACTGTCTTGCTCTTCGAAGTACGTGCCCTTATGAGCGATTAGCACTCCAGTGCTATCTACCAATCTAATTCCTTGGGTAAAATCCGCAATTTTTTCTTCAAAATTATAATCAACAGCGGTGCCAAATAGGCGAGTATTCTCTTGCTCAATAATTACCCGACCTCTTAGAAGACTCCGTTCATTTTTAGTAAAATATCGAAGCGAATCAGACCAAATGATGGCATCTTCTGTTTCAATTTGAAGGTTTCCAATAGCGAGTAGTTCACTTCTTTCCAAATATCTATATGCGGTGTCACATACCATAGTCAACCCATCGACCGTAAGACGAGTTTGAATTAAGCGTTGAACGGGCTCTTGGTTATACATAATTCGTTCTGCTGATTCAAAACGCAATAGTTCGACAATATTTTGTGCTTTTAAAGGACTAATTGACACGTATAAAGAGAGTCCCAGCCAGCTAATTAGAAGGAACAAATTCTTGGCTAATTTTGAAGAGCGTTGGAGGAATTTATTGGGAGGATGTACCCTTAACTTAATCAATGACAACCGTACCTCCACCTTCATTTAGCGTGTACTCACTTAAATCAGTATTTCCCTCAAAACCCAAAGCAGAAATACTATCGGGGGGAGCGATAAAGGTGACAAATAGAGGAGTACTCATACGATCCTGAAATCGCTGCCATTTCAGATAATCAGAGCGTAAGATTTTCTTTTGGGTAGTGTTAATTTCAACACTGCTGAACATTTCAAATACTCCTACGGACGACCTATAAAGGGCACTATCACAGGTTATGGTACTCTGCAGGTTGCCCGTTTCTTCATCATATACAGTTATTAATATGGGCCCTGATATTTCGGTAACGCTTTCCTCATCATTCTCTACAAATTTTGCATAATCTGCTTGCAAATCGAGCACTTTTCTTCCTTCGTCAATTAAATTAAGACGAAAGCCCCAACTTTCAGTAGAGCCAATTTTGTCGGCCTGTAATGCCTGATCGATCTGTTGGGTATCAAATTCAGATAAACCCTGGCAGGAAGTTATTACCAAGCCAAATACTACACAAAAAATGAAGGCAGTATGTGAGACCCTAATGTATTTCATGAGGTAGAGTTAAGAAGGGGTGGTCCCAAAATATCGGTCTCCCGCATCACCGAGTCCAGGTAGAATATAAGCCTGTTCATTTAACTCGCGATCGAGGTAGGTGGTGATTATTGGGATTTCAGGATGATCGGTATGAACCTTTTTTACCCCCTCGGGGGCAGCAATAACACATGTAAAAATAATGTCATTTGCCCCGTTTTCTTTCAAATAATTAATAGCATGAGACGCACTACCTCCGGTGGCAAGCATAGGATCAACTACGATACACGTTCCACGGTCAAGTCCCTCAGGTAAATTATCATAGTAATTAATAGGCTTATGAGTTTGGTGATCTCGGTAAACCCCAATATGACCAACCTTGGCATTGGGGACAAAATGCAATATTCCTTGAACCAAACTTAAACCTGCTCTAAGGATAGGAATAACATGGACATTTTTAGCCAATTCCATTCCCGTAGTTATTTCTAAGGGTGTTTGTACGTTCACCTTTTTGGTACTTACATACGACAATGCATGGTATCCAAGAACCCCCCCTAACTTATCCATAGCTTCTCTGAAGGTTTGGATCCCTGAGTCCTGATCTCTGAGTTTTGTAATGTAGAGTTGGACTAGAGGATGTTCAATTACCTGCAGATGTTTAATGTTGGGCATATCATTCAGTGCCTTGGTTGGCTTTGTAGGAATCAAAATACGTTTTTGTTGCTTTTGCAACTACACCTGAGAGGGCAAATAGAGCAATTATATTAGGGAATGTCATAAGGCCCAGCGCAATGTCGCCAATAGCCCATACAGTCTCTAGGGCCAAGATGGCTCCCAAGAAATGCATGACTAAGTACACCATTTTATAATAAATAATAGAAGAATCACCCGCTAAGTATTGAATGGATCGATCACCATAATAACTCCAACTAATGGCAGTAGAAACCCCAAACAAAATTACACAAATGGTGACAATGTATTTACCCCCAGCAAATAGAGGGGAGAGACCCTCTTCGAAAGCCAATGCGGTCAGTGGGGCTCCGTTTTCAACAATGCTGGTCTGAAGTTCACCTAAGTTTTCACCAGTTAGCGTTTGAATGGTTACGGCTCCATCTTCTTGTAGTACAATTTGACCACTGAATAACTCTTCTCTGTCAGGATCAGTGTAAAATTCTCCGAACGAATAATCGTTTCGAAGAATGTCACCATTAACTGGAACACCGTTTGATAAGGTTAAAATATTGCTATCGTCATCGATTTCAAAGCTAGCTTCAAAGGCATTAGTAGTAAAAACAGTGGGATGCTTTTGTTCCCATACTCCTGTACTCACGATGACTAAGCCAGTCATTGTACAAACGACAAGGGTATCAATAAAAGGCTCTAGTAGCGCCACTACTCCTTCACGAACAGGCTCTTTAGTCTTTGCAGCCCCGTGAGCAATAGGTGCCGAACCTTGCCCGGCCTCATTGGAGAATAATCCTCGTTTAATACCCCAAATTAACGTAGTTAGGAATAGACCAGATCCAACTCCAAATGCACCCGCTCTTGGATTGAAGGCATACTCGATAATTGTTCCAAATGCAGGTAGCACTTTCTCTACGTTTAGAAGTAGAATAATGAGAGCTCCTAACACGTAGATAAGTGCCATAATCGGCATTAAGCTAGCGGTAACTCGACCAATTCGCTTAATTCCACCAACAATTACAAAGCCTACTACCGAGGCAGTTGCTAGACCGGTTACCCACCCAGGTATTGAGAAGGTAGCCTTCATGGTATCAGCCACGGTATTTGCTTGTACGGCATTACCAGTCAAGAAGGAACATATAACAGCCATGGCTGCAAAGAATACAGCTAGCCATTTCCATTGTTCACCAAGGCCTTTCTCGATGTAATACATAGGACCACCAGAAACAGATCCATCACTATTTTGTACTCTATATTTTACCGCCAATGTACACTCAGTATATTTTACTGCCATACCAAAGAAAGCAGTTACCCACATCCAAAATAGGGCGCCTGGGCCACCATAATGAATGGCGATTGCAACACCTGCGATATTCCCAATACCCACCGTTGCTGACAAAGCCGTAGTTAAAGCTTGAAAATGATTTACATCCCCAATGGCATCAGGATGATCAAACTTACCCGTCACGGTTAAAATTCCGTGTCTAAAGTGTCTTATTTGAACAAATCCTAACCTTAAAGTTATAAAGATGCCAAAGCTGAGTAGTACGGCAACCATGAAAGGGAAAAAGGAGGGAGTACTCCAAACCAAATCATTTAATGTACCGACTACATTTTCAAAAGTTTCCATGTGCTATTAGGTGTGGTGAATATTGGTTATTTATTACTGAAACATAAAAAACAAAGTAATAAAGATTTGGGAAAGTATGCGTCAGATTAACAAATATTCAATATCAACTATTAATCTTTGAAAATGAACGATTTGACAAAGAACTGTCGTTATAAAATTAGTAATTCACCTAAGTTATTAAAATAATAGGCTTAATATGACAAAATCAGACATTGTAGATATCATATCCTCGTCGGTTGGCTTAACAAAAGTAGAAACTGAAGCTGTAGTTAATGGCTTTATGGAGACAGTTATCGAGTCCATGAAACGTGGAGAACATATCGAACTTCGAGGTTTTGGTAGCTTCAAAGTAGTCAAGCGAGCCCAAAGAGTAGCTAGGAATCCAAAAACCAATGAAGAGGTTATTGTTCCTGAGCAGTTCGCTCCAGTTTTAAAAATCTCAAAAGATTTTAAAGGATCGGTTAATAGATCACTCTCCAATTAGAATTGAACTAAATTTAATTCAAATAGGCATTACTTGATAAAATGCTTATATTTGTAATCTGATAATTAACGTAAATAGTTTACAGGATACCAAGTATGCCAAGTGGTAAAAAAAGAAAACGCGCTAAAATCGCTAAACACAAGCGAAAAAAACGATTAAGAAAAAATCGACATAAGAAGAAAAAATGATTTTAAGACCTCTATCAGGAGGTCTTTTTTTTTGGATTACTACTTCAAAGAGTGTATTGGTGCATAACCATTTCTAGGCACTGATCAAGTGTATAATTGTTTTGTTCATTAACTATTAAACCAATGTTAGCTTAGGATGTGGATAGGAAAATTAAGCCCCCCAGCCTTAGCTAATCGTATCTATTGATTGTTCAATTATAGCTTCCGAAATTTTAATGACTCTACTGCTACGTACTAGTAGTGATTTCAGGCTTTTTTCAACGAAATGCTGTAGGTCCTGCATATCCTTGGTGTGGCTTAGATCAAATTGATAGTATGATATCAGCTGTATATTTGATAAGTATTTCCCATCATTATCTCCCTCAATTTCCACATGCCAACGAGTCACATTAGATTGAGGACCAAAGTTTGCTAGATTCCGTTTGGAAATTAAATCCATCCATTGACTTGCAAAATCCATGCGATAGTTCCCTTTTCCATCATTTAAGCTAGGTTGGCAGTGTTCTGGCTTAAATGATAACATGAGTTCAACATCGATCGTTGGTTTCGTTTTAGCCTCTCTTAATTCATCAATACCCAATAAAGGGTGGCTGTCAAGTCCATGTAACTGATTTGCTAGTAGGAATTCACGATATTGATCCCAATCAAAGTTGATCGAAAGTTGTTGAAGATAACGTGTATTAACTCCCAGATTAATGTTTAACTCTAACCCAGTTGCAAATATT
This sequence comes from Balneola sp., assembly GCA_038124025.1. Lineage (GTDB taxonomy): Bacteria > Bacteroidota > Rhodothermia > Balneolales > Balneolaceae > UBA1275. Next base: position 205,294 of record JAYPBC010000001.1, on the reverse strand, counting down.
GTATTATCTTGCCAAGTCTTAAAACTTTCGGTTTGTATATGTTTACTTTCTACATCCGATTGGATGGTGTTTACAATAGACAGGAATATAGGGTAGTTCATTCCATTTAAATTAAGATTCAACACCTTTGTTTAGCTTTTACTATTTGCAAGCATACATCCGTTATCCAAGAATATACCTTACAATGTTTAAAGCAATTCAACCACACCCGTGAATTATTACGAATTAATATATTTAAATAAAGAGCTGAACGTCAAATTAAGGTCAGAAACTTTACATCGAATAATTTCTCCACAGAAAAACTTGGTTGAACTATTTATAGGTGAATATTGCCTTCGTTTCCATGCAGTACCACCAACACCTTATATATATGTGCGCAATTGGAATTCCGCAAAGAAAAAAAATGTCATTAATTTTTTCCCTGATTTATATGACCAAACGGTAAAAGACATAATCTCTTTGACCCAAGAAAGATATCTCGGCATACATCTTTCGGGCGGTGCGGTTCTTTGGTTTGAAGTATTTGGATCTCAGGCAAATTTATACCTAGAGTTTAAAGGGGAGTTGTTGGATTCATTTAAGACCTGCAAACCAAGTTTGAAAAGTGCTGAACAAAGGTGGAAGAAGGCAGTGGAGCAACATAACATCTCAAGTAAGTCAACAGAATTATTTGATGCTGTAAATCATGCGATTCAAAAGGCAATCACCGAAAATGTATTGAGTAATGAAGAAAACAGCAACAAAGAAGTAGAGAAAAAAAACCTTAAAAAAAATCTCTGTTTGTTAAACCCTTCTATCGAAAGAACTCATTTAGAAGAGCTTATTCGCATCCATTTACCTGAAAGTACTAGTTTAAAGAATCTACAAATATTCGCTTTGGAATGCCACGAGCAACTAGCATATCAAGCAGAATTTAGACTACTATCCGATGGTAGTAGAACATTATTTCCCGAAGACTTTTTACCCAAACAAACCAAAGAGACCTTCCAAAGTATATCAGACCTAATCGTTCGGCACTCGTCCAATTTGCAGCGTGAGGGGCGATATAAGCAGTTGTTACGGATGAGTCAAAAAGAACTAGACAAAGCTATAAAAAAGACTAGAGTCAATATTACGCAATTAGAAAAAGCCGTAGATAATGAAGAGAAAGCAACCTTTTGGGAGGAATGTGGGCATATCTTAATGACGAAGGCACACGTTAACAAACCAGTGTCCGATGTGTTGATCACACAGAATTATTTTAGAAATAATGAAGAGGTAAAGATCAAGTTAGATGTGGATCAAAGTTTTGTGGAAAATGCACAGCGATACTATAAAAAAGCTAGTAATGCTAAGCGAAGTATAGAGGTTGTTCAGCAGCAATTGCCGCTAATCAGCCGGCGCTTAGAACGCTTACTTTCTGAGAGGGAATGGTTAGAGTCTCTTCATGATATTCGGGAATTGGATAGTTGGCGTAGAAAAATGGTAGAAAAAGGTTTGTTGAATATTCAACCCAGTCAAGCTTCCACAGCAAATAGTAATGGAATAAAGCGAAGTGCCCATGCAACTCAATCGAATATAAAAAATCAGCACTCGAATCACGCTACATCCAAACCCTATCATGAATGTTCTGTGTCAGGTTTTTTCGTTTGGATTGGTAAAAATGCGCGGTCCAATGATAAACTACTCAGCTTAGCTCATAAAGAAGATATTTGGTTGCATGCAAAATCGGTATCTGGCTCTCATGTTATCATTCGAGCTCAGCAAAAAAAGCCTAGCAAATCAGTGGTTGAAATTGCGGCTTCTTTCGCGGCTCATCAATCCAAGGCAAAAGGATCGGAGTGGGTTCCTGTTATTTATACTCCAAAAAAGTATGTTAGAAAAGCAAAAAATGCTCCTCCAGGCGCAGTAATTGTCCAAAAAGAGCAAGTAATCATGGTTGAACCACTCGAGCCAAGAAACATACCATAGCTGACAAAGTGATATATTAGGTTAAACGAACATGGAACAAACTCCAGTATGTACAGGCTAACACAACCATTAATATTATGTGGGTTTATGGCTAGTGGTAAAACCGCTACAGCGAAAGCCATGGGTAAAATACTTCAATCTGGCTTTGTTGACCTTGATGTCCAAATTGAGGCTGAGGTGGGTAAATCAATCCCTCAAATATTCAAGGATCATGGGGAAGATTATTTTAGGCGTATAGAGCGAAGAACCGTGATAAAGGTGATTAACGAAGCCCCAAAAATCATTTCCCTTGGCGGGGGAGCATTACAAAACCAAGAGCTTCTGGATAAGGTAAAAGCGCATGCCATTCTCATCTTTATTCGGCCTGATTTTGAGCAGATATTTAAACGTTTAATTAATAGTAGGAAGCGCCCATTAATTGCCCGTGAATGGGCTGAATCTATAAATACAGACATAGCAAAAGAACGTATAAAAAACGTATATTTAACCCGTTTACCATTGTACGAGCAAGCTCATATCACACAAAAAGTAGAATCTAATTGGTCTCCCTTTCAGGTGGCTAGAAAGATTCTCGATCAAGTATCTCAGTTTCAATCACTATAGTTTATGGACAACAAGTCTACAACACTAAAGATCACCAATGTTTCAAGCTATACCATAAAGCTAGTTCACAACGAGTTAGAAAAGATAACTGAGTATTTTTCAGGATCTAGCGTTCCCGATAGAGCTTTGGTGATAGTAGATGAACAAGTCCATTTCTATCATCGTGATTGGATTGAGGGTACCTTGGGGAAAATCTTTATGTATCTTTCGAGCTATATAGTACCATCTGGGGAAAAAAGTAAGAACCTAAGTCAGTTTGGTAGTCTATTACATTGGATCTTAGAACAACCGATTGAGCGCAGTACCCCCGTTATTGTTATTGGGGGCGGAGTGGTTGGTGATTTGGGCGGATTCGTAGCTGCTAGTACTTTGAGAGGACTTCCCTTATTCCATATTCCAACCACCTTACTAGCAATGGTGGATAGTTCCATAGGTGGTAAAACAGGAATTAATCATTCCACTGGAAAAAATGTAATTGGATCCTTCTATCAACCAAAAGGCGTTTTTGCTGATACTCATTTTCTCTCGACTCTCGAGAAAAAAGAATGGACCAATGGGCTAAGTGAAATTCTTAAGTATGCTTGTATTCAGGATCGGACGATTTTTACTTATTTGGAAGAATTATTCGCTCATAATCATGATTATGAACCTTCCAAATGGATAGATATTATTTATCGCAGTGCTCAAATCAAAACCAAAATTGTTGCTGAAGATGCTTTAGAGAAGGGTAGAAGGGAGTTTCTTAATTTCGGTCATACCTTTGGTCATGCCATTGAAAATATTGCAGATTATGGCACTTTTAGCCATGGAGAAGCAGTATTTGCTGGAATGTACGCCGCAATATTAGCTTCAAATGAGTTTCTTCAATCTCACATTGACCCAAATCTGATTCTACAATATGCATCTAGATATAATTTTAGTTTGGCTTCTCTAAAATCCGTCATACCTGACCTTATTCAGCAGATGAAACGTGATAAAAAAGTACAAAAATCCCATATTCGCTTAATTTTACTTGATGATCTCGAAGCGCCTGTTGCCTATACAGTAGAAGATGAGAAGCGTTTATCTGCACTCTGGAAGCAAACGATTGATACTTTTTCGTAGCTAATGCAAAGTTCAGAGCAACATACACCCTCTAAGTTCTGGCGCGGTCTCATAGGTGGGTTTAGTCTGTTTATGACTCTTTTGTTAGTGACGATTGCACTCATTCAATTCGAAGGCCCCAAAAAGTGGCTTATTAATTCGGTATTGCTTCCGGAAGGCAGCTCCTATACCTTAGATTTTGAACAGGCTTCTGGTTTTTTCCCGTTTAACGCAAACATCAGTCAGTTAAGCATTGTCAGTCATGATAGTACTGCAAGCCTGCAATCGATTAGTTTTAGTGAATTATCTTATGTCTGGAAGCTGACAGGCTTAGCCAACGGGTATTTGGAATTCCCTTTTTTACATGCAGAGGGTGTTAATGCACGATTAGGCGGAGCTATAAATCCTGGGAGGTCTTATGATGAGGCTGCTGATTCGGTACATCTTGGGCGTAATGGTGGATTCGATTTTATGATCACCGAGCTGGTTATGGGAATAGATTCTATCGTAATAAAGCCTAGCATACAAGACTCGGATATTCCGGCGGGTACAGTCAGTGAAACGTCTGTTTTTTCTTTACAAGATGAACTTATTTTCAATGGTGGGGGAGCAACTTTAGGGATTCAAAAGAGTGAAGGGATATTTCGGCTAGATCTTGCCGATTTTCATTCCGAGTTAAAATTACCTTTCTGGCAAGATGAGCTAAGGTTTAGTGGTCGTTTAAGTGGTACTTCCTCATCGTGGAATACGGAAGATTTAAGCCTATCAACCACCGAATTAACTTCTAAATTGCAAATTAGTAAGTCATTAACAAAATTTGACTTAGAACTACAATCGCTAGAATTGTTACCCCTATTTTATGACGGTTTAGCACCCATTATTCTACCTACAGCTGCCCTAGAATCCATTGATGAATATGGGGTGTATTTAACCCAACTCACCGGAGACATTTCATTTGAGAATCAGGACATATCCATCAATGAATTAAAGGCTCTTTCTGAACAAGGAGAACTTTTGTTGGAAGGAAAAAAAAGTAGGGACGAGTGGTTAATTGAAGGGGATATTTTGGAATGGGATCCCAATATCTTGGCGTCCTTAGCTTCTCGTTATTCTTTTATATCTACTGAAAAAATAGCTGCTAAAAGTCTTCGTTTTCTATTCAATGAAAACCAAGATGAGCAAAAATTAACGCTACGTGCTGCCTCAAAGAATCTGGACAAATCCACTACGATTTTTAAGCCAGAATTAAGTATTGATATGAGTAGAAAAAAAAATAATGCTTCTACGCAAGGATTATTTGATCCTAGTTTTAGCGTTACGGCATCCTTCAATCAATTTCTACTGCATGATTGGTTTGATGAGTTTATGCCGGAGAAGCATGTAACTATATATGGTACGCTTGACCTGAATCAATTTAAAGAAAAAGGATCTAAGGATGAGTATGAACTCAACGTACTTCTTCCTAGAGTAGAAATTGGTGGCCTTCGGTACTCAGATGTAGTGTTGAACTTAGCGCCTGACACTGCTCAAATGAATTCTTTTGAGCTACTTTCAGACCTCAATAATCAACCGTTTACACCCTATAATTTGGATGCCACATTCAACTCTGAACTTGGCCGACTAAGTTGGGATGGGGTAGGGCGTTTGGGTTCATCGGTGATCGAGATCGAAAGTACCTTTCAAATGGATAGCTTAAGCCTTTACTCCATACCACAGCAAATGGTACGTGTTCAGCAAAAAAATCAACCTAATTTAGATGTAAAAAATAGTCTAACTGGGGAAAGTAATGAAGAACAATCAAGCCAATCAATAACCAGCAACAACCTTAGGATTCCACTAATCAATGGGGTTATTAACGCTAGCATCGAACATAATAAACTTTCCGAGGGGGTACTTAGTGCAGATATACCAGCCATTATCACCGCTGATACTACTTGGTTAGATAGGCAGTTTTTTATCGATTATATTGCTGAATCAACGCAACGCCAGCAACTTAGAGTTACTTCATCCCCCTTAGATTTTCAGGTAGAAGGATTGCTTAATCCTTTAAGCATATCCTATTTATTCGATCATTGGTCTAATTACATCAAAAGGGAATGGAATAGGCTGAGTTTTAATGAACTACCAGCCACGCAAACCCTGACTCAGAAAGAATTTGACAGGAATAAGTTGAATGATCCAGGAGGTGCATCTTACCAGACACAGTTAGAGTGGGATTTTTCATTGAAAGACAATGAATTGGTGAAGGCTATTTGGGCAAAACATCCTATTCAAAAAAGTTCCATGTTTCTCAGTGGTCGCCTAGATGCGAATAGGGAAAGAATTCTGATGAATTTAGATCTGTTTGATCCTGATTTTGAGTGGAATGAACTAAAATTAGACAGTATGAACTCACAGTTGACGGCTAGTTTCCGCTACGACTCAACCAGTTTGGATTTTTCTGTAATTGAATCCCGAACCAACATTAATACTATACAAACCTCAGATATAGAACTCGGTGATGTGCAGTGGCAGCTGTCTATGCAGTCGGACAGTATTCGTTTTAATCAGCGAATTGGCTCTTTACCATCTGGGGCATTTTTGCAGTCAAGTGGGGATATAATTGCCAGTGAACGCCAGCATGCAATTGTTTTTGATTCCTTAGAATTAGGTGCTGGTTCCTACATTTGGACTAATCTAGGAGATATAGCCATAAAGGTAGATCGTGAATTACAAATCGCCTTTAATCAGGTCAGCTTTAATAATGAAGACGAGTTATTAGATATACGCGGCATTTATAGTAATTCTCCAGAAGATTCTATTCAATTTATAGTTGACCAAATTCAATTAGATCGATTGGCCGATCTATTAAATGTAAAACAAGATATTAACGGGTTAATGGATGGTGAATTTTCCACGCGAACGCTAAAAAACTCACCAAGTGTTCAAGGATTTTTGGCAATAAATAACTTTTCTTTAAACAACCAAGTGGTGGGTGATTTATCCTTGAGCTCAGTCTTTAATTCGAGTAAAAACCGCTTTGATACTCAAATTTCCGTGTTTACTGATTCCACATTGTATCCGGATTATTTTAATAGTTCTGGGCGATCAGGTCAGAATATTTCCTTTGATGGATACATAAACACACTGGGAATTAATCAATCTCAAGCCAGTGATACGCTCTATTATTTTGACCTAAAATTTGAAAATATTGATTTGTGGATTTTACCTTTTCTGTCTCCAAATATATTTTCTGAGATGTCTGGCACCGCAACTGGGATAGGTAAGGTATGGGGATTTAATTCAGAGTACGATTTTAGCATTGACTATTCCATCGGTGAGGTTGATCCCGTGTTTATTCGACCTAGATTTTTAGAAACCTATTACTTTGCTACCGGTCCTCTTGAGTTTTCTAGCAAAAACGGATTGGTCTTTCAAGACTTCTTCATCATGGATCCATCGGGCGGTACGGCCACTTTGAATGGTAGTTACAATCTCAATCGCTTTGGACCCTTACACGATATTGATCTAAACCTTCAAATGGATGATTTTCATTTTTTGAACACTGAATTTGATGAAGAGGTCCCATTTTTTGGACAAGGATATGGCACTGCTCTCATTCGTTTGACCGGAACTAATGAGGATCCTCTCTTATTTTCAGAGGGACCTATTCAAATTGGGTCATATTCTTCCATTGGTTTGCCATTGATTGAACGCACAGAATTTGAAGAAAACAATAAGTTCATCCGTTTTGTAGATAATATTTCGAATGTTGATTTCGCCAATTTAAACAACAGATTCGGAGTAGTTGGCGGACAAAGCCAGATTATGGGAGTACAGGAGGAACGTTCATTTACAGAGCGATTTACCTTAGATTTACAATTTGAGTCTCTAATACCGATGACGGTAGAGTTGATTTTTGACCCTATAACAGGGGATCAAATAACGGCAAATGGTCTAGGTAACATTCGTATACAACTTCAGGATGAAGCATTTTCAGTCTTTGGTCAATTTGACATTCAAGATGGAGAATATAATTTCGTGAGTGGCGATATTTTTACCCGTACCTTTCAACTCATTCCTGGCGGGACCCTTCGTTGGGATGGTGACCCAATAGATGCCAAATTGAATGTACAGGCATTATATGAGGCTAGACCTGATATAAATACACTCACCAGAACACGTGATCAAATCGATCAAGAACAAGCCTCTCGGGTGCCGGTTGAATTGGTACTGAGTATAGATGGATCATTAAAAAATATTGAAAATGATTTCTTTTTTAGACTACCGAATACTTTTGAAACCCAACAAAATTCTACTCTGAAAACTCAAATTAATGCACTCAATCGCAATGAAGATGAAAAGCTTATACAAGCTACTAGTTTTTTGTTAATGGGTGATTTCATTCCATCCTCCTCAGCTGTTTCGGGTGCTACTAATACGTTAACAAACAATTTTAGTGGAAGTGCTGCCGTACTAAACCCATTATTATCTAGTCAGTTGATTAGTCCGCTGCTTTCTAATCAAATGAATTCGCTACTGCGTAGTGATATTGGAAGTCTAGACATCGATTTCAATTTAAATACCTATAACAATATTGACTTAGGTGTAGCACTGCGTTTGTATAACGACCGAATTATATTGAGTCGAGAGGGGCAGATAACGGGCAGTCAGTCTACCATAGGTGACATAGGAGCTACATACAAAATAAATCAAGCACTAGCCTTAACCGCGTTTCACCGTCAAGATCCTACCTTTAGTAATCACTCGGGATCGGATAATTCACAGCAATCACAGGATATAAATGGAATTGGTTTGGAAACCGAAGTCTCATTTAGTTCTTGGCGTGATTTTCTTGGGCAATTATTTGAGCCAGTAGCTCGGTTATTCACACGAAAAGAAGAAGAACCTGCACTTAGTATGGAATAATCTTATCCTTGAGCAAGTACAATATTAATCAGTCCAACATTCATATATGAGTCGAAAAGACCGATTGAGCAGCTTAGAAGAGACATTGCTTCAATTACTAAGCATACATCCTGAAAAAAAGATACATGAGAATGAATTTCAGGATACCCTAGAAATGTACTCAAAAAAAGAGTCTAAACGGCTGCAGAAAGCCCTCAGTACTTTGAGTAACAAACAGCGTGTTCGTATACATCAAGGTTGGGTTCGGTTAAACCGAGACCACTCAGTATTGGAGGGACGTATAGAGTTTAATCAAAGAGGGACAGGTTTTGTCATAGTTGAAGGCTTAGACGAGGACTTAAGGGTACACGCGAGTGACGCAGGTCTTGCATTAGCCGGAGATATCGTTGCAGTTAAGGTGCTTAAAAGTAAAAAACAGGCTAGAAATCCTAAAGCAAAAGTACTTGATGTACTTGTGCGAGGGAGTTCATTCTATGTGGGTACCTTACGTAAAACTAAATCGGAAACCTTTGTAATCGAGAGTGATAGAAAATCGGCAAATGTAGATTTTTATGTAAAAGAAGATGATTTAAATGGTGCTCAAGACGGTGAAAAGGTAACATTTAATCTGGAAAGTTGGGTGGATCGACGGGCTCTACCTCAGGCAAAAATTCTTAGTAGATTGGGTAAATCGGGGAGCAATGATGCAAATATGTTATCAATATTAGCAGAAAATGGACTTATTGCCGATTTTCCTGATCAAGTCGAGTCAGAAGCCGATGCGATACCGCTTCAAATCGATCAATCGGTCATTGATGAGCGTATCGATTTTAGAAACAAATCGGTTTTTACCATTGACCCAGTCGATGCGAAAGACTTTGATGATGCCCTGAGTATTGAAGAGCTAGATAATGGGCATCTCCGGCTTGGGGTTCATATTGCTGATGTAACTCATTATGTACGACCCGGCTCTGCTTTAGATGAGGAGGCCCATAAACGGGCAACAAGTATTTACCTAGTTGACCGGGTTATACCTATGTTGCCTGAGCGGCTAAGTAATGGAGTTTGTAGTCTTCGTCCGAATGAAGACAAACTGTGTTACAGTTGTTTTATGGAAGTAAATGACCGGGCAGAGCTGATGCATTATGAAATCAGTGAAACCGTGATACACTCCGATCAACGGTTTAGCTATGAACAGGCGCAGGAAATTTTAGACGGGAAAGACCATTTCCTTGCCAAAGAACTTAACTTAGTAGGTGATTTAGCAAAAAAATTACTTCAGAAAAGATTTAAAGAGGGGGCGATAGATTTTGATACGCCCGAACCAAGATTTGTATTAAACGATAGAGGTGAACCCGAAAAAGTAATTGTAAAGAAACGACTCTTTGCCCATCGATTAATTGAGGAATGTATGCTTTTGGCCAATCGCACGGTAGCAGAACATGTACAACATCTCAGGGATCAAGCAAAGAAAGATAGCTTTCCATTTTTCTATCGTGTACATGATCGACCCGATGAGAAAAAGTTAGCCGATGTATTAGAACAAGTTAGGCCCTTGGGTATAAGCTTTGAAATGGATGAGCTAGCTAAACCATCGGCTATTAATGAATTACTAAATCGCGTCAAAGGAACACCCATGGAGTATATTGTTAGCGGGCTTACCTTACGCGCCATGGCCAAAGCCGTATATAGTCCAGATAACTTAGGGCATTTTGGTCTTGGCTTTCACCACTATGCACATTTTACCTCACCGATCCGAAGATATCCAGATGTAATTGTTCACCGATTATTGAAAGCCTATACACAAAACAAAAAAATCTATGAATTAAACCAACTGCGTAAGGAGGGTGAGCACTGCAGTATGAGAGAAAAAGTAGCCGTGGATGCCGAGAGAGATTCCATTAAACTGAAGCAGGTTGAATATCTGAGCAAGCATGTTGGAGAAAAATTCTCTGGAGTGATAAGTGGGGTTATGGAGCGAGGAATATTTGTAACCCTAAGTGATGTGTTTTGTGAAGGGATGATTCGCGTGGGGGACTTAAAGGGAGATTACTTTCACTATGAACCAAGGTCTCATTCGCTTATAGGTAGACGATCTGGTACACGTTATCAACTGGGTGATGCGATTGCGGTGAAGGTTGAGGGTGTTAACCCAGAAAAAAGACAAATAGATTTTGTTCCTATACGTTGAAAATAACATCATAATTTCTTTTTGCTAAGACACCTTATCATTGTACTGCAAATTAATTGTACTACGGACTTCGAACGAATCTAGATTTGCATTACGTTTAAAGGTAGATAGTTATATAAATACTACAAGAAATACACTCCTACATTCGTTATGTTACTGTATATTGAACTAGGGTGTAAACGCAGAATCCAATTATTTCACCGATGAAATTTAGAATGACGATTCCTAAAAAGATGCTTTTTTTGGGTGCTTTAATCTCCTTAGCAAACATGCCTTTAGCGCAGGCGCAATATGTGAATTTTGGTAAGAATAGAGTTCAATATCAACAATTTGACTGGCGATTCATTCAGTCTAAGCATTTTGATGTATACTATTATGGTGATAAAAACTATGAACTAGCGGAATTTGCAGCTAAAAGTATTGAATCCGCCTACCAGCAACTTAGCGAAGATTTTCAACATGAAATTGTAAGTCGTATACCGCTCATTATATACGACTCTCACAACGATTTTTCTCAAACAAATGTGGTTGCATTACCGACTAGTGCTGAAGGTATAGGTGGGGTCACCGACAAGATGAAGAATAGAATGACCGTACCTTTCGATGGGGATTATAATGATTTTAGGAGGACCTTACATCATGAGTTGGTGCATGCAGTCTTTAATGATTTGTTCTACGGTGGCTCTATTCAATCCATTCTACGCAATAATATACAGTTGGTTTTACCGCTATGGTTTGAGGAAGGTTTAGCGGAGTATATGGCGCTGGGGTGGGATACGAACACCGATATGTTTATTCGAGATGCCGTACTCAATAATTATTTACCACCCATTCCTTATCTAAGTGGATATTACGCCTACCGTGGAGGTCAGTCGGTTTGGAATTTCATTGCCGAAGAATACGGACGAGAGAAAATAGCAGAGGTGCTTGAAAAGGTAAAAAGTACAAGGAGCGTAGAAAATGGGTTTCAACAATCCATTGGTTTAACGGTTCAGGAACTTTCCGAAAGGTGGGAAGATGCACTCCGAAAACGTTATTTCCCAGAAGTAGCTGATCGTGAATTAGCTGATCGTATAGCCACTTTAATGACAGAAAGAGGGGATTATGGTTCGTACAATACCTCTCCAAAAATATCTCCCCAGGGTGATAGAATAGCGTTTATAACCAATAAAAGAGGTTATTTCGATGTTATAGTAATAGATGCATTGACGAAGAAACGATTAAAAACGGTCATTCGAGGTGAAGATGACCCTGCTTTCGAAGAGTTAAATATTTTAAAACCAAATCTAAGTTGGTCCCCAGATGGGCGTAAAATAGTGCTATCAACCAAGAGTAAAGGATTTGACGAAATTGCCATTATCGATTATCAGAGTACCGAGGTCGAAAGGATTTCATTGCTGGAATTAGATGCCATAGGTTCGGTATCCTGGTCCCCAGATGGAAAAAAACTAGCCTTTGATGGGAATGTAGGTCCTTATCAAGATATATTTGTGTATGACTTGGAAGAGAAGCAACTTACTAATCTTACCCAAGATTTCGTTTCTGACTATGAACCTAGTTGGACTTTAGACTCTAAAAGTATTTTGTTTAGTTCTGAGCGTGGAAATTTATTGAGACTTAAACAAGCCACCCTAGAAAGTGCCTTATTGGAACAAAAGACCATTTATCAGAGTGATATTTATCAACTCGATATTGGTAGTGACACCGTAAGTAGAATTACCTTTAGTAAGGATTGGAATGAACATCAGCCACAACAGATACAGGATGGTACTATCGTATTCCAATCGGATCAAAATGGTATACAGAATCTATATCAGATAGATCCTACAACCAATGAATGGAAGGTTCTTACCAATTTACAGACAGGAGTTTCACAATTTTCTATCAGTGCTGACGGTTCAAGAGTTGCATTTAGTTCAATCAATGAAGGTTATTTAGACATATTTTTACTGAAAAATCCATTAAACAATGCAAGGGCTACCAGCTTAAAGCCAAATTATTGGGCACAACGAAGGAGTTTGGAGGCACCTGAACAGCGCGTGCCTGCAATCCGATACGCCTACGATCTTTTTAATCAAGGGTTGCTAAGTGGGGCAGAACGGGAAGAATTGGAGGAAGAGGAGCGACTTAGTGATCCGGATTATCAAGTAGTCGATTTCGAAGAAACAGGCGAAGTTGATTTTAGAAATTACGTGTTTTCAGAGGAAGTGATTTTGGACAGTACCATATTATTGGAAGATGAATTTATTTTCGAGCCCAATGATAATATCACTTTAGACGGACGATATGCACCTAGAGCTTATCGGCTTACTTTTTCAACTGATATCGCTTATAGCCCAACGGTAGCAGCCTCTAGTTACGGAGCATATGCACTCACCCAGTTCATGATTAGTGATCTGCTGGGGGATCATCAACTTTCTATGGGTACCAATTTCCAGACCGATCTACGCAATAGTGACTACACCTTGCAATATGGATATTTAAAAAACAGAATGAATTGGTTTGCCTCTTATTTTCACACTTCTAGACAATATCAAACATTTGGTGGGGATCTATTACGCTTCAGAACTTTTGGGGGTGGATTATCGGTTCAATATCCATTTGATAAATTCACACGGGTTGATGGGGGACTAAATTGGATTGGGATTGCACGTGATTATGATGCCGTAGCAGCATTTGGAGGCCTCTACTCATATGGAGTTACTGAAGCAAGTAACCTTAAGAGCTCTTTCTTATATCCAACTATGTCCTTTACCAAAGATGCCACATTACCTGGGTTTATTACCCCACAAGGTGGAATTCGATACACTCTAAGTTTATCAGGGAGCCCTGGTATTGGTACAGATGCCCCAAGCTTCGCCTCGGTTATGGGCGACTTTCGTAGCTACATTAATCTTGGTTATAACTACACCATTGCACTACGAGGTAGTGGTGGAGCATCTGTAGGAAAAGATTCACAGACGTATTTCTTAGGTGGGATGATGGGTTGGATTAATTATCAGTGGTCAAATAACGGAATTCCTTTTGAGCGCTTGGCAGACACCTTTTTTACACAACCTGCTGTTCCGCTCAGGGGGCATAGATATAATTCGGTATACGGTGATAATTTTGGTCTCATTAACGCAGAGTTTAGATTTCCATTATTTGCAGCTGTTATACCAGGAGCGCTTCCAATCTTGCCATTATACAATGTAACGGGAGTCGCTTTTTTCGATGTGGGTACCGCTTGGGGACAACAAATTGATTATGGGATCACCGATATTAATGGAAATCCAATAGTTAACGATGCTTCACTTGATTTTAATATTAGTGAACCTACTACCTTTCAAGACGAAAATGGGAATACCTTTTCCTATCTAGATGGGGATTTATTAATTGGTTCTGGATTTGGACTTAGAACCATCGTTTTTGGCTTACCACTGCGGTATGATGTAGGTTGGGCATACAATAGAGATGGGTTTTCAAATAAACCCATTCATTATTTTTCAATAGGTATAGATTTTTAATACCTAGCAGAATAACTCAAAAACTTTCCTTTAGTACCCTTTGCGAGTCTAATTCTAAGGCTGTAGTTGAACCTTTCCAATGAATAAAATACGGTCGTATTGTAGGTTCGGATCTCGGTAAAATACTATCCCGGTATACCATTGGTTTTCCTTGGTAAGGCTACTTCCTAATTCAACTATATCGAGTTGGGTACTATTACGAGTAGCATAGGTATATCGATAGGATCCTTCTTTTAATAATACAGTGGTTTCAAATAAACGCAATTCTGGGTTCCATTTCATTTTATGTTGCTTGGATTCCGACCACTGATTAAAGTCACCTACCACAAAAAGTTCATCTTCATAACTAGGGCCGGCGCCCATAGGGTTAAACCTGAAATTAACCAAGGCATATCGTGCGGTGTTGGATCTGCTAGGATTACCAAACATCGATTGAAGAATATAAGGGGAGTCACTAAAGGACAAAAAATCTTCTTTTAAGGTTATTTGAGGGAGATCAGCGGACTCTTCATACTCTAAGATATCTTGATTTGATAAACTGAAACTTGATAGATTGAGTGTATAAAAGCGTCTATTAGCCGGAAAGCTTTGAGATTCTTCTAGGTAAAATTTAGCCACCTTCTTCTCACTAAAATCTTTTCCTCTCGCTCTTGTAGTTTGAGGTAGAAATCCGTCTTGAATCATATCAAAATTCAAGTCAAAAACAGGCACTTCAACAAATTCTGGAAAGCTAAACTCTGAAAAGATTCTATCAACCGCCGCACCTAGATTCCCTTTATTGTATAGGGTTTCTCCATCCATTTTTAGTGTGCCGCGTTGCTCGGTCAAAGCAAAAGGCAGGCTGAATAGCTCAATCCCTGTGGTATAATCTGAAACATGAATTAAATAATATCCACTTAGTAAAAACTCAAGATCGTGCATCGATAACTGTATATCGTAACTGTGAAAGGGTACGCTATTACTTTTATTTCTAATCCCTCCTTGGACTATACGTTCATTCGGTGAGTCCATAAACCAAGTGGATGGAAGGTTACTCTGCGTCCAGTTACTATTGCGATGGGTAAAGTGAATACGAAACATCCCATTGATTTCACTTAACTCATCGAAGCGGAGAATAAGTCGATCATTGGATTTTAACCGGGCTGTGACTAGAGGATTGTTGGATTGAGATGAGCTAAAAAATTGAACACTTCGGATATTATCTGGGATGCTACGTTGACCCGGCAAAACCAGTAAGCTATTCACCTGAGGAATAGGGGAGCTGCTTTGTGTTAAATTTACCGTTGAACTACAGCTCATTGAAACCAACAAAAAAAAACTTAGAATTAAGTAAAGCTTAGGTAATTTGCTTTGATTGGTACGTGCAGATAGTGATAACGCAATTATTTGCATTTCAATTACCCGCCCAAATACCATTATATACTATTCTAGCAGGGCCTTTTAGACAGACTTTTGTGAAGGGCCTGACAAGCTCATTCTTAGAAATTGAATCAACCCCTGCGAAATCAAAGGAAATTTCTAAGAGTCCTCCCTGCACCTCAACCTTATATGAGTGTAAACCCATTTTTCCGTCCTGTTTAATGTGCATTGACAACGCACTTGCAATAGCACCAGTTCCACATGCGAGGGTGAAATTTTCAACTCCACGTTCATAGGTTTCTAGTCGAATATGATGAGCTTGCTGGCTGCAAACAAAATTCACATTGGTACCTTTAGGTTTAAAAAAAGGATCTTTGCGAATGCTTGCCCCAAGTTTTTTTAGTGATTCATTGGGGTGCATAGTTAAAGGATCAAGGGTAAAAAGCACTACATGTTCGGTCTGAGGATAGACGGTGTATGCCGATTCAGTAATAAATTCTGGAGTATCGGCAGATTCGTTGTTTGGTTTCTGTGAAGCACGAAACTGATTTATTTGAGCAACCCATTGCTCGGAAATTAGATGTGGTGCCTCACAGTCCGGGAATCGTAACTCTACCTGATGGCTACCTGGATGAATAAAAGCCTCATATATTTGGTCATGAACTTGAAATCGGTGGGTGTCCGCAAAACCATTTTGAGAAGCATAAAAAGCGATGGCTCTCCCGCCATTACCACACATTCCGGCATCGCTACCGTCGGCATTTTTATAGATCATGGTATAGTCAGCACCCATGGTTGAGTGGGGGTACAGAATGAGTAATCCATCGGCTCCAATACCCGTTTTACGATGACATATCTTCGGGCCAATATCGGCTAAATGCTCTAACGGGATATCTTGATTTCTCGCATCAACCAGAATAAAGTCATTTCCAGTAGCCTCTAATTTTTGGAAGTGAAATTTCTCTGTCATAATCTATGGTTGTATATATAATGCAGGTAAATGCTTAAACGCAAGATCTTTTGAAAAGGTCTCATTTTGGCCGCGCAGTAGTGCTGAAAAATTAAAAGCTAACACAGTAAATAATAATTTTGGTTGGACATTTTGCCGTAACTCAGCGTAAACAGGTGAGAGTAAATCAATCATGGCCTCGTAGTCTGCCTTCTTTAGATTCAGTACCATATTTTTAATGGTTTCCTCTTGGTCCTCATGAATAAGTGATTCGGCATTTTGGGTGTGTGTAAATACCACTAAATCTCTTAAAAATGATTCAAACAACTCGATGAGTTGAATGAGTCCTTCTGTATTTCTGGTAGACGTCCAATTTAATATGATGGAATTGATTTTTATGACGTCTAAAACGTATGAACTCCGAATGAAATCAATCATTTCTGCCCGACTTTGTTCGATAAGATCTAGGTCAATATCTTTAGTTTTGGCATAATTACCCTGGGTTAATTTGGCAACCAGTGTTGCCTTATCTTTGGGCAATTGATCACGGTCCATTAATGCTTTTTGCACGTCAGCTAGCGTGTTTTCTCCGAATGCAATATGCTGGCAACGGGAAGTAATGGTGGGAAGCAGCTGTTCGTAGTGATGAGTGGTTAGAATGAATACAATTCCTTCAGAGGGCTCCTCTAGTAACTTCAGAAAAGAGTTGGCGGTTTCTTTTCTCATGGTCTCGACTTGAGTCATGATAACCACTACTTTTTTACCTTGGTAGGGACGAAGTCTTGTGACCGGACGTATTTCAGAGCGAAAATAATCGATGGAATAAAAAGCTTGGCGGTTTCTACTGCGTTCTTTATCTGAGTCAGGTCGGTCGGCGTACTCAATGAGATTGTAACTGTCTTCACTCAACCATTCTAGGCGTTCATTCCTTTCTTGAGATCCTGCCGAGCTAGGCATGGGGATAAATACGTGAATATCAGGGTGTTTATGCCAGCTTAATTTTATGTTAGGTGTATCTTCAGTATGGTTTATGCACTCTGCGAATCGTAATGCAAACGGCAACGTGCCACTGCCTTTAGGCCCTGAAAATAAATAGGCATGGCTAATTCGATCGCGCTCTATAATGCTGTTTAAGAGTTCTTTCACTCTTTGTTGACCAATTAAATCGTCGGACAAAAACGCCATTAATCCTCCTCCCAAATAAAGTCAAATAGCAACCAACCCGCCACACTTGTTACTCCCACAAAACCGACAAGAGCAGCCACTTCAGAATTCCACCAACCGGCCATTCCATCCACAAACGCTTTTTTGGTTAATCGGGATAACAACAATATAAATGGTACAAATAAAGGGATGCTAAGTACGGAAAAAATGGCACCCTGTCGGTCAGCTTGTGAAACAATGGCTGCGATCAATGTACACACCGATGACAAGCCCATCGTACCGAATATCATGATGTATAAAAAAGCAGGATAAGATTGAATAGACCATTTAATTAAAAAGCCATACAAACCAAAACTAAGCAAGTGAATCAATAGACTGAAGCCCAAGTTGTAAAGATATTTTCCTAGATAGACAGCGGTTGCATTGGAGTAAATCTGAAGGGTTTGAAAGGTGCCCTTGTCGGTTTCCATGATAAAACTTCGTCCTAGAACGGTCAGGGAGGCGAACAACACAATAATCCAAATTATACCACTCTTAGGGGTAGGTTGAAGCTCTTGCGCTCGCAGAGTGAATAGAACGAGTAAAAGTGCAGCCACTATAAACGCTGAGACCATATTTAAGGCATATTTACTGCGAAACTCGACTCGTAAATCTTTCTCAAATACCGATAAAATTTGACGAAACAACATACCCAAGTTTACAAAAAAATGAGGTCTTTCACTTTTTAAGTTTCGTCGTTACTTTGTCGTAGTTTACCACCTTAGGGTTCAGCTGGAAAGTTCACAGCTCCCTACGTATTTTGTAGACAAGCTATTCACTATATTAGACCGTACTACCTTTGACTATTCATCAGTTACTCCATTCGAAAAATATTCTGTTGGATATACAGGTCGAAGATAAATTCGATGCAATAAATGCATTGGTAGATACCTTTGTTGATATTATGGATGGTGAATTACTCGAAGAAATACGAGGGGCAATTATTTCGCGGGAAAAAATTATGTCAACTGGTGTGGGACAAGGTTTGGCCATACCTCATGGTAAAACGGATGCGGTAGATGAAAACTATGTTGCTTTTGCACGTCTAAAAGAACCAGTAGAATTCAATTCAATTGACTCAAGACCTGTTCAACTTATATTTCTATTGGTCGGTCCTTATTCCGACCACCGACGTCACATCCGATTGTTAAGCAGAGTTTCAACTCTCATGAATTATGACGATTTTCGAGCAGATTTATTGGTGGCACCAGATTCGGAGAATCTTGTAAAACTTTTCGAGCAAAAAGAATTAAGCCTACATAATTAAAATAAAACGTTAGATACTTAGCTCATGTGGCAAATGAAAATAATTAGACAGCAGAATAGCCGCGCATTTAATCACGTCATCATGCAATTATTTGTCACACTGGGGGTATTCCTTTTACCTATGCTCGTTCATGCTCAGAGTGTAGAAGACATTATCATGCAACAGGAATTGGATGGGGTACATTGGTCTATTTCAGTTACAGATGAACAAGGTCAGTTACTAGAATCATGGAATGATCAAAAATGGATTGTACCCGCTTCCAATATGAAGTTGATCACCTCCGCTGCCGTCTTAGAAGAATTAGGAGCTGAATTTCGCTATCAAACACCTATATATGGCAAAGGATATCTGGATGATTCTACCTGGGTAGGAGATTTAATGATAGTGGGTAAAGGAGACCCTAGTATCTCTGGATTTTTATTTGAGGAAAACAGATATCATGTGTTCCAGCAATTTCGAGAGTTACTTAAAAATGCGGGCATCTCTGGCTGGACGGGTCAATGGATTGGCCGATTGGGTTATTTTGATGCCGAGGTATATCCGAAGGGTTGGGATTGGGACGATTTGAATTTCTATTATGGTGTAGAGATTAGTGAACTCAGTTTCAATAACAATGCGGTAGATTTAGAAGTGTTAGCTGATGGTGAAATAGGTGCATCCCCACAGATAAACTGGTTTCCAAATCAAACTGACTATGTAGAGTTTATAAATGAACAAAGGATAGCCCCAGTCAATACAAAATATGATGAATATTACCGTAGGTCTTGGCAAACCAATAAACTGTATTTGGCCAGTAGTTTACCACAAGGCTATAAAGAAACCGAATCACTAGCCATTTATGATGCTCCGGCATTCTTTATGGACTCATTTGTCGATTATTTAGAGGCAAATGGCATGAAAGATTCCCAGAAAGATGAGGCTCCTTATAGAATTGAGCGTTGGTGGCCGGATATATTGGAGACTACGAGTAACCATTCACTCACTGGGCTTGCTAGTGAACAAATGGGTACGGCACTGTGGTCAGGATATCCGCCGAATTGGTATTCTACCAATATGACTTCCGATCTTATGACGGGGTGGGAGTATATAGGGGCGGTTGAGTCACCTGAACTCCAAGAAATGATCACTTGGTTGAATAAAGAAAGTGATAATTTCTATGCTGAAATGCTCCTGAAAACACTTTCCGCTGAAACCCAAGCTGGCCCGGGAAGTACAGTTGGTGGCATTCAAAAAGCCCGTGAAATATTGGGCTCTATGGGATTAGATACAACCTATGTAGTTATGCGAGATGGTTCGGGATTGGCCGGGGGAAACTTTTTAACAAGCTCGGTATTAACCGATTTATTGTTGAATATGCATCAGAATCCAAATTCAGAAGTGTTCAAAGGTACCTTACCGATAATGGGAGAGGACGGCACGTTGCATTACCGGATGAAATCGAGTCCACTAAGGGGGCAGGTGCAAGCTAAAACCGGGTATGTTGGAGGAGCTAGAAGCCTCAGTGGATATCTGACCACAGAATTAGGAAATACACTCATATTCAGTATGTCCGCCAACAATTTTGTGTCAAAAGTGTCCGCCATAGATGCGGTACATGATAAGATATTAACGTACCTTTATTATAGGTATTAGCCTCTTGATGGATGAAAGTATAGCCAAAAACACTACATTCCTTTACATGTAACAAGTAAGTTTAAATTATGAGCGCTGAAATAATAGATGGTAAAATGGTTGCAGAACTTCTGCGTAATCGAGTAAAGGAAGATGTTCAGCAATGGTGTACTAAGGGGAATCGAGCTCCTTTTTTGCAAGTTATATTAGTTGGAGATGATCCAGCTTCTAAAGTATACACCGGAACTAAGACGAAAGCTTGTCAACAGGTTGGAATACAGACCGAAACCATGGTTCTACAAGACACAATTTCGGAAAAAGAGCTTACCGAGATCATTTATTCATGTAATTCAAACGATGATATTGATGGAATATTGGTTCAAATGCCACTACCTAGTCATTTATCGCAACACACCGTGATTGAAGCTATTGATCATCGAAAAGATGTGGATGGATTTCATCCTATGAATGTAGGACGATTATCGCTCAATCAACCTTGCTTCAAAAGCTGTACCCCTGCTGGAGTAATGGAGTTATTAAGGTATTACAGCATCCCTGTTAAATCTCAGCATGCGGTCGTAGTTGGTGCTAGTAATATTGTAGGAAGTCCAATGGCTGTTATGTTATCTAGAGAAAATTCTACCGGTAAAGCAACAACGACTATCTGTCATAAGTATACCCGAGATTTGACCGCTCATACCATTGGTGCTGATATACTGATTGTGGCTGCTGGCCAACCAAATTTAATAAAAGCCGAAATGGTTAAGCAGGGTGTGGTAATCATCGATGTAGGTATCAATCGGATAGCCGATGAAACCCTGGAGAAAGGGTACCGGTTGGTGGGGGATGTAGATTTTGATTCGGTACGGAAAAAAGCTAGTTGGATTACTCCTGTACCTGGTGGAGTGGGTCCTATGACCGTGGCCATGCTTATGAAGAATACTTTGTTAGCTGCAAAAAAATCACTCTATCCAAAATAATTGAAAAAGGGGTGACATAACGATGTCACCCTAGGTGAGTATATTACTCCTGAATCAAAACAAAACAGGAGATATTATGCTTAGTTCATCCAATACATCAAACTTTGTAGACAATACATCTAATACGCTTAATCAGTTGCGTATTCCATCTAACAGGGTTATTAAGAAAAGTAAAAATCCATTTATTCGACCTTTATTAGCCCGAATAAAGAATGAGAGTGAGCGCGAATACCAAGAACTGCAACAAGTTTTTCAACTGTTGGGTTGGCAACAAGTGCCCGATTTATTAAAAGTTGAAATATATGACGATGTACGTGCAATGGTTGAAGAGTTGCAGGGCAGTTACTCAAGTTGTGATCCTTACGTTCAGAACCGAAGGAATAGGGTTCATTACTGGGTTCAAGCTTATTTAGATGGTACTACAAGTCTAAATACTGCCATTGAGGCTATTAAAGTACAACCATTGTAAGTATGGACTGAGATTTATTACCTAAAGTTGAAGACTTTCGATTTTCTGATTTTTGCATTCAATCTCAGAATAGAAGTTTGTATCTTTGTAATATTGAATTAAATCTCTGAGCCCTATGTCGAAATCTTCTACGAACCAATCCACTCAAAGCAGCTTTGATCGAATTACTAGACAAGGGCTCACTTATGACGATGTGCTACTTGTCCCTCACTATTCTCAAGTACTACCAAGGGATGTAGATCTTAGTGTACAACTTACTCCAACACTCAAGTTGAATACTCCAATTCTGAGTGCGGCTATGGATACCGTGTCAGAATACAGAATGGCCATTGCGTTGGCTAGGGAAGGAGGTATAGCTATGTTGCACAAGAATATGAGTATAGAGAATCAAGCGGAGCAAGTTCGACTGGTTAAGAGAAGCGAGAGCGGGATGATAGTAGATCCAGTCACACTGAGATCAACGGCGTTGGTTCAGGATGCTCGCGATCTTATGGCAAAACACCGAATAGGGGGCATTCCAATCGTAGATGAACATGGCTCGCTTCAAGGTATTGTCACCAATCGAGATTTACGTTTTGAGTCAGATATGACCAAGAAATTAGGTGATATCATGACGAAACAACCGCTTATTACGGCCAAAGAGGGCACGAATTTACTACAAGCCGAGACAATACTTCAAACGCATAAGGTTGAGAAGCTACCGATTGTCGATTCTGATGGGATTTTAGTGGGGTTAATTACCTTCAAGGACATCGAGAAAAAAATGAACTTTCCTAACGCATGTAAGGATGAATTAGGCAGATTACGCGTAGGGGCGGCTGTGGGTGTTACCGATGACACCATGGATAGAGTAAGCGCTTTGGTGACTGCAGGAGTAGATATTATTACGGTTGATACGGCTCATGGGCATTCAGAGGGAGTACTCAAAACCGTCGAGACTATTAAGAAAAAGTATAGCTCATTAAACGTTATTGGTGGTAATATCGCCACTCAAGATGCCGCTAAAGCCCTAGTAGATGCTGGAGCTGATGTGGTTAAAGTGGGGGTTGGGCCAGGTTCTATTTGCACCACCCGTATTGTAACTGGGGTGGGTGTTCCTCAGCTTAGTGCCGTAATGGAGGTGAGTGACTTTTGTTCAGAATATGGCATCGGGCTTGTTGCAGATGGAGGAATTAAACAAACGGGCGATATTCCGAAGGCTATAGCAGGTGGCGCTGATGTGGTTATGATGGGGTCTATGTTTGCTGGGGTTGACGAAAGTCCGGGAGAAACCATTATTTTTGATTCTAGAAAGTACAAATCATACCGTGGTATGGGGAGTATAGGTGCGATGCAAAAAGGTTCCAAGGATCGTTATTTCCAAGATGTAGAAGATGATCTAAAAAAACTGGTTCCAGAAGGAATAGAAGGGCGTGTACCTTATAAAGGATATTTAAGTGAAGTAGTTCATCAGATGTCTGGTGGGCTTCGTGCTGCAATGGGATATTGTGGAGCAAATAATATCTCTGAACTGAAAAAAACACATTTTGTCCAAATATCAGCTGCCTCCTACAAGGAAAGTCATCCACATACGGTGCAAATAACAAAAGAAGCACCCAATTACTCGGTATAAAGGTGGGGCTTATTAAACAAACATCATTGCGTGATAAGCCATTAAAAGAGCTGTTATTTATTGTTTACTTCTTTCCACCCATGGGAGGCAGTGGTGTTCAAAGACCTCTGAAGTACGTAAAATATCTGAATCAATTTGGGTGGAAGCCAATAATTTTAGTCCCTGAGCCGGGGCTATATCATAGTTTTGATTCCTCGCTTGAGCAAGAGCTTAAAAAACTCATTGAGCAGGATTGCGCACAATTATATAGGGTTAAAGGGGGCACCCCTTTACATTGGAAAAGTTCAAGATGGCAGTGGCGTCCCGATACTCGCTTAGAAAAATGGTTACGCAGATTATCTCATTTCTTTTTTTTACCTGATAATAAAAAAGCTTGGATTAAACAGGGATTACTACAAGCCGAAGAAATAGTAAAAAAGCATTCAATCAAAGCAATTTATGCAACAGCACCCCCTTACAGTAATCTATTGTTAGCAGCTAAGCTTAAAGCACAGTTTACTATTCCAGTTATTATGGACTTTAGGGATGATTGGTTAGAGAGTCATTTGATTACGTATCCAACTCCCATTCACAAAATGCTGATGAAGCGTTATGAGTCCCGGACCATTACCCAGGCCGATACGGTCATAGCTATTAATGAACCCATAGCGAATGCTATCGGTCAAAGGTATCCCTCATTGCCTCGGGTTGCCGTGCAAACTCATGGCTATGATCCAGATGATTTTGATTCTTCATTATACCCCGAATATGGCATTCAAAAGAAAGCCATTACTGATCAACAAGCTGCTAGTCAAGAAACCACACGAATTCTTTATTCGGGTACTTTTTACTCTCATAGTGGTCCTGCTATGTTTTTCAGAGCGGTAAGCGAACTCATTAAAAAAAAACCTATTCTTAGTTCTTGCCTTGAATTACATTTTCAGGGCAGTCCGATACGTCCTTATTTACCGTTAATTACCGAATTAGGGTTGCAAAACATTGTTTACTCTCATGGATATGTTCCACATAAAGAAGCTATTTTACGTATGCAACAAGCTTCTATTCTATGGCTTAATAATGAGCATAAAAAACATAAGAATACCATAACACTGAGTAAAACGTATGAATATATGGCAACAAGAAGACCAATTATTGCCTTAATTCCTGACGGGGACACAAAAAAGATTTTAAAAAACTATAGTCGAAGTTATATTGCACCACCAGACGACATCAAAAAGGTGATCAGTTGTATTTCAACTGCAATTCATGATGTTCAGATGGAGAGTATAAAGTCTTTAGATGAGAAGTTTTTAGAGGCTTTTACCCGAAAAACGATTACACAGAGCCTTGCGCAAGAATTAGATGCACTCGTTAATTAATACTCAAAGGATATAATGAATACTCAATTCTTAAAAGCCTTAGTTCGACTAAAAGATAAATGGGTGCGTTTGATTTTAATTGATGATTCTGTGCCGGATGGCTCTAGTGAGTATCAGATATTACCCCGTCAATTATTTTTAGGTTTAGCAGGCTTATTGACTTTAGTGGTGACCTTTTTCATGCTTACGCTCATGTTCACTCCACTAGGTGAATGGATATATAGAAGTAAAGAATCAACCATAAATAAACAAATAGATCTAGTTGTAAATAGATTAGATGCACTGCATGATTCCTTAAACCTACGTGATGAACAACTTAATCAAATGAGGACGATTATTCGCCTCAATACCGATACCACACTAAGTTTGGATGAACGCCTTCAAAGTATACTAACCGAGCAAAGTCATAGATTTACAGGAGGTAACGAAGTCAGCTCACCGCAAGAATTATTAAATCTGGGTAATCAAGGTCTTACTTCATCCAAACTGTTGAACTCAGAGCCACTCTTCCCAACTGCCTACCCGGTTGAGGGAACTATCTCACGTTCATTTAATTCTGAACAAGAGCATTTTGGATTAGATATAGCCGCTACCGAAGGTGCGCTTGTTCATGCATTGGCAGAGGGAACGGTGGTGAATATTAATTGGACAATTGCGAATGGTTATGTAATATCCATCCAGCATTCTAATGGTCTGTTAAGTGTTTATAAGCACTGTCGGACTACGTATAAGCTGGAAGGGGATGTGGTGGTTAGAGGGGATGTGATTGGATCCGTAGGGAATGCAGGTGTGCAAAGCACGGCATCTCATCTTCATCTTGAAATTTGGAAAGACGGGCTACCTCAGAATCCTCAAATCTATTTATTGAACTAACATGTTATCCAAAAAAAATAAAAATATGAGAGAAACTATGGTGAATGAAAGCAGTTATCCATCGGTTAATATAATCAGTGAAGGTTCACAGTTAGATGGCTATTTAAAGTCGGTACATGATGTACGCATCGGTGGGGTACTCAACGGTACCCTTGAAACAGAATCTAAAGCCATTGTAACTGAACAGGCATATGTCTCTGGGGATGTGGTTTGTCAAGATGCCGACATTGCAGGAAAAGTAAATGGAGATGTGTTAGGTAAAAATAAAATTATCCTTCGCAAAACGGCCGTACTTGAAGGTAATCTAACAACGAAGACGTTAGTGGTTGAGGAG
This sequence comes from Balneola sp., assembly GCA_038124025.1. Taxonomy (GTDB): domain Bacteria; phylum Bacteroidota; class Rhodothermia; order Balneolales; family Balneolaceae; genus UBA1275. The sequence goes on along the minus strand of JAYPBC010000001.1, from coordinate 179,059 downwards.
GGCGCTAAAGTGAATGGACTATGTAAGATGGGTGATATTTCATCGTTTAAATCTAATGAATATTCAGATGCTACCCTTAAAGGCGTTGGATAACACTTCCTTAAAGGAAGTTGACGTATGATAACAAGCTGGTTACCCAAACAGTATAGAGAATACCTGAGTTTGGGCACAGAAATAGCGTTGTCATTATCTGTGCCTATTATTCTTGGTAGTTATGCTGACGGATACGTTGACTCTGAGCCATTTGGTGTAATTATTGGCGCACTAATTGGAATTCTTTTATTCTTTCTCCGAATCCTTCGCTTAATAAAAGACCCAGGTGTTGACAAGAGGACAACTGAGCAGGCTGATAAGCAACATAAATAAGTGGTTTAGCTAAACTAGTTTGTTGATATGGTGACTATGCTAAAAAAATATTTTTTTAACGCCCCAGTATTCACCGTTTTTCTTTATGCACAAATACCCTTTTTAATTGTCTTGCTATTAGTTGGCTATTTGATTGCGCCTGGATATAATTCAAAGACATTAACATCATTCTTCATTGCACTTGTTTTTGTGGGTGGTGCTATGTGTGTATGGGTAAAATTTTGGGTCATCTCCTTTCAAGATTTTATTAAAGTCTATTACATAACAAGCATTATTCGTTTTGCATTGGTTGTATTCTTATTCTTTATCACGGTATCAACGATAAAATTTGAGCAAATGTTCTTTACAGTTAATTTTATTATTTCCTATCTTTATCAATCTACAATAGAATTGTTACTTGTACATCATAGATTATTGAAATATCCCTCAGAGGAATGACAAAATACCTTACTTTTTTACCCTTATTGATTGTAATGCTTTTTATGGGGCAACCGACAGTTCTAGCATCAAATGCAGAAGCTGATGCCGCTACTGAAAGTGAATCTCCCATCGATATTATGGGAACAGTTGCCGACCACGATTATTTTACTTTTTTTGGGACTAAATTATACCTTCCAAGACTTTTTTTGTGGAAAGATGCCAATGGTACAATACAGTTTTCTAACTACGGTTCTACTAAAAAAGCCTTGGAGTCTGGAGTTTTCGAACAGGTCGATTATGTTATAAAACCTGTTAACGGTTCAATCTTAGTCGATTTCTCTTTAACTTCACATCTTATTTATTTTTGGTTTGGACTTGGTGCGCTTGCATTATTTACATTATTTGCTGGTTCGCGATACAAAAAAGGAATTGGTGCATCGACTGCGCCAAAGGGAGCCTTACAAAATTTATTTGAAATCTTCTATGAATTTATCAGGGATGAAGTAGCCAAGCCAAACATAGAAGGGGAAAAGTATAAAAAATACGTACCCTATCTATTCACCATGTTTATGTCAATAGCGTTTATGAATTCATTTGGGCTTTTGCCATGGGCTGCCACCGCTACTGCCGATATTACCGTCACTGCAGTGTTGGCATTATTCACCTTTTTTATTACTCAGTTCAGTGGCACAAAGGACCACTGGCAGCATGTATTTTGGTTCCCAGGTGTGCCATTAGGAGTTAAGTTCTTGATGATTCCTGTCGAATTAATCGGTTTATTTACTAAGCCTTTCGCTCTGGCAATTCGTTTATTTGCGAATATGATGTCAGGAAAAATCATGATTATAGCGATACTTGGGCTTATTTTTATATTTAATGACATGTATGGCACTGTGGCTGCATACAGCGTTAGTATACTTTCAGTGGCTATGACTTCCATTTTATATGTGCTAAAATTATTTGTGGCCTTATTACAAGCATACATTTTTACATTATTGTCAGCGGTATTCATTGGAATGGCTGCTGAAGAGCATGAACATGATCACGATCATAGTGATCACATTCATGCTGAACCATCAGTATAATTAAAGAACAAACAATTAAAATTAAATAGATAAAACTATGGGACTATTAGCAGCTGGTATTGGAGCTGGAATCGTAGCAGTTGGTGCTGGAATTGGCATCGGAATGATCGGTAAGGGAGCGACCGAAAGTATCGCACGCCAACCTGAAGCAGCCGATGACATCCGTGGAGCCATGATTTTGACTGCTGCATTCATCGAGGGTGTTGCTCTTTTCGGCGCCATCATTTGTATGATCCTTGCACTAGGTTAATTCAATAAACTTGTAATTATGTTTTACCTCTTAGCTGGCGGCGGACTGCTGTCTTTTAATACAGGATTTGCTATCTGGATAGCAATTTCATTGATTGTATTTCTTTTGATTATGACGAAATATGCTATGCCGCCAATAATGGCTGCACTTGAAGGTCGTGAAACCAAAATTCGTGAGTCACTAGAGGCTGCAGAAGTTGCTTTGCTAAAAGCTGAGGCTATTTCCAAGGATAACGAAAAAGCACTTCGTGAGGCAGAACAGAAGGCTCATCAAATACGCAAAGAAGCGAAAGAAGATGCAGAGCGTATTCGTACCGAACGAGTTGCAAAAGCTAAAGATGAAGCAGAGCAAATAATTGAGCAAGCCAAGTTAGACATTGAACAAGAAAAACAGTCTGCCTTGCTAGCCTTAAGACAAGAGGTCGCTCACTTAGCAATACAATCAGCTTCTGTGATTATAGATGCTGAGTTGGATGAGGAAAAGAATAAAAAATTAGTTGATAATTACATCGACAATTTGTCCAAGAATTAAAGTATATGATTAACTCTAAGGCGGCAAAGAGATATGCAAAGGCACTTCTGATACTCTCTCAAGAACGGAGTTGTTTAGAGGAAGTATTGGAGGATATCAAGACAATTCATGAAACAATACATGGTTCGCGTGATCTTTTATTGGCATTGAAAAGTCCTATTGTCAAACCTTCAGAGAAGGTCAGTATTTTAGATAATATCTTTTCAAAGCACATTGGAACACTAACTAAGCAATTCATTTTGCTTATTGCTGAAAAAGAACGAGCTACTTTGTTGCCTTCGATAACTGTGTCATTTTTTGCATTGTATAATGAGGCGGTCGGAATTATTGAGGTTACTTTGAATTCTGCTTTTAAGCTTGAAAACCATCAGCTAGATTCCATCACAAAAACCTTAGAATCTATCACCAAAAAAACGGTGAAGCTTCACACAGAAGTTGAGCCCTCACTTTTAGGCGGAATTACGATTCAAATGGAAGACACCGTGATAGATGGGAGTGTTCTACATAAACTAAATGAGTTAGAACACACTCTTCTTTCTCAATAATTATGTTTCTCGATTAATTAGACTTTATTAAAAAACAACAATATGAGTCAAGTAAGACCAGATGAAGTATCGGCCATTCTAAGAAAACAGCTATCCGGATTTGATAATGAATCCGACACCTATGATGTGGGAACTGTCCTTGAAGTAGGTGATGGAATTGCACGTGTTTATGGCCTATCCAAAGTACAAGCAGGTGAACTAGTTACCATACCTGATGCCAAGAATGAACATGGTGAAGCTGTTACAGGAATGGTACTTAACCTAGAAGAAGATAATGTAGGTATTGTATTATTTGGGTCATCCAGTATTGTTGAAGAAGGTCAAATAGTAAAAAGAACTAATGACATTGCTTCCATTTCCGTTGGAGACGGACTTCTCGGCCGTGTAATTGACCCTTTAGGTAATCCACTAGATGGCAAAGGCCCAATAGCAGGTAAAACTGTGCGTGTACCATTGGAGCGTAAAGCACCAGGAGTTATCTATAGAGAACCAGTAGCTGAACCTCTCCAAACTGGAATAAAGGCTATTGATTCATTGATACCTATTGGTAGAGGTCAAAGAGAATTAATTATTGGTGATCGTCAAACTGGTAAAACATCCGTTGCTATTGATACCATCATTAACCAAAAAGAAACTCAAAAAACTGAAAAGCCAGTCTTTTGTATTTATGTGGCAGTTGGTCAAAAAGCATCTACGGTTGCTGGAATAAAGCAAGCACTTGAAGAGAATAGTGCCATGGATTATTCAGTAATCATCAATGCACCAGCTAGTTCTGCTGCGCCAATGCAATATGTTGCTCCATTTGCGGGTGCTGCAGTAGGTGAGTTTTTTAGAGATACCGGTAGACATGCCCTGGTTATTTATGATGATTTGTCTAAACAAGCTGTTGCATATCGTGAACTATCACTGCTTTTAAAGCGACCTCCAGGGCGAGAAGCTTACCCGGGGGATGTATTTTATCTTCATAGTAGACTCTTAGAACGAGCAGCCAAAATCATAAATGATGACGAAGTTGCAACTTCGATGAACAACATCCCAGAAGAGTTAAAACCCCTAGTTAAAGGTGGCGGTTCGTTAACATCCTTACCCGTTATCGAAACACAAGCTGGTGATGTTTCAGCTTACATACCAACCAACGTCATTTCTATTACAGATGGACAGATATTTCTTGATACAGATTTATTTAATTCTGGTATTAGACCTGCGATTGATGTGGGTATATCTGTTTCCCGGGTAGGTGGTTCTGCTCAGGTTAAATCCATGAAAAAACTCTCTGGAACGTTAAAACTTGACTTAGCTCAATATCGCGAGCTTGAGGCATTTGCCAAATTTGGTTCTGATCTAGATCCAGCTACTCAAGCACAGTTAAGAAGGGGTGAGAGAACGGCTGAGCTTCTTAAGCAAAACGTATATGAGCCTCTCCCAGTTGAACATCAAATTGTACTACTTAAGGTTAATGATAAGGGGCTTCTTGACAAACTTGCGGTCTCTGATATACTCAACTTCCAAACTGAATTTCTAGACGTAGTTACTTCTAAATACGATAAAGAAATGTCAGATTTAGCAGATAAAGGAATATTAACCGATGAATTTGGTGAGAAGGTACTTGAAGTTGCTTCTCAGATTATTGAACAAATTAACGCTGCTTAGCCCATTATAGCATGGCCAATTTACGCGACATACGTAACAGGATATCTTCAGTAAATAATACACAGCAGATTACTAAAGCTATGAAGATGGTAGCGGCTGCTAAGTTACGTAAAGCACAAGATCGAATGATACAAACACGGCCTTATGCTAATACCCTAGCCACTGTTATTGGACGACTAATCCAAGGTCAGGAACTTAGTCATCCTTTACTTCGTGAGCTCTCAGAGTCAAAACGGAGTCTGGTTATTGTTGTAGGTTCTGATAGAGGTCTATGCGGTGGTTTTAACAATAACCTATTCAAAGAAGTCGAGTTATTCATAGCCAATAACTTTGAGAATGGGAAAGAAAACGAAGGTCTGAGCTTAATAACAATCGGTAAAAAAGCTACAGCCCATTTCGGCAAAAGATCTTACTCTATAGCATCGCAACATCCAGGATTCTTTGATAATCTAGAGTATGAGTTAAGTGCTTCTCTCATTAATGAAGTAATGGATGATTTTATTAATGAACAAATTGATGAAGTCTACTTAGCTTATAATGAGTTTAAGTCGGTTATTGCACAGAATCGTAAGGTCGAAAAGATATTGCCACTGAATGCTGAAGATTTGGTTGTGGCTGATACTGAAAAGTCCGTACATTCAGATTATATATATGAACCAGATCAAGCCACAATCATTGATGAGTTATTGCCAAAGCATATAAAAATGCAACTTTGGAAAGCAGTATTAGAATCAAATGCTTCTGAACAGGGTGCTAGGATGACGGCAATGGATAGCGCAACTGAAAATGCTAAGGATTTAGAACGTAGTTTACGTTTAAAGTATAATCAGGCAAGACAGAGTGCAATTACAACAGAAATTTCTGAAATTGTATCTGGAGCTCAAGCACTTAGTGGTTCATAACATACAATTTTTGGAGAGTTGGCAGAGTGGTCGAATGCGGCGGTCTTGAAAACCGTTGAGGCGTAAGTCTCCGGGGGTTCGAATCCCTCACTCTCCGCATTTAAAAAGCCCCTCTATAGGGGCTTTTTTATTGTAATTGAGTAATAACAATGCATGCAGTACATCGTTATTCTAGTTAAAAGAATTCGTACCTTTATGTTTATGATAAGTAACATAACTTTATTACTCTTCCAAAAACGTTTTTGGATTACTGCTGTGGTACTCACCCTTATGTGTTTTGCTCATTCGATCAATGCCACTTTATGGTTAACTACAGAAGCTGAAGATAGCTTGGTGTATGTGCCTTCACCCGATACTATATATTTAGAGTATCAAGACTTTATCGACCTATCATTTGAACAAATAGGACAAATCAAAGCCACACAAGTATCTGTGGCTCTAGCACAAAATCAAGTACAGCAGGTACGTGATAAACGTATTCTACCTTCACTTAGAATGGAATCAGAACATGGTATTCTGCCCAGTGTAGTTTCCCCACGTGGCTACCCGGATAATCAAATTTATCTAGATCCTGACGCTACTTATGACTGGAACAATTGGGATTTCGCGAATAGGTTTCGTGTCATTGGAGTACAACCCTTATTTATATGGGGTGCAGTAGATAAAGCAGTAAAGGCGGCACAATTTGGAGTCCAAAGTGTAGAGCAACAATCCTCAGCTACCCAACAAGAAGTAGAGCTTCAGCTCCATGGGTTATTTTATGGTTACAAGTTAGCTTTAGAAATAGAACGTTTATTAGCGTTAGCTATAGAAACCATGGATACAGTTGAACGCTCAATAAATCAGCAAAGAAAAGAGAGTCCAGATCAGATCAACGAGTCAGAAATCTATAAGTTTAAGGTCTTTAAAGCTCAGTTTAAGGCAAGAGAGGATGAAGTTAAGCAAAACCTATTGTTCGTTAGAGAGTCGTGGAATTATATTTTAGGAGCTGATAACACCACTTTTTTACCTAATAACACGTATCTAGAAGGCCCCTCAGATACTATTTCTTCTTTAGATTATTACCAACAAATGGCTCTATTTAACCGTTCTGAAATACAAGCACTCGCTTATGCAGAACAAGGTGCGCGCATGTTTATTGAAGCAAAAAAAGCAGAAAATAAGCCTGGCTTATTTATGGGTTTTACAGGTACTTTTGCTCGTGCACCATCACGTCCTCGTCAAGATAACCCATTCATTTCATCGGATGGGAATACGATAAATATGTCTTTTGGATTTTCTATTAGGCAAAATTTAAACTTCAATCAGATTAAGACGAACCTAAAACGTGCCGAACTAGAACTAGAAAGACTTGATTTTCAGCAAATAGCTATTCAGGATAAAATCATGTTGGAAGTACATGAGAAATATAGGGACGCATCAATTGCTCAAAGTAAATATGAAGGGTCTGTTGAAGCACTAAAAATCACCAAAGAATGGCTACGAATGGAACAATTAGACTATGATTTTGGTATTGGTGATGTACGCGATGTCGTAGATGCGTTAAAACAGGAATTAGAACTTAGGATAGAAGAAAAACAAACAGCCTTTGACTACATCATAAGTTTGGCAAATCTTAAAAGAGTAACTGGCTTGTCCATAAATTAATGTAATAATTGAATGAAGATTTTTACGTATTCATACTTTATGTTCGTTTTGTTTTGCTCAAATTTAGTATTTGGCCAGACTTCTGACGCAGCATCAGATGTTAGAAGTCTAATGGAATCACGTGATCAGCAAATCAAGCAATTGCTTGGTCCCGAAGGAACGAGCTATTCAAGCACTCAGAGAGATGAGCTAAAAGATATCGTGAATGGAATTATTGATTTCACTGAAATGGCAAAAACAGCATTGGAAGTAACTTACGATACTATTTCAGTAGCAGAGAGAACAGAATTTGTGCAATTATTTTCCTCTATTATTAGAGACCAGTCTTTGGCCAATTTGGATATTTACCGAGCTTCGGTTAGTTATGAAAGAATTAAGGGTTCAAACGATTCAATATATGTGGAGACCCTTGCCGAGTGGGACAATATCCGAACGCCTGTACACTATATTATGTCCAAAAGTACTGGTAAGTGGAGAATAGAGGATATGAGTATTGACGATGTGTTTACCGCAGCATCGTATAATAAACAGTTCCAACGTATCATAAGAAGCCGTGGCTTTGATTATTTAATGACAACTCTTCGAAAGCGAGCAGAAAGAAATTCATAGCTTTTTTGAGAAACCCTATATAAGTTCTATATTTAAAAGAAACACGTGCTTCAGTCTGTTCCAACTTCAAATAAACAAAACGAAGGCTATGTCTACGTATGTTATGGGCATCCTAGGTATTTAAAGCATACCATTGCCTCAGTTACGACGCTACGAAGGTATGACAAGACACGTCCTATTGCTTTAGCCTGTAGTGCAAAACACAAAGAGATATTAGAACAAAAAGAGCTGAGCTATCTGTTTGATGTGATTCATCTTCTACCTGAAGAGCATACTTCGATTGTAGGGTTTAAGCATAACATTCACCACTATCTGTTTTATAAGAAAAATTTATTTCTTGATAGTGATATTGTATGGTGTAAAGATCCTCAAAGTCTGTGGAGTAGTATTTCGAATTTTGACTTTACCATTACCGGAACCTTAGTATCTGATGTATATTTCGGAGCCCCCAAAGGCGCACGAGTCCTAATAGATATCTTATTAGGTAGAAGGCAGCGAACGTTAAAACGTTTTGGGTTAAGTTATTTGAGTAGGGTGCAATCGGGTGTTATGTTTGCTCAAGATTATGAGACAACGAAACAAGTATGTTTGTTGGCCTCCGAAATGTTAGATCGTAAAAAGGAAACGCATTTTCGAAGCAGGAAAATGGAGCAAGGAAGAACCATGGAATCGTGTGAGTGGAGTTTGGCTATGGCTATGTCAAAGCTAAATATTCCTGTATACCCATGGTTGCAAGGTCATAATAGTCCACAACTTGATTATATTAAGGATCTAACCGAGCATGATGATGAATTTATGTATGTGAACTGCAAGTACTATTGCGATGATTTCACCTATTCAATTCGGGGACTTAAGTCAGTGAGCATGCGGCGATTCTTAATCGCAATTTTAAGTTTTTTTTCTGGTAAAACAGACTATTTAATGACCACACCGTATTGTTTGCATTTTGGGTGGTATCACCAAAAACAGCCATTCTACACTTTTGCTGAAAATTGTTGGCATCGATTGACCAATAAGCAACATTCACAAAAAATTGCGAATACCTTAGATAAGCTAACCAATCAGTAAACCTTTTGTAACAAGTAACAATGTATGGTGAATAGCATAAAGACACCTAAGGTGCTCATGATAAGTCCATATTTTGTTCCGCGTAAGAGAGTAGGAGCATTGCGAAGCTTTAAATTCGCTAAGCATTTAAAAGAGTTAGATTGGCAAGTTTGTGTGGTTCATTTAGAAGCCAAAGGTCAGACCTTAAGTGATGCGGAGAAAGTCGCCTTGGAAGGGGTGGCGCTTTTTACGCTAAAGACGCCTTTTGACCGGACCATTAACCGTTCAGGAAGTGATTTAGGTGTGGCAGAACAAGACGGTGCAAATCAAATAGGGCTAGAAAAGTTACTTGAGAGCCAATCTAAAAGTGTACTTGCTAAAAGGAATCATCACACCTTAAAAGAATGTGGACCTAAGGATTTATCAGAAGCCCAAACACTGAATAGCACGAAGAGTCAAGCAATGAAGGGTGTTGTAAAAGATGGGGCTCCAATTCAGCGGGCTATTGATGAATTCGAACGCTATTTACCCATGGATACCTGGTATCCACTTCTTCGTTCCCATTTAAATTACATGGAGCAAATCATAATCCAAGAAAAACCGGACCTTTTGTGGATAACAGCAGACCCATGGTCGGGTTTGAGTATAGTTCGTACCCTATTTAAGCGTTTAGGTATTCCTTATATCGTCGATTTTCGTGATCCATTTACCTTGTGTCCAATTCGCTCCAACAAGAAATCTGGTTGGGTACAAAAAGTGGAAAAAAGACTAGAATCAAAGGTAATACAAGAATCAGCAGCCATTGTTTTTACCGCAAATGAAACGTTGAAATTGTATCAAAAAACCTATGCTACTTATGCTGAAAAGATGCATCTGATTCATAATGCTTTTGATAACGACCTTTTTAGAGGAGCTGTTGAACATGAGCAAAACACAGATCCAAAGCCTGACAGAGTGCGTGATCAAAATGAAAAGGCTTTAGGTGAAACAAAAGACCCATCCACCGGAGTAGAATCTTCGACCAGCGGATATCAAAGACATTCAATGAAAAGAAATTCAAACAATAAACACATAAAATTTTTGTTCTTAGGCAAGTTTAGGTCCTCCTCTCCTGTTGAACCTTTGATTGAAAGCTTTAAGGTGCTAAATGAGAAGCATCCGGATTTTTTTTCAAAGTTACGGATTTATCATATAGGCACTTTGGAGGCTAGGGTACAAAATGAATTGGATAGTCTGGGTTTTACCAAGCATTTTTTATCACTATCACCAGTTCCATATGATAAGGTTCCTGATTTTATTGAAGAATTCGACGGACTCATTTCACTACTGAATCCAAATCGCAATATGGTTATTCCATCAAAATTTTGGGATTATTTACCCTCAACACCTCCCATTATTTCCATTGGTACCAATCCTGAGATGGATGAAATATTAACAAATACCCAAAGAGGCTACCAATTCGATAGTGTGCAAACCCAAGACATAGCAAATAAGTTGTATGAGATAGGGTTTCATAGAGCGCCGTATGCATTAACCAGTGAAACATCAAAAGGTCACTATGAACGAATTGCAGGATTCAGTGCAAAGCATAAGACTATGGAATTATCGCATTTATTTATGAGTGTGATCACAAACTAGGTTGAGTTAATCATAAGCATTTACACCGGTATGGAATCTCGTGTCATCTAAATCTAATATATCAACTACATCGTTAACCGAGAAAACGGGCGTAGTTGTATTTGCTCGTATTATCACTACCGTAGTAGATTTAGCTTTGGCTATAGCTGTGGTACGATTGCTCTCAAAAACGGACTTTGCAATTATGGGTTATATTTTAATGATCCATGAAGTTGCTCGAAATGTAGCGGTATTAGGCTTTCCAGATAGTGTGTTTTATTTTTTTGAACGCATAACGAATACGGCTAGGAGAGGTTTCGCAGTACAAACCATTACAATTTTAATGCTTAGTGGGGCCGTGGCCGGCTTAGCTATTTTGGGGTTCAATTTTTTTATACCTGATTTTCTTAGCCAATGGCCTGAGGAATCTGTACGAGCGCTTCAGCAATTTTTACCACTAATGGCATTGGTCAGCGTGTTAGAAATACCAACTTGGCCAACGACCAATATACTGCTGGCATCTGACCGACAAAAAGGGGCGGCTTGTTATGAACTGAGTACTTCGATTCTGGCTTTTTGTGCACTTGTATTGCCTCTTGCATTCGGTTATGGATTAGAACTAGCTATTTGGTCATTGGTAGGGTATTCGGTTATCCGGTTTGTTGGCTCACTTGTCCTATTAGGAATTATTTTACCAAAAGATGCACGACTAGCTGATAGGCATGTAGACGCAGTACAAACCAAGGAGTCTGATTCTCAGGGCAATTATCCATTGGAGTCCAGAATACCATTGATGGATCAAGCTAGGTTTGCACTGCCTTTAGGTCTTTCATCATTGGTGGGCCGTTTTAATAAGTATATTGACAAGTTTATCGTGTCCATATTTTTGGTCAATACCGCATATGCCGAATACTCCGTTGCGGCTAACGAAGTTCCTTTAATCAAGGTAATACCATTGGCTGTTGGTTCCGTACTCATCTCACGCTATGTGCAATTTAATCTGCAATCAAAGAAAGATGAACTGTTGGCTCTGTGGCATAAGGGGATAGAAAAAGTAAGTCTATTAGTAATCCCTATGACCATATTATTTACCCTTTTAGCGCCTGAGCTTATCACCTTTTTATTCGAAACAGAAGGGGTATCCTATGCTAATGCCGTTTTACCTTTTCAATTATATAATCTAATTGTGCTTATCCGTGTGACCCATTATGGAAGTATTTTGCAAGCTTTTGGAGATACAAAAGGGGTGTTTTACTTTAGTATCAATTTGTTGATAGCCAATATACTGTTAAGTGTACCGTTGACCATTTATTTTGGTATTGTAGGTACTGCAGCAGGTACACTCATTGCGAACATATACAACTGGCTATTACTCTTGAGAAGAATAGGCGGCCACATGGAACTACCTTTCTGGAAAGTCTTGCCTTTTCCGTTTTACAGCAAGGTGTTAGCCCTATCTGTAGGCACAGGTTTATTATTGTTTGTGGTCAAAGAACAATTACTTATACCTCTAGCCCCCCTGTATTCAATTATAGCTGTTAGTTTAGTTTACCTTTTTCTATATGTAATTGCTGGCCGGTTGATTGGCTTAATTAGCCAGGACGACTGGAATACACTTAAGTCTTGGGCAGGACTTTCATTTCTTCGTTAATGTGTAGCAGGGGTGAAGGAATCTTTTAAAGCGTCCTTCTTAGTATAGAGAGACCTTTTTTATTAGCTATGTATTCGTGTTTGAAGCCTGGGAACTCTTTCAACCATTTATTTACTGCCTGCTGTTCACTCCTACGGGCGGCATCATCCAGAATGATGACGCAATCCTTAGCTAATCTGGAGAATAGTAAAGGTAGTGCAGGATAGCGGGCTAGTTGATTGGTTTTAATGGGGGGCCCATCGACTATTAGTAGATCAATAGTATCTTCTGTGGTGAGCCCGTCTAAACTGTACCAACTATAGGTTTTGTTGTCAATTTGTGTAGGACTTAAAGGGCTATGCAGTACCTTAGCCTTACTTTCAAGTTTATGTGATTTGAGAAGATCTTGAGTCTTTTGAGCATATTTCTCGCTGTGGTCTAATGAAATGATCTGAGCCTCAATTTCTCCGTGCTGTTCAAGTGTGTAAGCAGTAATTAGGGTGGAAATACCGCTTCCTAGCTCTACAACTAAACTAGGTTTATTTTTCATGCATTCGCGCACGATTGTTTCGGCTAAATCCGGATATGCTGTCCATCTAGACATACTTGGTAGGGGATACCTAGGAGTAATGAAGGAATAGATACTATGAATAGCCTGAACTTGCGTCCGTTCTTCTTCTAAATCTTTTTCTATACTTCTGTAAAGATGAAACAATAAGGCGAGCAGAAAAAAAGTTATAAGCGGTAGTACTACGATAATGGCAATTTCAAAACCTAGAAAATAATAGACGGTCAGGCCAATAAGTAACAACAGTATACTTGGAATAAAGATAAAATTATTATCCTTATATTTGATGTTCAGGGAGTTTATATCATCCTTGATTCTTCTAATCATAATATTATAAGTTCCTAACCAATGGGGCTATTTACTCACGATTTCCTTTTGAGAAATGACAAACCAACTTGCACACTAAAAAAGTTTTGTGTGATTAAGTCTAGTGAATTTAGTTACGCCTTTGGGTTCATGAAATATCATTGTTTTAGAACGTCGATATTGAGCGGTGTACTACTTTTTATTTCGTTGTTTTTTTTGATAACTGATGAAATGATGGCACAAGATACAAAATATATTGAAAGCTTAATCACCTCTGAATGTGGGGGGCTAATCGTTGAAGATTTTGAGAACGATCGACCAGGGCAGTTACCCTATCATTGGTTTGAACAAAAAGGGGTGAACCGTCCTTATCTCTACCCTGATGAAATAAAAATGGATTATTACTACCAAGTTGTCGAAGAAAACAATACCAACAAGGAGTTAAACCAATTTTTGCGGTTCAATGGGGTCAAAGCAAAACATCTTAACTTTCCTTTACACCGAGTAACTAACTTAGATCTTGATAACACCCCAATTTTGTCATGGAAATGGAGAATATGGGATACTCCTTCTGGTGCGAATGAAAATGTAAACGATTTAAACGACACGGCTGCTAGTATATATGTTGTTTTCAAAGTAAAAAAAATGGCCTTGGTTAAAGAGGTGCCACAGAGTATTCGGTATACATGGAGCAGTACTTTACCCGTGGGAACAGAGATTTCTACCTTCTTTGGCCATCAAAAAATTGTTGTAGTTGGTTCTGGTCAAAAAAGTTTACCTACAAGTGAATGGAATGTATTTACTCGCAATCTAAAGAAGGATTATGAACGACTATTTGGAGAAAAAATGCCCAAGAGCCCTCTTGCAATTCTTTTATTAAGTGATGGTGATTCAACTAATGACCTCGCAAAAGCGGACTATGATGACATAAGCTTCCTTCCGCTAGGATTTGATCGATGACTTTTAGCTAGATGATTTTTATCCATACTCAGCTTGTAATCTATTCATAGTGTTGTTAGTACAAACACTAATTTAATCCCGAAATTCGTACCTTTGCATGATGAAATTTATTCTCACATGGTTAGCCCCATTACTTAAGGTTAATATACATCACCCGCTTAAGGTTTTATTGGGAGCATTCTTGCTTTCGTGTGTAGGTGGCTATTTTGCGCTTCAATTAAAAGTTGATACCGATCTAGCTAATTTGTTGCCTAAAAATCATCCCAATGTACAGGCTCTAAACGAGCTCAAGAATATGGTAGGGGGAGAGACGGCCATGCAGGTAGTCATTAAGAGTCCCGATTTTGAGGATAATAAACGATTTGCAGAAGTACTTATACCAAGAAGTTTGGCATTAATTTACCCTCGTTATAATGAAGGTTTTTTTGAAAGGGTTGAATACACCAAAGATACCGAGTTCATACAGGATAACGCTCTTTATTTGGCAAGTGATAGAGAGCTTGCCGATTTAACAGAATGGTTAGAGGATGAAATTCAACAGGCTAAAGAAGAGGCCAATCCCTTTTATTTTGATTTAGGCTTTGAGGACGATGCTGAAGAAGAGGAAACCGATATTGACGATTTCAGAGCTTCTTATGAATCTATTATACCTTCCGAGTACCCTGTCAACGAAGATAGTACCATCATGGTGCTGAATTTCTATCCTACTGGCTCGAAGAGCGATATTCAATTTCTAGAAGATATGTTCGCCGCGTATGATAGCTTGGTAATCGACATGCAACCAACTAGTTATAATGCGCAAATGCAGGTGTACTATGGCGGACGACTACAGCGACACTTAGAGGAATTGACGTCCATCATGAGCGATGTGTTAGGTAGTTTTGTATCAGGTATAGGTAGTGTGATTTTATTGGTTATGCTATACTTTTTTCTCAAGAAATATTTACACTATCGTAAAGGAGTAGATGATTCGCATAGTTTTATGGATCATGTTGTTCGCATGCCTTTACCGATATTTATAATAGGAGTTCCGTTAATCAGTAGTTTGTTGTGGACCTTTGGATTAACCTATTTTGTGTTGGGCATGCTAAATACCATGACATCTGTCCTTTTTGTGATTCTTTTTGGACTTGGAATTGACTACGGCATACACTACTACGCTAGGTATATCGAGCTACGTTCTGATGGGTTGGGTGTTCAGCAAGCTATTTACGCTACTCATGAGACAACGGGAGAAGCAATTATTGTTAGCGCCCTTACAACCGCAGCTGCGCTCTTTGTACTCATTATTGCTGATTTTCGAGGATTCTCTGAATTTGGCTTTATTTCAGGTGTGGGAATAATATTTGCCCTATTGGCCATGTTATACTTACTTCCTTCCATTTTAATACTTCTTGAAAGGTATAACTTGATACTGTTTTCTAAACGAAAAGCAACTAAGGTACATTCTACCCGAGTTTTTCCTTTTTATAAGAGTATTGTTCTAATGGGGGTTGTTAT
This sequence comes from Balneola sp., assembly GCA_038124025.1. GTDB lineage: Bacteria > Bacteroidota > Rhodothermia > Balneolales > Balneolaceae > UBA1275. Next base: position 163,426 of record JAYPBC010000001.1, on the reverse strand, counting down.
TGCTGGACTTGTATTATTTAACGCCGGAAATCTCCGATTTCAGTATGATTTTGGTAAACTAGAGCCTCGCTTCCCTGAATATGAACAGTTCAGTAAGCTTTCGGGGCAGGTAAGTACGGGTACAAAAAGAAATCCAGCATACATTATTGCAGATGATGATAAGCAGGTTCAGCAATTATTAGAGGTTCTAAGAGAGCAAGCTAATCTAGATACAGCTAGTCCGACTATTGCGAGCATTGAAGCCTTACAAGAACGCTTCCCCACAACTGAGGTCGATAAAAAACATAAACTAGAAAAAATAAAGTACATACAGGAGCTCTTAGCAGACCCATTACTAGCTAATGAAGACTCGGAAGACTTTAAACGACTTCGAAGAGCCTCCCAGACGACTTCTGCACTGACCATTGAACAAGTACCAGAGTATTTGCAGGCCCAATTTGTATCTAAAGATGGGGAGATTGGGCGTTTTGTTATCGTATACCCATCGGTTGGACTATCGGATGGTAAAAAATCTATCGCATTTAAAGATGATGTTTCTGAAATTGTACTACCCAATGGAACAACAAAGTATGCAGCAAGTACAAGCATAGTGGCTGCCTCAATGTTAGATTTGATGCGCTCAGAAAGTCCTTATATGGTTGGGGCTACCTTTGTGATCGTGTTTCTATTTATGCTTTTTACCTTTCGGTCCATTAAATGGTCCATTATAGCCATGTTACCGTTGATGATTGGATTGTTATTTTTATTTGGGATTATGTTGTTTACTGGATTTCAATTTAACTTCTACAATTTGGTGGTACTGCCAGCTATCCTAGGTATAGGTGAAGATAGTGGAGTTCACTTAGCTTATCGATATAGAGAGGAGGGTAAGGAGCGTTTAGCTGTGGTTTTAGCAAGTACAGGACAACACATTACTATGGGCTCATTTACCACTATGCTTGGATTTGCTGGTTTACTGTTTACGTCTCATCCTGGTTTACAATCATTGGGAATCATGGCCATACTGGGAATTGGTATGACCTTAGTAACGTCACTAACGTTTCTACCTGCCTTATTACAATGGCTAGAGTTAAAGGGAAAAATCTAACCTGTATTACGCTTTAATATTTTCTTCTTATTGTTTCCAAAAAGAAGGGGAAAATAGAATTATAACGGTGAATAATTCTAAGCGACCAATCATCATAAAAATGATAAAAATCCATTTTGCTGTGTAAGGCAATTGGGCGAAATTATCTGTCGGTCCAAATTCTCCCCATGCAGGTCCAATATTCCCAAGAGCGGATATACTCGCTCCAATACTGGACATTATGTCATAGCCAAAGAAGCTTACTAAAATAACTCCTAAGCCAAAAATAAGGATGTATAGTATAAAAAAACTTAATACTGTTCGTTGAATATTAGGTTCAATTGCATGGTCACCAACTCGAATAGGGATGATGGCCCTTGGATGAATGATTTGTTTAATTTCACGCCCTAGATTACGGACTAAAATCATCCAACGAACCATTTTCAAGCCACCACTTGTCGATCCAGAACTGGCCCCGGTAAAAAAGAACAACAAAAGGATTGCTGTTCCAAAGGTGTACCAAAGTTCATAGTCGTCTGTTACATATCCAGTAGTCGTAATGATAGCAACTACCTGAAAACTACCGTATCGCAAGGCTTCTAACAAGCTACGACCATCAAAATACCAAAGTGAAAAAGTAATGACTGCAATACCAATTAAGGTTACAAGGGTGTAAAAACGGGTTTCTCGATTATTAAAAAAACTATTGACATCACCCTTAAATAATCGAAAATGCATGGCAAAATTAATACCTGATAAGAACATAAATAGCGTGATAATTACGTCGATATAAACAGAATCAAAAGCGGCTATACTGTCATCTTTGGTGGAGAACCCGCCGGAGGCAAGTGAGGTAAAGGCATGGTTCAAAGCGTCAAACCAATCCATCGATGGATGTAACCATAATAGCAAAAACTCTAAGGCCGTTAATGCAACATATACCACCCACAGTAGTTTAGCTGTTTCTTGAACTCTTGGCGTAAGTTTGTCGGCAGTGGGCCCAGGGGATTCCGCCTGAAATAGCTGCATGCCTCCAATTCCCAGTAAGGGTAAAATCGCAAGCGAAAGTACGATAATCCCCATCCCTCCGAGCCATTGTGCCAAGGAGCGCCAAAATAGAAAGCTATGGGGAAGAGATTCTATGCTCGGGTTTTGGAAGCCTGTGGTCGTTGTACCACCCATGATGGTTGAGCCTGTCGTAGTGAGACCGCTCATCGTTTCAAACACGGCATCGGTAAACGAGGGCAATATGCCGGAAATAACAAAGGGTAAAGCCCCTACAAGCGAGAGCGTAATCCAAGTCAAAGCTACTACCATGAAACCTTCTCTGATCCGTATTTCTTCAGTAGGTTTAAATTGCCACCAAAGAAAACCCCCAGAAATAAATGCGATTCCTGCTGAAATCAGGAAGCTGTGCCAGGTGTTTTCAGAATAAATTAAGTCAATCCCAACGGGCAAGAGTAGGGCGAAACCTAAAAAGAAAATGAAGGCGCCTAATATGCCCAGTACTACTAAGAAATCAATTTTTGGGCGATTGAAACTGGATATCGGACTTTTAGCCATGATCCTACTGGAATAACTGACTGACTTTATCGACTGCTTCTGGCAAACAAAATACCATCACTCGGTCACCTGCATCTATGTGGGTAATACCCGTTGCAATTTCTACCTTTCCAGCATGTAATACTCCACCAATAACACAGCCATCAGGTAAGCGTAACTTATTAAGTGGTTTCTTGGTAATCTTGGAATGATTACCTGCCTGCAGTTCAATAACTTCAGCCTTAATTCCTCTTAACTCAGTAACGGATATAACTTTTCCTTTTCGTACATATCTATGTATTTCATTAGAGGCTGCTACCTTTTTGTTAATGACCGCATCCAAGCCGATAGTTTGGCTGAGGGGAATAAAATCTGGCTTAGAAACTAAAGTAACGGTCTTTTTTACTTCTAGGTGCTTAGCCATCAGACAGGAAATAATATTAGATTCTTCGTCATCAGTTACCGCTACAAAAGCATCCATTTCACTTATACCTTCGGTAGCTAATAAATCTGGATCGGTAGGATTGCCATGGAGTACCATGGCATTTTTTAATTCAACAGCAAGTTCATTAGCCTGATCAAAATTTGGCTCAATCAGTTTAACGCTCCATTTTTTTCTTTCATCTAAACATAAGAGACGTGCAATCATCCGCCCAATTGCCGAGCCACCAGCGATCATGATTCTACTAAGCTCGGTTTCTTCTTTACCTGTACTGGTTATAAGCCCAGGAATATCCTCGGTTTTTGCTAAAATGAAGATTTGGTCATATGCTTGCATTTTTACTGATCCACTAGGCATAAGTGTATGGCCACGTCTACCAATTGCAACAACACGAAAAATAGTGTGCGCATACATTTGAGCATATTCTATTAAGCTCATGCCTAACAAAGGCGAGTGTTTGTCCAACCGGATGCCAACCAATTGCATTCGGTTTTCAGCCAGATTTATCACATCACTTGCAGCGGAGCGTTTAAGTAGGTGAGCTATTTCTTTTGCTGCACTCAATTCTGGATGAATCATTACATCAATACCAAGATCATTGGGAGAGAGTGGGGCATTTAATTGAGAGAATTCATCACTGCGAACTCTAGCAATAACAGTAGGGCAGCCAAGTCGTTTGCCCATCATAGCAGAGATCATGTTCACTTCATCCACACTAGTAACGGCAATTAATATGTGGGCTTCACCAACCCTTGCTTTTACCAGATCATTTGCTGAGGTTGCATTGCCCTCGACGGTTAAAACATCTAGAGTTTCTGCTGCTTTCTGTAGGCATTCCCTATCTCGGTCAAGTAGCGTCACATCATGTTTCTCTTTGGCTAGCACGCTTGCTAAGTCATACCCAATTTCACCTGTGCCGATTATAACAATTTTCAAGGGTGTTTATGTTAATTAAACAATTATAAAAGCTACCACCTTTTAATCATAAATAAAAGAAAACAAGATTCATTAGCTTTTTTTTAACCAATATTGTCTTAACAATCTGGTAATGCTTTGGTAATCTACACATATCATCTTGACTTACATTTAATAAATAAGCTTTTGGTATGATTATAGGTAGTGATTTCAGTAACACCGCACGAGTGCTTCTATCGGAAATTGCCCTTCAAACTAATTCAACTACCGAGGAAATAGTGTCGGTTGATCCACTTTGTTCTAAATTGAACTTAGATCGTAATGAGGCAAAGAATTTACTTGAATATTTAGAGGACAAGGAATACATAGGTATTGAAAGCATTGGGGGTGCTTTTTTATACGGTTCGGTTCGTATAACAGCCAAAGGATTGGCTAAGTTAAGTGAATCGAGCTAATCCTTATTCCTGTGTGTCCTTAAGGAGTTGTTCAATCCGAATAATAGCATCTTCTAAATGAGCCTTTTGGATGTCATTTTCTGTTTTGGAGTCTAAATATTGTTTTATGTCTTGTTCTAAAAAGCCTAATTCTGTGCGTATTAATGGCCGAATATCAGAATTTTTTAGATCCACAGGATTCCTGCTGCCGCCCATTTGGTCCATGATCAAGAAGGAATCAAAACGTGAAAGATATTCGCGTTGTAGGGTACGTCGATAGACATCAATTCCGCCATTTTCTTCATAGATTTCGTTCCAAATTCCGAGGCGAAGGGTTTGAAGCATTTCATCGGGAGGTAATACATCCGATCCAAGTTCGGTATATTCAATCAAACGAAGTAAAACGCTTGGATTTAAGACAGAACTAAGTATTCTGCCCTGTAGAGATTGGATACGGTCAATACTACCTGCCGCTTGAATGTTTTGTAATATATTTGTGTCCAAGAGCCAGTATGGGGTAGAGAAAACATGCTCATTCAAGAATTCTAAAGCACGAATTTGTTCTTCTTTGCCTACAGGGGTATAAACAAATCCATCTTGATCTGCCGACTTTCTGTTTTGATAAACCCCGCCAACATTGGTTGCAACATGTCGAGAGTACCGTGACCACATACCGATGAGTTCTCCATAAATCTCCTCTAGATCTTCATAGCCCTCGCCTTCGGTATAGGTCCATTCCATTAATTCGGGAACCACTCGCTTCAAATTCATAAGCCCATAGGTACTAGCCTTGACCGGATCATCCCCCAAATCTTCGGTTTGTGCGGATGGGTCAAAGCCCGTTGAACCTGCAAACCTATACACAGGATCTCCCGATTTTTCCATAATCCATGAGTCTAGGGTCGACTTTTCCTCTTCAGGTGTTTTTGCGTTTGGTACCAACCTATATCCCCAATTAACCGAATAGAAATCATAAGGTCCTATTTGCCGGATGAATCGAATGTTTTCGTCTCCTGGTTGAGCCACATAGTTCTGCCGAGCATATTCCATAATGGTTGTAGCAATACCATATTTTTGGGTAAAACTACCCGATCGTAGTGAGTCCACGGGGTAGGCTGAACTGGACTGCATGTTGTGGGGCAAACCTAAAGCGTGACCGATTTCATGAGAAATTACCCTTCTCATGGTCTCACCAATCAAATCATCGGCTAGTTTGAGTTTTCTAGCATCGGGATTGGCAGCACCTGTTTCAATCATAAGGCGGTTTCTGTAGGATCGCATATGATTATGATACCATACAATATCACTCTCAATGATTTCACCCGATCTTGGATCCGATACACTAGGTCCGACCGCATTTCGGATTTCATTGGCTACCCATCTAACGGTTGAATATCTAATATCCTCTGGACTCCAATCTGGATCTTCATTAGGAGATGGGGGAAGCTTAGCTTGTATGGCATTTTTAAATCCAGCTTCTTCGAAAGCAACATTCCAATCCTCAATACCTTTAATAATGTAGCTACGATATTTTTCAGGTGTTGCAGGATCTAAATAATAGACGATTGGTTTTTTGGGTTCAACTAATTCCCCTCGAAAATAAGCGGAAGAATCAACTGGTTCTAATCTCCATCGTCGAATATAGGCCTGCCGATCCGCTTTTTGCTGTTCAGAACCAAAATCTATCTGTTGGATGGTGAACCAACCTACTCTATAGTCAAACAATCGTTTTTGCATGGGAACTTTTGGTAATAATACCATAGACTGACTCATTCGAATACTTAGGGTCGCATTGGATGATGATGACGGAGGGTTATTCGCTTGGTACGTGAGAACATGGCGTACCTCTAGATTTTTAGGAAAACTCTTTACGCTTTCAACATAGCTTCTATTACCATCCAACCGCCTGACTTGGTATTCTCGTCGTAGAAAAGGAATTACCCCACTAATCGCCTCAATATCTTCCGTGAAAAAGTCACTAAGTTCAATAACGGTAACCCCATTTGTTTTGTCGTACAACTCTTGATCAAATGCGCCAAGAATGGGTGCAAAATTGTTGGCCATTACCGATTCATAGATAGGTAGGGTACTATCGGCAATGTTTTCATAAGAAACTTCTTTAATTAAAATGCGATCATGCACCTTGCTGAACTGTAATACTCGTTCTGCTGTCTTGGCCCCAGCTGAGTAAAAACCAAAATATCCGTTTGGCACACCCGCTACACGACTCACCATAAGGAAGTCTCTGTCTAAGAGGGAATCGGCAATTCCCCAATAAATTTTTTCTCCTTTTTGCATAACCGTAATGACCCCTTCGTCGGTCCGATCCATGTCTTTGGCGAAGTCAGTTATGGTAGAAGGTGAAGGTTGTTTTTCTGAGCTTGTCTTTGGGGAGTCAATGGTAGTGGTTAATTGTCCACTCATTGAGCAGGAGCAAAGAAACAGGGCAATAAACAAATTTTGCACCATAAAATGCATCTGTTTGGTTTTAAGAATTACAGGTGAGAGGGTAGTCATCATGTGAAATAGTGTAAGAATGGTTAATTAGAGAGCTCGGATTATAAACATTAAAAAATCCATATAAAACAGTACTGCTTTATTTGGAGAAAAGCGTATTTTTCGTTCTCTTATTTTTTCAACCATCCATTCACTCCCAATCGTCAATCCTATTTCATTAATAGGGTAAATGAATCAAAATATTAAATGAGTGGGCAATTAAATAAAATCCACCTTAACTATTAAGAGGCATAGTAATGAACATTGGCATTCCCAAGGAAATTAAACCACAAGAAAACAGAGTAGCTATTCAACCCGGTGGTGTAGTTGCCTTAGTTCAACATGGTCATAAGGTAGTCGTTCAAAAAAATGCCGGTTTAGGCAGCGGCTTTTCCGATGAGGAATATATCGCAGCCGGTGCTATGATTGAATCCGATATAGATGCGTTGTGGGCTGCTTCTGATATGATAATGAAAGTGAAGGAACCCATAGCAGAAGAGTATGGACGTATACATAAGGGACAAATTTTGTTCACGTATTTCCATTTCGCCGCTGATAGAACACTCACCCAAGCAATCATTGACTCAAAATGCATTGCTATTGCATATGAGACGGTAGAAAAAGCAGATCGGTCCTTACCCTTACTTATTCCTATGAGTGAGGTGGCTGGTAGAATGGCAACTCAGGAAGGGGCTAAGTTTTTAGAAAAAGCGATGGGAGGGCGAGGTGTGCTAATGGGAGGAATCCCAGGAGTTCCTCCTGCCAATACTTTGGTATTAGGTGGTGGAGTAGTAGGGGTGAATGCAGCCAAAATTGCAGCAGGAATGGGCTCGAATACCACCATTATGGATATAAATATGCCTAGGCTAAGGTATTTAGATGATGTTATGCCAAGAAACATCACCACCCTTTTTTCTTCTGAAGCCAACATCCGTGCTATGTTGCCAACGATAGATTTAATAATTGGAGCCGTCCTAAAACCTGGTGCAAAGGCCCCACACCTTATCACACGCGAAATGCTGAGTCATATGAGGCCCGGTACCGTTCTGGTTGATGTAGCCATTGACCAAGGGGGTTGTTTTGAAACCTCAAAACCCACTACCCACCAAGATCCTGTATACTTTGTAGATGATGTATTGCACTATTGCGTGGCAAATATGCCAGGTGCAGTACCATTTACATCTACTCTTGGATTAACGAATGTTACTCTACCTTATGCATTGGCTATTGCCAATAAAGGTTGGAAGCAAGCAGTCAAAGAGGATGCGGAGTTAATGAAAGGGGTAAACATTGTTGAGGGAACTATAGTCTACGAAGACGTAGCGGATGCCTTTGGTATGGATTGGTCAGCTTTTGAACCTATATGATAAGAAAGAATCGGTAAAGTGGTTCCGTGAGCTAATTTCCCACCATATTACCTTTTTTTAAAAAATGGTTTAATTGAAAATTACCTAATCAGGTAGTTGCTTCTTTACACGTTTTGATTAAATCGGATAAAAAATGTTAACGAGATATAAGGGATATGTAACTAGCATGACCTGAATATATGGGGTGCATTATTTCGAATGCATTCCCGTACATTCATTCCAACTCAACTACTCGGTGGTTTATGAAATCAATTAAAATAGTATGGTTGGCGGTATTTTCACTTAGCTTTGTTTCTGGTGTATATTCGTATAGTGTACAAGCTCAGTCAGCACTTGTTGTGCCAGATACAACAGTACATGTCTCAGACACCTTATTCTATCCTATTTATCTAGAGGTTGGAGAAAACGATGATCTTTATGGGATTGCCTTTGAATTAATGTATGACAGTCTTCAATTTGAGCTAATCGAAGTCGTAACAACAGGGACTCTTACCAAAACCAACGGAGCTTTTTCAGCGGTTAACACACAAAATAATAAACTATTCTATTCCTTAGCTGCTACAAATCCTTTACAAGAATCAGGCGTTTTATTGATCTTGAACTTACGGCCCAAATCCGCTCGCATTGGTCAGATTGAAATTACTGAGCATCAATTCAATGAATTAGCGGTTCAGACCGAGGCAATTCGTTCTAATGTAGTTACGTTAGGCAATACGCCACCTAGTATAATAGGCTTGCCAGATACCTTACGATTTAACCAGAATGATACACTATTATTTGCATTAGGTGAGGTTATACAGGATTCGGAGAATTCTTTTTCAGAACTCAATTTTGAACTTGATCTTTCGCCTCCTGTTATTGTAGTAGAACTTATTGATTCTACGGCGAGCTTACGTATCTACTCACCGGTTTATGTTGGAGAAGTGGTTTTAAGCGGGAAAGTAACGGATCAGGAAGGATTGTTTACTGAGTTTTCCGTAATCATCATTATAGAGCAAGCTGTCTCCAATGAGTCGATGGTTGAGTTAACAGACTTTCCATCCCAAATTCAACTTCAACAAAACTTTCCAAACCCATTTAATCCTGCTACCTCCATTGGCTTTGAAGTGTTCCAAGCTAGTCATGTTTCTTTGCGTATATATGATCTAATGGGCAGAGAAGTGGACGTATTATGGAATAAATACACAGCTAAAGGTTCCTATGAACTCTCATTTGATGCAATGAATCTAGCAACGGGTACCTACATCTACCGGTTAGCAACGAATAATGGAGAGATTTTGTCTAAAAAAATGACCTTGATTAAGTAATACCAGAAAAGGCGTTAACAAGAGATATGAGTTATTTGGGGCCTAGTTTAATGGCATAAAGTGGATCAAAGCGTGCACCAATTCGTGCAGGTATCCAAGAAGCTAGAGTGCAAAGCGCGATGGTTACTAAGGGCACAACTAGAAAATCTAATAGGTGAGGGGAAACCGGAGCAACCGACATATAATAATTTTCCTCAGAAAGCCGGATGAGTTCAAATTCGCTTTGTACAAAAATAAACGCTAGACTAATCCCCATACCTATGATGAGGCCAAGTATAGCGACCCAAAGTCCTTCGACTAGAAATATTCGTTGTATTTGCTGCTGCGTTGCTCCTAAAGTTCGAAGTACGCCTATGTCTTGCGTTCGTTCCAGAACCATCATAAGTATGGCTCCAATAAGATTGAAAGCAGCTACCAAAATCATCACGCCTATGACTAAGGGAATGATGTTCTCTTGTAATTCTACCCAAGCAAAAAGGTTACCATAGCGATTTTCAATCGTTTCACTATAGTATGGAAAGTTTATTTTTTGTTCTAATAAACGGTCAAATTCACCGATTGAGTTAAGCGTAGGTTCTTGAATTCGAAGTTCAAGGTCCTGTGCTTGAGGGAAGGGAATAGAGAGTAGTTTTCGGACAATTTCAGCATCTGCAAGGGCATATTGACTGTCAAAAAACTCAATACCTGTGTTGTATATATGACTTATTTCAAACTGTTTTAGTTCAGGGCTTCCGAATGTGTCTTGGGTAGATTTATCGGAAACCGAATAAACAATAATCCGATCACCAATACTTACACCTAGACTCTGAGCGATATCCTGACCAAGTATCAAATTATTAATTGAGCTAAAGCTTGATTGAACTATGTCTTTTGTATTCGAACGATAAGAACTAATATAAGGGGCTATTGAAGGGTCTTCGAGCACATTGGGAACCCCTTTTAACATGACACCAGTAATTTGTTCCTTATGTTGCAAGATAACCTGGCCTCGTAGTACCGGAGCAATGTAAGTCAAGCCTTCTATATCCTTTAAATAGCTTTGAAGAGTATCGGCCCGATAAAGTGGTTGGTCAGAGAAGCTACTAACCGTAATATGTGGAGCAAAATTAACTACCTTTTCTTGGATGGTCTCTTTGAACCCATGTACAATAGATAATGCTATAAGTAAACCAGCCGATCCTATAGCTACTCCAGTGATGGACATGGTTTTAATGAACGAGATAAAGCCACTACCACTTCTTTTTCCCCAGAAGTATCGATAGGCTAAAAATCGCTCCATACTCATGATTATTCAGGCTTCATCTGAGGGAAGAAGAGTACATCCCTGATGGACTCGGAATTGGTCATTATCATAGATAGCCGATCAATTCCAATGCCAATTCCTGCGGTTGGTGGCATGCCAAATTCAAGTGCTCGTAAGAAATCTTCATCTATCGCCATTGCCTCTTGATCACCGCCTGCTCTTAGAGAAGCCTGGGCTTCGAGTCGTTCACGTTGGTCTACTGGGTCATTTAACTCAGTATAAGCATTAGCTATTTCTTTCCCGTTGCAAATACATTCAAAACGTTCAACTAGCCCTTTTTTGCTACGATGCTTTTTGGTTAGAGGGCTCATCTCAACAGGGTAATCGGTTATAAAAGTAGGTTGGATGAGTTTAGGCTCTACAAAGGTTCCGAATATTTCATCAATAATTTTGGCAACGCCAAAGCTTTCGTCCATTTCAATATGGAGTTTGGTGGCAACATGTGTAAGTTCGGCTAAATTTTTTCCGTATAAATTATGCCCTGTGAATTGTTCTATGGCCTCAAATATGGGGATTCTTGGCCAAGGCGAACTGAAGTCAATGACATGCTCTCCCACATTAACTTTAGGACTTCCATGTAGTTCTTTGGCTACATTTTCAATCATTTTCTCGGTAAAATCCATCATCCATTTATAATCTTTGTAGGCCACATATAGCTCAACCTGGGTAAATTCAGGATTATGAAACCGAGAAAGCCCTTCATTTCTGAAGTCTTTCGAAAATTCGTAGACCCCATCAAACCCGCCTACAATTAATCGCTTTAGATACAATTCATTAGCAATACGCAAGTATAAATCCATATCCAAGGTATTGTGATGAGTCACAAATGGCCTGGCAGTAGCCCCACCGTAGATGGGCTGTAGAATAGGTGTTTCAACTTCTAGATAACCCTGTTCGTTCATAAAATTTCGCATGCTTTGCACCATTTTAGTGCGCAAAATAAAGGTTTCCTTAACCTCTGGATTAACAATTAGGTCTACATATCGTTGACGGTATCGAAGTTCTTTATCGGAAAAAGCGTCATAGGTTATTTTTTCTCCTTGCTCGTTTTCCACTTCTTTTGGGGTAGGCAGAGGACGGAGAGTTTTTGTTAGTAGTTCGAATTGCTCTGCATGTACGGTCGTTTCGCCAGTTCGGGTTTTAAAGACAAAACCTTTGATCCCTACGATATCACCAATATCCACTAACTTTTTGAAGACCGTGTTATAGGCATCCACGCCTACATCATCCCGTCGAATGTATACTTGAAGGCTACCTTGACTGTCTTGGATATGGAAAAATGCCGCTTTTCCCATAATTCGACGAGCCATTACGCGTCCAGCAACTGATACAATGGCTTTATTCTCATCGCCTTCTTCGCTTATCAGGCTTTCATTGGAAATTACCTCAGCGCTGCTATGTGTTTGATTGAACTCCGGTGGATAGGGATTTACACCCATGTCGATTAGTTGAGCTCTTTTTTCCCTGCGGATTTGTTCTTGTTCGGAATGAGAAAGTTCCTGATTCGGCATAAAAGATTGAGTAGAATTTTAAACAGATAATTAGATAGATGATGAACTACATCATATAAATGCGGATGTGAATGAACCGCATTAATAACTAATGTAAAATACCGAAATCCTAGCTAAGTTATGACTAACTATTTATGAGTAGAATTAGCCCCCATATTTACCTTAGTATTTCGCCTATTTCGCATGATTCTGTTACGCATGTTCATGCCCAAGACTTGCTTGCGAACTTCTTGGCGGCTGATCAACATGAGAAATTGGAGAACATTAACACACCAACCCGAAAAGCAGAGTTTGTAGGCGTTCGAACTAACTTATTTAACTTATATTTAAATTATGAGCTCGGTCTAAGACGATCAGTAAACACTCGGGCGGAAGTACAGCTTACTCAGGATACATTTGGAAGGCCTTATCTTAAGCGTACAAAAAGATCCACAAGGGATGTGCAGGAAACCATTGACACACAAATTAATAAGGATAATGAAGAGGGAGCTGCTATTCCATCGGTGTCCTTGAGTCATTCCAAACAGTGGCTGGCAGTGGTAATTTCAGATCAATCGAGTATAGGCATTGATATAGAAACACCCAATCGAATGGTCTCAGAAGCATTAAAACGTCGATTTTTTACACAGCAAGAGCAAAAGAGTGTGATTTTTTCTGATTATCCAGTATGGTTGTGGGTGATCAAAGAAGCGGTGGTGAAATGTATAGGAAAGGGCATTCAGGCAGACTTGACTAAGGTAGTTGTGCAGATGGCGGACAAGGAAGCATCAACTACGGAAAATTGGTCTTTTGACTGGCACCCAAGTAAGCCAAGAGGGCAGGAACGGGTGTATAGATTTTATGCACATTACGCATCAATGGAATGGTTTGAAGGGAGGATATGGATTCATCCATTGTATGTGTGTGCCATAGCCATCCCAAGTCAGAACGAAGGAGGAAAAAATGAATAACCCAGAGCTGTCGGTATGTATTATTGGACATGGTCGTGTAGGGAAGTTTTTTGAAGCCTTACTCAAATCAATGAATGGAGTGCGTGTTCAAGTAAAACATAAGCATGAACCGAGATATCCTCTGGCTGATGTATTCATGATTTGTGTGCAGGATCAGTGGGTGCCCAAAGTGGTAGAAGAGTTGATTGATCATAAGCAAGATCGGGTATTTTCTGCGGTACATTGCTCGGGTATTCTGCCTTTGAGTGTGCTTGCACCATTGGCGGAAATTAACCAGGAGAGAAACCGGCAAAAAGGAAACACTAAAAAGGAAAAACAAGAAAATTTAGATAATAAAATTGCTGTCTTACATCCGCTTGCACCGATTAGTTCAAATACATTATCAGCAGAAGATATTCTGTTTGATGCGATTGGTGACCCTGACTTACTATTGATTTTTGAACATTGGTGCTTAGAATGGGGAGCGAGATTCTTGAAAGTAAATGAGCATCAAAAAAAGGTTTTACATACCGCAGCGGTTATGAGTTGTAACTATCTTACTACCTTATATGGCTTAGTCGGTGATTTCTTAGAATCTGAACAATTTACCAAGGTAGAAGCAAAGCAGATTGTTGCTACCACAATGGGGCGAACGCTGGAACAACTTAATGAAATGTCTGTGGAACAAGCTTTGACAGGGCCCATAATTAGGGGAGATATTGACACCATCCGTGAGCATTTGAAACAATTAAATCATAATCCGCAGTATTTGGAATTGTATAAAAACCTAGGAAATAGTACTATAGATATGGTATCCAAGTTTGAACGTAAGCCAAAGGAAGAAAGGCTGAGTAAGATGCGCGAATTGTTGAGTAATTAACCGTACATTTATAATACGATCTTATGATGAAAATAAATTTATCATTACTTCGGGTTTCTTTGCAATTAGTTAATTCACGTTTATTGGTTGTAAATGTGTCTCTTTTTCTTGCTCTGTCCGGCTGGTCATGTGATCAAAAATCAAATCTCGAGCTCGAAAAAGAGCGTAGTGAATCGGTTTCCATCCTAGAAAACGCAACAGTAGATGAGATTCAAACCCATATAGCTAGTTTCAAAGGAGAAAAACCTGTGTTGGTCAATATATGGGCTACCTGGTGTTTGCCTTGTGTGGAAGAGTTTCCATATATCATGGATGTAAAGCAGCAGTATGGTGAGAAACTTGAATTGGTATTTATTTCAGCGGACTTTGAAGAGGCTAGAGCAGAAGCCACTGATTTCCTAAAAGAACAGGGAGTTGATTTTACTACCTTTTTTAAACAGGGTAAAGACAACGATTTTATAGCAGGGATATCTGAACATTGGTCAGGCGCCATTCCTTATACTCTAGTTATTGATAAAAATGGAGTGACTCATACCGAGTGGGAAGGAAAGGCGGATTACAAGGATTTTGAAGATGCAATACAAAAAGTAATAGAATAGATCGTAGCACATCAACAAGAACTCTAACATAAAATGTAAACGGTATGAAATCACATCTCGTTAAACAAGTAGTAAATAACACCTTCGTATTTGCGCTGTTCGTACTAGCGTCGGCCACTAGCATAACTGCTCAAGATATTCAGCAGCTACCCCTAGGAAGCACCTTACCCCTGGGTGATGTAGAAATGGAGGATATTTCAGGTCGAAACCTAAGTTTAAATGGGATAAAGGGAGAGAAGGGGCTATTGGTAATATTTTCATGTAATACCTGCCCATGGGTGATAAAATGGGAAGATAGATATCCCATTGTTCAAGAAATTGCCGAAGCAAACGATATTGGGATGATCCTTTTAAATCCAAATGAAGATTATAGAGACAAAGGGGATGGAATGGAGGATATGATTTTACATGCTGAAAAAGCTGGCTACGCCCTTCCCTATGTACTAGACAAAAATCATCGTGTTGCCGATGCTTTTGGCGCATCACGCACACCACATGTGTATCTATTCGACTCAGAGGACACACTTGTGTATGTGGGTGCTATTGATGATAATGCAAACAGCGCTACAGATGTAGAAGAGTTTTACATAAAAGACGCCATAGAACAATTATCCGCAGGTCAAGACATAACTCAACCCTCCACAAAATCCATCGGTTGTACTATTAAAAGGCTGAGTAACTAATAAGTTAAAAAAGCAGTATTTTACGAGTCTTATTACTTCAACTTAGCTCAAAACTAAGCTATTATATTACAATGCCTACTTGGATACTGCACACAGAATTTAAATTTGACGCGGCACACTATATTGACGGCTATGACGGAAAGTGTGGACGAATGCATGGGCATACCTACAAAGTCCATATGAAAGCGAAATCTCATAAGCTTAATCCCTCTGCTTATTTAGGTACCTCAGATATGGTTTGTGATTTTAAGGAGTTAAAATGGGCAGCAAAAGACTCTGAAAAAGGGGGGTTTGACCATGGGGTGTTGAATGATCTTATGCAAGAGAATACCACAGCCGAACGAATTGCTGAATATATTCATCATGAAACCAAAAAGAGAATTCCTTTCGGCATTGAATTAGAAGTCACGGTGTGGGAGACCGAGACCTCATGGGTTAGTTATACCGATAAAGATGTTTAAAGCCCCTGTCATAGCTAAGAATGTAACCAGCAATTTCTTAGATGTGCAATACCCAATTATGGAGCACTTCTATACCATTCAAGGTGAAGGCTATCACACAGGTGTGCCAGCATATTTTATACGAACAGCTGGGTGTGATGTGCAATGTTGGTGGTGTGATGTAAAAGACAGTTGGGATGGAGAAAAACACCCCTTAATTTCGGTGAAATACCTTTGCGAGCAGGTCAAGAATTCAGGCACTGGGAAGGTTGTCATAACGGGGGGAGAACCTTTGCTACATGACTTACACCCCCTCACTACAGAGCTCAAAAAATTGGCAGTCGATGTTCATATTGAAACCAGTGGTTCATCGTCACTCTCCGGCTCACTGGATTGGGTAACTCTGTCTCCCAAGCGTTTTAAAAAGCCTTTGATGGAGGTGTATGAACATGTAGACGAGTTAAAAGTAGTCGTGTTAACCAATAAAGATATTGAATGGGCCGAATCAGAGGCTCAAAAGTGCCCGACAACCACTAGGCTCTACCTTCAACCCGAATGGGATACGGCCGAATCCATTCCTTTAATCGTCAATTATGTGAAAAAAAATCCACAATGGGCGATAAGCTTACAAACCCATAAATTCCTCGATGTGCCATGATTAATTCAAGCAACACGGTTTGCATTACTGGAGCTTCACGTGGAATAGGGCGTACACTAGCTCATGCATTTTCTGCAGTGGGGTATCCTCTTATTTTGACGGCGCGTTCGGTCGATCATTTATCCAAGGTGAAAGAAGAATGTCTTAAAGCTGGGGCGCCAGAAGTAGAAATGGTGGAGGTGGATTTTTTATCAGATAATCCACTCAAGGACTTAGGACAAATGCAGTCTACGCCGTCTATTTTGATCAATAACGCTGGAGATTTTTTATTCAAAGATCTGCAGGATGCCACCGATCAAGATTATATTCAACAATTCACCGTAAATGCCTTAGGAACCATACGGATTACAGATTTTTTATTACCAGCCCTTGGCAAACTAAAGCAGGCCCTTATTGTGAATATATGTTCCAAGGCATCGGTAGTAGGGTATAATGATGCAAGCGCGTACACCGTTAGTAAACATGCCCTCTATGGGTACGGAAAATCTTTGCGGGCTCATCTTCTGCAGACTGCTCCGCATGTTGCTTGTACTAATGTACTACTCGGGCAAACCGTCTCAAGTTCGTGGGATGGTATTGATGTGGACCATGAGTTATTGATCGATCCGGTTGATGTAGCGGAGGTAATCATTGGTCTTGCCCGGTTAAGTACAAGAACAGTGGTAGAAGATCTTATTATAATGCCATCGAGAGGAGAGCTGCCTAGGTGAGAGTAGCTAACGAGATTTAGTTTAGCCGAAACCCTGTTTTACATAGAATGAACTCACTCAGCATCTTAATTAAACCAAAATAGATTCCTAAAAAAGCTGTGTATCCCTGAAGCTTAAAATAAACTTAGTCAAGATACGGGGAAAAAACAGTTTGAAGATCACTGTTAATATCTTCGATTAGAGTGGGAGAGAAGGATGAGCCCGTTAATTGTTCGTATAGTTGTGCATATCGTTCGTATACCTCTATTCGAAAAGAGTCCGGTAAATCTGGAAGGCTTTGACCTTCAAGCCCCTGAAAGTCATTCTTCATAAGCCATTCTCTAAGAAATTCTTTGGAAAGTTGCTTTTGTGGCTGACGGTCTTTTTGTCGTTGTTCAAAGCCATCGGCATAAAAATAGCGAGAAGAATCGGTGGTATGGACTTCATCTATGAGAGTTAACTTACCTTCAAAGAGGCCAAATTCATATTTTGTATCAACAAGAATGAGCCCTTGTTCGCATGCTACTTGTTGGCCTGTTCGAAATAATTCAAAGGCAGTTTCTCGAATTTCAGACCACAGCGAACTGCTTACTATATCCTGAGTGAGTATTTCTTGCTCTGATATGTCTTCATCATGACCTTCGGATGCCTTTGTTGCTGGGGTAAGGATGGGATTTGGAAGCGGGTCATGCTCATTAAGACCCTCTGGCAGGTGTACCCCACAAAGACTACGTTCCCCGTTTTTATACGTTCTCCATGCGTGACCGGTTAGGTGAGCTCGTATAACTACCTCTATTGGTATTGGAACACATTTTTTAGCTATGGTAACATTAGGGTGTGGAACCTCAAGAATATGATTTGGAACAATATGAGACACCTTTTCAAATCCAAACTCTGCTAGTTGATTGAGAATTTGCCCCTTAAAAGGAATAGCTTGACGCATAATAAAGTCAAAAGCAGATATTCGATCTGTTACCAATATACCCAGCGTTTGATTGTTCAATGTATAGACTTCTCTAACCTTACCTCTGTAGGGTTCTGTTGTGTTAGGATGGGTGCTCGAAGTTATGCAGTATGTAAGTGCGCGCTGAAAATCCAATATTGTTTGACTAATGGGTTTCTAGAAGTAAATAGGGATAACACGAAAACTAGGACTTCTTAGTTGACCCTCTTGGGATTAAAATAGGATTTATCATTGTCTGAAACAGCTGGTTGTCCTTACTTTTGATAATGGCTAATAGTCGCGAAATGGCCTGCGTTCCAATAGTGTGCATCTGCTGGTCTATAGTTGTTAGATCTAGGTATTTACTCAGCTTTATATTATCGTATCCCATAATCGCAACGTCGTCTGGTACTCGAAGCCCAAGACGACTTATCGAATGTAATGCTCCTAGAGCCATAGAGTCATTTAAGCAGAATATTGCATCAGGGAATTCGCTCATTTGCGAGTATTTGTTGATGGCTTCAAATCCAGCTTCTTCGGTGAAGCCAGCATGTTTACTCGTGTCTCCTGTTATGAAATATTCTTTTTTAGGGCTTTGTTTGAGCTTTTTAAATGCGTCTTTGAATCCATTCTCACGCTCAATTGAGGTTCTAGTTTTTACGGGTGTGCTAATCATCCCGATGCGTTCATAGCCCGATTTAATAAGGTGTTCGCCAGCCATAAAGCCACCTTGGTAGTCATTCACCATGAAATAATTATAATCTTGATGCTGTGAATTAACCAAGACAGCAGGAATACCACTGCTTTGCAAATGCATGTGAACAGCATCACTTACATCGATAGAGATGAGAATAATGGCATCGGCTGAGCCTCGGTCAAAAAAATTAGCTACTGCTTCTTCAGGATCTTTAGAACCTGTGTTGTACAGGATAATATCTAAATCTGTTTTCTTTAACTCATCTTTAACCCCTTTAAGTACTTCATTAAAAAAAGGTGTGGTAAATGATGGAACCGCAACAGCTAACATCTGAGCTTCTTTACTAGCTAGTTTTCGTGCATTAACCTGCGGTCGAAAATTAAGGGCTTTAATGGCATCCTGTACCCGCTCTTTTGTTTTATCCGATACATTCAATGATCCATTTAACACTCTAGAGACAGTAGATATGGCTACATCGGCCCTTTTGGCAACGTCATAGATGGTAACTTTTTTATTCATGAGTCTATAATTTTCTTAACTGTAATTAGTAATACTGATAATTAATACATAGGATCAAAACCGCTAAAACATACACTCGTTTTGGGATGGCTATTTACCAAGAGTGATAATATTCTACTCATTGACATATTTATTTTTGTGTGCATTTTCCGTGCTAATACTAAATAATAAAGGAGTGAAATTCGTATTCCTTATATTTTTTAGCTACAAACCGTATCTGCTCTTCATTAGAGTCGCAACGACTAAGTATAACAAAATTTACTGAAGATAAGTATGCCATTATTGGAATTATTTAATTTCACAAATAATGGAACTATTTGCGCCGCATAGTACTTGTATTTGTTATGAGTGCAATAATTAAATATCCATCCAACTTAATTCGGCCACTTTATGAGCGGACTTCGTTTCACCGATCGGTGATTGATGAGATGAAAAATGATGTGCTCAAGCCCGCTTATTCTCACTGCCGAGCAATTACTCGTCATTATGCGAAAACATTCTACATGGCAACCCGTTTTTTACCTAACGACAAGCAGCGTGGAATATTTGCGATATATGGATACTGCAGATACATTGATAATCTGGTTGATGACAATGTCGATATGATCGACAACCGATGTGTAGCTAATGATCAGCTTTCTGAAAAACTGGATAAGCTTAGGGTTAAAATTTCTGGTATCTACTCGGGAAAGGTTCAAACCAATGACCCCATTTTTACTGCATTTGCCGATACCTTCCTTCATTATCAGATACCTGAAGAACTCCCTTTAATGCTGATTGATGGAGTAGAACAGGATCTACATAAAACACGATTTCAAAACTTTAAAGAAATTTACGACTACTCGTTTAAAGTAGCTTCCGTTGTTGGTTTAATGACCACACCCGTATTTGGGTACAAAGATGATCAAGCACTTAACTATGCGGCTGATTTAGGTATAGCTATGCAATTAACCAATATACTACGAGATGTTGGTGAGGATATTGACCGTGATAGAATTTATTTAGCTCAGGACGAACTAATCGCTTTTGGACTAACCGACCAAGATATATTGGGCAGACGCTTGGATGAGCGCTTCATTGAGTTTATGAAGTATCAAATAAAGAGGGCCAGAGAGTTTTATAATCGTGCAGAATTAGGGATATCGCTATTAGATAGAAATGCACGACTCCCCGTGTATCTTGCTCGATACAACTATGCTAAAATTTTAGAAAAAATAGAAGAAAACAACTACGATGTATTTTCTACTAGAGCGTATCTCACTAAGTTCGAAAAATTGAGCATCATTCCTCAGGTTTTGTATAAAATCAAAAGAGCATCGTAAAAGCTTATCCCCGAAAACTCTTTTTTTGTCATTCTACAACTTCGCCTTAGTTAAAAGTCTGCAGTTTAGTATCTTAGTAATTGAACTGTAGTTATATCGTTTTTTAGAAAATGAGCTCATCCTCACATTCCGCATACACATGAGGACATCCTGCAAAAATATGAGGCAAATAAATAAAGTACTTATTGCTAACCGAGGTGAGATAGCTGTTCGCATTATCCGTAGTTGTTCTTTGTTGGAAATTCAAACGGTTGCGGTGTACAGCGAGGCGGATGTGTACGCACCGCATGTTCGCATGGCTGACGAATCGGTATTTATTGGTCCTGCGGCCTCTGCACAAAGTTATTTGCTTGCTGATACTATTATAAATGCTGCCATTAGCACTGGGGCTGAGGCTATTCATCCCGGTTATGGATTTTTGAGCGAAAATGCGGCCTTCGCGTCTAAATGTGAGGATGCTGGGCTTATATTCATTGGACCATCCGCCAGTGCTATTGATTTGATGGGGGACAAAATGAAAGCAAGGGCTTTAGTCCAAGAACTCGGTATACCTTACCCGCCAGGTTTGGTAGAACCAGTACTTCCAGAAGATGATATCGAACAAATTGCCAGTGATATTGGATACCCTATTCTGATCAAGGCCGCTGCCGGGGGTGGTGGTAAGGGCATGAGAATTGTCACCGAAGAATCAGAACTTAAGAAGGCGGTAAAAATGGCAGGATCCGAGGCTCAAAATGCCTTTGGTGATGCGAGGGTATATATCGAAAAGTATCTTGAAAATCCTCGACATGTAGAAATACAAGTATTAGCGGATGAACATGGTCAGTTTTTTCATCTCTTCGATAGAGAATGTTCTATACAACGGCGGCACCAAAAAGTAATTGAAGAAGCCCCTTGTTCTGTTCTCACCGATGAGTTACGTGAGAAAATGGCACAATCGGCGATTGATATAGCACGCGCTTGTAATTATCGAGGAGTTGGTACAGTGGAATTTTTGGTAGACAAGCATTTGGACTACTATTTTTTGGAGATGAATACCCGTCTTCAGGTCGAACACCCTGTTACTGAAATGATCACAGGTCTGGATTTGGTAGAGTTACAAATACAAGTTGCAAAAGGAGAAAAGTTAGCCTTGACTCAGCAGCAAATTCAAATCCAAGGTCATGCAATTGAATGCAGAATTTATGCTGAGGATCCATTTCAGAACTTTTTACCCGATATTGGGCATCTTAGTAAACATCGCATACCATCCGGCTCGGGCGTTCGTGTGGATAGTGGGGTAGAGGAGGGCGCTGATGTTCCGATACATTACGACCCAATGATCTCTAAACTGAGTGTGTATGCACCTACACGTGAAAAAGCTATTCAAAAAATGAAAACGGCCCTCAGTGAATATGAAATAGAGGGTTGTCAGACTACCATATCTTTTTGTGATTATTGCATGCAACATCCCAACTTTTTACAAGGGCAATATGATACTCATTTTGTCTCGGATTATTTCACCCCCGATCTTGAACAGAACCACCTGAGTTGTTCGTATTTACATAATTTACCGGAGCCGAATGTTATTGCCTTAATGGCAGGTGTACTATTTGAAAAAAAATCTACGAACAAAAACCCAATAACCTTTACACATACCCCACAAAATACCACGGCCGAACGACCATGGTGGACCGCAAGAAGAAGTTAAACCAATTATGAATGAAGTATTATTTAAGCAGTTAAATGACTTAAAAACAGAGCAGCGTAATCCCAATACTAAGGACATTGATTTGGATGACGCACTTAGTATCGCAAAAAAAATCAATAGCGAAGACCAAAGAGTTGCAGAAGCAGTGGAAAAAAAACTACCTCAAATTGCACAGGCTATTGATTGGGTAGCTCAATCATTGTCGATTGGAGGTCGATTACTTTATTTTGGAGCAGGAACTAGTGGGCGTTTAGGGGTTTTAGATGCTGCAGAATGTCCACCTACTTTTGGAACAAAACCAGAACAAGTTCAGGGGTTTATTGCCGGTGGAGAGGCAGCTATGTTTGTAGCCCAAGAGAAAGCAGAAGATCAAGAAGAAATAGGCATAGCTGATTTGAATGCAGTCCAACCCACTCGGGCCGATGTGATTTGTGGTCTCGCAGCAAGCGGCCGTACACCGTATGTACATGGTGCACTTAAACGAGGTATGGAATTGGGATGCAAAACTATCTTTGTGACTACCGTACCTAAGGAACAGCTTACCATTTCACCAGACTTAGTGATTGATGTTCCTGTTGGCCCCGAAGTCATCATGGGAAGTACTAGGATGAAAAGCGCTACCGCCCAAAAAATGGTGCTTAACATGATTACCACTGGGGCTATGATTCGACAAGGTAAGGTCTATGAAAATGTAATGGTTGACCTCATGCTAACGAATGCCAAATTGGTAGAGCGCGCAAAGCGAATTATCATGAATTTCAGTTCACTGAATTATAATGAAGCTTCAGAGGTGCTAGAGCAAGCTAATGGGCACGTAAAAACAGCCTTGGTTATGGCGCTAGGTGAGAAATCAAGAGATCAGGCGGAGTCATTATTAGAAGCACATCAGGGATTTATTCGGAAAGCCTTAGAATCAAAAAAATAGGTACCGGGCAATGGTTATTAGATTGTTTAGCATATATATGTGGCTATATTATAGCTTTCTATTCGTTGTTTTTTTTATCCTCATCTCTCTCACTTTTTTGTTCACCTTTCCTTTTGATCCCTACCGGCGCATACCCAATCGCGTACTTGGTTGGATGGCATGGGGCATGATGCATCCCAGCCCAGCTTGGCGAATCAAGCTTGAAAATATGGAGCTTTTAAATGACAAAATTCCAACGGTTTATGTATGCAATCACGAAAGTTTTTTGGATATCCCCCTTATTTATCAATTACCCATTCGAATGAAGTGGGTGGTCAAGCATAGCATGACCTACATCCCAATAATGGGATGGATGGTTCGGTTGACGGGGCACTTAACGATAAATCGCAAGAAAAAATCGGCGCTAAAAAAGTTGAATAACCTTATTCAACCCTTGAAATCAGGTATACCTGTGATGTTGTTTCCTGAAGGTACCCGCTCACTGGATGGGCGATTACAACCCTTCAAAAATGGTGCTTTTTTATTGGCTATGGAACATGCTTTCCCTATTCAGCCTCTGGTAATAGAAGGGGCATTTGAGGTGTTGCGCTCCGGAAGTTCCCTGTTCCGCCCTCGGGCTCATTTTCGGTTGAGGGTGCTGCCTAGCATTGACCCCAAGGAATTTGATTCTATGTCTGAGCTTAAGCACACCGTGCAACAAAAAATGTCGGATGCGCTAAAAGAACTGGAATCCACTCAGTAAAATTAAGCTCAGCCGAATTGAGCTAAGCTACACTACTTATTTCTATCTAGCCTTTTTTAATACTAGATTACACATTATGTGGTTTGTATCTACTTCAAATTATTGGTTGTCGTACAAAAAGTCGTACACATTGCGTATGATGGGCTCGTTATGTGGGGTTTTGATGCTATTTATTGCGCTTTTTAAGTGGCCTATGAGTCCTAGAACCCATACGACATATCAAGCATTACCCACTTTCTCTAACGAAGATATCATACTGCAGCCTATGATAGTAACTCGTCAGAATGTTGGTGCGGCAGCACCACCCAAACCTTTAGTACCAGCTTTAGCTCCTGAGTACCGTCTCATTGAGCAAGATTTTCTGACGATAGAGCGACCTAACTTATTGCTTGATGAAATAGAGCAGGCGCAAAATACAAGTTCCGGTTGGCTAGGTGAGGAGCAAAAAATAACTGGTGATCCCGATAGAATTGCGAGAATAAAAAAAATAGTAGAACCCTTTTATTCTGTTGAAGCATTATCGAGTAATGATCAATATATCATAGGAGTTGAAATGATTATTGATGCTACTGGAATGGTAGTGGATGCCTATGTATCATCAATAGAACTGATACTTGAGAATGGTGAACGAGTCAGGCGAGAGCAGGTTCAGTATGGGATATTAGAGGCTATTATTGAGGCTACATTTAAGTGGGAATTTACTCCAGCTTTCAAAGAGGGACGGCCGGTAAAAACCCAAAGGACAGAACTCTTTCTTTTTGGCATGTAGATTGTTAATGCCTGACAATAGGCGTATATTTACTAGCTCCTGGAGAGGTGCCGGAGCGGTCGAACGGGCTCGCCTGGAAAGCGTGTGTGCCCCCACCGGGGTACCGAGGGTTCGAATCCCTCCCTCTCCGCATAACATAATAATGACTTTTTTAGGTTTAAGAGCTTTAATAAATTATTTTAATAAATATTCAATCAATTGTCATTTGCATATGAAAATTAAATATTTAATTGTTTTTGCAATTTTTGTTGCTTGTGAAGTACCTGAAGCTCCGAATTTCACTCTATCACAAAAGTTTCAAGCACCACTAATTACCGATTATACCATCCAAGTGATGGGTGATGCAAACATTAATAATGTACTTATCGATACCACTTCTGATGATTTGGATTCTCTTTTCACTGTAGTACAATCAGGAGTTGACATTGGATTTATCTCAATAAATAAAAAAGAAGAATTTGAGTTTGGAGACTTGAACGACGCTATACCAGAAATTGATACTGATAAAACAGAATTTAATGCTGAAGTTGGGGAAATAAGTATAGGTGATTTCTCCTCAGGAACGGGTAATTTGGGGGAAGCAAATTTTCAAGAACTAACTGGAATAAATCCTTCTACTATACCGGTGGGTATCCCTATACCAGGTGGTAGTTCGCCTAAACCTACTAATATTGATGTTGGAAATAATACTGATTTTTTTAAGAGTGCTACAATTAAACGTGGATCGATTCAACTTACATTAACTAACGATTTAGGATTTACGATAAACGAATTAAATATCGTTCTAAACTCAGGAGAAAATTTTGTTAATGAAGCATCCATAACAAACTTCAATACTAACACATCAAGGAACGCGACCATAGCCTTTAATGCGGGTGATAAATTAGAAGACATAAACGTTGATGTTTCAGTTGCGTGGAATGCGCAAGTTCTAACAGGAGATGTTAATTCACTTATAGTTGATGGTATAGAGGGTATTGATTTAGTTGCTTCTGAAGTTGAAGCTGCACTCGAACCCCAGGATTTCTCTACAAGTAATACTACTGATATTGAAACAGACGAATTTCAATTTACTAGTTCTGAACATTATGTAGAACTAGAGTCAGGTAAAATTGATATTGATCCTATTGTTAGCGATTTAGACCTTACCGTGGAAGAATTAATTATTACATTTAATTCAATTAGAAAAGCTCCATACACAGAATCGGATGGTTTGGTTATATCTTATATTGGAGAAGATAAGATTGAAAGAAAATCAAGTGCTTCAGCAAAATCGATTGATTTAGCTGGATATAGATTATATGCCAATAATAATCAAGTTAGTTACTCAATAAGAGCAATTACCGAAAATACAAAAACACTTCCTCTAAGTGACAGATTTCGTACGGTTAATGAATTACATTCTGTATCATCTGGTGTCTCGATCACAAATATAAAGGTGGCAGAAGCATACGGTGTAGTAAAATCTAAAACAGTATTATTAGGTGAAGATGACAGTGCTAATGGTGCTGAAATAATTGACTTATTTAACGAAACAGAAGCTGAAATAATAGAAATTAGTGGATTGGAAGAATTATCAAGTAAATTGGAGAATTTAGAATTTACTCAAGCTAAATTATCAATAAATTATACTTCAAACATAGGTATATCTACATCAATTTACGCTTCAATAATGGGTATTGATGGTGATAATAATGAATTTTATTTAACGGGTAGTGAAGGTTCTTCAAATTTTGTAAGTGAATCTGATAACATATCTGGACTTCAGAAAAATGGAATTGATTTGACTTCATCTGAATTGGTTAAATTTGAAATATCTCCAAGTATAACAGGAGAGTTAATTGAAGGTAGTATTGAGTTTAACCAGAATAATTCAACAGTTATCGATTTTCTAAATAACCTACCTAAAGAGATCAGATTCATTGGTAAAGCTGTTATTAATGAAGATGGTGGAGAGGCATTGATATCAACACCACTTGAATTTACTCCAAGTTTTGAAGTTGAGTTACCATTAGCTTTAAAAACACCTAATACAGCTACTTATACGGATACTTTAGAATCAGATGCCTTGACGGACTTACCGTCAGAGGATGACCCACTTGGTATTAATGGTGGACAGTTAATTATTAATTATAAAAATAGTATTCCGTTAAGTTTCGGAATAGAACTTATATTTTTAGATGAATCTAAAGATAGGTTAACTGATGTTCCGATGGTTAATGATGATCCAATTAATGTTCTTGCTTCAGCTATCGATGATTTAACGAGATACTCTAGCGAACCAAATATAAGTAGTACTGCTATATCACTCACAAAAGATCAGTTTGACCTATTTAACCAAACAAAATATATAGTCTTCACAGCAAAACTAAATACCTATGATAATTCGGAAATTAAGTTAAGATCTTCAGATTCATTAACTGTTGATATTTCAGCAAGCTTAGAGTTAGAAAATGTGATAGGAGACAACTAGATGAAGAATTATAGTAATAAATTAATTTCTTTAGCATTATTTATAGTTTTTTATTCTATAAACAACAGCACTAATGCACAGAATCGCCATTACAATGCGATGACCCTAGGTATGGGTGGTGGTGGAGTCGCATTAATTGATGGATATCATGCTAATTTTTTAAACCCAGCAAATCTAATGATAGATAATCATGAAGGATCGGTTTATCTAAATCAGCTTGGGTTTATGGGTACTGGAATTAGCATAGACGGATCATTACTCAATATTAATGTTTATAATGAGTATTTAACCAAAGGTTTAACAATCGAGGGGCAAGTCCAACAGGATATGCTTAATTCTTGGTTCGGAACAGATGACAACGATGAGAGAGCTATTAATATATCAAATGACATAGTACCCTTTGGTTACTCAAAGAGAACATTTGGTGCGACTATGAGTGGGAAATCGGTGCCATTTTATAAAAGAGCTGGTTTTTCAGTAGCTACTAGGATTAGAAATAATCAAGAATTTACTATAAATAGAGGTTTTGCTAATGTATTTTTCAGTGGATTAGACTCAGATAAATTTTCAGAGCCACATCCATTTGATCTTAACACCAAATTTTTATCATATGCTGAAGTTTCGGTTGGATATGCAACAGCTTTACCAATACCATTTAAAGGTATAATTAAAAAATTACCCCTCATTAATGATATTGATATATTTGTTGGTGTTGCACCTAAATATTTAATAGGCATACAATCATTTGAATTGGACTTTGCATCAACACTCCAAGTCAACTCTCCCTTCGTGAGGGGTAACATGATCATTCATGACTTTGATTATAAATTATATACTTATGGAGAGATATCGGATAATTTAGAAGAATATGCAGAAAAAAAATCAGATGGTAAAGAGCCTTTGCTTGCTGACTATACTGGTTATAGTGGTTCTGATTTAGGAACTCTTGGGTCAGGCTTTGGTCTAGATTTAGGTGTAACGCTTGCCATGGATGTTTCACTACCTATTTTGAATGTACTAGACAAAAATCAGCAGTTAAGAATTTCTCTATCATTAACTGATCAAGGAACAATATCATACAACAATAATCCTATGGTATTCAATGGAAAAGGTACCTTTGAATTTGAACCCGACATAGGAGATGAAGATCCAGCTGATTTTTTTAATGATTTAGCTGATAGTCTACAAAATGATATTTATGGCAACTTTACTTCAGAGAGTTCTGTTGCAAGATCTTATGAATTACCGGCGACATTAAATCTAGGAGCAGCTTTAATAGTAGGAAAATTACTTGTTTCAGGAGATATCTCGTATGGATTTAATGATATTAGTAATAATATAACCGAACCAATATTTACTTTTGGTACACAATATAGATTTTTTGATTTCATTCCTTTAAGATTTGGTACTAGAATTGGTGGCGGAACGTCTACGGCTTTTTCTACTGGTCTGGGGATTGATTTAAAAAATCTTGAATTTTCTGTAGGAGGACTTATAGTTACAGACTCAAGTATTGGTGGAGCTGGTTTAACTGGTGTATTAAGTGGGCTAATACTTCGATTTTAAATAACTAGTAATTATTTGAATCTGCTCAATCTTACTTCTTTAGAAAGAAAGCCTTTTCCACATAAATACTTTGAGAATACCTTTGCATAATAGTGACTATATAAAAGTCCTTTTGAGCCTAAACCTCTAAACACATAGTGCCCTTTATGGGTAGGCAACTCATCCATAATAGGCATTCTATCTGGGGTAGAGAAACGTAGGCCAGCCCACATAGATTCATTTACTATCTCATTCGATAGTCGATCATGTATACGGTTTAATTTATTTTTTAAATATTGCTTGCCTTTAGCATCTGGTTCTGGTCTGGTATATCGATGTTCATAGGTACTTCCCATAACCATATTACGGCCGTCTAATGAACATAGGTATCCTTGAGCGCTAATGGCATACTTCTTTAATAATGAACTCCAATTATTGCCTATTATGTTTTCATTATTACCATCACGAACCGATGATATTGTATCCTTTACCGGATCCATTAATTGAAATTGAAGGGTCTGACCTTTAACGATGACACCAGGGATCATCTTATTAATGATCTCTTCAGCTCCCGTACAATGAACTAACTTATCAGCTTGTAATTCAGCGTCACTGCCTCTAATTACGAAGTACTTGCGTTTATTAGGTAGGTCTACATAGTTTCTTAGGTCAGATTCTGCTTCCAAATCTTTATAAGCTTCTAATAATGTGAAGCCAGGTATATCCTTTAACCATTCTACCAGGTGGTGAAGATATTTTTTAGGATGGACAACATACCCTTTGTGCACAACTAAGGCTCCATAACAAGAGTTTATCAAAGGAAATTGTTCCTTTACTTCATCGGAAGTCAACCATTCTGCAATTCCAGGTCCCCAATCATCAGAAAGATAATTCTGATAGGTTTTATGGGCTATCTCTGAATCAAAGCAAGGCCGGAGGATCTTTCTTATTTGGATATAATCCTGGGCTGTTGAAAATGGGCTTAGCTTCTGCAAAGCCTCTATTTGAGCTATAGACTCTACACTGTTAGTTCCCTTTTTTGCAAATCTCCCAGTGGCAGGATTAATCATGGCTAGTGGAGTGCCAGAAGCTCCAGATCCAATAGTACTATGTTCAATTAAACAGACCTTTTTACCTTGTTGTAGCAAATAATATGCAAGTAAACAACCAGATAGTCCACCACCTATGATGCCATAGTCACAACGCATACCGTGAGTCTTGTTTGTTTAAATGAATAGCTAAGCTTTTTTACTGGCTTATGTGCATAAAAGTAATAAGTCCGTACCGGAAACTATACTATCTAATTAACTAGATGATATTGGACTTAAGCTAAATAGTTTAGCTATCCACGATAATTTCGACGCTCTATCAGTTTTTTAATTTTCTTATTGCCAATCCAAACTTTAACATTTGTTTCTATGTCAATAAGCTCCAAGTTTACTGTATAGAATATAGCAGTATTACGTCCATCAGGTGCATCATCCATAATAGAACTAATATTACCAATGAGCATGTAATCAGCCCCCAATTCTTTTGCCATAGCGCTCATACTCTCTAATGAGGAGTTTGTTTGCTGGTCTAGTCGCTCATTTCTTATTTCCATTCGTTCTGATGCGTTGGCAACTAAGCTAACCGATCCAGAATTAACAAAAGCTCGTTCCATTTCTTTAGTAATTACCTCAGTGTCAATATGTTCCATACTTTCGTTTCTAACTGTGCCCACGATGACGACGGGTGGTTTTTCTGAGGATTCGGTAAAACTATTTAACCAACGGTTGCTAAGGGCATCACCAATCATTTCTTCAGAGACCAAACGAGCGTCGGTGTCATTCCATTTACCAGATAATTCAGTCGTACTATCCGGAGATATTCGGCTAATAGTGTTGATTGGTTTACATTGTATTCCAATTAACAAGAGAACAAAAAGGCTTAGGCTAAAAGTGGTTTTCATAATGTGATTATTTTGCGTTAGTATGCTTTGAGCAAAGTTAGGAGTTCAAGTATTTATTCGCCATGGCATCAATATGCTAGATGGGTTTCAAGTAGATATAGCGGTTGAGTCGGCTTTATTTGAATGTTTTTGTATTCCGAATATATGGGAAGGCCATTACGATTTAAATAGCGAATCTCAATTTCATGGGAACCAGGATCTAAATTGGCTGTGAAAGCATAGACATTTCCCGGAAGACTGGACCATGAACGAAGGTCAGCTTTTTCAGAACCTTCTTTGTATATAAATCCTGTAAATTCAAGTAAATGGGTAATGACGGAATCATCATCTTCTGGCATCTTTTCAACCCAACGTGTACCGGTATATTTTGAAATAGCTCGAAGCACCGCTCGTCCATAGATAATAGGCATTTTAGCAGTATAGACATCTTGAGCCACTTCCTGCATAGATTCAAGTAAAATGCTCTTTCCCATTAGTGAGTCTCCTACCAAAATTTGTACATTCGCAATTTCACTGCGATAGGGGTTTAGTACCGGTAGTGATACTTTTAGTTCAGTTTCCCAATAATCGTTGTAAATCCGTACATCTTGTTGGTTTTTTTCTGGAGCCATTCCAGTGAAGCTCAACAAAAGTAGGTTATTATTTGATCCCACATCCCATTCTAAACTATGATTGTTGATTGATGTTGAGCTGTTCGTATCGGATTGGGTTGAACTATTGATTAAGTGGTAATGCTCATTTATTGCTCTATTGAATTGCGCCCGTTCTATTCGAGCCGCATCTACTTGACCCAGGGCGGCAAATACACTAGCGGCAAGATAGCGAGCAAATGGTGAGTTCTGGATGTTAGTACCTTTAGTTTCCCAGTCGATTGAGCTGTTTAAAGTGTCAGAGCCTGCATACGTATTTGCAAGACCTCGTAACCGAATATTGAGTTGTTCGACTTTGTAGATTACCCTTCTGATTTCTACAAGGCTAGATTCTACCTCATTTAAATGAATGTAATTAAGCGCTTTAAAGGCATGTAAATAAAATTCTTCATAGGGTTCTCCGTCATATTGGAGTTGGTTATCATTACCTAATAATGCATAAATACCACGACTTATACTTTTGGTAAAGGCCTGTTCAATGGCTACTTCAGCATCTAAAAAATATGAGTTACTCGCCTCATAAGCTCCTTTATAGTGGTGTAGCATTCCCATTTCAAGGTTCCATAGAATAAAATCCTTGTCCTTGTAAATCTCTTTATTTCGTGATTCTTCTAGATCCTTAATGGCTATATCGTACTGCTGTTCATAAACGGCGTCTTTGATTCTCTCTTGAGTTTGATCCAATAAGTACGAAGCACAAGAAGTCTGGATGATGAGTAAACACAATAAAGCAAGATACTTGTTCAATGATCTAAAGAAGCAACTATGATGCAGCATCTTTGATTTGGATGGGGTTATGGTTGGTTTCATTTTCATCGGCGGAAGTATACAAAACTTTCAGTGCAACCTTTTATATTGTATGATGAAACATGAAAAAGTTACCATGAGCTATTTATCTGGTTTAACGAAAGTTGGCCTCGTTTTGTTACTGCTATTTTGGCACTCCTGTGCAACCCCTCTAGCTCCAACAGGAGGGCCCGCGGATAAGGAAGGTCCTACTATTATTCGAACCTTACCCAAGAATCAAAGTACAGGTGTACGCTCGCAACAAGTCGAAATCGAGTTTTCCGAATTTGTAGACAGAAATTCTTTGATATCCAATGTACAAATAGAGCCCGACATAGGTATTGATTATGAATTGTTTTGGAAAAAAAAGACTCTATACATCAACTTTAAATCTGCCTTACCCGATTCAACAACTCTTTTAATTACCCTAGGTAATAAAGTTTCGGATACCCGTAATAATGCCATGGGAGCCTCTGAGGTGATTGCATTTTCAACGGGTGACCAAATTGATACAGGCGGTCTAACCGGTAGAATATTGAATGCAGAAACAGGGGAAGGCCTTGAAGGGAGGGAGGTTTTTTTATTTCCCGATCCATATGATATGCAACAAAAAGCATTATATCGCACAGAAACAGACACAGGAGGGGTGTTTCGATTTAATTATATACGGGAGACAAATTATAGTGTAGTACATTTCAAGGATCGCAACAGAAATAAAATATGGGATTCATCTTTGGAGGCTTCCTATGCGTTTAATACACGGTCTGTCAGCGTTAAAAATGGGCTTGTTGATACCTTATCTGCAGTGTACGTAATGGAGGCTGACACCCTGCGTCCTGAAGTTTTAGGGGTGGGTTTACTTTCTAGTAATCGACTTAGGATACGTTTTTCTGAAGCACTTAAGAATGAGTTAAACGGTAGAATTACCGTTAAGGAGGCAAGATCGAATAATGAATTCACTGCTACACCACTATACATAGCACCTTCCGATCCAAGTATAGTTTTTGCTCAGTCTATTAAGGCATTGATGCAGGATAGTATCTATGAGGTGCATGTGAGTGGCTTTGAGGACCTGCTTAGCAATGCAATGCGTACTTTTACACAAGACTTAATTGGCTCGGGTACTGTTGATACAACCATTCAACGATTTATTGGTGTACGTCCCGAAGGCACTTTAGGAATGAAGGATTCAGTTGAATTAGTATATTCTGCGCCCATTCGTACCGCCTCTATTGTTGATTCATTGCGAATTATTGAAGGGGTCGTGGAACGCGAAAAATGGTCTAAGGGTGTAATTAAATCGAATCGTCTAGTCCTCTATCCAGACCCTGAGTGGTTGGATGGGGTAGATTATCAATTTTTAGTATGGAATCCGAGAACTCAGCGTCGGGTATTGGCTCCTTTTAATGTCTCTGGCCCGAGTAATTGGGGTGCAATTGAGTTAGTGGAAATGATCAATCCCAATGACTCAGTTGCAAGCAAGCCTGTATCTTTTGAGCTCTATAATGAGGAAGGTAATCTACTCAACAAAGGGCAATTTATAGAACGAATTCAATTAGATTCACTCAGGGCATCTACCTATACACTTCGGTTATATTCAGATACAAATGAAAATGGAAGGTGGGATGAAGGAAGTTGGGTGCCTTATACAAGACCTGAGAGCTTGATTATTCGCCGGTCGATTGCAATTCAACCAGGATTTAGTTCAACGATTCGATTTAGCTTTAATTAATGAAAGTCCTCTTTTTATGTTTGGTATGGCCAGAACCGGAATCATCCGCAGCTGGTGTCCGTTTAGATCATCTTATTCGGTTATTTCATAAGGAGGGGTATGAAATTCATCTTAGTTCAACAGCAGAGAGGGGGCCGCATTCTGCACTTTATGAAGACTTAAAAGGTGTATATAGACATTCTTTAGATCCCAATAGTGCCGAAACAAACGATAAATTGGCTCAAATAAATCCAAATGTGGTAATCTTTGATCGATACCCCTCGGAAGAACAATTTTCATGGCAGCTAATGGAAGTTTGTCCTAAGGCAATTCGAGTATTAGATACCGAAGATCTGCATGGGTTACGTCGGGCAAGACAACTAAGCCTTGAAGCAATGGATCAAAAGGAACGGGATAACCACATATATGTGGATGATCAATTGCTTAGCTCTAGTACTGTTTATAATACCATAGCATTACGGGAGATGATAAGTATGCATCGATCAGACCTTAGTCTGGTGGTATCTGATGTAGAACTCTCTTATGCTCAAAAACATTATGCTATCCCGACTAATCAATTGCTGTATATGCCAATACTTTCTAGTAGAACAACCGGGAAAAATGATTGGGTCCGTTCTCAGGAGCCGATGAACGCTTTTTTCATAGGTAATTTTCGGCATGCGCCCAATCGGGACGCCGTACAGTTTTTACGGTATTATTTATGGCCAAGTATCCACCAATCGCTAAATGATAGAGGGTTACATGGTATAGAGTGTCATATTTATGGGGCATACATGGATGCCGAGATGGAGCGCTTGCATGATCCTTCTATAAATTTTCACATGAAAGGTAGAGTTGATGATGTTTTTTCTATCATGGCGACGTATCAAGTTTTATTAGCACCTTTACGTTTTGGAGCTGGGGTAAAAGGTAAAATTTTGGATGCTTTATGGGCAGACTTACCCATTATAACTACACCGATTGGAAGTGAAGGGCTCAGCGTTCATCTTGATGGTGCTGAGTTTCCTGGCTATGTAGCACGAACAGTCGCGGAATTTAAAAAAGCAGCCGTTCAACACTTGAGTAGTACAGCAGTTAGGGTAGATACATCTATCAATAAGGTTAGCGTAAAAAACCGTTTGAATTATGAATATGGGGCAAAATGTTTGTTTCAAATCAACGATTTATTACAATCGAAGCACAATATCTGTAACCCAATTCAAGTTATGATACAGCACAACTCTCAACTGGCTCATAGGTATTTATCGAAATATATCCAGCTTAAAAATAAGACCTAATATATTATTGTATAGCTAGGCTTCCTCTTAAAAATTCAGCACGTGCTTCTTGGCTACTACTAGGAAATTGAGATAAAATTTCGGTAACTAAATTAGATGCTTTATCGGTATTACCTAATTCAGCGTAGATTTCAGCAGCACTAAATAAATTATCTGGAGTGGTTGCTTCATTGTTGTCCCAACGGGCAGCATCCTCGAAAGTCCTTGCCGCTGATTCCATACTGCCATTAGCTAAGTAAAGCTTAGCATGGAAATTTTTTGCTCCTACGCCTAAAATGCCTTGAGGCACCTCAAACTCTTCTATATACTCAAGTGCTTCTTCAATATTTCCTAACTGATAAGCCGAAATTGCTGAGTAATAGGTAGCGAGATTACCAGCATAGGTCCTAGAAAACTCATTCGCAATAGCTCGGAATCCATACGTAAGTTCAAAACTATCTCCATCTAATGCTTTTTGATAATCTCCTTCAGCATAATATCCTTCTGCAATAGATAGTAACTGTTGAGCCTGCTCTTCCTGCGCGGTAGAATAAAACGAATATCCTATGATAGATCCTGTCATAACTACAACAGCAACTACGATACCAATAATGGATGTTTTGTTTGTTTGTAGATATTCGTTGGTTTTTTCAAACCACTGAATGAGAGGGTCTTGAGTTAGGTCGTCGTTTTTTGAATCTGCCATGGTAGATAAAATGTTAAAAATTGAATGACCAAAAATACGGTGCTTTGAGCTTTAAGCAAAACCTAAATTGTCTTCTTTAGATAGATTTATGCTAAGCATGTCTTTGTAATTAGTGAGTTATCAGTTACTAGACACAAACACGAAGGATAAACAGTATAATTTAGACAGGGGACAAGGTTCCATCCGTCATTTCATAGACGAAGTCACCACCTTCAGCAATACTTTTATCGTGAGTTACCATGAGTATGGACACCTCAAATCGATCTCTGAGTCGGAGTAGATGATTTAGTACCGTTGAGGAGTTTTTTTCATCTAAATTGCCTGTTGGCTCATCTGCAAGTAAGAGGGCAGGGGTATTTATTAAAGCTCGTGCCATAGCCACTCTTTGTTGTTCACCGCCAGAAAGTTGATTTGGGCGGTGTTCGGTTCTATGATTCAGCCCAAATTCACCTAAAAGTTCTTTAGCTAGCCTTTTACTTTCCTTTTCACTTTTTCCTTGTATGATAGCAGGAATCATTACGTTTTCTACTGCGCTGAATTCTGGTAACAATTGATGAAATTGGAAGATGAAGCCCATTTCAGTATTTCTGAACCCAGCCATTTTTTCATCATCCCACTGGGTTATATCATTTCCTTTCCACTCCACCACCCCTGAATCTACCTGGTCAAGGCCTCCAATGATATGTAAAAGTGTACTCTTACCACTTCCAGACGAACCGATAATCGAGGTGATTGTTTTTGGCTTAACTTCAAGATTTACGCCAGTTAGTACATGAACTGTTCCACTTTCAGGAGCAGAAAAGCTTTTTTTTACATCAGAAATTCGAAGTAGCGTACTCAAATTTTTCTCGATTAACAGGCCAATGTGTTAAATTCGGGAAAAATGACGGAGTGTATCTCTGTACATTTTCCACTTTCAATATCAATTTTCGCCAAAACAGCGCTTATGTGAGCGTCTCCCTTAGCTGCCTTATACTTTTGATGCACCCCTGTGATAAAGCGTTTGATAGCTACTTTTACATCCATACCTAATGACCCTGCGTAGGATCCTGTCATTCCAGCATCGGTTAAGTAGCCCAGTCCGTTGGGGAGTATCCGAGCATCATTTGTGGGGATATGAGTGTGAGTTCCAACTAGTACAGAGGCTCGTCCATCAACATGCCAGCCCATGGAGACTTTTTCGGCGGTTGCTTCGGCGTGAAAATCGATAAAGATAAGCGAAGTTTCTTTTTGAATTTGATCTATAGCCCAATCAACAGTTTTAAAGGGGTCATCAATGGCTTTCATAAAGGTTCGACCTTGAATATTAATGACTCCAATGGGGACATTAAGACGTGGAACAGTATATATACCATACCCATATCCAGCATTACCAGTCGGGTAATTAAGAGGTCGTAAAATATGATTATTGCTTCTCATATAAGGAAATACTTTCCATTTATCAAAAGAGTGATCTCCACCTGTAATTACATGTACACCTAAACTCAACAATTCTTTGATAATAGCGTCATTTATCCCATGGCCTTCGTGGGAGTTTTCGCCATTCGCAATAACAAAATCAGCCTTATGCTTTTGAATAAGAGAGGGCAAAAAGCTACGAACTACACCTAAACCTTCTTCTCCTACAATGTCTCCAATAAATAGGGTGGTAAGAGTAGTTGGCACGTGTTAACCTCTAATATCTTCAAGAAGTTGCTCAATCTTTGAATTCACTCTTTTCATCATAACCGTCTCATTCTTTTCTGAATCGGAGAGTTGTTGTCGTAATTCAAACAATTCTTCTGCAATACTTAAGGCGGCAAGAACCATAACCGTAGATTCGGGTTGTTTAATTAATTGTTGGCGATATTCTTGGAATTTTTCATCAACATATCGGCAAATTTTAAGCATATTTTCCTCTTCATGGTCTTCAACCATGAGTGGGTACTGCTTACCTAGTATGGAGACTTTAAGTGATTTCAAAATGGTCCATCCAACCTATTAATTCCCTTCCAAATGACGGTCAATTTTATGAATCATAGCAGTAATTTTCTGCCGCATTGCTAAGCGCTCAGACTCACTTATGGCTGAAAATATATCTGTTTGCTTACTTCGTTCTTCCTCTAGTTTATTGATGAGATGCAGCTGTTCTTTTTTTGCTTCTTTAAGCTGTTTTTTTAGCAATTGCACCTCGGTTGAGACTTCTTCTAAAAGTTCTTTAAAGCGTTCTGTATGTTCTGAAGCGGCGTTCATAAAATTAAGATCGTAACTCTATATTATACTTCTTATTTAATGATCTTACAACTTTATCAATTAACGGCTCTATATCACTGAGATTTAGTGTTTTATTTGGATCTATAAAAACTAACCGAAAAGCAATACTCTTCTTGTTTTCGGGTATATTTTTGCCTTCATACACATCGAAAATACTTATTTTGCTAAGAAGCTTTGTTGCTAGCCGACCTATGTCAGCCTGAATGGTACCGGCTGCAATTTCCCTGTCCATGATCAATGCAATATCGTATTCGATACCAGGGAATTTGGGTATTTTTGAGAAACTAGCTTCTCCAACTTTACGAAGGGCTTTGTGAATTAATTGAACGTTGAACTCTGCAAAATAAACGGCTTCATCTAATTCATAAATGGTTCGAACTGTTTCATTTACCTTTGAAAGGCTGCCAATTAGATCTTTTTCGATAAAATATTGAAGACGATTTTGTCCATCTAGTTTTTCTTTAATTCTATGGACTAGGCCTAAAGAGCTCCAAAGCGACTGGATGGATGCCTTCAAATCCATGAAGGTATATTCTGCAGATGGATTTAGCCAGTGATCCTCTTGCTTTTGTCCTGCTACCCCCATGAGCATATGCGTTTGCTCACCGATTCCCTTATGATAGTTCCCTTGTTCATCACTAAAAAATACATTGCCCATTTCGAAGAACCGTACACCCTTAGCGTTACGATTTTTATTGTACGAACTTGCCTTTAAGAATCCTGGAAGCAAAGATGGACGGAGTGTGGTCATATCTTTGGTCAGTGGATTTAAGGTGGAAACCATTTGTTCAAGATTACCAAATTGTGTGGCTTCTGCTTCTGAAATGAGCGAATTGGAATAGATCTCATTAAAACCAAGACCAACTAGCGTCTGAATGATTTTTTGTTTGTCTAATTCCCAATCTGAGAATGGTCTTGAGGATAGCTGAATACCACCGGTTGGTGACGGGATGTTGTTATAGTCGTATAGTCTACCAATTTCTTCAACTAAATCTATTTCACGTTCAATATCGGGTCTAAAACTAGGAATTTGACACTTGATCATTCCAGGACCACTAGGTTTACTTGTGATTTCTAGCTTGTTCAAATGATCTAATATCCATTCTTCACCAATTTCTACTCCTAAAATTTGATGTACTCGAGAAACCCGTAAGCTCAACTCTAAAGGTTGCTTCGGAAGTGGATGCTGGTCAATAGTTTCCGTGACACGAGCATCAGGTACCATTTCTGAGATTAGTTCAGCTGCTCTATAAGCTGCAGTGAGTTGATTGTTGGAATCTATGCCGCGTTCAAATCTGTATGATGCATCGGTTTGTAAGCTGAGTTGTTTTGAGCATTTTCTGATAGTACTTGGATCGAAATAGGCACTTTCTAGTACAATCGTAGTGGTGGAATCGCTAACCTCAGAGTTTTCACCCCCCATAACACCAGCAATAGCAACCGCCTGTTCATCATCGCATATAAACAAACTTCCACTGGGTACTTTTCTTGTAACCCCATCTAAGGTGGTAAACTCTCGGGTTTCTTCAAAGCTCGTAACGTGTATGGAAGATCCTTGTAAATTGTCTGCATCAAATGCATGTAATGGCTGTCCCCATTCATACATAACATAATTTGTAACATCGACAATATTATTTATCGAACGAAGCCCAATGGCTTCTAATCTATTTTTCAGCCAAGCTGGGGAAGGAGATACTTGTATGTTTTCCATTACAACGCCCACATACCGGCTGCATTTCTCAGGATCTTCAATCGATATAGTAAAGTTTGTACCTTGGCTCGCTACTTGTTCAGGTACTGCTATGTTTGGTACGCTAAGTGGAACTCCCCATTTTGCCGATAGATCTCTAGCAACCCCTATATGCGAAGTTGCGTCTGGGCGATTAGGTGTTATTGCGATTTCAATTACACTATCCTGATAACTGCTAATAAGTTGACTTAATGGCACCCCTGGCTGCGTATTTGAGGGAAGTACCATAATCCCTGCATGATCGTCGGAAATTCCCAGTTCATCTTCGGCACAAATCATACCTTCGGAAACAACGCCTCGTAGTTTCGATTTTTTTATTTTGATGGGTCTACCTTCGTCATCTTGAATGGGAAGGGTAGAATTAACAGGCGCTACTGGTACCTTTTGTCCTTTTGCTACATTCTCTGCCCCGCAAACAATTTGTAATTCTTTCTCCCCGTCAAATACGGTACAAATTGAAAGCCGATCGGCATTAGGGTGTGGACTAACCGAACGTATTTCACCCGCAATAATCTGATCTAAGGATGTACCTATATGCTTGGTTTCCTCCTCTTCAAGTCCAATCAACGTTAAGGTATCGGCAGTTTCTTGGACCTTATCGGGTAAGGGTACGTATTCTTTTAACCAGTTATAAGATAATTTCATAAAGGCGTAATCAATAATGTGTTCTGAGAGATGAGTGCTTGGGTGATGGGGTTTCTTTAAATGAATTGATGTAAAAATCGTATGTCATTTTCATAAAATGTTCGAATGTCATCTATTTCGTATTTCAGAATCGCAATTCGTTCCACACCCATACCCCATGCAAAACCAGAATACTGTTCGGGGTCTATCTCAGCGGCGATAAAAACATTGGGATCAACCATTCCAGATCCTAGTATCTCCAACCATTTTCCACCATTTTTGCTGCCCCACCATATATCCATTTCGAGACTAGGTTCAGTGAATGGGAAATAACTAGGGCGTAATCGGTAGTTTACATCAGAACCATACATGAGTTTAGCGAAGGTAACAAGGGATTCTTTTAAATCTGCTACACTTACATGCTGGTCAACATAGAGTGCTTCCACCTGATGAAAAAGGAAGTATGATTTTGTTGATACAGCCTCATTTCTGTAGACTCTCCCAGGCATGATAGATCGAATAGGGGGTGCCTGTTTCTCCATTAGCCGTATTTGTACCGGAGAGGTATGAGTCCTTAATACTAAATCGGGTATCGCAGGGTCCTCGTCTTTTCTAATAAAAAAAGTATCCTGAGTATCTCTAGCTGGATGATTAGGAGGGAAATTTAAAGCAGTAAAGTTATGAAAGTCATCTTCTACTTCAGGGCCATCAGCAATATTAAACCCAAGCCTGTAAAAGATATTTTTTATCTCTTGCAAAGTCTTGGTTAATGGATGCACAGATCCAACGGGTAATGGGGTGGGCATCAAGCTTATATCGTCTACTGCAGAAACCGACACGGCTTCAATACTAATCTGAGCTTCTTTTGCTTGATCAAAGGTTTGCTGAGCTAATTTCTTTAATTCATTTAAGGATTTACCAAAAGCGGCTTTTTCTTGCTTTGGTATGGTGCCCATTAATTTAAAAAGTTCTTGAATGGCCCCCTTTTTTGAGAGAAATTGAAGTCGAAAAGATTCTAATTCATCTGAATCATTAATCTCAAAATTCTTGATTTGTTGCTCTATGTGTGCAATTTCTGAATTCATATGGGAAAATATACGTACTTGAAATAGGTCGCATGTGATAATAATCAGTATGCAGCTGTAAAATGACAACATACGAAAATAAAAAAACCGGTACACCCTACAATACATTAGATTGAGGTGCACCGGTCAAAAAACTACTAGATTTTATTATGCGTGAGCTTCCGTAACAATGGCAGCAAAAGTCTCTGGATCATGAACGGCTAAATCTGCAAGTACTTTACGGTTGATTACCATATTTTTCTGACTCATCGCGTGTATGAGCTTGGAATAGGTAGTACCGTTCAGTCTCGCTCCCGCATTTATACGGGCTATCCATAATCTTCGAAATACACGTTTGCGATTCTTTCTATCACGGTACTGATATTGTAAACCTTTTTCTACCGCATTTTTCGCAATCGTATACACATTTTTTCGCTTACCCCAATAACCTTTCGCTTGATTTAAAATCTTTTTGCGACGGCGACGGGAAGCCACTAAGTTTAGTGAACGTGGCATTTGTTTATGTGTTTAGAGAGTTAATTTTATTGGCTTAAGAGCTGTTTGACTCGAGGTACATCAGCGGTAGCTACAAGTGTGCTTTGGCCGAGTTGCCTCTTGGTCTTACTACTCTTTTTTGTTAAAATATGACGCTTAAAAGCCTTCTTGCGTTTAATTTTACCGGAACCGGTCGTCTTAAATCGCTTCTTTGCGCCACTATTACTTTTCATTTTTGGCATAATCAATCATAAATTGATGAATTTTACATAGACTCGTAAGATACGGACTATGTTAAGGTCAAGCAATAATAAGTTGTATTATTTAGCAGGAGTAAGAATCATGATCATTCGGCGACCTTCCATATTAGGCTTAGACTCAATTTTAGCCACATCTTCTAAGCTTTTGGCTAAGCGAAGAAGTAATAACTCTCCTTTTTCGGTATATAACATATCACGACCTCGGAATTGAACTGAAGCTTTTACTTTATCTCCACTTTCTAGAAATTCTCTTGCATGGCGAGTTTTGAATTCTAAGTCATGATCATCAGTGTTGGGACGAAACCTAAGCTCTTTTACACTAACAGTGTGCTGTTTTTTTTTAGCCTCTTTTTCTTTTTTCTTTTTCTCATATTGATACTTTCCGTAATCAATAATTTTACACACTGGAGGGTTGGCGTTTGGTGAAATTTCCACCAAATCCAAATTATACATTTCTGCAACTTGCATACCACGTTCTGGAGTGGTTAGTTCATGGCTGTTATCCGGCTTGATGAGTCGAATTTGTTGTGCTCTAATTTGTCCGTTCAGTCGAGGTCCTTTTGGTTCGGGTTTTCCTCGAAATTGTCTCTTAGCGATAGTTAAATCCTCTGTGTTTGTTAATGTATGTGTCCAATAATACGAAATTATTGAATTTATCTATAAATAGGTAAATAATGATTTGTTGAAATAGGTAAAAGCTTCCTTTGATAAGGCTTAAGACTCTTTAGGAAGGTCTTTATCATTGATTTCACGTAACAAATCTGCTGTAAATTGTTTGATTGGTACACTACCAATATCACCCATCTTATGTCTACGCAATGAAACCTGCTTATTTTCGACTTCTTTAGAACCTATAATGACCAT
This sequence comes from Balneola sp., assembly GCA_038124025.1. Classification (GTDB taxonomy): domain Bacteria; phylum Bacteroidota; class Rhodothermia; order Balneolales; family Balneolaceae; genus UBA1275. The sequence continues at coordinate 120,149 of JAYPBC010000001.1, read as the reverse complement.
ATAAGGTGTTTTTTCGGTTTCTGAGAGCCGTATTTTTCCTCCAATCTGTTCCGACCGGTTATCTACAGTAACTCTCACTCCCTTATCAAGTAGCTCGTCGCATAAATCCTGAGCCGCTTGGTTTTGTTGGTCGGAAATAGGTAAAATTCTAACTTGTTCCGGAGCTAGCCATAAAGGAAAGTTGCCTGCAAAGTGTTCTATCAAAATGGAAGTAAAGCGCTCCATAGAACCAAATGGAGCTCGGTGTATAATCACCGGACGGTGCTTTTTGTTATCTGAACCAATGTAGTTTAAATCGAAACGTTCAGGCATTACATAGTCGACTTGAACCGTACCCAATTGCCATTTTCTGCCTATGGCATCACGAATAATAAAGTCTATTTTTGGGCCATAGAAACTAGCCTCACCTGGGGTAATGGTATACTTTAAACCCATATCGTTGGCAACTTCTTGAATCTCTAGCTGTGCTCGATCCCAGTATTGTGCATCTCCACCATATTTTTGATCATTATCATCCCTGAATGAGAGTCGTATATCCACAGGCATGCCAAAAGTAGTAAACACAAATTGAGTAAGCTCAATAGTATGTTTAATTTCTGATTTTAATTGATCGTGAGAACAGTATATATGTGCATCATCCTGGGTAAAACCTCGCACCCTAGATAGTCCGCTTAACTCACCAGATTGTTCATATCGATATACCGTGCCAAATTCAGCGAGTCTAATGGGTAACTCTCGGTAGGAACGCAGAGAGGAGTCAAAAATCCGGTGATGGTGTGGACAATTCATAGGTTTAAGCATGTACTGCTCTTCATCAACTTCAATTGGATCGAACTGTGAGTCTTTATAGTAAGGGTAATGACCTGATGTTTTATATAGTTCTATATTGCCAATATGAGGTGTGATTACCTCTTGGTAGCCTCGTTTGATTTGTTCGTCCCGTAAAAAAGCCTCCAGAGTTCTGCGTAAGATGGTTCCTTTTGGCAACCATAGGGGTAATCCACTCCCGACCATTTTGTCGATCATGTAGATACCCATTTCTTTACCTAGTTTGCGATGATCCCTTTTTTTTGCTTCTTCAACTTGAGTGTGGTATTCCTCGAGCATTTTTTGCTTAGGGAAACTAATACCATAAATTCTAGTTAGTTGCTTAGAGTCAACATTTCCTCTCCAATAGGCTCCAGCGATACTAGTCAGAGCTATAGCTTTAACTAGGCCTGTATTCGGAAGGTGAGGGCCTCTACATAAATCGGTAAAAGAGCCCTGTTTGTAAAAACTGATCTCCCCATCGTCGAGTCCTTCAATAAGCTCAATCTTGTATTCATTCCCAATCTCTTGATAATGAGATAGAGCGTCTGATTTGGATATGGATGAACGAATGAATTTGTTCTTATTTCTTGCAAGCTCTAAGAATTTTTTTTCCAGAGCACGTAAATCTTCTTGTTGAAGGGTATGATCTCCGAAATCGACATCATAATAAAATCCATTTTCTATGGCGGGTCCTATTCCGAATTTTGCATTTGGGAAAAGCTCTTGAATAGCTTCGGCTAAAAGGTGTGCCGAGGAATGCCAAAACGTATATTTTCCTTCTTCATTTTCCCAAGTGTGCAGTCGGATGTGAGCATCTTCATGGATAGGTCGGTCTAAATCCCATATTTCTCCATTCACTGTTATACTTAATGCAACACGTGCAAGACCGGCAGAAATTGATTCTGCAATAGCTAATCCGGTGACTCCATTAGTACATTCTCTCGTAGTATTATCTGGTAGGGTAATGCGAATTGACTCAGTAGACATGGAATAATTTAGCCTGATTGGTTAAGAGTGCGTCCTACTGGATTCGAACCAGTGACCTCCACGATGTCAACGTGACGCTCTAACCAACTGAGCTAAGGACGCATAAACTATAAGATACCAAACATAACTAATATGTTTCAATGCTATATCAGCATTCTGTATCTTTAGTGACAATTTGAGTGAAACTAATCATCCAATGTGTTTATGAGATGTATATGTTGATTTGCTGCACTTGATTTATTTAAAAAAACGTATTCTTCGATTATGATTCAGCGACGATTTGTTCGTGAAACCGTTCTCCAGGCAGTATATGCTTATCTACAAAGTGGAGAATCCATTTCTCACATTATAGACACCTTATTGGCCAAAAATTTAAAGGAAGATGGGGAAGCCATGCGCTTTGGGGAGCGTCTATTTGTGTTAACCCTAGAACAGACAGATGAATGGGATGCGATAATTAAACAACATACCAAAAATTGGGAAATAAGTCGATTAGCCTTAATCGATAAGATTATTTTATACATATCATTGAGTGAACTGACCAATTTTCCCGATATACCGACAAAGGTTACGATAAATGAGGCAATCGATATTGCAAAAAAATATTCTACGGCAAAATCTGGTCGTTTTGTGAACGGTATATTAGATGCTTCGCTTATACAATTAGAAAAGGAACAAAAAATTTCAAAAACAGGCAGAGGTTTAATTGGATAGGAACAAGGGTGTAAATATCCCTGAGTCGTACGTAGCAATTGGGGATATTCATGGTTGCATCAAGAGTTTAGAACTACTTATGATGGACTTATTAGCCCTGTTTGGTACTGATAGGACATATGTATTTTTGGGGGATTATGTAGATAGGGGCCCCCATTCAAAAGAAGTAGTAGACTATTTAATTGAACTACAAAAAAAGTATCGTTGCGTATTTTTACGTGGAAACCATGACGCAATGTTGTTGAATTATGTCGAGGATAAAACCTGGCTTAAATGGTTTGAAAATGGGGGTACTGCAACGATGGAGTCGTATCGAAAGGCCACAGGGAAAGAGCTAATACCAATCGAGCATCTACGTTTTTTTACTAATACTCGTTTATTCTACGACACTCCAGATTTTTTCTTTGTCCATGGTGGCCCGCCTATAGATCAACCTATTTCAGAATCGATACAAAATGAGTCGCTATATAGTAGTTTTTTGTGGAGTAGAGACCATTTAAATTCTACCTACAACAAGTGGGAAAAAACGGTGATATTTGGTCACACTCCTGTCCGAAGTCCAATACAAGAAGTTAACATGATCGGTATAGACACGGGTTGTGTATATCCACAATTTGGCAAATTAACGGCTGTCAGCCTTCCAGAAAGACAATTTTTTCAACAAAAACGAATTGATTTTTAACGAGTTATTATGAGTTTAACCTGTGGAATAGTGGGCTTACCTAATGTGGGTAAATCAACTTTATTCAATGCTTTAAGTAATACCAAAGCAGAATCGGCTAATTTCCCTTTTTGTACTATTGAGCCTAACGTTGGTTTGGTATCGGTACCCGATCAGCGTTTACTTAGCTTGGCTAAGATTGCCCAATCGGAACAAATTGTACCCACTACTATTGAATTTGTGGATATTGCAGGCTTAGTGAAAGGGGCTTCGGAAGGTAAAGGAAAGGGAAATGCTTTCTTGTCAAACATTAGAGAAGTCGATTTGATTATTCATGTCGTTAGATGCTTTGATGATGATGATATTATCCATGTTGAAGGATCCGTGGATGTTCAAAGAGACATTTCTATTATTGAATATGAATTAATACTCAAAGACATCGAAAGTTTGGAGAAAAAAATCCAAAATCTTTCCAAGCAATCTAAAAGTGGCGACAAAGAAGCTAAGTCAGATTTAGAAGATGCAAAAGCGTTATTAACTCATCTTGAAGAAGGTAACAGTGCTCGTAGTTTTAGAGAAGGCAAAGTATTATTTCGTGATTTATTCCTTTTGTCACAGAAGCCGGTACTGTATGCATGCAATGTTAGCGAAGAGGATATCGTAGCCGGTGATAACTCCTATGTAAAACAAGTGGCCGACTATGCTAACTCACAAGGAGATGAAACGGTAAGTTTTTGTGCAAAAATAGAAGCTGAATTAGCTGAATTAGACGATGAAGAGTGTGCCATGTTTTTGGAAGAATTGGGTATTGATCAGGCTGGTCTTGACCGCCTAATTACAGCCGCCTACTCCAATTTGGGATTAATCACCTACTTCACAGCTGGGCCAAAAGAGGCTCGGGCTTGGACGATACGTTCTGGCCTAAAAGCACCCGGGGCAGCTGGAGTCATCCATACTGATTTTGAACGAGGCTTCATTCGTGCAGAAACGATCGCCTTTGAGGATTATGTTGCCTTTGATGGAGAGAAAGGAGCTAAGGAAGCTGGAAAAATGCGACAAGAAGGCAAAGACTATATTGTCAAAGATGGTGATGTACTGCTATTCCGTTTTAACGTGTAGTTAAGACATTGCCTTGAAAACGCCAAAGCTAAAGCGTCAAGTAACGAAAGTAATGTCTGAAGATCATTAGATCGCTATTTTTTCTTTATTACTTCTTCGTTCCCTATGGACATGAGTTCATGTCGTTTGAAGTACAAAACAATTAAACCAATTGCTCCAAGAATAGCGAACATACCTACGTAGGTATACAGAGCGGGTGATGGGTTGTCAACGGTACTTATTGAACCTGAATATACTGCAATAGCCGAATAGGGAAGGCTACCTAAAGCATAAAATATAACATATTTCCAGTAGGGCATTCGGGTTGTACCAGCCAGACAAGAAGTAATTTCAGGCAACATTGGAGCCGCTCGGCATAGCAAGAGCGATAGAGGACCAAGGGTTTGAAACAAATGGATCATCCCTTTCTGTTCGGTTTCATTTTTACAAACCCAATGTAATAACTTAGCACCATGGTACCGGCTTATGAGATAGCCTAACGAACCAGCCAACATAAGCCCAACAGAGGAAAAAAGAATTCCCAATTCTAGTCCTAGAAAGAAACCGGATAAAATGGTTAAAGAAAGCGTCGGGACGGCGATGAATAGATCAACCAGTAGAAGTGCGATAATTAGACTGCCAACCCAAATAGGGGACCATTGTTGAGCCTCTTCTAACCACATCTTTATATCTTCAACACTTAAAACATCGAGACCTTTAAAAAGTAATAAGGTCAGGGTAAATACTAATATCAAAACCCCAACGAATCGCATAATAGCTTTTATACCCGCATTGAAGTACCAATTTTTCGTCAATAATTGCAGCGGATTAGGATTCATGAATACTTGCAGAAATATAGAGGGAGTTAAAGTAGAGGATTGCTAGTTGAATGTAACTATAGAAGGACGAGTATTGGGTTTTACCTTTACTATTTTCGTTCAAAACGGATAAGCACAGAATCCGCGGGAACGTTCCAAGGTACAACCCGATCATATACAACCCAGGCATCTGGAAATTCGCGTTTAATGATTTGAGATACCGCATAAGCTTTTGTACGATCATGAAAATCTCCAGCATGAACTCTATAGTATGGAGCTTTGAAAAATGTATAGGTTTCCAGAGAGTAGCCTGAAATGTATTGGGTGGACCAAGTTCTAAATATTTTGGCTACGGTATCTGCCATAGAAGGAGAAGGACCGGAGTAGATTTGGATTCGGAATCCTTCATAGAGATTTTTGTCATCGGCTTCAGGACTATCCAGTTGTAAACTTGCAGAAAGTTCATCCGGTATTCCTGGGCGTATAGTTGCATAGAAATCTGACCAATCCAATAGGGGAATGTCCGGCGTTAGTTGATCATTTCTAGTCAGTTCAGTTTGATTGGGTGTTTCATTTTCTTCCATTGAATGCTCCAATCTTGCACTTTGGGGGGAAGTAAATTCTTTATGTGTAGCTTGATCTGTTTCCTCATATTCAGCTGAAGGCATTACGGATTGGGCAGGTATATTTTTCTGTGTTTTTTCTGCGGAGCTACAACTCAGTAAATTAACATTGCTTCCAATTAAGACTAGAAAAAGGAGGGGTCTACAACCAAAGAATTGGTATCTATTGGTATATAGAATATTCTTAATTCCATTACTCAAAGACGGGATGCCAGGTAGTTTTAACTTCTTGAACATGTAGTATATGGTAGGGATCTTTTAGAGAATGTAAACAGGTAGCAATGGTTTCGTCAGGGGTGGAATTGAGTTCATCTATAGAAACAAATGACTTCCAAAAATACACTCTTTTCATGTTTGATGCACTTTCAAGTTCACACAGATTCCGGAAATTAGTATCCAATGATTCATCCCCAACTAGCAGGTCAACATCCATATGTTGAGAAATTGAAGGAATTAGATCAGTTTTGTTGCCGGTTATTATGTTCACGATCCCTGCAGGAACATCCGATGTTGCCAATACTTCTGCAAACGTACAAGAAGGTAAAGGATATTGATGAGAAGCAATTAGTACTTGGCTATTGCCAGCAACCATATTGGGTAGAAGTAGTCCAAGCATTCCTAATAAACTTGGTGTTTCGGGGCAAATAATACCTACTACTCCTATCGATTCTTGGCGGCTAAAATTGAAGTGATTACTTGCTACAGGATTAATACTGCCAAAAACTTGAGTAATTTTATCGGTCCAACCTGCAAAATATACAATGAGTTCAACACAGGCATTGACTTCTTGCTCTGCAGCTTGTTTAGTGTAACCAAGAAGAACCATTTCGTGGATGAATTGCTCTCGGCGTCCAGATAAAATTTCAGCCATTCGATAAATGATTTGGCCTCGATTATACGCGGTCTTACCCGTCCAAGCTCCATGGGCTTTACGGGCGACTTGAACGGCATTACGAATATCTTTTCTGGTCGATAAGCCAACATTAGCTATATGCTTATCACTCGGATCTTTAACAGAATAATATCGTTCAGATTCGGTTCGGGGAAATTCTCCGTTAATATAATTTTTGTACGTTTTCGGGATTGAATTCATCGTATTTGCCTGTGAGGCAGTGAGGTTAGTTTGTTTAGCCATGATTACATACCTCCACTATTTTCTAGTTTAACATAAGCATGAAGACCTGAAATACCCCCTTCTCGGCCCTTTCCACTCTCTTTGTATCCACCAAAAGGGGAGGTTGGGTCAAACTTATTGTAGGTATTTGACCATACAACACCAGACTTAAGCTTAGCTCCGACATGAAATATTTTAGATCCTTTATCCGTCCAGATACCATTTGCAAGTCCATAAGGAGTATTGTTTGCTTTTTCAATAGCTTCCTCGGTGGTTCTAAATGTTTGAATGGTTAGAACAGGGCCAAAGATTTCTTCTTGAACTACCGTTGAAGATTGGGAGACACCTGTTAAAAGAGTGGGGGGGAAGTAAAAACCTTTGTTGGGCAAAGGGCCTGAGCACTCGTAGCAAGAAGCACCTTCTTTAATACCTGTATCCACGTAGCGTTGTATAGTGTCAAGTTGTGTCTTGGAATTAACTGCACCTATGTCGGTATTTTTGTCTAAGGGATCGCCAACGATTAAATGCTCCATACGTTTTTTTAATAAATCGATCACTGTATCTGCGACTCCTTCTTGAACTAACAGTCTAGAACCTGCGCAACAAACGTGCCCTTGGTTAAAAAATATTGCATTTACAATACCTTCGACGGCTTCATTTAGGGCGGCATCATCAAAAAGTATAAAAGCTCCCTTTCCCCCGAGTTCAAAGGTCACGGATATCTGCCTTTTCGCAATAGATCGCTGAATAGATTTTCCGACTCCTGTCGAGCCCGTGAAGGCTATCTTATCAATATCAGGATGTTGTACTAGGTATTCACCTGTTGTTCCTGCACCGGTAATTATATTAACAACGCCATTTGGAAGTCCAATGTCCTGCAATAACTCACAAAATTTAAGTGCCGTAAGGGAGGTTGTTTCTGCCGGTTTTAATACTACGGTATTCCCACATGCTAAAGCAGGGGCTATTTTCCAGGCCAGCATGAGAAGAGGAAAATTCCATGGTATAATTTGTGCGCAGACACCTAAAGGTTTAGGACGTTTACCAGGGAAGGCATAGGCTAGTTTATCGGCCCACCCTGCGTAATAAAAAAAGTAAGCGGCAGCCAAGGGTATATCAACATCTCTCGATTCACGTATAGGTTTTCCACCATCCATACTCTCAAGTACAGCAAATTCCCTAGCACGTTCTTGAAGCACTCTTGCAATCCGGTATAAATAGTGTGATCGTTGAGTGCCTGAATAATTACCCCACTCACCCTCAAATGCTGCTCGAGCAGCTTTCACAGCAGAATCTACATCGGATTCAGAAGCTTCTGTGCAACGGTAAAGGGCTTCACCATTAGCAGGGTTCATACTCTCGAAGGATTGACTTTCATGATAGTTCGTAAAGCTACCATTGATGAAAAGTCCATAGCTCTTGTTAAAAGTGGCATGGGAGGTATTTTCAGGTGCCTCTGCATAGGACCAATCTAATGAAATAGATTTCCGGCTTTCTGATTTTGATTGATCGGATATTTTCTTTTCAGACATAATCGTTAATCGTTTGAAAAATAATTAAGTGATTGATAGCGTCCTGTTTTCTCTTTGACCCATTGCATGAGCACATCATTGGCTAATGAGCTTGCACCAAATCGAAACAGGGAAGGATCTAACCAATCATTTCCAAGTGTTTCTTTTACCATAACCAAGTATTGAATGGCTTGCTTTGAACTACGAATTCCACCTGCAGGTTTCATTCCTATTTTAACCCCTGTAGAATAATAGTAATCTCGAATCGCATGCAACATAACCAAAACAACCGGCATGGTAGCGGCAGGTGCAATCTTACCCGTAGATGTTTTAATAAAATCCGCACCTGCTTTCATTGCTAAATCACTAGCCATTCGCACATTTTCAAGGGATCCAAGTTCCCCAGTTTCTAATATTACCTTTAAATGAGCACTTTCACAGGCTTCTTTGATTTGGGCTATTTCGTCGTATACTTTTGCATATTGACCTGACAGAAAAGCCCCCCTGGAAATAACCATATCTATTTCATCGGCTCCCTCAGAAACAGCATAGCGAACGTCATCCAGTTTAATTTGTAATGATGACATTCCACTAGGAAATGCGGTAGCTACGCTTGCAATAGATATTGAGGAATCTTTAAGAATACTTTTGGCTAATGCAACTCGATTAGGATAAACACATACGGCTGCTACGGAGGGAATGTCGGGTAATTCAGTATAAGGGTGCATCGCTTTATTGCATAATTGACGAACTTTTCCTTCAGAATCACTTCCCTCCAAAGTAGTGAGATCCATCATGCGTAGAGCAAGCTCAAGTGCTTGCAATTTCGAATCCTTTTTTATGCTTCTTGTACGAATACGTGCAACACGCTCTTGAATCCCTACGGCATCTATTGGTATGCGGTCAATCATTATTTATTACGTATTATTTATGAATTTCGCTGAAAAATTTCTTCTTTTTGAAGAAATACTCCCAGATTAGAAATGGTCGTTTATGCGTCCTTTTGTCTACATCACTACGGTTCAATTCTATGGGAGTATTGGTATTTAAAGACCTTTTACCCAATAAATTAGGCATTTCTTTTACCAAAGATAAATGAGCTAAAAAAATAGCTTTTGCCTCGGTAAACTTACCCGTGAAAAGAGCACGTTTAAAAGCTATTACATCTAATATATACCTCGAAAATAGACTTCGAAACAAGCGGTGCTTAGGTAGGTTTTTTATCAACATATACCAATTGTTTCTAAAATTGTACCATATCTTTCGGTACGATCCTTGAGCTAAGGAGCCCCCTCCAATGTGGTAAACGACTGAGCTATGACAAAAACTTATTTTGTGACCATTACGGCGAGCTCGCCAGCATAAGTCAATTTCTTCCATGTGCATTTCAAAATCTTCGTCAAATCCACCGAGCTCCTTAAACAGTGTTTTTTTAATAACCATAGCAGCTCCTGATGCCCAATCAAGTGCTACATTCTCATCGTACTGACCAGTATCTTCCTCTACAATATCGAAAATACGTCCACGGCAATAGGGATAACCATATCGGTCGATATAACCTCCGGCAGCCCCCGCATATTCAAAATGAGTCGGTTGTCTAGCCGATAAAATTTTAGGCTGAAAGATATGGCTTTTAGGCTTAGATAAAATGCAGTTGTTAAGAGCATCGAGCCACCTGGCATCCACCTTGACGTCATTATTTAAAAATATCAAATAATCATTCTTGCAATGGCTTATTGCTCGATTATTTCCACCCGCAAAAAAATAATTAGTTCCGAGTTCAACTACTGAAATATCCGAGAAATGTTCTTTTACCCATTCGAGGCTGTTATCGGTCGATCCATTATCCACGAGAATAATTTCCTTGGATTCATAGTCAGTTTCATAAACACTTTGCAAACATTCTTGCAAGTGGGTTAATCCATTCCAGTTCAGAATGACAATGCTAAATGAGGTCAAGTATTTCGGTCGTTTTATTAAAAAACATGTAATTTGTTCTTAGTCAGTTAACTATGCCTAAACCAACCAGGGTCGATGTACATGATACTAATTAATTATGAAAATAGGCTTAATTTCAGATACACATAGTTTTTTCGATACACAGCTACGTTCTTACTTTTCGGACTGTGACGAGATTTGGCATGCTGGAGACTTTGGCAACATGCAAGTAGCCGAAGAACTTAAAAAAATAGCCCCATTACGTGGTGTCTATGGTAACATAGATGGGCAAGAGATACGGCAGGAGTACCCTTTACATCTTCGTTTTAGCTGTGAAGGTTTTGATGTTTGGATGACACATATTGGAGGTATACCAGGCCGATATTGCCTACCTATTCGCAAAGAGATTATGGAAAACCCACCCGAACTATTTATCTGCGGTCATTCTCATATCTTGAAAATTGTTCGGGATAAAGAATGTCAAAATATGTTGTATATGAATCCCGGAGCAGCTGGAAAACAAGGATTTCAACAGTATCGCACCGTCGTGACATTTGAAATAAGTCAGGCAAAGCTTTCAAACGCCCAGGTCATTCATTTGGGAGAATTAGGCAAAAAACAACCGGTTTAGTTGCAGATAGAAATATTCAAGTAAACTTGATTATTGCCTAGCCTGCTTCATTAATTTTTGCACGTTAAATGCAGACTGAAGAACCAATGGGATACCACCGCCAGGGTGCACAGATCCACCAGTTAAAAAGAGTCCTTCGATGGTTTTGGATTGGTTTCTAGGTCGTAAAAAAGCCGAAAAAAGACCATTGGAAGAAGTTCCATAAATACTTCCTTTGTTGGATTTGTATCGGTCGTAAAAGTGAAAAGGGGACCGAATCTCTTGGTATTTAATGTGTTGGGATAGTCCTGTCAAGCCTCTTTTTTCTAGTTTAGTTATAATTTTATCGGCATAACCATCCGTGTTTGGGTCTTCTGTTAATGTGCTTAGGTAAGGTGCATTGACAAGAATAAATAAATTAGATCCGCCATTAGGAGCATCATCTGTATCGGTGTAGGAGGTGTTTGCTACATAGATGGTTGGATCATTGGGCAGTTGTTTTTTTTGGAAAATATCATGGAATTCCTGTTTGTAATCTGCGCTAAAAAATATGTTATGATGTTTAAGCTGCTCATAACTGCAATCAATGCCTAATAACACAACAAATCCAGAGCATGAAGGCTCTGAGTAGCGTGTTTGTAGTAACTGAATTTTAGGGCGATGCTTAGGAGGAATAAGGCGTTGGTAGGTTTCGTAGGCATCACTATTTGAAACTACTTGATCGCAGAAAAAGGTAGTTGGCTCTTGCTGTCTTATTTCACTTGAATGGTCTTGCGATGGGCTGTTTTTTGTGGTTATAAACTCTATTCCTTCAATTTGTTTTTTACCAACCTGATGATCAATTAATATGGTACGAACCTCGGTATTGGTATGTATTTGAACCCCCAATTTCTTCGCTAGTAATTCTAATTGTTTAACCAAGGTGTGCATTCCGCCCTGAATGTAATAGCCACCAATATTGAGCTCTACATGTGGAATAACATTAAGTGTACCAGGTGCTGAGTATGGTGATGAACCGTTGTAGGTGGTAAACCGTTTAAAAAACTGTCGTAAGTAAGCAGAATTAAAACGTTCATCAATCACATCGCTGACACTTTTGAAGGCGTCAATACTAAAAAAAGAGCTAATATTTAGTCCCTTTAAATCGGATAAACTATTAAGTGTGTTAAATAAAAATGTGTCCGCTGTTTTGTCATAAAGCACTCTGATATACTCTAAAAATTCAGCATAGGCTTGTTTATCTTCCGGAGCAATACGTTCAATTTCTTGAGCCGTTTTATGAGGGTCTTCATAGCATTCGAAGTGTTCGCCGTCGGCATAATTGTATCGGCAAATGGGGTGAACTTCTTTTAGTACCAGCCAGTCTTTGAGTGATTCTCCACAAGAAGTAAAAAAAGCTTCCAACAAAAAAGGCATGGTTAATAGACTGGGACCTGTGTCAAAACGGTAGCCTTGAACACACTGCTCATCCATTTTTCCGCCAACTCGTTCGTTTTTTTCAAATAAAGTAACTCTGCAACCGTCTGCAGCTAGTAAGCAGGCACTCATAAGACCACCAATACCACCACCAATAACACCTACTGTGTTTTTATTGGGTAAAGGTTCCTTGTTGTTAGGGGTCAAATGCATTGGCTGTTATGATGATAATATTACCAGGTTGCCGAATACGAAAAGCCTTATTTTGAATTACAAAAAACTTACTAATGCGCATGTATTCCTTAGATATTGAATTTATAATTACTGAATATCATTCCGAATATCAACATTTCTTAGACGAGTTTAGAAATGCTAAGGTAGAAGAAATTATCCTCTCAAAGTCATTTCCCGATAGCTTACCGAAAGCATTTTTAATTGATCAATTAATCAGTCAAAAAAAGGTACATCAAAAAATACCGTCTTGGACTTTTGCCAAAGGATTAGTGTATCCGCCACCTATTCATGTAGAACAGAGCTCTTCTGAGTGGACAGGAAGATATAAGGCGAAATTAGTAGAGACAGAAATTATTATTGATGGTACGGGAGGCTTGGGGGTGGACAGTTACTTTTTCGCCAAAGAAGGGATAGAACTTTGGTACGTAGAAGCCAATCCGGATTTGTGTAGCATTACCCAAAATAATTTTGATGCTTTGGGAATAGATGCTAGGGTGATAAGTGGCACTGTAGAGCATTTTTTAGCATCTCATGAATTTAAAGAACTTTGTAATTCTCCCCATACTCTAACTTTGTTTTTAGATCCATCCAGAAGAGTACTTGGAAATAAGGTTGTCAGCATAGAAAATTCTGAGCCTAACCTATTCGAGCTCTGGAAGCACATTAGCACCAATGTGGATCAGCTCATGGTGAAAGCCTCACCTATGGCACATATCGACGAGGTCATAAATAAAGGGCTATCCCCTGACAGCATCCATGCGATATCTGTGAACAATGAGCTTAAAGAATTACTTTATCATTACCGGTTTACTGATGACTCTCAGAGCATAATCGATAAGGCCCAAATTTATTATCACGCTGTTGACATCAAGAAGAATGAAACAGTCGTTCAAGCACAGGACAGTTTCACTGTTTTAGCCGATAAAAAAGGGATTGTTCCTGTACATGTATCCTACGCGGATGCTGACCAGCTAAGTAAGCAAAATTCCAGTGATATATTTAATGGCCAGGAACATGTAGATGGCCTCAATATCTACTTATATGACCCTATTGTTGGAGCGAAAAAACTAGGCTGCATGGATCATTTAGGTGCGAAGTTTGATTTATTGAAGTTAAATAAGCACACTCATCTCTACTATTCGAAGGAGTTGATTTCGCATTTTCCAGGACGAATTTTTGAAGTATTGGATGGTTTTTCACCCTCCAATAAATCTCTGAAGAAGTGGTTTAAAAACTATTCATCTAAGTTCATCAACATATGGGCGCTTAATTACCCACTTTCTTCTAAAGCGGTTAAGAAGAAGTACGGTATTCAAGATGGGGGAGAGCTGACGCTCATTTTTACCCGACTTTATCCTGATCGGCATTGGGTTTTTGTGGTAAAGCGCATAAGTCGCTTCGGTTGACTTGACCGTGGGTTAGAAATTAATGACCACACCAATAGAAGGCAAAATATTTACCGAGGTATTGGTATTAACTTGTAATAAGCGTTCTGGAATCACTACTTCGCCATTTTCATCCCTAGCTAAACCATAGCTGGGTTCCTCAGGATTTGCGTTACCCAAAATATTTTGCACTTCAAAAAAGACATCCAAGCTCCACGAAGTGTAACTCCATTTTTTATCGACCCGAATATCTACCTGATTGTATGCATCGAGCCTATTTTGTCCAACCGAACTGTAATCTTTTATAATGGCAGGATAAAATTCTAAGCTTTGCACCAAATTAGTAGGAATAAAAGGGGCTCTACCTAAATACCTATACCGAGAACTTATTTCCCAATTGTTTCGAAATTTGTAACCTCCTAAAGCAGAGATAAGGTATTGGTTATCCCAAAGAGAGGGGCGGTAAACTAAATCGCTCCCGCTAAATTCACTTTTAAACCAGGTAAAGGATGCAATTCCATACCATTTTCCAGTAAATTTTTGCTGATATAGTAGTTCCAATCCTTGGGTTCTTCCTAAACCATTACTTTGAATCAATTCACTACCAAACACTTCAAATCCGCCTCCTTTATTCGCTAATGATACCTCATCAGCCACAGAAACGGGGTAGTTGGAGTATTTTTTGTAAAATGCTTCTAGAGAGATTCGTGAGGACTCATTTATCACATATTCAAAACCACCAACAAAGTGTTCACTTCGAATATATTTAGCGTCTCTATTTGCCCAAATACCCAGATTATCTTCAAATCCTAGTATGGTATAAGGGGGTATTTTGTAGTAAATACCCCATGCTTGATTCCATTTCCATTGCCCGCTAGCATCGAGCTTATAAGAATAGGATATGCGTGGACTAATTTGCCCCAATACACCTATTCCATCTTCCATGAAATCGTTGTCATCGACCCTTAATCCAGCTGAAAATTGTACTCTATCTTCTAATCCTTTTGCGGATGCCTGAAGATGAGCACCATAGCGAATAAAGCTTAAATCAGTAATGAAGTTTCTATCATTAACAAGATCCTGTGTGGTATTATCGTAGGATACTTGTTGAACAGAGTATCCAAAAGCATAGGTCCATGAACCAGAAAAAAGCTTGATTTGGTGACGAATTTTCCGTTCAAGTTCATTAGCATCGTTTTGAAAATAAAGACCTTGCTCGTTTACATTATCTGTAAAGCGTGAGAATTTATTGTACAGACTATTTTGACTAACTATCACATCCATTAGCCCTTTATTATCATTAAATCTGTGACGCCATCTCATTCCAATCGTATTACTTTGTTGCTCTAACACGGGCACTTGGTCTTGAATGGCTTTTTGCTCGGCATCGAATTCATCAAGTTCATTTACCGACGAATTATCAATAGAACCTACTCCTGTGAAAAGTACCTCGTTTTTGGAATTTATTTGATGAGTAATTTTGTACTGATAATCCCAATAATCAGGTAAAAAAGGCAGCCCAATGGCCTGAAACAGTAGTTGTAAATAGGAGCGTCTCACACTTACGATATAGCTAGTATTCGCTTCGGGTTTATCTGATTTGAATAATGGCCCCTCAAAGGTCAGAGCAGATTCGGACGACCCAAGGCGGAAGTTACCTACAAACTCTCTGGAATTACCGTTACGTTGATCGAATTCCAAAACTCCACTGAGGGCATTATCATAGGATGCAGCGAAAGAACTGGCGCTTAAGGTAACGCCCTCAAAGAATGATACATTTAGCAAGCCAACGGGTCCCCCTGCACTTCCTTGAGTAGAAAAATGATTAATAGTGGGAATTTCTATCCCATCTAGGTAGTATACGTTTTCATTGGGTGCACCACCACGAATAATTACATCATTTCTAAAGCCAGCCACCGAACCTGATACTCCTGGGAAGGATTGTATTACCTTAGCTATATCATTGTTTCCACCGGGATAAGAGGCAATTTCCTGTTGGTTTAAGTTTTGAATTGAAAGGGGAGTGGTCTCTAGTTTAGTGAATGGATTAACGCTTACAACCACCTCGTCCAAACCAAATTCAGCCTGTTCTAATTGAACATCAACATCAATATTTCCCTCCGAACGAATGACTACATTGTAAATAATTTGCGATTGATAGCCAATGAAGCTTACCCGTATATTATAGGTATTCGCTGGAATCTCTGAAAGAACATACTGCCCATCAGAATTGGTGGCCGCACCAAAGTCCGTATCAATAAGGAAAACGGTGGCCCCAAAGAGAGGTTCGCCTGTTTTTTTATCGGTAATAGTTCCCCTCAGCTCTCCATTTTGCGCCATTACAACCATGGACAATCCAGTCCAAATGAATATAATACATAGACTATTAAGCAAAACCCAATTATGAATTACTTTAGTTTCAGATAACCAATAACGAATACTAGGTAGAAATTTTGAAGAATAGAAAAGATTCCTCATCTAGGATACAGTGATTATTTTAAGGTTAAAGCGGCAACTGTTTCGATATGAAAGGTTTGCGGAAACATATCTACTGGCTGAATGGCGTCAACACGGTAGGCCTCAGAAAGTAAGGCTAAATCCCGCGCTAAAGTAGAACTGTCACAACTAACATAAATGATTTTAGGAGCTTTCAAGTCCAAGAGCTGAAATATGACGTCAGGATGCATACCTGCTCTAGGTGGGTCGGTAATTAATACATTAGGATGACCATATTGCTGAATTAAGGCCTCATTAAAGGTGTCTTTCATATCACCTTTTACAAAGTATGCATGTTTAACCCCATTTTTAGATGCATTGCTACGGGCATTCTCAACGGCTTCGTCAACTAATTCGATGCCCACTACCTTAGATGCCTTATCACTTAAGAACAAGCTTAGAGTCCCAACCCCGCAATACAAATCATACACTACATCATGATTCTGTATGTCCGCCAATTTTGCTACTACCGAATACAAGGCCTCTGCCTGAGCGGTGTTGGTTTGGAAAAAAGCCTTTGAGTCAATGGTAAATCGGAAGCCACCAATATGATCTTCAATATGACCGGGTCCATGCAAGATATGCTGGTAGCGCCCTGTTGCTGTTGGGTTAGGTTGATCGTTAATACTGACTATAAAAGTGGTAATGGAGGGAAAATGCTTCATCATTTCTGCATATAGCCCATTGATAATTTCTTCGTCCTCATAGTAGCAGACTAGATTGACCATTAAATCATTCGTATGATGTGCTTTGCGGACAACCAAATGTCGAAAGAATCCTGTCTTTTCAAAGGTATCAAAGGCGTCGATTTTATGCTTCAAGGCATAGCTTCGAACAAAATCCAACATTTTGTAAGAAATGGAATCTTGTAAATGACATTCGTTCAAATTCAAGATTTTGTCAAATCGTCCTGGTGCATGAAGACCCGCAGCAAAGCCGCTATCATCAACAAACTCTTCTCGTCGAATTTCCTCATCGCTTAACCATCTGCGTGGGCTAAAGCTATATTCCATCTTATTTCGATAATAAAAGGCTTGCTCACACGGCAGTGTATCGTTCACGGAGGTATCGCATTTACCAATACGACGAACATGATCTTCTACTTGTTGCCGTTTATATTCTAACTGCTTGGCGTAAGGTAGCTGTTGCCAACTACACCCTCCGCACATACCGGCATGCTGACATTTTGGTGTGATTCTATCCTCGGAAGCTTCAATGATCTGAAGTAATTTTGCTTCTAGGTAGTTTTTTTTCTTTTTAATGATGCGTGCACTGACTAGGTCACCTGGAACCGCACCTTTAACAAAAACAGCCCGCTCTTGGTAACGCCCAACTCCTTTACCTTTAAATGCCGTGCTGTGAATAGGGAGTTCAATCGTTTGACCTTTTTTCATTAATCCAGCCTTTCATCACCATAATAGGCATCAAATTCTATTTGTGCGGCACTTCTAGGATCATGGATCTCCTCAATGGTAGTAAGTGCTTTCTCTAGTTGGCGAAGCGCAATGTTGGTCAACATTTGCAGAAATTTAACAGCGATTTGGGGGTGTCGGTCCATCAATACTTCAAAATCTGGCTTAAAGAATCCTAATAAGGTGCAATCTGTTTTACATAAAGCGGATGTCTTACGCTTTAGATTATATCCTATGGATAAAGCTCCAAAACTATCAGGTGAATTTAGCAGAAAAGCATTGGTTTGATCCTGTATTTCTTGTTCGTCATCTTGGCTCGACATGACGGTTAATTCAACCGATCCATCTTCTATGAAATACATACCGGTTCCTGGATCGTTTCGGTAAAATATGAATTCACCAGCTTTGTACGTCCTGCGATGGCAAAGTTGTAAGAATTCATAGCGTTCAAGTGTGCTAAGGTTTTGCAAAAACCTAGACTGTAGCACTATTTTTGATTGTTGCTTTATGCGTTTGTATGTACTCATAATATAAACCTTAAAAAGAGTGACCTATTCCAAAACTAAAATACAATTTCTTGTCATTAAACCATCCCATATTCACATCGTGAGCTCGTAGGGTGAAATCCAGGCGAATAACTACATAATCCCAATCTATGCGAATCCCAGTTCCAGTTCCAAGGGCAATTTGCTTGTAAAAATCGGAAAGTAAAAATCGTCCTTGCTCTAATTGATCTTTATTGTCCTGAGATCGGAAATCATTCCTAGGGCCATACCAAATATTACCGGCATCGGCATATAAGCCGCCATACCAATCCGCCCCTAGTAGGTTTTGAATTAGAACCTGTCTACTCTCAACAAATGCTGCAAGCTTGATTTCTCCACCATTGATGGTCACTTGATCGGAGCTGATTGTTCCTGGGCCTAATTGAAAAGGAGCCCAACCTCTTATATCATTGCTTCCACCTGCAAAAAAGCGACGGTTGAGTGGAATGGAGGTATTATTGCCAAAAGGATGTGCAATCCCACCGAATAGTCGATACGATAAAATGGTACCAGAGGCTAAAGGAATATATCGGCGTACATCCATAGTTAATTTCACAAACTGTGAATACAGGAGTTGGTTGTCACTCAGCTTGAACAAGGTGGGTAGTTCGCCTTCAAGTTTACCAGGTGTAACCAAGAATCGATCCACTAAATAGGGTAGATTCCCACCAGCAGACAGGGAAAATTCTCTAAAGTATCCATTGTTTCTCTTGATTAGGTTGGTAGTATAGTCTCTAAAACTGTATCTAATAATTGAGGAAACTTGAGGCTCAAAATCTTGAAGTATGCGAATGTATTCTAAACTGTTTTGCCCAAATTCATCGATCAAATTATTCTTGAATTCAGTGGATGGATTTGTATCAATGACATCTAATTCAAATACATCAAGGGTAGAGAGTCTAGAATTAGAGTGAGGGACTTCAAGCCGATAATTGAACTGTAAGTCGGAGTTGATGTCAAAATATAGTTGATCAGAACGGCTGTATGATAGGGAGTATGTGGACCGTGCACTTACAAAATTAGGGGCCTCGTTCAATGTTCGAAATGGTCGAGCTAATCTGGGCAGGGTGTATTCCCCTCGTAATTCATAGCTTCGAAATAATGAGGACTGAACTTGATCTTTTGGGGTAATCTGTTGGATGGTTTCTTCGCTCACAAATTCAAAGCTCGAGTTCACACTTATATTAAGTCTTTCAGCTAGACCATTGACATTTATATTGCTGTAGTCGACTCCAAAACCGGTTCCGAATCCATACCTTTTCATCCCGAATAGTTCGGTTGTAATGCGGTGAGGGGTAATACTCTCTAATTCGATATAAACAGGAATAGTATCGGTACTAAAATCAGGATTTATACCAAATTCAGACAAACCAAAGCGTTTGATGGTAAGCATCCCAAGATTTTGCAATTCCCTAATACTTTGAAGGTAATCTATTTCCGAATAAACCCCTCCAGGAGTAATGGCTATTTGGTCGAGAATTACCTGATTTTTTGTGGGAAGGCTTTGTGATTTCTCTATTATAATGTTAGCTGGTGCTTCTTGTGAATCTAGGGTATCGTATCCGGTATTGTAAGGATTAGAGCTTAGAGGATTTTTTTCATTGTTATAATACAAACGGCTAGTTTTGATCTCTGGATCCTGAGCACTTACATAGACAATGTTGACATTACCAAACTGGTATGGACGCCCTGCAGCCACATAAAAAAGTACGTGAAGGCCATGAGTTTGCTCCCCAGGCTGAACAAATGCAATTACAGAGTCACGACTGGCAGAAGCAAAGCCGCTATTTTTTAAAAAAGATAAAATTCGTTCCTGTTCCTGTCGTAATTGAGTAGCGTTATAAGCCTCAAATAACTGAAATGTAGAATCATTGATAGCTGTCTTGGTAAGTGGACTATCACTGTAGAATCGAGTTTTAGTTTCTTTAGATAAATTAGATGGAAAACCTGAAAACCCAACCGATTCGATAAGGTATTCGGGCCCCTCTTTGATAATATAGGACACCTCAACCTTGCGTTCTCCTAAATTAACTATGGTGGTATCGACTTGAACATCTCGGTATCCAAGTGACTCATAGTATAGACGAATTCTTTCAATATCATTTCCTACCACAGAACGATCGAGAAAGGAAGGTTCTTCACCAAGTCGACCATTACTTACATTATAAAAGTATAACCACGGTGTGAACCGGGGTATGGCAAGAAACTCACGGTTAGTTCGGGTTTTAACAAGTCCCTCTAAGATTCTGTCCTTAATGCTAGAGTTTCCACTGAAGCGAACTTTACGAATAAGGTCCGTTGAGCCAGCAGTTAACTCAACTTGCTGCCCATTTTGATTTGCTTGTTGAGCATGAATCGCAGACATGCCATAGCTGGCAAGCAAACTAAAAACAAAAAAAATACACTTTATGCTCAAAAGCGAAAATATATACGATCAGAGGATGTTTGAATATGTATAAAGGTAAAAAAAATAAGACTGTTAAACTGCTTATAGACCACACATAAATAGGGTTATCAATCTAAGCGATTGAATCAAGAGAAGTTTGTGCTGAAGAAAATCTAGTGATAATTGTATTATTCGTAGCTAATATAGCTATTTACACATCATCATAGTCAAAACCCTCATCTTCCTCGTTGTGAAAAAAATCTTCTTTTCTAATGTAATCTGGCCATATATCTTCTATGCCTTCGTAAATGATTTCTTCGCCCTCGTCGATCTCCTCGAGTTCTTCCAAGTTTACGATGACTTGATTGGGTAAGCCATTTCTCTCTGCCCATTCAATAAGCTCTTCACGAGTTGCAGGGAAGGGAGCTTCGTCCAGAGCGGCGGCTAATTCAACGGTCCAAATCATAATTTTATACGTACGTTAAGATTGTTAATATATTAAACGAGAGAGTAGTTAAAAATTCAAGTCTTTCATAGAATTTTTTTTATACTCAATTCGTGCCGAAAATATTGCTATCTTAGCAAAAAAACATCATCGAATTAACGAATATATATCATTATGTTTAATTCATTAGGACCAACCGAAATAATTATAATTGCACTCTTCATTTTAGTCTTCTTTGGAGCTAAAAGGATACCAGAGTTAGCTAAAGGTTTAGGGCAAGGGATACAAGAGTTTAGAAAGGCTTCTCGTGATATTAAAAAGGAAATTGAAGAAACCTCCCGTGATATTGAAGAGACAGTGAAAAACGAAGAAAACGAATCAGCGAAATAAGTAGGCATTATTTTGTCAAAACCAACAATACGATCCATCCAAAAGGGCATCGCCAATGGAGATATTAGACTACGGGATTTGGTAGCAGAACATATTTCTACTATTGAAAAAAACAATGCGAACATAAATGCTGTTACTCACCTTGAGCAAGATATTGCCTACATGAATGCAGATCGTATAGAGGCCAAAATTAAAGAGGGTACTGCAGGACCACTTGCTGGCGCTGTAATCGGTATTAAAGAAGCTATATGTGAAGCTGATAAACCTGCTACTTGCGCATCCAATATGCTTAGAAATTTTAAAAGCGTGTATAATGCTACAGTAATTGAACGTATGCATAAGGATGACGCTTTATTTCTGGCAAGATTAAATATGGATGAATTTGCTATGGGTTCTACCAATGAGTACTCTATTCATGGAACGGCCAGAAATCCCCATAATATTGACTTTGTTACAGGCGGTTCGTCGGGCGGTAGTGCAGCCGCAGTGGCCGCACAATTTGTTCAAGCTAGCCTTGGCTCGGATACCGGTGGGTCTATACGTCAACCAGCAGCTTATTGTGGTGTTGTTGGATTAAAACCTTCTTATGGACGGGTTTCACGCTATGGATTAATTGCCTACGCATCCTCCTTTGATTCCATTGGACCACTAAGCAATACAGTAGAAGATGCAGCATTACTTTTAGGTAGTATAGCTGGTCATGACAACAACGATATGACATCGGTTTCAGCTCCTGTTGGTAATTATATGAGTGCGGTCGATAATCCTTCTAAGAATCTTCGCATAGGTATTCCAGAAGAGTATTTCGGTGAAGGCTTAGATGCTGAAATACATCAGGAAATAATGAGTCTTATGGGAAGACTTGAGGCGGACGGCGCTACATTGGTGCCTATTCATCTTCCACACAATGAATACGCAATATCCACCTATTATATACTTGCTACCGCTGAGGCTTCCAGTAATTTAGCTCGGTACGATGGTGTGCGTTATGGTCACAGAGCTTCCGTTGATCAGATAAAGGAACTCGATAGTGATGATTCGGCCCTGAACAAAATGTATAAATTAAGCCGAACGGAAGGCTTTGGATTGGAAGTTAAACGACGCATCATGTTGGGCACCTATGTGTTAAGTTCTGGGTATTACGATGCTTATTATGCCAAGGCACAAAAAGTACGGCGATTAATTCAACAAGATTTCCTTAAAGCTTTCGAACAGGTTGATGTAATTGTGAGTCCCACAGCACCCACTACCGCATTTCCTATAGGAAGTAAGCTAGACGATCCAGTTCAGATGTATCTCAACGATATATATACCATTTCAGCTAACTTGGCAGGAAGTGGTGGCATAAATGTGCCGTTTGGATTTCATTCTAATGGTCTACCCATGGGCTTGCAGTTCATGGCACCGGCGTTCAAAGAAGAACGATTAATTGCTTCAGCTCGTCTTGTTGAACGACTACAGGCTTAGAGAATATTCATGAATCAAGCCTTTTTAGAGCTTCAACTTGAGCTAAAAAATTCGGACCCAGCAGTACTTATTGCCGAGCTCAATGAGTTGGGCTTTTCAGGCTTCGATGAAACAGAAAAACTGCTGAAAGCGTACATAGATTTTAGCCTTTGGACTGAGAATCATGAAAAGGTAAGGGAATATCTAATAACAATTTCAGACGTGTCTATTGTAGCTGAACAAAAAATAGAGCAACGAAATTGGAATGCGGATTGGGAAAAAAGTATTCAGCCTCAGCTGATAGAACCATTTTATGTATATCCTAGTTGGAACAAAAAAGTCATTCCAATGAACACCATACCAATCATGATTGACCCTAAAATGGCCTTTGGTACAGGGACACATGAAACAACTAGATTGTTACTTTCTTGGTTGCCATCAGCTGTTAAAAAAAATGATCAGGTCTTAGATGCAGGCACTGGTACGGGTATCCTAGGTATAGCAGCGAGTAAACTAGGTGCGTGTTCGATAGAGGGTTTTGATATAGATCCATGGAGTGTTGACAATGTTGCGGAAAATATTGAGCGAAATAATGTACATAATTTCAAAACGTATCATGGAAGCATAGAGCAAGTTCAACCGAATCAAAAATTTGATATAATTTTGGCGAATATTAATACCCTTGCCCTTAGAGAATTACTACCTGAGTTTAAAAAGTACCTAAAGAAAGAAGGTAGCCTACTTATATCCGGTTTGCTCAGAATAGATATTCCCTTATTTAAGGATCAAGTAATTAAAGGAGAGTTTACTATACTTGAACAAAATGAAGCTCAAGAGTGGTCAGCCCTTTGGTTAAAGCCGGTTGTTAACTAAATTCAATTTCTTACTTCGTATGTTAGTTTAGCTTAGCTAATTAAATACGCCTCTATTTTATAGGAATAACCATTGTATAAAGCATCAATTGATATAGGTACAAATTCTGTTTTATTACTCATTGCAGAGCAAACAGAACATGGCTTAGGTGTCATCGAGGAAGTTCAGCGGTTACCTAGGTTAGGAGCTAATGTAGATTCAAACGGGTTTCTTACGAAGGAAAGTATGGATAAAGTACTCATAACGTTAACTGAGTATGTAGGTATAATAAAAAAGTATGGTGACCATGTTCTCACAAAAACAGTGGTTACTGCAACCAGCGCTGTTCGAGATGCCGCAAATAAGCATGAATTTTTGCGATTAGTAGAGGAAACGGTTGGTTTCCAAGTTCGTTTATTAAGCGGGGAAGAGGAGGCAAAATTCACCTACTTAGGAGCCATAAGTCAAACAAAAGTAAAAGCCGATTCTATTTTGGTTATTGATATTGGTGGAGGTAGCACGGAGCTCGCTATAGGTAACTCAACAAGCATGCTAAATGGTATTTCAATTGATATGGGATGTGTTCGATTTAACGAGCGTTATCTACTGCATGATCCTCCGTTTGAAAAAGAAATCGGAGAATGCGCGCGATTCATAGACGCCTCACTAAAAAAAGTACCACTGATTGTTCCCTCTGATACACAGATAGTGGCTGTTTCAGGTACAGCCACCTCATTAGCGGCTATGGACCAGAAACTGTTTCCCTACAACGCTGCCCGAGTCAATAATGTCCGGATAAACAACGATACATTAGCAAAGAGTATTGAGTTGTTTAGTTTACATACCCAAAAACAACTGCGTTCATTACATCCCGAAGTTATGAAGGGTAGAGTAGATATATTTTTGGCTGGATTGCTCATATTGCAAGGGGTACTTCGATTCGCAGGAGGGGAAGAATTCGTAGTGTCAAGTGGTGGCATAAGACATGGTATACTACTAAGTTAGAGACTATGCCGAATCATCCTTCTGAACATCCCTCACGCCAAGATGCCTCTTCTAGCTCGTTGCAAGACGATAAGTGGGTTGTATTGGCTGTCAGGGGGGATGAGAAAGCCTATTATCATCTCACCCAAAAATATAAAAAACCTCTTTATTTTCATGTTCGCAAAATGATTCGGAATGTAGATTTTGCGGAAGATTTGGTCCAAGACATATTTCTAAAGGCATTTAAGAGTCTGAAAAACTATAAAAATGACTATGCATTTTCTACTTGGCTGTATAGAATAGCTACGAATCATACGATTGATTATCTAAGAAAGAAAAAACTTGAAACCTTTAGTATCCATGCCGAAGATGCTGAGGATTCGCAACCACCCATTCA
Source organism: Balneola sp. (assembly GCA_038124025.1). Classification (GTDB taxonomy): domain Bacteria; phylum Bacteroidota; class Rhodothermia; order Balneolales; family Balneolaceae; genus UBA1275. Next base: position 94,877 of record JAYPBC010000001.1, on the reverse strand, counting down.
GCTTACTGACGAAGGTAATTACAGCGACGAACCCATTATAAGGCGGGAACGCAAGAATAAAGTTCATGAGGCTATTGATCAACTACCTGAAAAATATCGAGAAGTCATCTTAAAGCGGCATATTGAAGAGAAAAGCTATCAAGAAATTGCCGAAGAAATGGATATACCGCTGGGCACGGTGAAGGCTCATATTTTTAGAGCCAGAGAGTTGTTGTATAAGTATATGAAAGATACTATACAGGATTATTGATGGTTGTTATGTACAATGCTAGCGTTTCGTAAAAAGTCGTTGTATTTCACACGCCGGACTGCTGTTCCATTGAAAAAACCTTCGTATTCTGCTTCACTTAACTGAGTCCACTCCTGTGGGCTAAGTATGGCCCAATCTTCCTTGGGTTGAAACTCCGGCCAATGCCCCAAAAGTGCTTTTGTGTTCCAGGGGCACACTTCCTGACAGATATCACAACCAAAAATCCAATTTCCCATTTTTTCCTTAAAAAATGGTGGTATATCCCCGTCGTGTTCAATGTTCCAATGAGAAATACACTTCGATCCATCCACCTGATGAGGTTCATAAATGGCATCGGTTGGACAAGCGTCAATGCAGCGTCGGCATGTGCCACAATGATCGGTAGTAGGGTGGTCATAGACCAGTGGAATAGTAAGTAGCATATCCGCTATAAAAAAATAAGAACCTAGTTTTCTGTTGAGAAGGTTACCATTTTTACCAATCCAACCAAGTCCGGATCGTTGTGCCCAACTTCGTTCAAGAACCGGGGCTGAATCCACAAAATAACGCCCTTCAGTCATTGGGATTTCTTCTTTAATCAGGTGAAAGAGACGTTTTAATTTTTTTTTAATGACCCGATGATAATCTCGTCCTTGAGCATATCTCGCAAAAGATACCTCTTGTTTTGGGTAGGATGGATTATCTTTTTTATGATAACTCACCAACAGTGAAATAACACTTTGTGTGCCTGGTACAAGAAGACGAGGATCGACGCGTTTAGCATGGTTGTTTTCCATCCAAGTCATCGTTCCGTGCCGCCCTTTTTCCAGCCATTCACTAAGGCGCCTATCGTCATCCTCCAAATAGCTTGCCTGTGCAAATCCTATAGCATCAAAGCCCAAATCAAGCGCTTGAGTTCGAATAAATTGTGTCCATCGTTCTTGTTCTTGGTTAATCATATCTGACTGTGTTCACTCTATATTATGACTTTATAATGCGGTCTTTATAAATATACTACTATCACTACAGTTTGGGTGATAATATAAAGGCATCGCTTAACAACCTTATATCAATCAAAATGTACTTGTATGAATTAGATAACTAAGTCATTTATTTTTTGATCTTTTAGTAGAACAGTCCGGCTAGGATATTTTTTTACTAGACTGTGGTCATGAGTAACCATTAAAATAGCGGTGCCTCTCTTATGTATACTAAGTAGAATGTCCATAATTTCACTAGAGGCCTCAGGATCTAAATTGCCTGTGGGCTCATCAGCCAGTAGGAGTCGAGGTTCATTAGCCAAAGCACGTGCAATCACGACTCTTTGCTGCTCTCCACCCGAAAGATCTTGCGGCATTTGTTTAAAACGATGACTTAGACCAACAAGTGTGAGTAGTTCATTTACTTTTGCCGGAATTTTTGTGCTAGGATACCCGGTCACATGCAAGCTAAATGCGACATTATCGAATATGGTTCGATCCATAAGCAATTGAAAATCTTGAAAAACAATCCCCATACTTCTTCTAAGTTCGGGTATTTTTTTGGTTTTCAGACCATTTAACCGGTAGCCATTCACTATCACTTCACCTGATTGAGCAACAACATCACGGTATAAAAGCTTTAAAAAACTACTTTTACCCACTCCAGTGGGCCCAATTAAATACACAAATTCTTGTTGCACTAAGTTGAAATTAGCATCGGTAAGGATACTTCTGTGGTCGTAATTCAACGAAACATTTTTTAACTGTACTACTGATTCTGACATCTAGCTACAACGGTTATTCGGGTTGATCTGGATCTTGCTTCATTAAAGGAAAATGCATCATAAAAAGCTACAGGTTTTAAGGGACTTTTATTCAATAGTTTCTTTATTTGTTCAAGTTCGTATGCACGTTGTTGATGTTCTTCAACCCAAGCTTGGCTGCCTGATAGACTGCGGTCAATAATCTTGAACGTGTTGGTATGTATGTTGAGTTTTGGGTCGAATGAACTCGTGCGGTAATACCAAAGGTTGCGAAAGTCACCTTCAATCTCATTCAAATGTTCAACAGCTTCAATTGAATTTATGGGAGTAGAAAAATCAAAAATTAACAGCCCATTCTGGACCAAGGATTTGTTTGCCTCGTGAAAAAAACGTTCTATTTCTTCAGCTTGCAATAGATAATTAACACTATCGAATACACTCACGAGCGCATCCTGATTTTTTACAGATGTTAAATCATTAAAGGAGGCTTGAAAACAAGGTATTGTGTTGTCTATACGATTTAGTTTATTTCTTCCAACACGAACCATATCAAGAGAAGCATCACAAGCTTGTAAGGTATAATCACCTAATTTATTCAATTCTATGGTCAAGGATGCTGTTCCACAAGAAAGTTCAGTAATTGTAGTAGGCTCTGGATGATGAAGATGCAAAAGTTCATCTATGTACTCAGCCCAATAGGCATAGTCCACATCGTTCATTATATGATCGTAGATTTGAGCCAATTTGGAATAGATAGGCTGTTTTTGTTTGCCTTGCATCATTTTAGTACTATTTATTTTGACTATATATGTATGCTAAAGCAACCTTATAGGCTTCTAACATAGAATCATATTCCGCTATCCATTTTCCCGCGATATCAAAAGCCGTCCCGTGATCGGGTGAGGTTCGTATAAAGGGTAATCCCAAGGTGCAATTTACCCCCTTGCCCATAGACCATAATTTAAAAGGGGCTAAACCTTGATCATGATACGCAGCAAGAACCACATCAACTTCTAAGAATTGTTTTCTGCCAAAAAAAGCATCAGCTGGGAAAGGGCCTGTTAATTCGACGTTTGGATTATCCCGAAATGACTTTAGTACAGGTTTAACAATCTTTTGTTCCTCATCTCCAAGCACTCCTCCATCTCCAGCATGTGGATTAATGCCCAAAAGGGCAATTTTAGGGGCACGGTTAGGTTTGTAGGTAGCAAAATGTGAGCAAATGATCTTAATTTTGGAACGAAAAGTGGCTTCATTTATATGGCTCATGACCGATTTTAGGGGTATATGTGTGGTCAATAAGCACACATTCAATCCTCTACCGGAAAGCATCATGACCACATCCTCTGCACCTGTTTGTTCCATTAAATATTCCGTATGTCCCGGTACTTTATATCCAGCAAGCTGGATACTTTCTTTCGAAATAGGAGCGGTGACTAGGGCAGAGGCATGTTTATTTAGGCAGAGTTGAATGCCTGCAAATACCGATTGCATGCTTATTTCACCAGCTAATGGAGTTTTCTGTCCGTAGTTAATGTTAGTCCATTCTAAATTAGCCCAAGACCCAAAAGACTCTAGAATATTAATGGTTCCATCCATCACTTGTTCATGGTCTGAAATATAATTGATAGAGGGCTGTTGACCGTTGGATGTACATAAAACATTATGGTGGTCGTTGTAGAGTTGCTGAAAAAGTTGGTGGGGAGACAATACCACCGGTGTGGACAGAGATAAATCGAGGGATGCTAGCGCTTTTAAAGTGACTTCTGGACCAATACCATTTGGATCGCCGATTGAGACTGCTAAACGGGGCTTAGGGCTCAATTCTAATTCTCCTCCGACGCATTGACCAGTGTGAAATCACCAAATCCTGAGCTAGCTGTAAAAACAAAACTTCTATTTGGGTATATCCATTCTTCTATGACCCTTCCACTGGTAGGAAAGCTACGGATAACTTGGGATGGAGGGCCAATTTTAATGTAGATTTGACCTTGGTCAGAGTCATATCCTTCTGGTTGACTAGCCGTGGAAAAATGCTCAAAGGAATAATCAATTCTGCGATAATATTCGCTCATTAATTCATTTTTTGCCGTCGTTGGTATGGGATCTTTAGAATCCCAAAACAAATTGAACCAGCTCAGTTTCTCTGCATTTTTTTTCTTTAAAACCTCATCAACAGTTTCTTCTGGAATAATATATCGAAGCATTTCAATGGCTACATCTAGTTGTAAAAGGCTCGTAGGCATATCTTGCCAAAAGGTCTGAAAATTGAATGAATCAATACGTGCTTTCTTAGATTGGAGCTCCAATTTGTACGACTTATTAGCCAACATTTTGGATTCCAGATCAATCAAATAAAATTCGGATTGAATGGTTTGGCTATGCTCGATAAATTGATTACTAAGTGGTAGACTTACTGTGAGTTTGGGCAGATTAGTTATATCTACGGTTCTCGAGCGTACTACATTGTCTGGACTTGATGCTGTTGAAATGACAAGATCAATATTGGACAGTGAATCAATAGCAAAAGTTGGAATTCCTACGTAGGAATCGTCACTAAAGTTGATTTGGTTTGTTGAGCCAACCCATGTTACAACTGTACGGTCATGTTGTGTTGAAAAGCTAATATCTGCCTTCGCGCCTCCTTTAGAATTGTTGAAAAAATAGAGAGGGTGCTCAGAGTTGGGTGGATATAGCTGTAGTCCAATTTCACGCAAAATCTGTTTAGGAACATATTGCTTAAAAATACGTTCCTCAGTGTTATTACCTCTAGCCTTCCTACGATTGGGGTTCAGGCGTTCCAGTTTTTTTGAATCAATTTTTACTCCAGTGACCGCTGGTATGCCTTTTAAGTAATTATAATCCATATGAATGGTGTACTCATCCACAGGTAAATACAATGTTGTTAGCACCTTACTCGTTTCATTTGGATCTAATGTGTTGTCATACTCACTTACAACTATGGTATCCCCAATGACAAGTCGCTCTACCAATTCTCTTGTATTTTCATCCTCGTAAAATCCTTTATAGATCTCTAGATTTAACACATAACGGGCAGCATAACTACTATCGGATTGGCGTTCAAAGGCTAGTTGTTGATTTGGTATGGATAAAAAGACAGCTAAAAGGGATGAATCTTTTGTTGCCTGAATCCACTGAAAATCTACATCAAAGCCTCTTTGGATTTTGTTCTGTGCTAAGTAACGATAGGAGTCTATGGGTTGAGCCTCTACTTGAGCCCTAAAGATAAATCCCAAAAGTAAGGCAAACAGTAATTTTGAACCTAAATCAAGTAGCGTGATACGTCTATTTTGGGCCATATTACTACTTGGTTTAATCATGTTTGTCTCAGTTTTTGTTAAGAAACTATTACTGTATTTCAATTTTGTCTAGTATGGAATTAAATGTGCTACTTGGTCTCATAGCTACATCTAAAACGCTTTTTTCCATGAAATAGTACCCAGTTATGTCTTGTTTTTGACCTTGAACTTCAATCAATTCAGAAACAATAGTCTTTTCATGTTCCTTTAATTCTTTATGAATTTCAGCAAACATCGAAGCAAGTGTCGTGTCGGTTTGTTGTTGAGCCAATTCCTCGATCCAATACATAGCTAGATAAAAGTGACTTCCACGATTGTCTATGCCACCTAATCTACGGGTTGGAGACTTATTTTCACGAAGAAAAGTACTATTTGCTTTTTGCATCGCATCAGATAATATGGCTGCACGTTTATTTGAAAAGGTTTTAGCTAAATGGGCTAAGGACTCTGCTAATGCCAAAAACTCACCTAATGAGTCCCAACGTAAGTAATTTTCTTTTTTGAATTGTTGAACGTGTTTTGGCGCAGAACCACCCGCACCAGTTTCAAACAAACCACCACCATTCATTAGGGGAACAATAGATAGCATTTTAGCGCTAGTTCCTAATTCTAAAATAGGGAAGAGGTCGGTAAGATAATCCCGTAGCACATTACCTGTGACTGAGATGGTGTCGAGACCTTGTCGGATTCTTTTTAAGGTGTAAACGGTAGCATCACTTGGTGATAATATGCGTAGATCAAGACTTGCCGTGTCATATTCTTTGAGATAAGTGTTTACTTTACTTATTAATTGGCGGTCATGTGCACGAGCTTTATTTAACCAGAATACAGCCGGTGTATTCGAGTCTTTAGATCGATTTACGGCTAACTGAACCCAGTTTTGGATAGCGGCATCTTTTACTAAACAAGCTCTCCAAATATCTCCTTTTTCCACTTGGTGTTCCATCATCACCTGCCCATCATCAGTTACTACACGGATGGTGCCAGTCTCTTCAACTTCGAAGGTTTTGTCATGTGATCCATATTCTTCGGCCTTCTGGGCCATTAATCCAACATTTGGCACACTACCCATCGTGGACGGGTTAAAAGCCCCATGCTGTTTGCAGTCCTCAATAGTTTTCTGGTAAACCGATGCATAGCTACTGTCTGGAATAACCGCTAAGGTATCTTTTGTTTCACCATTCTTATCCCACATCTTTCCAGATGTACGAATCATTGCAGGCATGGATGCATCAATAATTACGTCACTTGGAACATGAAGATTGGTAATACCATTATCAGAATCTACCATAGCTACTTCAGGACCATTCTCAAGGACTTTTTCAATCGCTGCTTGAAGGGTGGCTTGATCGGTTTCGGGGAGTTTGTTTATATTATTAAATAAATCTCCTAATCCATTGTTAGAGTTATAATTAATTTTTTCAAGTAGGTGAGAGTATTGATCGTAGACTTCACTGAAGAATACCTCCACAGCATGGCCGAAAATGATAGGATCTGAAACCTTCATCATGGTGGCTTTCATGTGAATTGAGAACAGCACATCTTGTTCTTTTGCTTTTTCAATTTGTGACTTCAAAAAGCTTCTTAGAGCCTTTACACTCAAAAAAGTACCGTCTAGTATATCACCCTTTTGAATAGGGGTTCGGGATTTTAATACCGTAACCTCCATGTCCCCATTGATATGCTCTATCCTGAAATTACCATCCTCTAATACGGTTACTGATTTTTCATTATGAGCGAAATCTTGGCCGTCCATGGTGGCCACAGTAGTTTTTGAATCTGGAGACCAATCACCCATACTGTGAGGATTATTCTGAGCGTATTCTTTAACGGCTTTTGGAGCTCGCCTGTCGGAATTTCCTTCTCTTAAAACCGGATTAACCGCACTACCTTTTACACGATCGTATCTATTTTTTATATCAATTTCTTTTGGTGTATTAGCAGTGGTCGGATAGTCTGGCAGAGCAAAGCCAGCCTTTTGAAGTTCTTTTATGGTTGCGATGAGCTGAGGGATTGACGCGCTTATGTTCGGTAGCTTTATGATATTAGCCTCAGGTGTTTTTGCCAATTCTCCTAACTCAAATAAATCATCACTTACTTTTTGTTCTTTTGTGAGAAATTCAGGGAATTGAGACAAAACCCTTGCTGCTAAAGAGATGTCACGAAGTTCAAGTTCTACCTTTGCTGCCCGGGTTATGGCCTCTACTATAGGTAAAAATGAGTGTGTAGCTAAGGCGGGTGCTTCGTCAGTGTAAGTGTAAATAATTTTTTCTTTGGTGGTTGCCATGCTCATCAGGGATTATATAGGAGGCCAACACGTTTTAATGGCCTTATTTTTTGTTGGATTAGTTATGAATAGAAAATAGGAAATCTACCTATGGATTTCCTATTTTACATCGCAATTAAATTAGAATACAGCGGTAAGGTTACTCGGTTACACAATTAGGTTCTAACACATTTCAGTGAACGAATTACATCCATTACTAGCAGCGTTGATTGAACAATTAACCACCAATCAGCCGGTGGAGCCTGCTGATTCAGAGTTGCCTTCAGATGGTGCTGAGGGTCAACTCCATAAAAAAACAAGGCAATTACTTTATCAAGTTAACGCGCACTTAACCAACGACCATTTTGTCAGTTCAGTGCTTGAACATGAGCTTAGAACACCTTTGACAGGGATAGTGAGTACCATACATCTTCTTAAATCACAGCTAGATTCACAAGCAAGTGTGGAGCCTGTTAAGCTGAAAATGTGGTGCGATCGATTAGAAAAATTGAGTAATAGGATGGAGTTCTTACTAGAGAACATGAAGCAATTGCATAACCGAGAAAATTCATCTGAGTCCACAGGTCGACAAATTAGAAAATTGACAACATGGTTTGAGAATGAACGAAAGAGCCTTAATGAGTTGATAAACCATTCACAAACACTTGATTTGGAGGTTCAGATGCAAGATGAGTCTTTTGAGTATGAAACAGATTATCACCTACTCAGCATCATATTAGGTACCTTAGTTGAGAATGCGTCCAAATACTCGCCTGATGATTGTAGAATTACACTTTTTTTAGAGCAGAGTCACCATACCCTTCGGATAAAAGTAATTGATAATGGGATAGGTTTAGGTGCCAATGCTTCCATAAACTTAATTAAAGCTTTCGAGCGTGGGCAAAATGTGAAGCATGTTGAGGGTAGTGGGCTTGGTTTAAGCATAGCGCATGCCGCTGCTCAACGAATTCATGCTCAAATCATGCTCTACAATAATGAGGATGCCGCAGGGTGTACTGCCGAAGTAACACTTTCTAATAAAGGGATATGTCAAAAGACACTGTTTTAGTTGTTGAAGATGATCAATTACTCCGAGAAGTAATTGAAGACCTCCTCCAGATACATGAAATTAAGGTGAAAACAGTAGGTAATACGGTAGAGGCTGATGACTGGCTTACATCCCACCTACCAGACATCATTATTTGTGATTTATTTTTGACTAGCGTATCGGGCATCCAATGGCTTAATAAGGTTTCCGATCTTTTAATTCCACATAATAGCTCCATAATTTTGTTAAGCGCCGATCATCAACGTACCGATGAGATGCTTTTGGGAGGCCCGATTCAACCATTGGTCAAGCATCAGCTAAAAAAGCCCTTTAAAAATAATGAGCTAGTTCGATTAATTAAATTGCTCCAAGTCAATACCTAGCATTTCAGTTTTGACTCACACATTGGTACGTACTACCAGATGCAAGAATTTTATGCATCTCACCTTTCAATGTATCTAGCTTATGCAATTAGTCGATCCTTTTATGCTAAAGCTGAAATTTGATGCTGTATTCGGTATTATTCAGCAAGAAATAAAAGGTGTATGTTATGATGAAACCCATGTTTGGTCATCGACCAAAACCCAAACAGTTTGATTTGCCCTTGAGGTATTATAATCCAGAAGAGGATGAAAAAGAAAACCGGAAAAAGCGCATAAAATTTCAAACACATAATCGTGTGCAGCCTAAACAATTTGTTCGGGTATTCTTTTTATTCATACTCTTATCATTAGTTGTTTATCTTATTGGTGTGTTATGACAACGGTGAAAAAACCTGAGAGTTACATTCGCCTATTACCAGATTCAATTATCGATAAAATTGCAGCTGGTGAGGTCATACAACGTCCTGCTTCGGTTGTTAAGGAGTTGTTAGATAATTCTATTGATGCAGGGGCTGACTATATTGAATTGATCATCGAGCAGTCTGGTAGGACCTTGATTCAAGTTACAGATAATGGGTGTGGAATGAGTGAGGTTGACCTAGAACGATGTTTTACCAGGCATGCTACCTCAAAAATTCAAGCTCTGGATGATTTATTTGCCATCCGAACAATGGGGTTTAGGGGAGAGGCAATGTCCTCTATTTCAGCGATATCCCAAGTAGAAGCCAAATCCAAGTTGCACGATCATGATGCAGGTTGGATGCTGCGATTACATGGAGGTGAACTGCAGCAAAAAAGCCCGGTCGCTACGAAGAATGGTACTCAAATTACCGTTCGTAATTTGTTTTTTAATGTGCCTGCTCGAAGACAATTTTTAAAAACAGATGCCACCGAATTCCGACATATATTAAAAACAGTGCAACATGCGGCGATTAGCCATCCTGAAATTGCATTCACCTTCATATCGGACGCGGATACCGTATATCAACTTCCTTCGCAACCGTTAAATGAACGTATTGTGAGTATGTTCGGTAAGCGGTATAAAGCCAGTTTAATCCCATTCAATGAACGAACCAGCTATGTTTCAGTGCATGGAATTGCGGGCGATCCGAAGTTGAGTAAAAAATCGCGAGGAGAACAGTTTTTATTTGTAAATGGCCGGCCTTTCCAGCATCGCTATCTCATGCATGTATTGCTGAGTTTGTATGATAATTGGACGCATGCCAATGAGTATCCTTTCTTTATTCTATTCATCGAAATAGAGCCTGATAAAATTGATGTAAATGTTCATCCCGCAAAGTCAGAAATAAAGTTTGAAGACGAGCGCTCGGTCATACAATTAAGTGTATCTGTGATGAAAAGAGCACTAAATGAGCACCTTCATGTCCCTATCATCCCTAGTGAGTCAACATTAGAGGGTGCAGGATTTAATGCGGAACAAAGCCAAGCGATTGTTGATGAGCAGCATCCATTTGGAATAAAATCTAAAGGATTAAACTTTTTAAAAGGAAGCAATCCAACTAATGAGCTAGGCGGCCAAGGTGGTGAAATAGCCCGTCAATTATATGCTAATGAGTCATGGGAGCAAAGAAGTCAGACAAGTTTGGTAGAGGATGATGGGGATCGTCTTGCCAATGGTTTTTATTGGCAGTTACACGCTAGTTATATTGTTACTCAAACGCGTACGGGCTTGTGCTTAATTGATCAATACTATGCGCATAAACGAATTTTATTCGAAAAAACACTCAAGGCAGCAGATTTAGCACTTCCAAGCACTCAGCAATTGCTTTTCTCCCAGCAAATTGATTTGTCTGCAAGTGATTATGCCTTACTGAGGGAGATACACCCGCTCATTCAAAAGATTGGTTTTTCTGTTAGTTTGTTAAGCGGTTATTCTATCTTGATTGATGGAGTACCTTCTGATATTACCAAAGGAGATGAGGCGGGAATGATTATTGATTTGCTGCAGACGTACCGTGAACTTGATAAGGTAGTTAGTTTTGATGCTAGAGAACGTTTAGCCTTAGCTTTTGCCACAAGGGCGGCTATACAGAAAGGTCGTAAATTAGAACAAGAGCAGATGGAAGCATTAGTAGATGAGTTATTTGCTTGTGATGAACCCTATTATGATCCTTTAAAACACCCAACAATTTTATTTATGTCATTAAGCGAAATTCAGCAGAGGTTCCGATAATGAACGTCTTAGCAATAGAACCCTATTACAGTGGATCCCATCGCGCTTTTTTAAAAGGCCTTGCTAGGCATTCTAGGCATGAAATAATCCCGGTCAAACTAAATTATAAAGGATGGAAGTGGCGTATGCATGGAGATTCTGTCACACTTGCAGAAATGACCAAGAACATACCTGATGATATGGATCTATTGCTTAGCAGTAGTATGATGAATTTACCCGCTTTTATTGCATTGACAAATCCCCGGTTTGCGCATACACCCAAAATTATGTATATGCATGATAATCAGTTTACCCGGCCTATCCCCAATGGCGAGCAACGTGATATGACCTACTGTTACATTAACTACTTGAGTATGTTAGTCGCCGATAAACTTATTTTTTCGTCAGAATTTCATTTGGAGGATTTGTTGCAAGCTCTTCCGGGTTTTTTAGATCATTTCCCAGGTGATAAACATTATATAACGGTAGATGAAATAAGAGCGAAAAGTGTCGTCTTGTACCCAGGTCTTGATTTAAGCTATTTCAATAGCCACTCTGATACACGTTCAACGAATGAACGTCCGGTTATTGTGTGGAATCAAAGGTGGCAGTTTGATAGGAATCCAGCAATGTTTTTTCGGGTACTTAACCGATTAAATGATATAGACATAGCGTTTGATTTAATATTAGCGGGGGATAGTAAACACGATAAGCCTGAAGAATTCACAAAGGCATGGCAACGATTTGGTGATCAAATTCGTCATTTTGGTTATGTAGACGACAAAGAGAGCTATAGTAAGTTACTACACTCAGGTGATATTGTGGTTTCTACCGCAAGCTATGAGTTTTTCTGTGTATCCATTATGGAAGCTATTTATTGTGGTTGCCATCCACTAGTGCCTTCAACTCTGCATTATCCAGAGTTAATACCTGAGAGTCTACATAATCCATTATTACATTCAAAGATACTGTATGAGGACGAGGATGAGTTGTTTTATTTGTTAAAAAATCTGTTAACTAATAAAACTAAACCATTGCCCAAAAATAGTTTACAATCTATAAATAAGCATTTAGACTGGAGGGTTAGGTCTCGTAACTTTGATACTCTTTTCGAAGAAGTAGTGAATAATTAGTCTACTAAAAAGGGGCTTGATCGTCCGGAGGTATTGGGCTGTTTGGAAGCATAGCGTCGGATGGAGTAGCTTCAGAAAAGTCTCCTGGTGTCGTAAGCCGATTTTCTTCCATTGAAGCACCAATAAAGTCACTTTGGCCGTCATTTACGGATAAGTTTTCAAATCGAGCATAGTCCCTAACAAAATAAAGCATTTTGGATCCAACTGGCCCATTCCGTTGCTTTCCAATTATGACTTCAGCCATTCCCGCAGTGGATTGTCCTTCCGCTGTTGTAGTAATACCATAGTATTCTGGACGGTATAGAAACATAACCACATCCGCATCCTGCTCTATGGAACCAGATTCTCTAAGGTCACTAAGCTGTGGTCTTTTATCACCACCACGCTGTTCTACCGCCCTTGAAAGCTGTGAGAGTGCAATAACGGGTACATCCAGTTCCTTAGCTAATGATTTTAATCCTCTCGAAATAGAAGCAATTTCCTGTTCACGATTTCCATTTTCTCTGTTGGAACCCTGCATAAGTTGGAGATAATCAATTATGATTAGTCCAATATCATGTTCGGATTTTAGTCTACGAGCCTTTGTTCTCAGCTCCATTAGTGTAATGGCAGGGGTATCATCTATAAAGATTTGTGAGGCAAAAAGTCTACCTGCCGCTTCAATTAGGTCCTTGAAATGTTCATCATTTAGGGTTCCCTTTCGTGCTTCATCAGCACGTACTCGCGCTTCCATAGTTAACAGACGTTGAACCAGAGATTGATTTGACATCTCAAGTGAGAATATGGCCACATTTGTTTTAAGGCTTTCATCATGGTGCATCGCTGCATTACGAGCAGCCGTTAATACAAAAGCCGTTTTTCCCATTGATGGACGTGCGGCTATAATAACTAAGTCACCCTTTTGCCAACCTGCCGTCATTTGATCTACCTGTAGTCCAGAGGGTACTCCTGTAATCCCATATTTTTTACCTCTTATATCCTCCAAATAAGCAAGCGTATCTTTTAATACATCCGCTACTGGTTTGGCACTACTTTTACTTTTTTGATTGGCTAAATCGAAGATCCTTTGCTCAGCATCGTCTAACACGTCATAGGCATCTGAGCTAGTATCATAGGATTCGGTAATAACTTCAGTGCAGTTTTTAATTAGATTTCGCTTGATTGCTTTTTCTGTAATTATTTGAGCATGATACTCAATATTAGCCGATGAACTCACCATTCTTGTCAGGTCTGAGAGGTAAGAGGGGCCTCCAACAGAGTCAAGCAGATTTTGATCTTTGAGTTCATTTTCTACCGTCAATAAATCTAACGGATTATCTCTTTCGTAAAGTCGTGATAGTGTCTGAAAGATATGTTGATGGGAATGCTGATAAAAATCTTCCGTTTTCAGCATTTGCAGCGCTATTGTAGCCGCACCATGCTCAATTAGCATAGCGCCAAGTACCGCTTGTTCAATTTCTACGGCCTGGGGTGGGACACGACCCTGTACGTTTTCTTTGTTATTCTCCACGTAAAACTATTTCCTTTGAACCAATTCAATTAGTAAAAACATAATGTAATGAAAGTTTAGAGTAACTTTAAAAATTGGATGGAATTTTTTGGACATGCTCCCAAGTCTCACGCTTAAGAGCCTTGTTACTCAGTAAATCTTTTAAGCTGTGAGTTATTAGGCATTGGCTATGTTCTACATCGAATATTTCCCCCATATGTACCAAGGCAGAGGTGTGTTCTTTACTGTCATTTAGTAGAGGGATTAGTGCTTGGTTGAACATGATGATAAATTGAGGCCGGTTGCGTCTTATGTCGTTCAAAAAACCATCACGAAACTTTTTTTGAGCGTTTTCGCTGACTAATGTATCTACACCATGTACAGTAGAACTCGGTGATAGATCAGGTATGTCAAGAGTATAGATATTCCGTTTTTTATGATCTAAATCTATAGCCTTGAGTAGGTTTTTAAGTAGTAGATTAGTCTCTGAGTCATTGTCGCTACTATTTTGCGCAAGTTGATCAGCATCATCCTTTGTAACAACAATGAGAAGTTCGACGCTTTCAGTAGTAGATGTGTATTTTTCTAATTCATTCACATGCTTTTGTAGTAGTGCTACAGGAATTGGTGCAAGATGAGAGGCTTGTTCTTCTAAAAAACGAACTAATTCTTTTTCCAGTGATTTATTATCCATTAACCAGAGACTCCATAACACTTAGTTCATCTAAGATTCCAACTTCAATTTCTTCTTCATAGAATCCATCAGATGTGTATGTATTTAGTGATAATGGAATTAAACTATTTTCAAAGGAAGGGTGATAGGGGACGGCTACTCTTACATAATTATCGGTCCATCCCATAAGTAGCCCATCTTTGGAATTAGTTTCAAAAAGTACAGGTCGTGTAGTACCTTTAAATTGTTGATTGAAGCTGTGTCGTTTTTTTTCAGATAGCATACGATACACAGCGGTTCTGCGTTTGCGCTCGGGTTTAGGTACAATGGGTGTAATACGTAATGCATGGGTATCTGGACGTTCTGAATAAGTGAAAACATGTAGATAGCTCACATCCAAATCGTTGATAAAATTAACTGATTCTTGAAAGAGTTCCATTGTCTCGCCTGGATGTCCGGTAATCACATCGACACCAATACAAGCATCGGGTATTTGTTTCCGTATATATTCTACTCGTTGCCGATATAATTTGGAATCGTATCGACGTTTCATAAGCCTGAGAACCGTATCAGAACCAGATTGTAAGGGCATATGAAAATGAGGCTGAAGCGTTTTGGAAGAAGCCACTAAGTCAATGATTTCTGGATGCAATAGGTTAGGCTCGATGGATGAAATACGAAGTCTATTCAATCCATTTAGTTCATGAATCTCGGATAGTAAGTCTATGAAAGAATCATCTCGGCCAAAACCAAAATCACCAGTATTCACGCCAGTTAGAATTATTTCTTTAAAGCCATCCTCAATTAGGCGTTTAGCATGAAGTAGTACCGACTCAATTGAAGGGCTTCTGCTTACCCCACGAGCCAATGGTATGGTGCAAAATGAGCATTTATAATTACATCCATCTTGAACTTTCAAAAAGGCCCTAGTACGATCATCAGAAGAAAATGCATGGTGAAATTTGGCGGCCTTATTTACATCTTCACGATGAATAATCGTTTTTTCTTGCTTTATAAACTCATCGAAAAGATGAAGTAATTCAAATTTTTCTTTCGCGCCTAGTACCACATCAACCCCCTCAATGGATGCAATTTCCTCGGGTTTTAATTGGGCATAACAACCCACTACCGCTATAAAGGCTTTGGGGTTGGTTCTTCTAGCTCGTCGAACTGTTTTTCTACAAGTACTGTTAGCATCTAAGGTTACTGAGCAGGTATTTATTATGTATATATCTGCAGATTCTTGAAATTCTTTTTCAACATATCCTGCCTCCAGAAAATCACGTCTCATTGAAGAGGTTTCTGAAAAATTAAGTTTACAACCTAGGGTTTCGAAGGCAACCGTTTTATTCGTAACTGCTTTATTCATTCGAATAAGATAAAAATAAAATTTAGTAGCTGCTATGAGAGGCTTAACGGTTAGGTACATTTTAAGTTAAGATAGGCATGTCATCTTTACAGACCTCAGAATATATTTTGTATAAATGATAAATATCCCGCACCTTACTGATAAATAGTAATATGTAGTTTTGAATTGATGGAAGGTAAAAGTGTAAAAAGTAGACGCAGGTTCTTAGAACAACTGGGTGTTGTTGGTGCTGGTTTGATGGGTTTACCCTATATAATGACAGCTTGTACTTCTAAGAGTGATTCCATTGAACCGGGAAAAATACTCAGCAGCAATTTGGTCAAGGATATTGGAGTGCAAATTTACTCGGTAAGAAATGAACTTAATGAAGATCTTGTAGGAACCATTGCAGCCATAGCAAACTTGGGATATACATGTATAGAAGCCTATGGACTAGGTATTGATGGGAAATTTTTTGGGCAATATACCCCCGAGGAGTTCAATGCTATTGTCACTGATACAGGAATGTACGTTGCTTCGGTGCACACAGGTTATTTTACGGATAAGCAAGCCGATGTGTTTATCAATGCCGCTTTAGCAATGAATACCAAGCACCTAGTAATTCCTTATCTAGATGAAAGTATGAGAGGGGACTACTATAGTGTTGCAGAAAACTTAAATCGAATTGGTGAGCTAAGTAGCTCGGCTGGCTTACGATTTGGCTATCATAATCATGATTTTGAATTCTTAGTAGCCCCTGATGACCGGGTACCGATGGATATTTTAATTACTGAAACCGATGAAGATAAGGTATCATTTCAGGCTGATTTGTATTGGGTGCGTAAAGCGGGAGTCGATCCAGTAGAATTTATTAAGAAATATCCTAGGCGGTTTTTGTCCTATCATGTCAAGGATGCGGATTCTAATTTGGATCAAACTACAGTAGGTGAAGGGATTATCCCGTTCCCTGAAATTTTCGAATCTAATGACATTTCTGGTGTGGATTATCTCTTCGTGGAAGATGAACGCACCGAGACCCCCATCCAAAATATTGGAGCGGGCTTAACGTATTTGAATTCGCTGTAAGATTGGAAGGGATTATTAGTCTACAAGAAGAAATAGCCTATCTGGAGCAATTCATCAATGAAGAACGTCTATCACGGATTGATGATGTACTTAGCTCCAGAACCAGTTACATAACACTTGTACTTGAGGATATTCACAAAGCTCATAATGCCAATGCTGTTTTGCGTAGTTGTGATGGTTTTGGTATTCAAGATGTACATATTATAGAAAATAAAAATCGATTTGAGTCGAGTTCAACTAGCTCCCTTGGCAGTCATAAATGGTTGAGCTTGCATAAATATTCTACCTATGAGTCGAATGTTTCACAGTGTTTTAGCTCATTAAAAAGGAAAGGATATACCATATTAGCCACCTCCCCACATCATGGTAATACCCACATTTCGGAGCTGCCCCTAGATCAAAGAACAGCATTGGTTTTCGGTACAGAATTAGATGGAGTAAGTGAGGAAGTCTTACAGTTAGCCGATGGATTCGTAACTATACCTATGTACGGATTCGTTGAAAGTTATAACCTATCGGTAAGTGCGGCCATTTGTCTTCATCATTTACGTACCAAACTCAAGCATGTACCTAAATCTGAGTGGCAGTTGAGTCAACATGAGTGCCTTGAATTAAAAAAAATTTGGATGATTAAATCCATCCAACAAGGTAAACGTATTTGGGAAAGATATCTTAAAATGAATGCTGATTAAGTCAGCTGCTAATATCAAACTCTTCGATTTCTCAATAAACATACTGTATTTTAGGAGGAAGTATATCTTAGCAATTTGGTGGCTAATGATATGAATTTAGCGAGCCAAACGGAGTTCAGCGTCTGCAACACCAAATGCATAGGCTGCGATAGTAGCTACACACTCATTAAAATCTTCATGATTTAGCTTATCAAATGTATCCGCAGCAGAATGGTGATACCAGAAATATTTCTCTGATTCTACATTTAGTCCCATGCCAGGTACACCTTTATTCATGAGCGGACCTATATCGGCACCGCCACCGCCTTTACGGAGTTCTGCAGCATCAATATCGGTCAGTTGTTGGGAAATTTCATTTAATTGTTGATAGGCTTGATCACTTCCGGAAAATCCAAAACCTAATGGATCAAACACTCCAGCGTCGGATTCCATCGCTAGAATATGATTTTGTATTGAATTTTCTTCTTTTTCCGCCCATTCCGCATAATGATTAGCACCACGTAAGCCATTTTCTTCATTCGTCCATAGAACCACTCTTACTGTTCTTTTCGGGCGAATTCCTGATTCAATAATGAGTCTAGCGGCTTCCCATGCTGCTATACAGCCACCACCATCATCCATTGCACCCTGACCCACATCCCAAGAATCTATGTGTCCTCCTAGAACAATAAGTTCGTCGGGATACTCTGAGCCATTGATTTCAGCAATCACATTATGTGATAATGCATCATCAAATTGCTGGGCCTCCATGTATAAGCTAATTTCAATGGTTTCTCCGCGCTTAATAAATCGTTCTATCAGTAAAGCATCTTCAATAGTGATAGCAGCATGCGGAATTTTTGGAATTCCATCTTCGTAGTACATTACACCAGTGTGAGGTGTTTGCATTGAATACGATGCAACTGAAGCAATAATACTCGCTATTGCTCCATATTTAGCTGCTTCTATAGCCCCATTAACACGATATTGCACGGTTTGTCCGTAGGTGGTAAAGGGAACATTGAATAGTACAATTTTACCTGGCACAGAATCTTTTTTTGCTATAAGATCTTCAAATGAGTGTACCATAATTACCTGACCACTCATCACTTTGCCACCGGTTCCAATACTTCCGCCCAGCCCTAGCATGGGTAAATCCTTTTGTATGGGCGCATTCAACGTGGCATATTCCTGACCGCGTACCCAGTGAGGAACCATAACTTCTTGTTTCCAGACCTTATCAAAACCATCCTTATCCATTTCACTAACAATCCAATCAATTGCTTGCTCTAATTCTTCTGAACCACTTAAGCGGTGACCATAATAATCACTTAAATGAGCGAGTCGATCAAAGCCAAGTGTAGATGTAAGGGCTTGTTGAATAAGTAAAGTGTTGGTTTGTTTTGTGGTTGAACTCAAAAATGAAGTTGAATCACTGTTTTGGGCTATAGTTGAATGATTTAAAAGAAACAGTAGGCATACGATGGGCACTATTCTGTAATATGAAAAGAAAGTAGATAGACTTATGTTCATTAATAGGACTTATTATTGGTTTCAGCAATTTGTTTGAATAGTAGATATTCTTCTGGAGAAATATCGGCAAATAGATAGGATAGGGGGTCGACTGGTTTGTCATTATAATGAACTTCATAGTGTAGATGAGGTCCCTCAGTAAGGCCTGTATTGCCCGATTTTGCAATCACTTGTCCTCTTTTAACTTTAGTACCTACCTTTATATTATCCTCATACGCACTTAAATGGGCATAAAGTGTTTTATAGCCAAAACCATGATTAATAATTAAGGTTCTCCCAAACGTACCGTAGCGCCTTGCAAGTATAACCTCACCATCACCTGTAGCATAAACATCTGATCCAATATCAGCCCTAAAATCTAGTCCATCATGGGGCCTCACGTAACCAAGTACAGGATGTCGCCTCATTCCAAATCCACTCAATAAAATGCCACTTCCGGGTTTAATAGCCGGTAAATGCTTAAGAGCTTCTTTATTTTCGTTGTATTGTGCTTTTATTTCTTCAAGGCTAAGGTCTTGAACATTAACTCTGCGTTCAAGCTCATCCAATTTCTGGCTGGTCCATTCCAATATCTCCGAAGCATTTTCGCTGTAAATTTCATATTCCTCATATAAATTTGAACCTCCAATACCTAGCAAAGCTTCTTCATCCGTTGCTTTGTCTAATCCCAAAATCGACCGGTAGATTTCAGCATCGCGTTGACTCAAATCTTGAATCTGTTGATCTAAAAGTGTAATGGTTTGTTTGGTTTCTTCTAATTTTTCAAGAAGTATTTTGTTTTCTGTAGTAAGTGCTAATTCAGAGGGAGTACCCACAAAATTACTTAAAACGATCATGCCTATACTGGCCAGTGTTATACCTGTTAATATCCATATAGACAAGTTATAAGCCACCTGTTGATAGATATTATACTCTATCGGTATAAACTCGCACGTTTCTTTGTCGTAGAAATAATGATTATGTATGTGCATATGAAAATTGTGACTATCGAAAACTATGGATATTAAACGTAACATCCAACGCATAGAGATATGCGAACGTTCTTTACAATTACTCTATATCCCCTTCAAAGTATTCTATTGCACGTTTCATACTTGGGTTCATGCCTTTGGTTTTTTCGGCAATGGATGATTTTATCCTTTCTTGGAACGCTTCGGCAGCATCATAGCCGTAATGTTTAAGTAAATGATTCATAGCGATGACTTCTGCAATAACTGTTATGTTTTTTCCTGGCGTAATGGGCAACTGTATGTATGGAATTTCATTGTCTAGAATACTTACCTGATCATGATCCAAACCGGTTCTATTTATTTCACGGGTATCGTCCCACAAGGATAACTCAGTTACAATTTCTAAGCGTTTTTGATACCTAACTGATCGGATACCGAACATCGACATCACGTCGACTATTCCCAATCCGCGTATCTCCATGAAGTGTTTGCTCATCGTAGTAGCTGAGGCCATTAGTACACTTCCTTTTTTGGTGATCATAACCACATCATCAGCTACTAAACGGTGACCTCGTTCAACTAAGTCTAATGCAACTTCACTCTTGCCAATACCGGATTTACCGACAATGAGTATGCCAACACCATATACATCTACCATAGCACCATGTACCATGGTCTGTAGAGCAAACTGATCATTTAGAAAGTCTTTTAACAACAGCATGAAACGCGTGGTCTCATAGGGAGTGGTAAATATGGGAATCCCACGCTGAGCAGCATTATCAAGCAGTGGTTTTGGTAGCATGTTCCCATTGGTTAGAAAGATAATGGGAAGATCGAATTTGGTAATGTTTCCGAATGCCTTGAGTTGCTTATCCTCAGGTAATTTCTCAAGGTAATCAGTTTCCGTATTTCCTATGATTTGCACTCTTTGCCATGAAAATACGTCTAAATAGCCCGTGAGAGCTAAACCAGGGCGGTTTAACTCAGCTTCACGGACAAATTTTTCTTGGCATTTGTCTTCCGCCGCACATGCAATGAGGTTAATATTAACATGTTTCCGAAGTTTTGTAATGAGTTCTTCGACGGTTAATTTTTCATTTACAGGTATAGGTGAGTGGGTCGAAAAGGGCATATGCCAGTTTGTTACTTATTTTGAGTGTTAAAAAGAATAGTTAGTAATGAAGCTTTTTTTCTTTGTACCGTTTGAGTTGTCGCTTCATATTTTCAACTACATCATGAATTGCTTTTTCATAGGTATTTTTAGCACTTTTGGCCGTTAAACTTTTTTGAGGAATATGAACAATCAGTTCTGCTGACTGAGGATAGTTTGGGTCTGGATGATCTTCCATTACCAAGGAGCAAGAAGTTATTCTGTTAAAAACAGTAGATAGTTTTTTTAGGTGATCGTTCGCAAAATCCTTTAAGTGTTCGCTTGCTTCAAAATGACGGGATGTAATTGTTGTTTTCATAATATACTCCATTATGTTAGGATTTCGCACGTGGGTGTGCTTGTTCATAAATAGTTCGTAAGCGCTCAACACTAGTATGGGTGTACACTTGGGTTGAAGCGAGGCTAGAATGGCCTAAAAATTCTTTTATAAGTCGTATATCGGCTCCATTGTCCAGCATGTGAGTGGCAAAACTATGCCTAAGTACATGAGGACTTTTTTGAGTTACTTCAGAATATTGTTTTAGGGCCTTATTGACGATTCGGTACACCTGCCTTGGATACATACGTTGACCTGAAGGGGCTGTAAATAGTGGGCGCTCATGCTTATTAACTTCGTTTGAAAAAGCTTGAGTCTCTTGTGGTAAACAACTCCTCTGATCATGAAACTGTTTAATTAATTTATTTACAGATGTGCTAATTGGGATGATTCTTTCCTTGTTACCTTTTCCGCGAACTTTGATCCAGGCTTGGTTTAAGTGTACATCTTGCATATTGAGTCCACACAATTCACTGACTCGTACTCCAGAACTATAAAAAAGCTCAAGAATTACAGAATCCTGAAGAGATGCAGTGGGGTTTTCGGTATTGCGGTATCCATCGAGCATACGCTGTATTTCGGATGCTGGGACAGTTTTTGGAAGGATACGAGTTTTTTTGGGGATGACTAACAAATGTGCTGGATTTTTTTGTACCCAACCATGTTTGAAGGCATATTTAAAAAAAGATCGTAGTGCAGCTACTTTTCGTGCTACACTACTCTGTGCTAGACCATTCTCTGTTAACTCACCAAGCCAAAGACGGATGACTAATCGGTCTATTTGATTTATTGAGTACTCCTCTGAACCGAAGTGGGTATGCAAAAAAGTAAAAAATTGATCGAGATCAGTTTTGTAGGAGCTCAGAGTATGACTAGAAGCATTTTTTTCCACTCTCAAAAACGCCATAAATTTTTCCAGATGTGCGTTTAACATGGTTACGTATGCTTTATAGGATTAAAAAACTAATCAAATAGGTCGGCCTTTCCACTTGACTTTCCTACCACTTAATTTATTCCAAATTAAACGAATTGCAAGTGCTTGAAACCAAATAACAGAAAAAATATGTAGGAATGAATAGCTTGCTCTCCAATTAAATAGCCAATCTAGTGATAAACGTTGAACAGTGAACAAACACACACTCAATAAAGCTAAAACTAAGCTGTACATAGTATAGCTGAGAGTGCTGCTTCCATTTGCATATATAATAAATGGTACAGTTACAGGAAGAATGAAAACGAGTAGATGTAGTAGACCCATTGAAATGAAAGTGAACATGTTGGGAAAGCCTTGCATAAAATTCTTACCAAATCCGTCCCATACCTCTTTTGAGGTATGATACATCCTACAATAAACGGTGTTTTTACCATGAAACATGCCCATGGAATGGTTGTTTCTTTTAACTAACCGTGCTAAAGCCATATCCTCTACCACCTCATTACGAACGGCATTATGTCCGCCAATGTCTGAATAGGTTTCCATATTGAAAGCCATAAACTGCCCATTTGCAGCGGTGAATAGCTCTTTGAATCGTGGATATAAAAGATTGGGCAGCCATTTTGGTTTACGATGTAAATAGGCGGCAGGAAATAAAGTGAATAATGAATAATATACACTAGGGACGATCAATCGCTCGGTAAAGCTATGTACTTTCTGATGGGGCCAGACAGTTATGGCGTCATAAGAATCTAATAACAGAGTAATACTTTCTAGTGCGGTAGGGCTTAACCATACATCTGCATCTTGAAAAACCGTCTTTTGGGTTGTTATTTGTTCTGATAGCTGATGACAGGCCCAGTTTTTACCCAACCAGCCTTCTGGTTTTTCCTTTCCCTGAATTACTTTAATGTTTGAATATTGTTTCGTGAACTCCTCTAAAATTTGCTGGGTTCCATCGGTTGATTGGTCATCTAAAACCAGTACGGAAATATTTTTATTGCTTTGATTAACCAAAGACGTAAGAGTCTTTCTTAAATTATTTTCTTCGTTACGACATGGAATACAAACAGTTAAATCACTAACAGTATTATTGTTCGAATAATTGGTATCTTCGGTGGAAGCCGGAATGCCGCTAATGTGTTTACGGTTTCGTAAATAGTTGAGTGATGTGCCCACATGAAAGAGTAGCGCAAAGCTTAACAGCGACATTAGTAGTAGGGATACTGACATTTCCATAATAGAAGGTAACGAACTCTCTAATAAACCACCTATAGTACCAACTTAAGATGTACATACGTTCTAAACTCTCATCTGAATTGCCTCATAACAAAGACATTCCAGGAAGTTATGAATGGTGGTATTTTGATGCTCTGTCTGCCGATAAGAAATGGGCAATTGTCATCATCTTCTATGAAGGAAACCCCTTCTCTCCGGCATACATCAAGGCTCAACTAGAAAATAATACAACTAAACGTTTAGAGGGAGATACTGTTAACACAGCAGCAAATGCGAGCTCTTTTCCTGCCATAAGTGTATCGATCTATAATACTCAAAAAGCTGAATATTATAGTTTTTTGGAGTATGCACCTGATAGATTAAACTCTCAAAATGAACCATTTTCAATCTCGTTGGGTAGCAATATTTTTGAACGAAGAGTGTTAGATGAGAAAATAGAATACGAGATTATACTAAATCAGATGCTGGATTCACGTTATCAGCTCAGGGGTAGAATAAAGTTCGTGCATGAGCCGGATAACATGCAAAAGTCTACCGATTTTAATTCTCTGCTTAAAAAGCCAGAACCGACTCACTACCAACATGCCTGGAATTTAATTCAACCAAGGGCAGGGGTTATAGGCAATTTAGTACTCGACGGCCGAACCGACATGTACAATATAGCGTTAAACGGCTTAGGGTATCACGATCATAATGTTGGATTTGAACCCTTAAAAGATAGTTTTAAAGATTGGTATTGGGGGCGGGTTCATTTTATTGATTATACTTTGGTGTATTACCTCATGAATACCAAGGATGGAGTGGAAAAAAAAGCATGGCTGTTTCCAGTTGAAGCAGAAAGTCCGAAATTGAACATCCGAGAGATTGAACTATCGGATAAGGCAGCGAATCGCCACGGACTGCAGGCATTTAGGCGAATAACGATGAAAGGGCCAGGTGTAACATGTGAAGTGTTAACCGATCAAATTATAGATGACGGCCCTTTTTACCAACGATATTTTAGTGAGGTAACATTAAAAACAGGTCAAACAAAAAGAACACAGAGAGGAATGTCTGAATATATTATTCCAGAGCGTATTTATGACCGCAAATACTGGTGGATGATTAATATGAGGCTACGGTATCTGTCTAAGAAAGCACACTGGGTGCAAAAATCAAGATTATTATACCCTAGAACGTGGTAATAATCGAAGTAGTACCAACAAAGCTATATCAACAGCTTCTAAAAAAATAACAGATTTAATTGGTTGTATGAAGGCGGCTTTTAATTTGGGCTAATTTCTTCTCGAGATGTGCTGAAGGATCTTCATAAGCCGATAAGGCAGACCCAATGTGTATATGCAGATTAGGTTTGGATGACTTTGAATAATCTATATATGTAGCTATTCCTACAAGATCAGCGTTACTTACTCGAGTTCGTAACCACTCAAGACCTCGCTTAAACTCAAGGGGACCTGGATGTACGGGAACAATTTCACCTTCTGGGAATAAATAAATGGAAGCATTAGGTATTTGGAGATGTTCTAGGGCATATCGGAGGCTATATATAGCGCTTCTAGGCTGATTTAAGTCCACAGAAAAGGCGCCTATTTTTGTAAAAAAAGGATTTTTTTTAAGCTGTCGTATATCCATCATCCCACGAGTTTTTTGTCCAAAAAAACGTCGGTTGAGATAATTAGGTAGTAGGGCATCCCACCAGTAATTATGATTCATATAAAACAGAGTAGATGTGTGCTTTGATGGTCGATAATCTACTTCGATATGTACTTCTTTGAATCGACGTTTAAGCAAATAAGCCGTTACGTAGTAGAAAAACCATAAATAGATAGGATGTTCTTTGGCAGGGATAAAGTTCACGAGAAAGAGTATTTTTGACTAAACTAATAAAAAGAGAACAAATGTAGTGAAAAATCGACCAAAGCCATACCGAGTGATTACTGATAGTGATGTTGAAAGGTATGCTGAAGAACATTCTACACCTGAAAGTGAAATCACGACCAAGTTAATTCAAAATTCCGATGAAGAACTTGCCTATATTGATATGCTTAGTGGCCCTTTGGTGGGGAATTTACTTCAATTTTTAGTGCAAATATCAGGAG
This sequence comes from Balneola sp., assembly GCA_038124025.1. Classification (GTDB taxonomy): domain Bacteria; phylum Bacteroidota; class Rhodothermia; order Balneolales; family Balneolaceae; genus UBA1275. Next base: position 69,072 of record JAYPBC010000001.1, on the reverse strand, counting down.
CAAAGAACTGTCTAGAAATTGGAACATTCACAGGGTATAGTGCCATTAAGATGGCCGAAGTATTACCCGTCGATGGACGAATAGATACTATTGAGATGAATATTCGATACCAAGATATTGCTCAGAAAAATTTTCTAATGTCTGGTTATGAAAAAAAGATTCATCTCATAAAGGCAAACGCTCGAGAGGAAATAACCAAATTGAATACGCTATACGATCTAATCTATCTTGATGCAGACAAATTATACTATCAACATTATTACGAATACTGCATCCCCATATTAAAATGTGGTGGAATTCTTGTTGCAGATAATGTGCTTTGGAATGCACAGGTTTTGGCCCCTAAAGATTTTAAATCAAAGGCTTTAGATGCATTCAACAAGCAACTCAAAGAAGATAATCGTGTTAATCAGCTATTACTTCCTCTACGAGATGGATGTACCATTGTGAGAAAAAAGTAATTCCAAGCCCGAATTTAACCTTCGGTACTAGTTGAACATGTTTTTATACCAAATAGGGTATAAAAAGGGCAAATGCTTACAAGGCTTGCAAAAACAAAAATAGCTATAAATGCAAGTAGAACAATACCTAATGTGCTGCTAATTACACCTTTGAAAAATAGTACAGCTACAACTACTGCAATGGTGGTTCTACTTAATCGGTCGATGGTACCCACATTTTTTGTCATTTTTGGCCCCTTTGATACTTTGAAAATAAGTCCAGAGCTATGTTTTGGTTAGTTAATCTACGCTTTGTTGTTGCGCTATCTCTTGATTCTCAGATTCCACTGTAAGAAGAATGTGTACCAAAGGTGGGAATCGAACCCACACTCCCGAAGGAACACGATTTTGAGTCGTGCGCGTCTACCAGTTCCGCCACTTTGGCTATAAAAGCATAAAATAAGATCATTCTGAATAAAATAATAGCCTTAATTGTACCCTCTAGGGTTTTGATTTTGCCATTTCCAGCTGTCCCTGCACATCTCGACAATATTTCTGCTTGCTTTCCAACTTAATTCACGTTTGGCTTTGGAGGAATCTGCGAAACATGTAGCCACATCACCGGGTCTACGCTCAGTAATTTCATAGGGAATGGTCTGACCTGTGGCTTGCTGGAATGCATGAACCAATTCCAGCACACTAGTTCCATTACCAGTTCCCAAATTATAGACATGAGTGCCAGTTAAGTTAGTTAAGGCGTCTAATGCTTTAACATGTCCTAAGGCCAAATCAACAACGTGAATATAATCGCGTACGCCCGTACCATCAATGGTCTCATAGTCATTCCCAAAAATAGAGAGTTTTTCTCTACGGCCAGCAGCAACTTGGGTTATATAAGGCATTAAATTGTTAGGAATTCCCTGTGGATCTTCACCAATACGGCCTGACACATGAGCACCAACCGGATTAAAGTAGCGTAATAGGGCAACAGAAGCTCCACTGTACGTTTGGACCCAATCATTCAAAATATACTCAATGAATAGCTTTGTTCTGCCGTAGGGATTGGTTGCAGATAATGGCGCTGTTTCAGGTATTGGGTTGGTTTTTGCAAAGCCATAAACAGTGGCTGATGAACTAAAAACTAATTGTTTAACGGAGAAGGCTTGCATAAGTTTACACAGTACAAGGGTGGAGTTGATATTATTTTCATAATATCGAATAGGTTGCTCCACAGATTCACTTACTGCCTTAAGGCCAGCAAAATGAATAACTGCATCAATTATATGATCCTCAAATACCTTTTTGACCTCCGTTTCATTAATTAGATCAATGGTATACAATGGAATATTCTTACCTGTTAGCTTCTTCACCCGTTGAATGGATTCTGCGTGTGAGTTAATCAAGTTATCGATTACTATGACTTCATGGCCAAGGTTTAATAGCTCTAGGCAAGTATGACTCCCGATATATCCGGCTCCACCGGTAACTAATATGGTCATTCTTTCTGGTTAATGGTTACCGTTATGTTGTTACTCATAGATTCAAAATAAGTACGTTTCTCAGTAAATGAAAAACCATTGCAATACAGAGTAATTTGATGATCACCTAATCTTATTTGTAGTTGTACAGGTTCTTGCTGAAATTCTCCAAATATCCCGGCATAACGAGCTAATTTTTTTTTTACTCCCAATTTGAGTAGCCACCACATGGGTAAAAAAGGGATGCTTCTATAAATAGTAGCCCCTTCAGATAATTCAACAGAGTCAATATCATCCCAAGTAAGCATGATTCCATATTGCCGGGTAGATCTGTTGAATAATAAAAAAATACCTTTTTTGTAGCGTTGAATGGTGGCTTTGGCATCCTGGGGAATTTGCTTAGAAATAGTATTGGGAAGTGTAAAATCTTTGATAAAGTAGCCACCAGATCCAGTAACAGTTAGTAATTTTCCTGATTCTTTGAATGGTTTACCAAGGTAGGCCTGAACTAAATCAATGTCGTTTAATTCTTGTTCGGAACAGTACCTCATTATTCTACAGCTTCTGTGATGCCATGGGCTTTTGGTCGGCCATTTTCGTCAATATGAACAAAAACGATTTTCTCAATAGTGATTATAGTTCTTGCACTAAATTTGGTCCTAACTTCACAGCGTACTGTGATGGATGTGGTTCCAAATTTTACAGTTTCCATACCTATTTCAATAACATCGCCCAATTCGCCTGAATCTACAAAGTTTATCTCTGACATATATTTGGTAACAATGCTTCGCTTACCCAATTGACATGCTACAAATACGGCTGCTTCTTCATCTATCCAACTAAGTACCGCTCCACCAAATAATGTTCCATTGTTATTCAAGTCTTGTGGTTTAATTATTTTTCTACTGTAAAATTGCATAAAAAAATATATTTTGTTATATAATATAATGTAAATTAATACACGTACAAATTACGTGAAAATGCGTTATAAAACTCATTCTTTTTAGTTTAGGTGATCAATTACAGAGAAACTGCAAACCCAAACGAACTTATAGATGATCTCATCGATTTATATCCATTGAGTGATCAACCATTTCAAGCTCCATGGATTGTTGTACCCAATCGAGAATTTCAAGATTGGATAGACCGTGAAATAGCAAAAAAAGTGGGGAGCAGTCCGCATTATAATTTTGTATTTCCCTTTGAGTTTATCTGGAAATTGTACCGATTAATCGATCCAAATGTACCTAGAAAATTACCGACCGATGTACACGCACTGACCTTTAAAATTTTTGAATTACTCACTGATAATGAACGCGTAAATGCCTTATTTGGTGAATTTAGAGATCAAAAACATCGTTTTGCATTAGCTATTCAAATTGCAGATGTATTTGATCAGTACATTAATATTCGTCCTCATATGCTTTTTGAGTGGGAAGATGATAATGCCTCCTTTGAATTTAAGGCTGTTTCGAGGCTTGATCGCCCAGATTTTATGGATAAAGAAACCGTACCTGAGCTACTGAACCAACCAAATGAGTTAGATAGTTATGTTAATCTGCAAAAAGAACTTTGGCATTCATTAAACAAGATATTGCATCGAGAAGGAAACCATAAGTGGTCAAGAATTCAGATTTACAGAAATTGGCTAGCCCACTTAAAAAGAGACAACCTAACAGATAGCTTACCCGCTGATATATTCTTTGTTGGGGAAAGAGATTGGAACCGCCTGTTAGTGGAGAGTGTCGAGTTAATTAGTGAGCATACAAACGTACACCTTCTTAATTATCCCGAAATTGAAAACGACATTACTAATAAGACAAAACAGAGCATCAATCGGTCATCAAAGCCGTCTAATCAAATAGATTTGGCTTTCTCATTGGAGCAGAGCTTTATGGGACATATGGCAGAGAAATGGAGGGAACATGGAGCTTTTTCACCGTACTTATCTGCAATTAAAACAAAGCCAGATAGAGTAGACTACACATTAACGCCAAAAGATCATTGGTTTACACTTTCCAAAATTTTATCAACACCAGGTTCTATTAATGTTTGTCATTCAATAAAAAGAGAGGTCGAGGTTTTGAAAGATGACCTATTGCATTTTTTAAACACCTCAGAGTCCCTCGATATAAGTGAGATTAGCATTTCAGTCCCCGATGTAGAGGTATATGCACCAATAATTAAACAGGTGTTTGATCTGAAACCAAGTATCCCCGTATATCTCTATGACGGAGAAGAGCGTCCATTACAAGATAGTTTTTTAGCTCTTTTAGATTTAGCCAGTACGAACTGTAAGATGAGTGATTTAATGGATACACTCACTGATCCCAATATAATGGAGCGATATGGCTTTGAAGAGATTGAGCTTGGAATGATTAGGGATTGGATTGTAACTGACCATATTCACTTCGGACTGGATGATGCTCATGAATATAGTTTATCAACAGCCTTATATGCATGGTGGAGAGGTTATTTTGTTGAACACGTAAGTTTTTCAGTTGAACCGGGCATTGCTCCATCGAAACAAGTTAAAAGCTCAGCTCAACTGGCTATACTTTCGAAACTTCAAAGGTTTTATGATGAGTTGCTGGATTTAACGTGTTCACCTGAGGAAGAACGGCTTAACATTGATTGGCTTAAGGCTTTGCGAAATCATTTTGTTCGTATTTTTAAGGAGAGTACTAGTTCTAATCCTAGGGGGTATAATTGGGTCATTCAACGCTTTGAACAGCTAGAAGAAGAATTAGCCTATGCTCCTACAGTTATCACCTTTGAGGTTTTTTTATCATGGTACCGAACAGTATTAGTGCGAAATGAGGATCGTTCCTCGTCTTTTGGTACGGGTGTGTTGGTAAGTAGTTACATCCCTAATCGACTATTACCTTTTTCATATACTGCCATGCTGGGATTAAATGAGCGTGAATTTCCAGGTAATCCTCAGCGGCCTGTGTTTGATCTTATACATCAACAACCACAGGAGGGAGAACGGCAGCGTAAAAAGGATAGATCTCGTCTGTTTATTGAGCGTTTAGCTCTTACCGAATCCCGATATTTTTTAAGCTATATAGGAAGAGATGCTCATACCAATACCGAAAAAAATCCCTCCCCATTAATTACCCAGTTACTCTACTTACACAAAGGGGTCGAAGCTGCTCAAAATGAATCGGGAGAGTTAATCCCGTTTAAGAAAGCACCATTAAATGAAATTGACCATCGTTTACATGGCTTCGCAGAACCATATTTTAATAATACTGAAGGCATACATTCATTTTGTCAGGAGCATTTTCAACAATTCCAGTCAATTTATGAGAATGTTGAAGCGAATAATCACACTTTTTTCGTGGATAACACACTAGTATTAAAAGCCTCTAGCATGGATGAGAATCAGGCAACTATGGGTCAGCAGATGGATCCACGGATTATTGATTTGGATGATTTAATTCGGTTTTATATGCATCCAACTCGATATTATCTCGAAAATATTCTGCACCTTCAAGATTCTTATACCCCATCAGTTATACAGGATTTTGAGGCTTATACCATGAATGGTCTTGAAAAATATGATATGAAGCATCGTATTTGGGAGGCTCTGGAAGAAGGAATCGGCTGTAAAGAAAGCTACGACTACTTGAGACGCACTAAAATGATTCCTCCCCACAAGCCCTATTATGCTGTTTATGAAGAGTTATTTGAACAGCTTAATCATTTTTATTCCCTAATAGGAGAGGATATAAAGAGCATAGAGTCTAAATCTGTATGCTTAAAGACTCAAAACTATATTTTGGAGGGGGAGTTACCAACCGTGAGTAACGGTGAATATATAGAATACCGTTTGGGCAATCTAAGAGCAAAACACAAAGTAGAATACTTTATCAAGCATTTATTGATGGCAGCTACGGGATCTCAAGTAGATTCACATTACTATTATATTGATAAGAAAAACACCGTCCTCAATCTTGGTACTATACAAGCAGAATTAGCTCAACAGCAACTAGAACAACTCATAGATTGGTACGCTAATGCTATGCATACCAAAGATTCTTTGACATTCTTTCCTGAGAGTTCATTAAGCTATGTACAGGCACTCGATAAAATAGGCGATGTCTTTTATGCACTTGATAAAGCGAAATCTGCCTGGAAACAGCAAAACAAATCCTACGGATTCTCTGGAGAGGGAGAAGACACCTGGAATACTATCAGCTGGTTTGGTGAAGATCCTATAAATACCGAAGCCTTTCATGAAAACAGTTCTAGGTTTTGGGCTAATTGGCTAGAGATTGGAAATAAACAAGTGCTTAAGGGGTGAGGGATGAAACATTTTGACGTTACCAAGGCACCTCTAGCAGGAATTCATTTAGTTGAGGCTAATGCAGGCACCGGAAAAACTTTTAATATAAGTTCTTTGGTAGTACGGCTAATTGCAGAAGGAGCATTGGATTTGAAAAATATTTTAGTGCTTACTTTTACTGAGGCGGCTACAGTAGAACTACGAGCTCGCATACAGTCTCGTTGTAAAGAGGTATTGGAGTTGTTTGAAGCTAAAAATGCAGTAGATACTCGCAAAAAAGTAGCTACTGACAGCTTTTTAGCTTATTGCAAAAGTAGCTACGAACTAGATTATGAAGCCCAGAAACGCTTGCAAATAGCTGTAACTACCTTTGATGAAGCTAATATTTCGACAATTCATGGCTTTTGCCAAACTTTACTGAGATCCTATCCTTTTAAGTTTAATGTACGTCCCAATTTTGAGTTAGCACCTAATCCCACCTTATTTGTATTGGATAGCATAAGGGAATTCTGGAGAGCTTTTTATGCGCCTACCAAGCAGCCTATGATTCAGCGCATGCAACAATTATTTTCGGAGCTGGGAAAGGGGATGAAAAGCCCTGAAATAGTTTATGATACTTTTAAAGGTGCGTTTCGAACTGAGCATGAAATTCAACCTATACATTCACTTTGGAATTCCTACCTTCAGGAATGTGAGGGAAATATACAGCTACATAGCCTAGCAGATTTTTTAGCTCTAGCAGAAAAGAGTGAAAAAACTAAATCTGACTATGATGAAGCGGATTGGTATGCACAACTACAACATATCATAACGCTCTATTGGGTTACACAAATACGCGCATGTATCCGCAATGAAAAAGAAAACAAAGGTTGGTTGGATTATGATGATCTGATACAAATTGTGTCTAAAGGTATCCAAGAAGCGGATGAAGATTTTGTACAATTAATTCGGGAGGTATATAAAGTTGCATTAATTGATGAATTCCAGGATACAGATAGGGATCAATTCGAAATATTTAAACGTCTATATACCAATTTTGGAACACTGTATCTTATTGGTGATCCCAAACAAGCAATCTATGGTTTTAGAGGGGCAGATATACACACTTATTTAGTCGCTCGGAATTGGGTGCCAACATCTAATCGATTTAAACTATCCTATAATTATAGGTCCAATCCCGAGCTTTTAAACTTTACTAATGAATTGTTTTCTAGTACTCAAGCTAAGGATCCATTTCTTATAGAAATTGACTACCAAGATAGCCTGCATCCTTCTCAAAAAAATACTCAAGGCCAGGAAATACATCATCAAAAAGTAAGTCCTGAGTCTCTTTATTCAAATCATGTTTATATCAAAGGAAACGAGGAATGGCAGAGGTTGCATCCTATCCAAATGGTTGAAATAAATGGGGAAGGAGTGACAGAAACTAATGAGGCTATTAAATTAGATGTTGTAGCGCGGATCAAAGAGTTACTAGACTGTAACTTAATTCGTACCATCAATTCTTCAGGGCAATTGGATGTGGAACCTTTCAAAGCGTCCGACATTGCGGTATTGGTGCATAAAAATCATGATGCTTTTGACATACAAAGGCAACTAAAATCTTTGGGAATTGAATCAATTATTAATAGCCAACAATCAATTTTCACTACTGAAGAGGCTCAATACCTTCTGCAATGGTTGCAGGTAATTCAAGATCCTTCTAGAGAGCGATTAATTAATACAATTTTAGCTCACCGTTTATCTGTTTTAAATTCGTTCGAACTTCAAGTAGTACAAACCCAAGAGATGGAATGGGCGAGGGTTATGGAGCAGATTCATAAGGCTCATTCATCACTCAGTAAGCAAAAAATACATACGATACTACACACTCTTTTTAGGAAGCTAGGCATCTGGTCGAGATGGACAAAATTAGATAATTTTGAACGGATTATTACCAATATTGAGCATTTATTTGAGGTTATTAGTAGGCTTCAGCATTCCAAATGGATGGGGGTGTCTTCACTAATAAATTACCTTCATGCCCGATCTACCGAAGACGAAGATGAGTCTGCATTGGATGAGGATGTAATTCGTCTAAATACCGATGAAGATATGGTTCATATTATTACAGCTCATCGCAGTAAAGGCCTTCAATATCCAATTGTATTTTGCCCTTATTCATCGTCTGGCAGTAATTTTGAATTAAATAACAAAATAAGCAAGTACCGTAAAGACGATCAACAAATGATTGACTTGAGGATGGTAACCAAAGCAAAGGATATCCATCTTGAGACGACCTTACCGATGGTTATTGAAGAAATTGCAAGTAATATTAGGCTCTGTTATGTATCAATAACTCGATCTGAATCGGTCTGTTTTATGTATACCCATACAGGTGCTCGGGGTTGGAGTTCGGGATTACTGGCTTCGCAGATGGATAAATCAGAACTCATTGAATCTATTAGCGAAAAGCTGGTTAAACCCAGGACAAAAAATCTGACGGCAGATAGACTTGCAAAGCAAATGGCTCATCAATTAATGGAGAAGTTTACTGCAAACAAAGCTACATGTGCTGATAAAATAAATAAATCAAACCCTTGGTACCAAAAATTTAAGCAACAATATGAATTAAGGGTGTCCGAAAGCGTTAAACCATCACAAAGGCTTCAATTTGCTACTTTTGAACAAGATGAGGTACTCAAGAACTTTGCACAAGTACATTCCTATAGTTCGATAAAGCGCTTAAAGGACCGACTTGTAGACGGTTCAAATGCTCAAATATTCGCTTTATTAGATGATGCAAAAGACTATTTAGACACCGATGATATTATAGGAGAGCAGGAAGAAGGCCTAAATGGTGCTTTGAAGAAAACGGAGAAAGAGAGTGAGTCAATGAATGCTTTTACAAGGATGCCTGGAGGAACAGAGTTAGGTAGTTTTTATCACCGAATTATGGAAGAATTACTTGACAAATGGAGCATGCAAGCTTTTGATTATAAAGAATGGGTTTTAATGGAAGCCAAGAATTTTGGGCTAAATGAGCCTCAACAGTTTCAATTTTACCATTGGATTGAGAGGATGATGAATGTGCCATTATTCGATGATATCACCATTTCAAAATTAAAGAAGGGACAAATTATTATTGAAAAGCCTTTTTTCTTATCGGTTAAGCCTTACCAAGTAGATGCCTTATATGAGCTAATTCGTTCGAATAAATTATCCACTAACATGGAAATAGGCACCCAAGAAGGTCAGCAGAGTGATATCAAGAAGGGTCTTTTGGCTAATCTGGAGCACTCCAACAATACCATATCAGCTGGATTTTTGAAAGGATTCATAGATCTCAGTTTTGAGCATGAAGATATATATTACATTTTAGATTATAAGACTAATTTTTTGCAGGGAAATGAGGCTTACTCACCTGATTCACTAAATGAACATATGGTAAGATTATCCTACGATATTCAAGGACATCTTTATAGTTTGGCCATACATAAATTCCTAACGGCCTATAAAAAGAATTACGCCTATCAGCAACACTTTGGAGGCTATTATTATGTGTTTGTTCGTGGCCTATCTGCAGATAATCATAGGCAAGGTATACACTTTTGCCGTCCCTCGGAACAGCGGATAAAGGAAATGGAGGTGATTTTAAATGGCAACTATTGAATATGATATCATCACCGAATGGTTGGAGAGTAACCAGCAAGCCTTTAGTAATCCCACAGTTTATTTATCCTTCAATTCTTATCTGATTTCGGAATTTGGAATTACACATGCGACCAAAGAGGAAACACTTATAAAGCGGTATGCATTATTGTGTTGGTTAGAGTTTCATAAACAAGGTTTTGTATGTATTGAAATAGCAGATATCCTTAAGCCAACTTTAGCCATGAGTGGTTTGTTTAGAAAACTGGATGGCACTAATTGGGATATAGACACCCTTCTGAATGTATTGAGTGACCTAAGCTTCAAGGAAGGTTTCGAGTCTTTTGTGGTAGAAGAGGAGCGTCTATATATGAAACGTCATCTTACTTTTGAAAATGAAATTGTCTCTTGGCTTAAAAATGTAGACTATGAACCCAAGTCTTACTTAGCCAACCGTAGGGTTTCGGGTCTTGAGTTGGCTGATTATAGAAAGTGGATAATTCAGGAATTTTCAAATTTAGATGCCCCTAAGAAACAGATCCTTACTCATCTATTTAGCAGTCAATTTATTATTGTGACTGGAGGTCCTGGAACAGGTAAAACCTATACTCTTGAGCGGATAATGAAGGTCTATCACCAATGGTTTCCAGACCTTCGCATACAACTAGCGGCTCCTACAGGTAAAGCAGCTAAACGAATGAATGAATCCATTGACACCGGTTTATTGGAGCTATATGGTGAAGCAATGACCATACACAGAATGCTAGGAGCGAGGCATGATGGCAGCTTCTCCAAGGGTGTCAAGAACCGACTTAATTCTGATACTATTATAATCGATGAAGCCTCAATGATCGATATTGATTTGTTTATTCACATTATCAGAGCATGTAAAGAGGGATCCCAGTTAATTTTAGTTGGGGATCGATTTCAGCTCGAATCAGTGGAAGCGGGTAATATTTTAGGCGATTTATGCACCCATAAACCCAATACCGACCATACAAGTTATGGGGTATTTGAACTGGAAACCAACTACCGCCAGAAATCTAGCAGTAGTATACCAGATTTAAGCCTTGCAATAAAAAATGGGGATTGGGCAAGTTGTCGGGATTTATTGACCAATGAAGACCTAAAAGATGTACGGTGGCAAAGTTACAATCCAAATAAAAGTACCGAACGTAATGGGGTGAGGAATTACTTACTTGAATGTGCAAAAATTGAATTTAGTAGATTAAAGAGGCAGTTAGATTCTTCAATAAATAATCCTGGAAATGTAGAGAGTCATTGTCTACTAGGTGCCGTTCGCCAAGGCTGGCTAGGTATTGAACCAATTAATGAATTTATCGATCAAAAGATCAGAACTAATGCTCTATCTACTTTGGTGGATTCTGGTGGTGTTAATGGACCTTGGTATTTAGGCAGACCCATTATGATTCGTGAAAATGACACTTCTAAAGAATTATTCAATGGTGATATGGGGATTTGCTCGTCCTTAGATCCCGTATGTGTTCGCTTCAATACTTTAAATAGGGACCAAAATCTGTCAGTCACTCAATCTGTTGACGAGGCAGCAAGTACTGCAGCTATGGGGCTTGGGTGGAAGGAAATCCCAGCAAGTAGTCTGCCTTCATATGAATTGGGTTACGCACTTACCATTCATAAATCACAGGGTTCCGAATATGATCATGTTTATGTGATATTGTCACCTACTGATAGTCTACTTCATACTCGAGAATTATTATATACTGCTGTTACTCGTGCGAGAATAAGTGTGACTATATTAGCTACTGAGGTGCAATTAGAAAAGGCCATTTCCACAACAATAATGCGCAGAAGCGGCCTTCAAAGTAAGTTGTAATAGCAAACTACCTTAAAAATAGCTCGACCTATTTCACTTCTTCTAGTGCTATTTTAAAAATAAGCATATCGTTGGGTTGTATTGCACCACCAGGACGAGGGTTTTCGCCATAGGCCAACTCAGAAGGGATATAGAACATATACACTGAACCTTCTTTCATTAATTGGAGACCTTCGGTCCAGCCTGGAATGACACCACCAAGAACAAACTCAGCAGGCTCACCAGGGTTTCCCAACTCATCATAGGTTCCGTCAAAGCGGGTTCCATCAATTAAAGTACCCTCATATTGAACCACTACTGTATTCTCAGGAGTCGGAGAGGCACCATCGCCTTCTTCAATAACTTTATACTGTAAGCCTGACTCGGTTTCCATAACTCCCTCTTTCATTCGGTTTTCAGTTAGGAAATCCTCTTGTTCTTCTAAGTTTGCGACTTTCATTTGATCCATTAGATACTGACCAAAACGTCCAAATAATTCTTGAATGTTAACCGTAGACATTTCGTTTTCGGTACCATTTTGACCGGCTTGAAATCCAGCAATAAAATTATCTAAATCAGCATTTTCGAATCCTTGTGCCGTGAGCTGGCTACCGTTTTGATACCCAATAGCATAGCTCACACTATCGACTAAGGTATTCATGGAGGCTTTTTCTGGGTAGGTAGCTGTTTGGTTGTTGCAAGATATTGAGACTAAACCAAGCCCAATGAAGATACCTACGGTGGATTTAAGGTATGTAAATGATCGCATATAAGTGGTGTGTGTATGTTTAATAATTATGTTTAAATCTCTAGAGTTACAAGATAGAATAATTCATGCACTAAAACACTTTTCACATATTGTATGTATATTAAGACAAATAAAGATTACTAAAGAGAACCATTGCAATTTAAAGAATTTAATCTACACGAATTACTACAGGCAGGATTAGACGATGTTGGATTTAAAGAGCCAACGCCTATTCAAGAACAATGTATACCGCTTTTATTACAGGGTGATGATGTACTAGGTGCCGCACAAACGGGTACGGGTAAAACGGGTGCATTTGTGATACCTGTATTAGAGCTCATGCTCAAAGAAAAAAAGGAACACATACGAACGCTTATATTGTCTCCGACCCGGGAACTAGCTCAGCAAATTGACGAACAAATATTCGCCCTTGGATACCATACAGATACAACATCTTGTACCATTATTGGAGGAGAGGATTTTGGGAAACAAGCAGAAGCTATTCGTGCTGGGGTGGATATCTTGGTAGCTACACCAGGACGATTAATTGATCAGATGAAGGTCCTGGATGTTGATTTTTCCGGTATTGAATTTTTAGTACTTGACGAAGCTGATCGTATGCTGGATATGGGGTTTTTACCTGATGTTCAACACATTATAGACAAATTGCCAAAACAGCGTCAAAATCTTCTCTTCTCAGCAACCATGCCGAAAGATATTCATAAGCTTGCTTCCAAGATTATGAAAAACCCTAAAAAAGTTGAAATTGAGGTCTCTACTACATCCAATTCGGTTGAGCAAAAAGCATATTTGTTAGATGGACGTGAAAAATTGCGTTTTATTCAACGCTACTTTGGTCATCATGAGTGGAATTCATGCATAATTTTTACTGCGACAAAGAAAGGTGCCGATCAACTAGTAAGGGCGCTCAAAAAAATCGATGTGGAGTCAGTAGGAATTCATGGAGATCGAGATCAATACGAGCGTAATGTGGCACTTCAAGCGTTCAAGAATGGCGAAGTATCGGTTATTGTAGCGACAGATGTGCTTGCCCGAGGTATCGATATTAATGATGTTTCTATGATCATAAACTATGACGTACCTAGAGCCGTGGAAGATTATATACATCGGATTGGTAGAACAGGTAGATACGATAAAGAAGGTACAGCGGTCACATTGGTAAATCGTCAAGATCAAAAGTATTTCCAAGCCATAGAAAAAAAGGTAGGTGATGCTCTACAGATTGTAAAAGTGAGTAAAGGGGAGTTGGATACCTTATTTGGGGAACCTGAACAGGGTAAAACGTCAAAAAATGATTCTGATAGTAACGCTAAAGCAAGTGTGTCTGGCTCTGAAAAAAGCATAAGAGTAGTCACTGCTAAGGATAAAAAAGCCTCAGAAAAAAAGAAGCAAATAACGCTCGATAAAGAGGATTCTAATGGTTCCAAAGACGAAGTAAAGCTCGTTCAAGCTGACTTTAACAAAGCAAAAAATGTACAGTTTAACCGTGACGATGAGGGCAAATTAGTAATTCATTTAGTGGTCGATGGCGAGGTGGTCATACCTGAGCTAAAAGAATCCTCTAATGAACAAGCCTCACCCAAAAAGGATGATTCAAAACAAAAGACAAGTGAAGAGGCTTCATCCAACAATGGAAAAGAGAAAAAATCCAAAACATCGGTTACGGTAAAACTAAAGAAAGATACCAAGACTAAGAAGGCCAACATAAAAGGAGCTGGTGGGGGTACGAAAAAAACCAGTAAGACCTCAAATAAAGCTTCAAAAAAGAAGTCACCACGAACTTCATCAAAGTCAAAAAAGAGACCTTCTGTGGAAGTTAAAACCCTCAATCAAGCCGCAAAAAGAGCGAAAAAGGCACCTAAACCAGCAAAGGGTGTTTGGGGTATAATTAAAAGTATGTTACCAAGATTTAACAAGGAATAATTAGTGTTTTTCTGATTGCAGTGCGATTTTTAGCTGAGAACTATAAATCTGCACGCAATCCTAACCTTAGATTCACCTTGTTTTATGGGAAAATTATTTTTTACTACAGCCCTATGTAGCCTACTAGTTCTAGGCTGTAATGCTCCATCAAATAATGATGCTGACGTACTCAACACCGAAGAGCTTATTGTTGCTTCAGAAAAAGTCGTTAAGGGCCAAAGACTGCCTTTAGTGGATGATCAACCCATCAAAAATGTGATTTTTATGATTGGTGATGGTACTGGTATCGCTCAATTATATAGTGGTCAATTGCAAGAAGTCGGACCTGATGGCTATTTACATGCTCAACGGTTGCCAATAACTGGAATTGTGAAAACCCACTCAGAAGACGATCTAATCACTGATTCTGCCTCGGGTGCTACGGCCTATTCATGCGGGATAAAAACCAATAATGGAGTTATTGCTCAAGACTCAAAAGGCAATGAATGCGTTACATTAATGGAGCTGGCCCAACAGGCAGGTATGAAAACAGGCTTAGTTGCGACTTCAGGGGTTACTCATGCGACACCAGCTAGCTTTGCAACTCACATCGATTCTCGTAATAAATACTCCGAAATAGCAGAACAACTGGTTGAGTCAGAGGTAGACATTATCTTAGGAGGGGGATTGGAATATTTTATACCCTCAGACTCTGCTGGAAGTAATAGAGACGATCAATTAAATCTATTACCAAGCTTTGAAGAGAAGGGATATTCCGTTGTTTTAAACCGAGATGCTATGATTGAAGAAGATGCTGACAAAATTGTTGGGCTATTTTCTCCAAGTGGCATGCAAAGTAAAAATAGAATTCCGAGTCTAGCAGAAATGACCTCTAAGGCTGTAGATGAGCTTTCTTCAAATGACCAGGGATTTTTTTTGATGGTTGAAGGATCACAAATAGATTGGGGTGGACACGCCAACGAAACTCCCTATGTGGTTAGAGAAGTAGAAGACTTTGATAATGCTATTGGTGTGGTACTTGCATTCGCTGAACAAAATCCAGGCACACTCGTTATCATTACATCAGATCATGAGACGGGGGGGATGACCATAAATGGAGTTAATTCAGATAACACCATTGTTGATATTGCCTGGACATCTACCGGTCATACTGGAACACCTATTCCATTAATGGCTTATGGACCTGGTGCTGTCGAATTTAGTGGGTGGTGGGATAATACAGATATAGGTAAAAAAGTGGCTGATTTACTTGGGTTTGAAAACTTTCCACTCGTACTTAGTGAAGGCAATTAGTTGCAATACAAAAGCTAGAATCCAGTTTTTTAGTATAATTGAGTTAGATTTTTTTACCTTTTGAAAATCTGTAGCTTAGAAGACAACCAAATAAGCCCAATAAAATGTGCAACATAACAGGCATTAGATCGGTGTTCCAGGAGTTTTCTATCATCAAATAATGTACCGTAAACATCTCACTGCTTGGAAGGAATCGATACCAGTTATATATACTATGAAATGCGTTTATACTTGCAAATATTGATATCACGTACTTGCTACTATTGGTTAAGGTCATCAGCACCATCCCAACAAGAAATGAAGTGGCTAAGTGTACCATCCATAAAACGCCTATCCAAAGTGGGTTACTGAGAACTGCAAACCCGTTCCATATTACTTCTTCGTTTGCGTAAATGTGTAGAATTAGACGGGTGAATCCGTCAAAAGCGCGCATGAATAAAAAACCTAAAATGGGGAAGATCACTAGGATTTTACTGTAATATTTGAGTTGGAAGTTGACCAAGTTTTAAGCTATTATTGTGAGCTTTAATTCTTAAATATTGGTTTTGCCAATAGAATACAAATGTACAAACTTTGACTGATTAACCTATGCCAAGCAACGACTTCTTATCTCCTGAAGAAACCATTAACTCCGACAAGCAACTTATGGAATCACCAGAGGTGGAGTCAATTGCAAAGAAAGTTGTAGAAAAACATAAAATGGAATTTGGACCAGCTGAAATAGGCTACTTCTTGGTTTATCCGAATATTTCAAGACAAAAAGCCGCAAAATGTATGAAAGCCAGTCGAGAGGTAAAATACTACTCTGGTAATGATTATCTGATTGAAATTTCGGGAGAGTTATGGGATATGTTAGATAATCAAACAAAGGAAATGTTACTTTACCACGAACTTCTCCATGTTGACCCAAATTTTAAATCCAAAACTCAGGAATGGAAGATGAATATTCGAAAACCTGATTTTTCCGATTTTTATGCCATTAATGATAAATATGGGAACGAGTGGTACAAAACCATTCAAGCAACTGTTTCATCACTCTACGACCTAGATCCAAAGCAAGAAAGTAAAGTTTCTCTTTAGATTCTATTTAAATCGAGTGGTAAGGCACTACTCATGAATTTCGATGATTTCGATATCAAAATTGAGATTCTTACCGGCCAAGGGATGGTTAGCATCTATGGTGACCATTTCCTCTTTAATTTGAGTAATCTGTACGGGTATGGCTTGCCCATCAGGTTGATTTAATTGCAGCTGCATGCCTACTTGGGCATCGAGTTCAGGGGGGAGTTGATTCTTTGGAACCTCAAGTACCATCTCTGAATTATGTTCTCCGTAAGCTTCTTTACTAGGAATATTTGTTGTTGCTTTCTGACCAACAGAAAGCCCCATAATGGCGCGTTCAAAACCGGGTATTAATTGACCCATCCCAAGGGTAAATTTTAATGGTTCTCGCTCTAGTGAGCTATCAAAAACTTCTCCAGATGTTAATGTTCCTGTGTAGTGAACTGATACGGTATCACCGTCTTTTATTGTAGACAAAATATAAGTTTTATTTAAAAATTTATAGCCCTAACAAGGTAAACTTATAAATAGACATATGAAATTAATAAGCTTTTTACCGCGTAGAAGACCTAGAATAGCGGCTTAATGAAGTAAATATGTATGAAGGGGCTTATTGCGCATCTTAACTATCAGGGTCATTGAGAGCATTTTTTTTCATTGCTAAAATATGCTCTACTTTTATCCTATCACCAGGATTAACTTGTATGGTCATAACGATGTTACGTTGCTCCGAGGTGTTTATAGATTTATTTTCTTTTTTAAAAACCATTTGAACTTCATCTTCACCCAACCATTGATAGTCAAGAAATGTTTTCCAATTGATCGCTTGATCTATAAGTAAAACGCTTTGCGTACTCAGGTGTGGAGTTATGTACAAGGTAAAACTAACGAGTCCAAATAAGACAAGAGATGTACCTGAAAATAATCGTATCGGAGTAACTACGAAATCGAATGCCCAACCAATACGTAGTAGACCAGCAATTATTAAGGTAGATCCAATCACTAGGGGGGTGAAGTGAATCACAGGATTTTTATAGTTATATAGAGGGTGTCCAGCTGACTTTTTTATGTTTAGTTGGCTATGTAATTTTCCCATGGCTAGTCCACTTAAAAAAGCATAGAATAGACTCATGAGTGTTCCTGCTAATGCTTCACTTAGTAAACCATAAACAAAAAGCAACATGGCCATTACGTAGATGGCTATGAAGAGACTCACTAATTGGAGTGTCTTTCTAATTGTCGCAAAATATAGTTGGATATAGCGGCCTCCAATAACGTACCCGAGCAGTAAAAAAGGAATAGAAAGAAGGTAAACAAGAGTCATTAATTCTATATATTTGTACTCTTAAAAATAGATGTATAGCATGTTTATTCCTAACAAAATAGTTATAAATAACGAGGAAGAGTACCTTCAAATTACTTGGAGTGATGGCAATGTATTTCAATACCCACTTTTTGGGCTACGACGAAATTGCCCATGCGTAATGTGTAGAGGGGGACATGACAAAATGCAAATTTTTGAACCTTCTGCATTTAATGAAAAAGCGTCTATGCCTGTAACAATTCACAGAGCTGATCAGGTTGGTAATCATGCCATTCAGATATACTGGTCAGATGGGCATAATTCAGGGATGTATCGTTGGAGTACCTTGAGAGAGCTGTACGAAGAATGGAAGAATGAAGCCGAATAAACAAGGAAAAGCGGCTTTAGTTTTTATATTTATTACCGTTTTAATCGATGTTATTGGGCTTGGGATCATAATACCCGTAGTTCCAAGCTTAATTATTGAACTAACCGGTCAAACAATTAGTAATGCAGCCGAGTATGGCGGCTTATTACTGTTTATTTATGCAGGTACTCAGTTTCTTTTTGCCCCTCTTATTGGAGCCTTGAGTGACCGATATGGGCGTCGACCACTGTTGCTAAGTTCGCTTTGTGCCTATGGACTAAATTACTTGTTATTAGCGTGGGCTCCCACCATTATCTGGCTATTCTTCGCACGATTTTTGTCAGGTATTACCGGAGCTACCACCACCACGGCTAGTGCTTACGTTGCAGATATCAGTACCCCTGAAGAAAAAGCGCAAAATTTTGGTTTATTAGGGGCTGCTTTCGGCTTAGGCTTTATTATTGGTCCGGTCATAGGAGGAATCTTAGGAGAATATGGGGCTAGATTACCCTTCATAGCTGCCGCTGCTTTAAGTTTGATAAATTTTATTTATGGATACTTCATTCTTCCAGAATCCTTGGCTGAAAAACAACGTCGTTCTTTTGAATGGAAAAGAGCCAATCCCTTTGGTGCATTAAAAAAAATAAAGGATTTTTCAGCTGCAACTGGTCTATTCCTAGTCTTTTTTTTAATCTACCTGTCCCATCATGCCACACAGAGTACATGGACCTATTACACCATGTTTAAATTCAATTGGGATGAAGCGATGGTGGGAATATCATTAGGTGTTGTAGGTGTTTGTGTGGCTGTTGTGCAAGGAGGATTAACTCGGTGGTGGATTCCCAAAATTGGACCTAATAAAGCCGTTTTTCTGGGAATTTGGGCCTACATTGTAGGATTTATAGGCTTTTCATGGGCTCCCAATGGTACCATTATGCTTGCTATGATCATACCTTATGCTTTTGGAGGTTTCGCAGGACCTTCTTTGCAAGGTATACTTTCGAATCAAGTGCCAGCCAATATGCAGGGAGAACTACAGGGAGTCTTAACAAGCCTGATCAGTTTTTCGGCCATTATCGGCCCACCTGTTATGACCCAATCATTTAGTTATTTTAGCTCAAACCAAGTCATATATATGCCGGGTGCTCCCTTTGTATTAGGTGCTTTCTTGTCTATACTAGCCCTCATTATAGGTAGTAAAACCTTAGGTAATGTTAATCAAAATGACGTTTAGCTATACCAAATTGATACAATTGATACTCAGAAAATTACTCTTATGAATCAGCTATACTATAAAGGTAGAATAACAAGTATAAAGGCCGTATTTTACCTTGTATACGAAAGATCAGAAGTAGCCTGTTAGTTGCTTTATTATTTAAACAAGGTATTTATATGAGTAAAATTCAGTATTTGAGCCAGGAAGGATATGACAAATTAGATCGAGAACTTCGCGATCTAAAAACAAGAGGGCGTCGCGAAATTGCAGAAGATATAGCAGAAGCAAGAGCAAAGGGTGATCTTAGCGAAAATGCCGAATATGATGCGGCTAAAGAAGCGCAGGGGCATATGGAGAGCCGAATCACTCAGTTGGAAGATATATTGGCTAATGCCCGTGTTCTAGATGCTAATGATTTAGACTTAACTAAAGTACGAGTACTAACGAAGGTTACCATACTCAATAAAAAAATGAATAAGCAGATGAAATATACCTTGGTGTCACCCAATGAGGCTGATTTTGCCAAAGGTAAAATTTCAGTCGATTCCCCCATAGGTGCTGCTCTTTTGGGCAAAGAAATAGGCGATGTTGTTATGGTTACCGTACCTGCAGGTACACTAGAGTTAGAAATTCTAAAAATCGAAATAGGCTAAACACATTGGTTACTGCTACAATTTAAGCTTTGCCAACTCTCATATGAAAAAACTTATTGATGCCTACATATACAGAGAGAGAAAGCATGAGATAGAGTTCTTATTATTACAAAGAGCTAAGAATAAGATCTATGCTGGTCAGTGGCGTATGGTGGGGGGTAAGGTTGAACGGGAAGAAGAGTATGCTCAAGCGGCACTACGGGAAATCTATGAAGAAGTACAATTGACTCCTTCATTTTTTTGGGTAGTACCCTCGGTGAATACTTTTTTTGAAGCTAAATCCAATCAAATTCACCATATCCCCGCATTTGCTGCCAAAGCCTCAAATTCCTTCATTCCGGCATTAGACGATGAACATACACAATATAAATGGATCCAAAAATCGGAAATTTCAACCCACATATTTTGGCCAGAACAACAGAGACTCATGAACTTGATAGTTAATCTAGTTCAAAATAAACGCATCGTTCCTGAGTGGATTGTAGACATCTAATTGTATGAAAATATTAGTTATAAACTGTGGTAGTTCTTCTATCAAATATCAACTTATTAATACGAAGAAGAGGGTAACTCTTTGTAAAGGATTGGTTGAAAGAATAGGTGCCGTTACCTCAATTATTAGGCATGAGTTTACCGATGAAAAACCCATTAAGCAATCTGTTGCTTTAGAAAATCATTATGCAGCCCTGTCCAAAATAATGGATTTGCTTATGCTGGCTGACAATGAGCATTTACGTGGTCTTAGCGAAATCGAGGCCGTGGGCCATAGGGTTGTTCATGGGGGAGAATTATTTAAAGATTCTGTTCTAATCGATGAGGACGTTGAATCGGCCATTGAACAAGCATTTGACATAGCTCCACTCCACAATCCGCCTAATCTACAGGGTATTAGAGCTGCAAAAAAACTTCTCTCAAATATTCCTCACGTAGCTGTATTTGACACCGCATTTCATCACTCTATTCCACAGCATGCTTATTTATATGCTATACCAAACCGACTATATAGGCGCTATAAAATACGCCGATACGGATTTCATGGTACTTCTCATTATTTTGTATCTAGAGAATACTTTACTGTTCTAGGCAGGAAGAAATTGGGATCCAAACTAATTAGCTGTCATTTGGGTAATGGTGGATCAATTACGGCCATCAAAGATGGTAACTCCTATGATACTTCCATGGGCTTTACTCCTTTAGAAGGACTGGTCATGGGAACCAGAAGTGGGGATATTGACCCTTCAATCTTGTTTTTTTTAATTGAAAAGGAAGAATTATCGTTGGCCAATGTGCATGCCTTACTTAATAAACATAGCGGACTGCTTGGTTTGAGTGGTTATGCAGGAGATATGCGAGATTTATTGGAGGAAGCTGAGCAAGGTGACCGAAGATGTACCGAGGCAGTTGATGTGTTTTGTTATAGAGCTAAGAAATATATTGGTTCCTATATGGCTGCTTTAAATGGCAGTGATGCGCTTATATTCACAGGAGGTATTGGTGAAAACTCAGCAATAATTAGACAAAAAATTATCGAAAATTTAACCTTTTTGGGCTTAGAAATTGACACTGAAAAAAATGAACAAGTAGACGGCTTTTCAGCTATTCATTCAGAAGACTCAAAAGTAGAAATTTATGTGATTCCAACTAATGAAGAGTTGGTGATTGCAATCGATGCCGCAAAAATAGCTATTGCAGCTCAACAAACTCCATGGGCATAAAGTATACCTCATATTTGGTTGTATGTATGGCAATGGGTCTCTCCATAAGCGCTTGTACTAGTTCAAAGTGGGCGATAGAATCGACGCAGGCTATTGACCGAACGGAATTTGATTTGGTGGGTGAGGATGTCTTTCTGAAAATGAGTGAAATACCAAGTCCAAATCGACCAGTATTGGTTTTTGATATTTGGAATATGGAGACCTATGACTACTCTTTAAAGATTCAGAGTAATAGATACTTACAACGCTACAGACCATCGTTAAGCGCTGTTTTGTTAGGTGCTTTAGGTGCTAGTGCTGCTTATTTAACAGCCGATTTATTATCCCCACATAGTACAGAGCAATACATGCTTTATGGCTTAGGTGCATTAAGTCTACTTACCGGCATGGTAGGGGACAAAAGTACCGGAGAAGCTACATCCACTGGAGAACAGAAACTATTAAAACAAACCGGTGTAATACAACTAAGTGATACACTTAGGGCAACTAAACAGCCCAATATATCACCAAGTTACACTATCTATAATGATCGTGAGGCAATCGCTATTCGAAATAATGTAATCTTCGATAAAAATAGTTATTACATAAATTTACTCGAAGACATTAATCCAAGTGATTTTTTAGTTCAGCGTAATCAAAGTATACGTATCGAACTAGAATTCAACGATAGTCTCTACATACATGAAGTACCAGTTGAGGACATATTTGAGCGTTTTGTTGTAGTGGAGACTGAGGTTACGGCACTCCGGCAAAATCCGGATAATACCAATAATTCTATTTTAACCGATTTAGCAAGTGGGAGTGAATTACTTTTACTTGATGAGTTAGATAATTGGTATGTGGTTCGATATGGGATTACCGAAACCTATATTTCAAAAAATGATACCAAACTTATATGGCGACCTACTGATTACGTTGATGAGTTATCCATTATTACCCTCCCAAACATACCCTTTGGAAATGTTGATGTGGAACGTGAGATTCCGGTGCGTTTAACTGAAAATAATCAAGCTGCTGCCTTTATTATTAGTAATGAATTTTATGGGGATCGTTTCCCAACCAAGAGATATGCCGAAAGAGATGCTAAGCTCCTGGAAGAATACCTTATAAATAGCTTTGGTTTGGGTTTTGCAGGTATTCGAACCTCAATAAATACCTCAAGAATAGAGCAATTCAGGTATAATTGGGATGAATTTTTGAGACGTAATCAAGCCAATAAGAAGCAGCTAATATTATATACAAATGGTTATGTATCAATAGATAATGACGGTAATCTTATGTATTTGTTAGGTGATGAGAAAACTAGTGATGAGCAAAATAATAGTATAAAACTGGCTGATTTATTGGAAGATGCACTAAAGGCAGGTTTTACTGAATTATTTATGGTTGGAGACTACTCCTTTGTTTCTGGTACGCTGGACTACTCTGTTTCTAGGGCTGATTATTATGATGCTTTTTATAAGCTTAATTCTACATTGCTGGCGAAAAGAACCATAGAATTCGGCTTACTTTTTTCTTCAGATGGAAGAAGTGATTCACAATTATACACCAAGCAGGCTATTGCCCAAAAGTATCATAGTATTTTCACTTACTATTTAGCTGACGCCGTAAAAAAAGGTAATTATACCTCTAATCAACTCCTTAATTATATTCAAAGGAATGTGGACTATACTGCACGAAGATTACATGACACTCCGCAAAATGTTGTATATTTCGGCAATGCAACTATTGTATTTTGATGGGTGTAATTATCCCGAGTATTGCCTATAGCAACGTTTAATAGTCCTGCCAAAAAAAACAATCAACAAATCATTAATATTTGAGCAGTAATCGGTATGAGTTTCATTGAATGGTTACGAGTAAGATCTACGAAGAGTCGCAAAAAAATCGTTTTAGCTCGTTCTTCTGATTCAAGAGTACTGAAAGCAGCGAACACCCTTGTTGAATTAGATATTGGGGAAGTCTATTTAGTTCGCAATGCAAATGAAGATGTTCTTAGCTCGAATACCAGCACAAGCAACCAGAATAAAGGGATTGAGGTGACACGCATTCAAGAGGAAGAGACAACAGTAGAACTACATCCGGATATTCAATGGCTTGACACAAGAGAAGATGTCCGTCGAAAAGAGTTATCAGACTTCCTCTATGAAAAAAGAAAAAACAAAGGATGGACAAGGGAGCGCTGTGAAAAGGCTGTACTAGATCCCCTCTACTTTAGTGGTTGCCTACTCGCTTTGGGATACATGGATGTTGGAGTTGCAGGATCGGTTTCGACCACGGGTGAGGTTCTTAGAGCGGCCATACATACCATAGGACTTAGTGCACATTCAACGACTGTTTCAAGTAGTTTTATCATGGAATTATCTTCTGGAAAAGTGCTAAGTTTTGCAGATTGTGCGGTTATTCCTATGCCAACTTCAGAGCAATTATCCACAATCGCGCACGATTCTGCCAGTGTATATCATGCTCTCACCGGTGAGGAACCAAAAATCGCTTTGTTATCATTTTCTACCAATGGGAGCGCTGAACATGAACGGGTACACCTTGTCAAGGATGCCTTAACTATGTACAAGAATCGGGAAAATGGATACGACGTTGACGGTGAGCTTCAGTTTGATGCGGCATGGGATAAAGCTGTAGCCCTTCGTAAATCTCCCGCAAGTCCAGTGGCAGGGCAAGCCAATGTATTTGTATTTCCAAGTTTAGAGGCGGGAAACATAAGCTACAAAATGGTGGAGAGACTCGCGGGTGCCAAGGCAACAGGGCCCATTATTCAGGGCTTAGATAAACCCATGCTGGATCTTTCCAGAGGATGTAATGCCGAAGATATAGTAAACACTGCCTGCGTGGGTGTATTAATGTCAAAAAATTGAGACGATGGAACAACTTTATCCACTTATTTTTAACCCTATTGTAAAAGAAAAACTATGGGGAGGAAAAAATCTAAGCAGGATTTTGAACAAGCCTCAGATGAGTGATAGCGATGGGGAGTCTTGGGAATTATCTGGTGTGCCAGGAAATATTTCAGTCGTTCGTAATGGTCCGCTTGCTGGAAAAAATTTGTCAGAACTAATCGAGGAATTTAAGGACGATTTAGTAGGAGAGTCTGTGTATAAAAGGCATGGAACCAAATTTCCTTTATTGTTCAAATTTATTGATGCACAACAAGATTTATCTATACAGGTACACCCTAACGATGAATTGGCAAAAATTCGTCACAATAGTTTCGGAAAAACAGAAATGTGGTATGTAATTGATGCCGAGGCGGATGCCAGCCTCATTGTAGGGTTCAGTGAAGCATTAGTTGCGCAACAGTATGTCGAACATGTTGAACACAATACATTGATGAGTGTGCTAAATAGGGAGAAGGTAGAGCCGGATGATGTATTTTTTATTCCTGCAGGTAGGATACACACCATAGGAAAAGGATTGTTAATTGCTGAAATACAACAAACATCGGACATTACCTACAGAATTCATGATTTTGACCGGGTCGATGCGAATGGAAATAAAAGAGAATTACATAACGAATTAGCTGTTGATGCGATCGATTTTGAAATTCCGGATTCCTACAAAACAAACTATGATCCCACCAGTAAAGAACAGATAATAGGAGCTTCTAATTATTTCATTACCAAACGTAGGCGAATCGAGGAGACGACTACCTTGGATTTCAATTATGCCTCCTGTACTGTGTTAATGTGTATCGAGGGCAGCTATGAGGTTTCTTTTTTTGATGAGCTAACTAACATTACAAAAGGGGACACGGTTCTAATTCCAAGCTGCATTGAAGAATTTGTTTTAAGCCCACAAATGGAAGGAATAGTGTTGGAAATTCACATCCCTGACTTTGAGTAATCCTTATTGTGCCAATAGACAAACTCAATAAGATATTCTAACAATTACCCATCGGATTTATTATATTTAGGGCTGTTCTAAATAAGCTTTCTATAGCGAACGGAAGCACCATTGCTTAGGTTTAGCAAGAAACAATTAATCCATTAATTTTAGCATAATATGAGTGAAGAGACCAAGGCTTTAGAGTCGATGATTGGTGAAGAGTATAAATATGGATTCACAACAGACGTCGAATACGAAGATTTCCCAAAAGGCATAAGCGAAGACATAATTCGTGAA
Organism: Balneola sp.; assembly: GCA_038124025.1. Taxonomy (GTDB): domain Bacteria; phylum Bacteroidota; class Rhodothermia; order Balneolales; family Balneolaceae; genus UBA1275. The sequence continues at coordinate 42,961 of JAYPBC010000001.1, read as the reverse complement.
CTTTCCAGCAGAAAAGAAGAACCTGAATGGATGTTGGAATTCCGCTTGAAGTCCTACCGTGCTTGGTTAGAGATGGAGGAACCTGAATGGTTCAATGCTACCTATACAAAACCTGATTTTGAAAACTTACTGTATTATTCAGCCCCCAAGAAAAAGCCTAGTCTAGACAGTCTGGATGATGTTGACCCTAACATTAGAGAAACCTATGACAAATTAGGAATACCACTAGAAGAGCAAAAAATGTTAGCAGGAGTTGCGGTAGATGCTGTTTTTGACAGTGTTTCAGTCTTTACTTCTTTTAAGGAAAAACTTGCAGAAGCTGGGGTCATATTTTGCTCTATTTCAGAAGCTATTAGGGAATATCCAGATTTGGTAAAAAAATATATGGGGTCGGTAATTCCGGCAAGGGATAACTACTATGCGGCTCTAAATTCAGCTGTTTTTTCGGATGGATCCTTTTGTTACATCCCTAAAAATACAGCTTGTCCAATGGAACTCTCTACTTATTTCCGTATCAACAATATGGAGTCAGGTCAGTTTGAGCGTACCCTCATTATTGCAGAAGAAGGAGCTAGTGTAAGCTATTTAGAAGGGTGTACTGCGCCCATGTATGATGAGAACCAACTTCATGCTGCAGTGGTAGAATTAGTAGCCATGGATCATGCTGATATCAAATATTCTACCATACAGAATTGGTACTCTGGGGATGAAAATGGTAAGGGTGGAATTTATAATTTTGTTACTAAAAGAGGTATTTGTAAGGGAGACCACAGTAAAATTTCTTGGACTCAGTTAGAGACGGGCTCTGCGGTAACGTTAAAATATCCTTCGGTTATTTTGCAAGGAGATCACTCAATTGGTGAGTTCTATTCGGTGGCAGTCACGACCAAAAAACAACAAGCTGACACCGGAACAAAGATGATTCACTTGGGTAAAAATACCCGTAGTACCATCATATCAAAAGGTATATCAGCCGGTGAATCTAATAATAGTTATCGGGGTGAAGTCAAAATTGGTAAAAAGGCAACCGGATCTAAAAATTATTCTGTTTGTGATTCCATGCTTATAGGCCAAACCTGTGGTGCTCACACCTTTCCATATATATCCTCTGAAAATGCAAGTAGTAGCGTAGAACATGAAGCTACAACTTCAAGAGTGGGAGAGGAACAAATATTTTACCTAATGCAACGTGGAATAAGTGAGCAAGATGCTATTTCTATGATTATAAACGGCTTTGTAAAAGACGTGTTAAAAGAGTTGCCTCTGGAATTTGCAGTCGAGGCCAATAAACTATTAGACATCAAATTAGAAGGTAGTGTAGGATAGACTACCACCTTATTCACCATAATAAAATAAAAACTACAGTACTGTGTTAGAAATAAAAAATCTACATGCCGTTGTTGAAGGCGAAGAACTAGAAATATTAAAAGGCGTCAATTTATCCGTGAATAAAGGTGAAATTCATGCCATAATGGGGCCTAATGGGAGTGGAAAAAGTACACTTTCGAAGGTAGTCTCAGGACATCCAGAGTACGAGGTGACCGAAGGTACTATACTTTTTGAGGGAGAAGATATCACTGAAATGGATGCCGATGAACGAGCTCATTTAGGGTTATTTTTAGCTTTTCAATATCCTGTTGAAGTTCCTGGAATTACCAATAAAACCCTGCTTAGAGAAGCATACAATACCATAGCTCGCGCTAATGAACGTGAAGAATTAGATCCACTTGAATTTGAGGATTATTTAGTTTCAAAACTAGAAATCATCGAAATGAAAGATGAATTCTTGAACCGATCAATTAACACGGGCTTCTCGGGTGGTGAAAAGAAAAAGAACGAAATTTTTCAGATGGCTGTGCTAAACCCACGATTGTCCTTTCTTGATGAAACCGACTCAGGTCTAGACATTGATGCTTTGAAGGTGGTATCCGATGGTGTAAACAAAATCTCAAGTCCTGAAAACGCCATTGTCTTGATTACACATTATCAACGACTACTTAACTACATAAAACCAGATTTTGTGCATGTAATGATGAATGGTAAAATCGTTAAATCTGGGGATTTTTCACTAGCTGAGGAATTAGAAGCTAATGGTTATGATCAGATGCAAAAAGAATTAGCCTAAATAGGAGAGATGTAAATGAGCAATGTAGGTACAAAAGAATTAATTCATTCTTACGTCCAATTACCCGTTGATCTTCGTGAGAATTTCAAGGAGTTAAGAGCCCAAGCAAATGAATCTATTGATAACATCCCATTCCCAACCAAGAAAGATGAGGAATGGCGCTTTACCGATCTAAAGAGCATAACTACAAACAAATTCGAATCTGTTGAAACAGGTTTGCAGCAGTCTGGTCTTAAACTTGATGAATATCACTTACCTGAGGCTATGAATTCCAGGCTCGTGTTCATTGACGGTAACTTTAGTTCATCCCATTCTGCTATAGAAGGAATGCCAGATGGTGTAATTGTTGGTAATATCAACGATTATAGTGATCATGTGCAATTACAATCGCATTTAGGGACTATAACCAATTATCAGGACGATGTATTCGTTCCTCTAAATGATGTCAATTTTCAAGATGGCACCTTCATATACGTGCCTAAAGAAACGGTGATAGAGCAACCAATTCATATTTTGAATGTATTCACTGATCAAATAAAACCATATTTTGTAACTCCTAGAGTACTATTTGTTGGGGAAATGTATTCTAAAGCAACTATTATTGAGGAACATATTGGGCTGTCCAGTAATACTTATCTGAATGTTCCAGTCAATGAGTTTAGACTTTACAGTGGGGCGCATGTACACCATGCGCGTATTCAACGTGATAGTAAAAATGCATCACACATTTCTAGACCGGTTGCTATGCTAGATGCACATGCGGAATATCACTCTTATACCATCTGTTTAGGGGCTAAATTATTCCGGAATGAACCTAGAGTAATTCAGAACGCAGAAGAAGTTGATTTTACTGTTGATGGGCTTGTTTTAATTGATGGTGAACAAATAGCGGACACTCATTCCATTATGGATCATCGCTTTTCACATGGTAACTCCCATCAATTGCACAAAGTAGTGGTTAATGACCAAGCCCACTCAATATTTAATGGTAAAATCTTTGTAGCAAAAGACGCACAAAAAATTGATTCCTTTCAAGAAAACAGAAATCTACTTATATCTGATACAGGTAAGGTGAATACAAAGCCACAGCTTGAAATTTTTGCAGATGATGTTCGCTGTTCACATGGTGCTACCATTGGTCAACTTCAGGATGAAGAGGTTTTTTATCTGCAAAGTCGAGGGCTTACTGAACAAAAAAGTAGAGAGTTATTAGTTTACGCTTTTGCCCTAGAATCTGTAGAGAGTATGGCCGTTAAATCGGTTGAAGAGTTGTTATTGAAAGAAGTAATTGCATACACCAATAGAGACTAACTGTCTCGGCTAACGTAAAACTTTCAAAAGGTCAAAATGAGCGTGAGAGATTGGGATAACATACGAAGTCAATTCCCTGTGCTAAAAACGCAAGTGAATGGACATGCACTTAGTTATTTAGACAATGGTGCCTCTAGTCAGATGCCTGAATCCGTTATAGCTAGGTTAGCTAACTATCATCAGTATGAGCATGCAAATATTCATCGTGGAGTCCATTATCTCTCACAGACTGCCACTACTACCTATGAAGAAACACGTAGTCTTGTGGCAGACTTTCTTAATGCCGAAAGTCTTGAGCAAATCATTTTTACTACAGGTACTACCGACTCTATCAATTTAGTTGCAGAGTCGTGGGGGAGAAGTTTTCTTCTAGAGGGGGATGAAATTATTTTATCCGAGATGGAACATCATGCAAATATAGTTCCTTGGCAAATGATCGCTCAAAAGACTGGGGCAATTATTAAAGTTATACCATTGCTGGATAATGGTGAATTAGATATGGATGTGTATGAGACCTTATTATCAGAACGAACAAAGATGGTGGCAATTGTCCATGTATCTAACACCTTAGGGACCATCAATCCTGTATCGAATATAATTGCTATGGCTAAAAATGTAGGTGCACGTGTGCTTATTGATGGCGCACAAGCAACTCCACACATGAGGGTAGATGTACAGGAGTTGGGGGCCGACTTTTATACCTTCTCTGCTCACAAAATGTGTGGTCCAACTGGCTTTGGTGTTTTATATGGAAATAGGTCACTTTTAGAATCTATGCCCCCGTACAGAGGAGGAGGAGACATGATAGACAAAGTTAGTTTTTTTGGAACAACCTACAATGATCTTCCTCATAAATTTGAAGCAGGAACACCACCTATTGCTGCTGGTATAGCATTTGGCGAGGCTATTCGTTACTTAAATAATATTGGTATCGACGAAATTGCTCAAAGAGAGTCTTATTTATTGGAATATGCCATGAGTGGGTTTGAACGCTTGCAAAACCATAAATTAATAGGAACATCCGAGTATAAAACAGCCGTAATCTCTTTTTTACTGGACGACATTCACCCAACAGATGCAGGTACCATCTTAGATAAGTATGGCATTGCTGTCCGTACCGGACACCACTGTACACAACCCATTATGGAACGCTATGGCATTCCAGGAACCATACGTGCCTCACTTTCTTTTTATAACAATGAAGCAGATATTGATGCATTGATTAATGGAATTAAAGAAACTCAATCATTTTTTAATTAACTGATTTAACATGGCTAAAATCAAAGAAATCGAACGCACCCCAAACCCGGACGCTATGCGTTTTGTACTAGCAGAACCATTGACAAATGGTGTCACCCGTTCCTATGAAGATGCGCAGGAAGCTCAGGATGACCGTTTAGCTGCGTCTCTTTTTGAAATTGAACATGTGATCAATGTGTATTATGTAGATCGTTACATTACCGTTACTCAAGATGGTGGGGCTGTTTGGTCTGAACTATTACGAAAATTAGCCCCACCCATTCGTGAGGCTGAAGCACAAGATAATCTGGTTGATGATGACGAAGTTCATGTGAGTAAAGAAGCTCTTGACTCCGATGATCCACGATTACAGGAAATTAACCGCATGCTTGATGAACAAGTGCGACCTTACTTATTGGCCGATGGTGGTGGTTTAAAAGTGATTGGACTTGAGGAAAACAGACTTAAGGTTCATTATCAAGGAGCTTGTGGTACATGTCCCACTGCAACTACTGGAACGCTATATGCAATTGAGAGTATGGTTAAGCGTATTGACCCTGAAATACAAGTAATCTCGGTGTAAAATGCCTGATATCTCCATTAGTGATAGTGCCTACAGTAGAATATGTGAGATAAAAAAATCCGAAGCGGATGGTCATAAGGAATTATTGCAAATATCAATTATTAGTGGAGGATGCAGTGGTTTAAGCTACGATTTAAAGCTTGTTAATCAACAAGATATCACTATAAAAGAGTCTGACCACCTCTTCGATTTTCCAGATTTCAAACTATACATTGACATGCGAAGTTATTTAATGTTAGCCGGTACCGAGTTAGACTTTAGTGACGGATTAGAAGGAAAGGGATTCCATTTTCACAACCCCAATGCAAGTCGAACCTGTTCATGCGGAGAAAGCTTTTCACTTTAATATTTTGCGTGCTTATATCTCCGATGATCTAGACCATGATCAGTTTAACTAAATATGATTACCAACAAAGTCCAATCAAATGAAAAGTTAGTGGCCGTTGATATTGCGAAAAGCTTTGGACCGGTGTTTCCTATAAAATCACTTGATATTACCTCTTGGTTATTTAAAGGGCTTATACTAAAGGAAGATTTATTTCGGGATGCTATCGACCATCATAATTGGCAGGAATATCAGAATACTTATCTGTGTATTGAAATCAATCAAAATGCTCTGCTCGCACCTTGGGCATACATGTTACTTGCTGAAAAAGGCAAGAAATATGCCAAAGATATGTTCTTTACCAATCCATCAGATGCACAAACTCAGCTTATCAAAATGAACATTGATGAGGCAGACTTTAGTGTGTACTACGAAAAATATGTGTTAATAAAGGGGTGCTCTAATACGTCTGTTACTCCTGAAATCTATGCACATATAACAAAGAAGCTCATTGGTACAGCAAAAAAAATAATGTATGGTGAAGCCTGCTCTTTTGTCCCGGTGTATAACGGTCAAACAAGAAATTAAATAAAGATGTCTAGTGTACTTGTAACTGGTTCGTCAAGAGGTATAGGAAAAGCTATAGTTGAGCGATATCTAGAAGAAGAATGGTCAGTATTTGGTGCCTCAACTTCAACTATCTCATCCTGGAAGGATAACCCAAGATATACACATGCCGTTGTTGATTTGAATGTATTTAAAGATGCTATTGACCAATGGGTTCATTCACTACAAAAGCTTGAAGTATTCCCCAAGGTCCTTATAAATAATGCGGCTGTTTTTATAGAAAGCCCGATTAGCTCATCAGACGAGTCGTGGTTGGAGAATTGGAACAAAACCATATCGATTAACTTGACAGCAAGCAGCTATCTTGCTAAAAAAGTGATAAAAATATGGGCTGATTTACATATAGATGGAATATTAATTAATATTTCTTCACGTGCAGCACAGCGAGGTGATACGGAGGAATTTGCTGCTTATGCTGCCTCCAAGGCTGGGATGATTGCATTTGTTAAGAGTGTGGCTCGTAACTATGGTAAACGAGGGATTACAGCGTACAGTATTGCTCCTGGTTTTGTACACACGGATATGGCAGTAGAATCAATTAAAACATATGGGGAAGAATATCTTACCCGAGGATTGGCTCTCGATACCATTGTTCCCCCATCAGATATAGCGACCTTAGCGTACCGAATAGGCACAGGAGAGCTCAAACATGCTACCGGTCAAACCTTTCACATTAATTCGGGTTCGTATCTATTTTAGATGTATTCCGAGATTTTGAGGTGCTTAATTTTAATCCCTCTATAAGTTTACTAAATTAGCATATGAGTTCTATTTCAACCCGTAAAAAAGATCATATTGATCTTACCTTGAAAGATAGTAGTCAATATAAGCGACCAACTGGCTTCCAAAAATTCCAACTTAAGCATAATGCACTGCCAGAATGTGGACTTGAGGACATTTCGTTTCGTTCACATTTGTTGGGGTATGATTTTGATTTTCCTTTGTTTATATCATCAATGACTGGTGGGCATGGAGAAGCAACCAGTTTAAATGCTGAAATAGCCATGTTCTGTGAGCAATTCAATATCCCTTTTGGAGTGGGTAGTCAGCGAGCTATGCTGGAGGATAGTACGCACGAAAAAAGCTTTAGCATCGTACGTGAAAAAGCTCCAAACGCATTCATAGCTGCTAACATAGGTGGGGCTCAACTTATTGGTGGAATGCCTAGCAAGAGTCTAAAAGCAATGGTTAACTCTATTCAGGCCAATGCCATTATTGTTCATCTTAATCCGCTACAAGAGTTGATTCAACCAGAAGGCGATATTCAATTTTCTGGGATTCTAGACGGAATTGAGCAGTTAATTAAAGAATCTTCTGTGCCAATAATTGTTAAGGAAACAGGTGCCGGTATCGATTCCTCGGTTGCAAAACGTCTACTTAACGTCGGGGTAAGAGTGATTGACGTTGCGGGTGTAGGGGGTACATCCTGGTCTAGAGTAGAAGCTGCGCGAATACCTGATGAGCCTAGAGAAGAACAAGCAGCAGGTACTTTTACACTTAAATACGAACAAGAAATGCAGGAACGGTTTAACGAATGGGGAAATAGTACGGTATTTTGTTTAGAATCATTACGTGAACTGGCATGGGAGCGCGAATTTGAAATCATAGCATCCGGTGGTATTCGACATGCACAGGATATGATAAAAGCCCGATGTTTAGGTGCTCATTTGGTAGCGGTGGCCCAACCTGTAGTCCGCGTTTTGAAAGAAGAAGGAGTCAAGGGATTGGAAAAATGGTTTTCCTTATGGAAAAGGGAAGCAACAATGATTATGACATTGCTAGGAGTTAGCGATTGGAGGCTCTTAAGCGAAGAACATTTAATATCTCAGATTTCATGAACAGATATTGGCTTGAAGAAATTGAACAGGCTATTCAACAACTGGATTTGCCTACAAAACCTAGCTCATTATATGAGCCGTTTCAATATACAATGGGTATGGGGGGTAAGAGGATTCGTCCATATTTAACCCTTTTAGCGTGTGGTGTAGCCAAAGGGAAGCATTCAAATGCAATGCATGCTGCTCTAGCTATAGAAATCTTACATAATTTCACTTTAGTCCATGATGATATAATGGACGAGGCCGATACCAGAAGAGGTATTCCATGTGTGCACAGAAAATGGGATCCAAACGTAGCCATATTGAGCGGTGATGTGATGTATGTCTATGCTTTTCAGCAACTGGTGTATTATGGAAAGAATGAACACTTAGATCATGAAGCCTATCATGCATTAATGGATGTGTTTGTTCAAGCAACCATTAAAGTTTGTGATGGTCAGGCTTTAGATATGGAATTGATGCAGAGTGAAAAAGTAGAAGTACAGCAGTATATTGAGATGATTGGAGGTAAAACTGGGGCTTTGCTATCTGCTGCACTTGGATTAGGAGTCATTGTGGGAGGAAGACTCGATCTTTTGGCTAATATGCAAGAGCTGGGCAGGTTGATGGGAGTGGCTTTCCAGATGCAGGATGATCTATTGGATATTACTGCTGAACCGGAACATTTTGGTAAAAAAAAGGCAGGGGATATATTAGAAGGCAAAAAAACATATTTATGGATACGAACCTATCAGCAGTGTAGCCCCGATGAGCAGGCTATCATGGATTTAGCTTATACCGGTTCCAAAGAACAACTTCATGATGGATGGGTAACATCTGTTATTCAACTCATGTATAAGTATAAAGTCATTGGTGAAATATCTGATCTTATCAACAATAAATACGAACAGATTTACGATATTATAGGGGAGTTTGAGTACTCGGAATACCGAGCTGAACTTCATCAACTTATAGATTTTTTAACGTCCCGGATAAAATAAACATGCTATTACGTTTTACCACTTTAATATTGATTAGTGTTACTCTTTCATGTGCAAATAAAGAACTCATCAAACCAGGGGAACCAATTGATTCCGCTTATGAAAAATCAATTGCTTTCTATGAAAAAGAGCAATATTCAGACGCTGCGTATGGATTTGATTTAGTTACTCGAATGGGTAGGGGGACAACTTACGCCAAGGAAGCCCAATTTTTACTCGCCGAAAGTTATTTCAAAAATAGGCAATACCTTCTAGCCGCATCTGAATATGAACGGTTTATTAGCTATTACCCACAAGATGAACGTAGAGAAGAGGTTGAGTTTAATAGAGCACTTAGTTACTATCAACAATCTCCTCGTTACCGATTAGATCAAGCCCCTACATTGCGTGCTATTGAATTGTTTCAATTATTCAATAACAGTTACCCAAATTCAGCTTTCATTGAAGAAAGTGCACAGAAAATTGATCAACTTAGAAATAAGCTCGCACGAAAAACATATGAATCGGGTCAATTCTATTTGAGGACTCTTAGATACAAAGCGGCAACCATATATTTTGACCAAACGATTGATAGCTATCCTGAAACTCGTTGGGCAGAATCTGCCTTGCTAAAAATCATTGAGACCTATGTCAGCTATGCTGAGCAAAGTATTCAATCCAAGCAATTAGAGCGGTACAACTTAGCGGTTGATAACTACGAAAAATTCCTACAACTATTTCCACAAAGTACACTTCGAGCAGAAGCTGAAGCCCATTATTTAAATGCAATTAGTGAGATACAAAAGCTAGAACCCGTAGCTACTACTAATTAATTCAAGAAGGATGGTAGAGAAGCGAATTGGGCTCTTTGGTGGTAGTTTTGACCCAATACATTTAGGGCATATAGCCATTTTAAAATCTTTCCTTTACAGTGGATATATCGATGAAGTTTGGGTTCTTGTAAATCCAAACCCACCGCATAAGCATGTACTAGATGCGAATTATTCAGATCGCTTACGTATGGTTCAAATGGCGACCAAGGATATCAACGAATGCCTAGTCTCACGCATCGAAGAAGATTTACCTACTCCTAATTACAGCTATAAAACGATCGATTTTGTTGTTGACCATTTAGGCTACTCTGAAGTGTTTTTTTGTTTGGGGTCTGATAGTATTGAGAGTTTTAAAACTTGGAAGTATTATGAAAAAATACTTGATAGGGTTATGTTATTGGTGGCACAGAGACGTGCTGATTTTAAGCTGCCAAAGTACTTAAAATCGAAAGCTATAGTGGTTGAGCATGAGTTAGTCGCGGTTTCTTCTACCGATCTCAGGGAGAAGCTTCAGCAAGGAAAATCCTCAGACGAACAACTTCATTCATCTACAATAGAATATATTTCAACACATAATTTATACCGTTGATTATGTCTATAAACAGAAATCAATTTATTAAAAGTATAGGATTAGGAGCAGCAATTCATCTACTAGAATCCAAGGCTCTGTATGAAACAAACAGTAAGAAGCAAAGTAGGTATGGGTTGAATAACAGGCAGCTTAATAAAAACAACTTCGCTCTTAAGCCAAAAGCGCTTCAACCAGGGGGGACACTTGGATTGGTTTCACCTGCAAGCCCTGTGTACAATTCTGATGATTTTGAGGAGATGCTTGTCAAGGTTGAATCTTTAGGATACAAGATAGTTCTAGGTGAGCATGCACGCGATAGACGAGGTTACTTAGCTGGTACAGATCAAGATCGTGCAAAAGATGTAATGAGTATGTTTTTGAATCCATCAATAGATGGGATTTTATGCGTCAGAGGAGGATGGGGGTGTAACCGGATACTACCCTATTTGGATTTTGAAGCTATTGCAGCCAACCCTAAGGTATTATGTGGGTTTAGCGATATAACTTCCTTGCATTTGTCTTTATGGGAAAAATCAAGGCTACATACATTTCATGGGCCTGTTGGTACCTCAAGTTGGAGTTCTTATTCAACACAGTACTTTAAAGAGGTGATTGAACAAGGAGGGAAGCCAGTTTACCAATATCCCGAAAGTCTTGGAGATGACCATCATACAATAGTTGCAGGTAGAGCCGACGGAATACTTTTGGGTGGTAATTTGACTGTTTTATGTTCCCTAATCGGAAGTGAGTATATGCCTGATTTTACAGGTTCAATATTGTATTTAGAGGATGTAGGTGAGGATGTATATCGAGTAGACCGAATGTTAACCCAATTAAAATTGAGTGGAATATTAAACCAAATTAATGCCTTTGTTTTTGGTAAGTGTACCAGTTGTGATGCCGGAGCAAATAGTTTGAGTTTAAAACAAGTTTTTGAAGATCATATACGTCCGCTTGGGGTACCTTCTTTCTATGGCGCACTAATCAGCCATGAAACGGATAATAGTACCATACCTGTGGGTATTAGCGCTAGCATAGATGCCGAATTGGGTTCAATCAGTCTCTTAGAGTCCGCTGTTACTGTTTCATAATTGTTGACATTACATAGCTCACGGGCCTCATTTACCATAGAAGGAATAAATTCAGCGGTTCTTTGGCGTTCATGAGTTGCTAGTTATATCTTTATGGAGGAACCTTTCATATGATCGTAGCGCCTAAAACTTACCGAATCGGTGTAGCTGGCCATGGATTCAGCGGTTAAGCAGGAATGAACTGGATATATTGAAAGGTAGGGACGCTTAGCCACTTCCGTAATTAAATCTTTTGGGCCAATAATTAAACCATGTTCCTGAGAAATCTTGTCCAAATACAAATCAGGTTCGTCTTTTATACGTCCAAAAACTATTCTTCCATTGATATCCAAGAAATCTTTTGAGAAATGAACGGCACCACCATGTATGACGATTTGGGCAAATTCTTTGACGCCTGAATGTCTAATATTAGCGGGTATGTCCTCTATTTTTTTATCTTTCACGTTTATTATCGGGCAATCTACCCATACCGCAATATCTTCCTCATCACAACTACCAATCTGTTCCTGGCTAAGATCATAAAAAAATAAATTCCCAGGTGTCAGTACATCTATATTGTTGAAGTGATGCATTACAGAGCAGGTGGGGGTGTCACCATAATATATAGGTAGATCCAGTACACTTTTCAGGGCACTAATCGATTGATGTAACTCTTCAGAAAAAGAAATAACGGACTCTTTGTTTGGTGCTTGATATGAATTTCCAGCATGAATATAACAGCCTGATAGCTTTATCTTTGCTAAGGCACTAAGGTCTTTATAGAACTTCATAATGCTGGATAATTGATCAATTGGAATACCAGTTCTTCCATAATTTGGGTCAATATCTAGGAGTACTTGTAATGGTTTGTCCAACATATTGTTGAGCTGTTTAAGATGCTCAGTAGAACTGGATAGCACCTTTAGATGGCATTCATTATTTGCATGATTAATTGATTTGAAAAGCCCTGGATGTAAGGGGAGTGCCAGCACAAAAGAATCCCAGTGATCCCGAAGAAAATAGTTGAGCATATCCATACTTGAAACGGTAATCTCGGTAACTCCTATATCACGTAACCATCGACCGACTTCGAGAGATTGATGAGTTTTAAAATGAGGCTGAAATTGTATGGAATGTTTTTGTGCTTTGTTACGTATTCGTGAACTATTTCGAAGCACAATTTCTTTATTAATGACCAAACGAGGTTTTTCAATCATAGGTTGAATGGATGTATTGCTTTTAGAAAAAATGACGTATTTTTAACATAATAAATGTTTATGAATTGAAAGAGAACGATCTGCAAATTATTGGGCGAATAGAACGGATAGACATACCGGAATGGCTGCTGTTTGGTTTAGAAGCAAAAATTGATACCGGTGCTTTTTCATCAAGTATACATTGCCACAGAATTGAAGCGTATAAAAATAAAACACAAAATTGGGTGCGCTTTAGTTTACTAGACCCAGAACATGAGGCCTACAATAACAAAGTGTTTGAGCTACCCATTTATGATGTACGAGAAGTTAAAAGCTCTAACGGAGTAACAGAATCAAGATTTTTTGTTCGTGCACAAATTGAAATTAATCATCGAAACATTGATACTGAGCTATCGTTAACCGATCGATCTGAAATGAAATTCCCGGTCTTATTGGGTAGAAAATTTTTAATGAACCGATTTCTGGTTGATGTAGCCCAAGTTCATACCAGTGGAAACTCTTTACAGAACTAACATGTACTCAAGTTATAAATGATACCAAAAGGGGTTTAATTTGGCACTTCAGATTGGAATCCTATCAAGGAATCCCAACTTATATTCTACTAGGCGTTTAAAAGAAGCTATTGAGACAAAAGGGCATGTTGCACATGTTATTGATCATCTAAAATGTGATATAAATATTGAGCAAGATGACCCAAAAATCTATTATAAGGGACAGAATTTAGACTTCTTGGATGCTGTAATACCCCGAATTGGCTCAAGCGTGACATACTATGGCGCAGCAGTAGTTCGGCAGTTTGAGATGATGAATGTATTTACTGCGGTTCATTCACAGGCTTTAGTGCGATCTAGAGATAAACTAAGATCTTTGCAACTACTAGCAAGCTCTGGAGTTGGACTCCCAAAAACTGTTTTCACCAACTATTCCAAAGAGGTAGATAGTTTAATTGATTCGGTTGGAGGTGCACCTTTAATCGTAAAATTATTAGAAGGAACACAAGGATTTGGTGTTGTACTTGCGCCAACAAAAAAGGCTTCACAGTCAATTATTCAAGCTTTTCATAGTATGAAAGCAAGAGTGATCGTTCAAGAGTTTATAGAAGAGTCTAAGGGTGCCGATATACGAGCATTTGTTGTAAATGGGCGAGTAGTAGGGGCAATGAAACGTCAATCTAAAGAAGGGGAGTTTCGGTCCAACCTACATCAAGGTGGTACTGGAACATTGATTCGCTTAAGCCCAAAAGAGAGAACGGCTGCTAAAACAGCCGCTAAAGCCATGGGATTACCCATTGCTGGGGTAGACTTACTTCAATCTACCAGAGGTCCACTTATTCTTGAGGTAAATTCGTCTCCTGGATTAGAAGGTATTGAACGAGCCACTCAAAAAGATATAGCTGCAACCATAGTCCGTTTTGTGGTTGAACAAACTTTAGAAAACAAAAATAAACCTAAACGTAGAAAACATATAAAACAAAACGCTTAATGGACGTAGATTTATTATTTATCCCTATGACTACAGCTCATTGGAAAGAATGCTCCTCACGTGGATCAATAGAGCCAGCTCAGCAAGAAGAATCTCAATCAAAGCCTAGTATAGAAGCATATTCTTCGTCTGTTATTGAAGAAATACTCAACTTTAAATATGTAGACCAAAACGATTTACTATTAATTATCGTAGACCCTATAAGGGTACAGGTCCCGATCAAACACGAATCAGTTGATATTCTACCAAATAATACCCAAGAGAGCTTTGGTAAGAGTATTCGCTATTCTGTAGTATATCTACAGGGTAAAATATCTATTGATGCTGTAATTGATCGAATTCCATTGAAGAGAAATCAAGACGGATTATTTCACGTACACATTGAGACCATAGATTAAATCATTATTTCTACACTTGAATTAAGGATTGTTTAAAAGACGGTGCATAACTTTATCTAAAATTTACCTTTACTTTTTATACTACTTTTAGATCATACGAAGCTAAATTAGATTGATAGGAAGTAAGTCATGAAAAATCCAGTCAGAATATTCAAACGTAATAGTATCTTTAGAAAGAACTACCTCATAACTCTTCAAGGTGCTTTCATATTGTCTATATTACTATTTATAGCTGCGTTTTAGATTGATCTTAATATGGAAAGGTCGGACGAGCAAATAATAGTAAAACAGTAAGAGTAGATTTTCATTGATACATGTGATCCAACGGTATTGTGTCTCGTGTCTTTGCACAAGAATTCTGACTAAAGGTGTTTATAATGCACGAATCTTGACAATTGATACTTCATTGGAGCATCATACTATATTGTATTATGTCTTATAATATATATTATGTAAAGTAATACGTATGTAACTTGTACTCAATTATACAAATCCATACCCTTCTACAATAGATCTTTATGCCCCATTCTATAGCAGTAGTTGTATTGTATGTTTTTATTGGAGTGCTTCTTTAATCTTATCAAAGTCTGGTATGTTGCCAGCGTCATCTAATACTTCAGAATGCACCAACTTCATATCTTTGTCAAGCACAAATGCGCTTCGTTTTGCCACTCCAATCATCCCGAAATGATCATTATTTAACACACCAAAGCTAGTCGATTGTTCTTTATTAAAGTCGCTGAGTAGTGTGAAATTTAAATTTTGAGATTGTTTAAAGGCTTTTAAACTGAAAAAACTATCTATGGATATCCCATAAACCGCAGCATCCAATGACTCATATAATTTCATGTTATCTCTTACTGAGCAAAGTTCCTCGATACACACGCTTGAAAATGCGAGTGGGAAAAATAATAATACAGTATGTTTATTAGCCCCTGCTTGGATTGTTACTTGATTTGCTTCTGTATCTTGTAATGTAAAACTGGGTATAGTATCACCGATTTGATAGCTCATAATAGATTTATTTTTGTGAGAATTCTGTGTTAAACGGATATTTAATTAAACTATATGTTAAAAATATCATTCCAACACATAATGATATACTGCAAAAAAATACAGCAATAAATGGGTCACTTAAGGGTAATAGTGGAAAGATATATGCTGATATGAAAGCGATTAGTGAAGCTAGATAAGTCCATTTCCAGCCATATAAGTAGGTATTTACGCCAAAAAGCAATAAAGTTACTACTAAGGCTCCTGCCTGCATAATAAGCTCCAATATGCCTTTAATAGCATAGCTCGTTGGAATAATTGCAAAAAACAGTATCCCAGACAATGGCAATAAGGTTAAATACATTGGGAAACGTGCAAAAACAGGTTTTGAATCTCTTATTATTACAAATAGTGCCGATAGGATTAAGCTTATACTAATAAAATTACCCCACGCCTCTACTTCTCTCAATAAGTAGCTTGGACCTATGTACATAAATATCTTTACATTTATATAACTTAGGACACTACCTAACAAATATAGTTGCGTCAAATTTTTGCTGTTTAATGTGCTTGGAAGTAAGGTAATAAAGCATAATAGAGCCACAATAATCTCTAAACCATGTACAAAACTCTCTGCTTCCATATCTCTCCTATTTCTGTTTAAATACCATTGTTATTGGTATACCGGTAAACTTATATGTTTCTCGAATCTGATTTTCTAAATAACGTCGGTAATTAGCAGGTAGATCTTGTGGGTTATTCATAAAGAATTTAAAAACCGGTGGATTGGATTTCACTTGTGATCCATACTGTATCTTTAATTCACGGCCTCTCTTCATTGGAAGCGGACGCTTATGAAGTGTTTTTTCTATAAAGTCATTAAACTCTGAGGTGCTAATTTGTTTATTTCTTTCCTCAATTACCTCATCGCATAATTCCAAGACTTTATGAATACGTTTTTTGTTGGTTGCTGATATTGTTACGATCGGGATGTATTCCATTTGTGGAACGGCCTCATATACTTTTTTTTCAAACTCACGAACCGTGTGCGTATCTTTGTCATCGATTAAATCCCATTTATTCCATACAATAATTAGACCTTTATTGTATTCTTCTGCCTGCCTTAGTACACGCTTATCTTGGGTGTCAAAACCTCTCTCTGCATCCAACATAAGAATGGCTACATCGCATTCTCGTATGGCTTTTTGTGTGCGTACCGTGCTATAAAATTCAATATTTTCTTTAACCTTAACCCTTTTTCGCAAACCTGCGGTATCCATTAATGTGTATTCTTTATCATTGAATGATAAATAGGTATTTATAGTATCTCTGGTAGTGCCTGCAATATCGGTTACAATGCAACGCTCGTCATCAACTAATGCATTAACCAGACTGCTTTTACCCACATTGGGTCGCCCAATAAAGGCTAGTTTTGGAATTTTTTCATGTTCTTCGGGCTCATGTTCTGGTAATAATTCAATTAATCGGTCCATAAGTTCACCTGTTCCCGTCCCGCTGATTGCTGAAATAGAAAATAACTCATCAAAGCCTAAACTGTAGAATTCCGATGCCTCCAACCTTCTCCCCTCGTTATCGGCCTTATTTGCAACAATTAGCACGGGCTTTTGCTGTCTTCGTAAAATTTGAGCCACAGACTCATCGAGCATATTTATGCCAGTTTTTGCGTCGACCACAAAGAGTATTACATCGGACTCTTCTATAGCAATGAGAACTTGTTCACGTATTCCGACCGTTATAGTATCTAGTTCGTCAGGTAAATAGCCTCCGGTATCTATTATATTGAAATCGACTCCATTCCAATAGCTATCTCCATAATGACGATCACGGGTAACTCCATATTCATCATGAACTATAGCTTTTCTTTCACCGATAAGACGATTAAAAATGGTTGATTTACCGACATTAGGTCGGCCAACTATGGAGACTGTAGGAAGCATTTGCGCTCTTATTTAACTAAATTAATAAACAAGATACGTAAATATATAATCAGCTAGGATGTTAAAGACTATTTTTGAAAACTTTGGCTTTATTGGCTCTTTGATGCTCTCTCTTCTAATATTCCTATTTTTTATTCTTTGGTTAGCCGGTATTGCAGGAATTACTCAACCTAAAGATGGCGGTCAACTTCGATATAAGTCATGGATGGTATGGTTATCTGTTTTTGTTCCGTTGTACCCCATTGTGTGGATCGTTCATCAAATATGGAAACATTTTGCTGTAATGAATACAAGTAAAAAATAATTAATTGTATGTTTTGCAGTTATTTATCTTGATTATGTGAATTCTTTGTTAAGCTCTAGGATACGTATGAAAATCAGAAAAAAGCAAGGCCTGAGCTTTATTTAAGACAATCTGCTTAACTATAAATCAATAAACCTAGTTAATGGATTAATGTTGTGTCTAATAACCATTTTATTCCTGGCAATCTTTAGTTGATATACATTTAACCTTATTGTTTATTCCAATTGAGGTGGATTAACACCTTCTGTAAGGCTAGCATCATCCTGACTCTCATTATCATGAATCAACTCCCAGGGCTCCAATTTAGAGATTATAGGATCCAAAAAGCGTGATGCTTTGGTTAGATAGTCTCCTTCCCTCTGCCTATAAGAGGTTCTTGGGTAGGTAAAATAAAGCATATCTTGTGCTCTGGTAGCGGCTACGTATAAAAGACGAAGTTCTTCATCCAGTAAATCATCCTGATCGAGTGAAAAGGTACTAGGAATGCTTCCGTCTAGGCATTGCATAATGATTACATGCTTCCATTCTAAACCCTTTGCCGAGTGTATGGTACTCAGGGTCAGAGGGGACTCTTCATCTTTTGATTCTAAGGTGTCTATAACCGTATCGGTAATTGGATCCAATACAAGATCAGTTAAGAAAGATTGCACATCATGATAGCTCTTCGCAATTTGATGTAGTGCAGCTAAGTCTTCCTCCCTTTTCGGAGCGTCATCATATAGATCTTTGCAAATAGGTACGTAATAATCGATAATTAAAGGTATGCAGTCATACCAATTGTTACTTTTAGAGGATTCTACAAGACATTTACCTAGCTTATTTAGTCCATTGTAATAACTCTTATTCATCCACTCCGAATTACTAAACCAGTTGGTGGTGTCTGCCGATGCCTTTGATTTTTTTTTCGACTGAACTTGCTGAATCCAGAGAAATAGATCTTCGGCTGTTTTGGGCCCTACCCCTTCAATAAGCATAAGAACCCTTTGCCATGCCACCGTATCATTGGGATTATTTAATACCCTCACATGTGCAAGTACATCCTTTATATGGGCTGCTTCAGTAAATTTTTGTCCCCCAAATTTTTTAAATGGTACATTTTTCGATTGTAACGCAAGCTCTAAGGTGAACGAATCTCTTGCATTACGAAACAGTATGGCTATTTGATCTAAATCGATTTGGTGTTCTCTAAGGTGGAGTACTAATTGAGCTATAAATTCTGCCTCCTCTTTATCATCAATAGCCTTGATTAAGGCGGGTAAGTCACTAGATTCACGATTAGTAAAAAGTTTTTTATCAAATAACTTAGAACTTTGCTTTAGAATGGCATTAGCAATATCCAATATTTCGGGTGATGATCTATAATTTTCCTCTAGTTTGATAAGTTCTGTGTCAGCAAATTCATTGGGAAAACGCAGTATGTTTTCATGGTCAGAACCGCGAAAGGCATAAATACTTTGAGCATCATCGCCCACCACCGTCAAATTCTGGTGAAATGATGAAAAGTGTTCACACAAGATTGCCTGAATTTTATTGGTATCCTGAAACTCATCTACTAAAACATGTTTACAAGTACTTGATATTCGCTCCAATATGTCAGGATGCTCCACAAATAACTTTTCGGTGTTAAACAGTAAATCATCAAAATCCATTATATGATGTTTGGCTTTGTATGATTCATAGTCTTTAAAAAGCTCGATAATTTCCTTTTCATGCACCAAAAATTGAGGATAATGAGCTTGCAACAAAACCCTAATGTCGAGCTGTTTATTTATATGGAGAGAAAATAGCTTGGCAAGACTTCGCTTAGCCGGAAAACGTTGGGTGCGGTGTTCAATGTTTAGACTTGAACGAACATGCTGAATCAGATCCATACTGTCAGAGCTATCCAGTATGCTGAATTCTTGGTTATAGCCAATATGGCTACTATATTTCCTCAGTATTTGAGTGCAAAATGAGTGAAATGTACCTCCTTGTATGTGTTGACAACGCTCATCCAGTAATAGAGTTGCCCGATCCATCATTTCTTTTGCAGCCCGTCTAGTAAAAGTTAAAAGAACAATTTGCTCAGGAGGAATGCCATTTTCGATAAGTCGAGCAACCTTATATACGAGTGTTTTCGTCTTCCCTGTTCCTGCTCCCGCCAATATTAGCAAACGTTTCGATTGACTCGTAACCGCGCTAAATTGCTGTTCATTTAATGCTGATTCATACTCGATTTGATAGTCTATTCGAGTTGATTTGGATGTTTTTTTAAGATGAAACTGCTTCATATTTCCACGAATATACTGATTCATTCTATGTATGTAAAATATATGTGTATCATAGCAATATCCACAATACCGCAGATAATCAAGCTAAAATAACCATTTGCCTATGAGTGAATAATGGGTAATATTTGCGATGATTTGCACCAGTTTATGTAGAATTAGTATAAAAGCTTATTCAACAAATCATTAACGTAACTTGTGATCAAGCATATAAACGCATTAACAATAAAGAAGTAGCTGAGAATATGGTAAATGAGCCTAGTTATCTACCCCAAGAATATGGATGGATTGAAGTCATTTGTGGGGGAATGTTTAGCGGGAAAACCGAAGAATTAATTAGGCGGGCAAGACGCGCTCAGATTGCAGGACAACAGGTCTTGGTTATAAAACCCAGTGTAGATAATCGGTATAGTTCATCTGATGTAGTCTCTCATGATCAAAGCACAATACCCTCACTGGTGGTAAAAAATGTAGAAGAAATTATAGATATAAGCGCGGATTTTCGTGTCATCTGTATTGATGAAGCACAATTTTTTACCAATGATCTATTAAGCACTGTGAATGAGTTAGCTAACAATAATAAACGAGTCATCATTGCAGGCCTTGACATGGATTATGAGGGTAAACCTTTTGGCCCCATGCCCTATTTGTTAGCTATCGCAGAATTTGTAACAAAATTACACGCCATTTGCACTAAAAGTGGAATGCTAGCGAGTTATTCCCAGCGAGTCATAGATTCAGATAGTCAAGTCTTAGTCGGTGAATATGATGCATATGAACCTAGGGCACGACATTGTTTTACTGCGGGAGTCGACAAAAGAAGCAAGCAGCAAAAAGATTACTAACCAATAGAAATACCTTCATGTTATTAGATATTTTGAGAGGCCTTCTGGGGATGTTGGCAATTATAGGGTTAAGCTATGCCTTTAGCTCTAACAAAAAAGCGATCAATTGGAAGTTGGTTTTGACTGGACTTGCTATTCAATTTCTACTCGCAATTTTTATCTTAAAATCGAATGTTTTAAGTGAGTTTTGGGGCCCTTTGGGGTGGCCTAAAGCGTTATTTGATTGGATTGCCAGTTTTTTTGTGATCGTTCTTGCTTATACCACAGCAGGTGCTGAGTTTTTATTTAGTTCGCTGGCTAGAGGACCCGAGTACGAAGACTCATTTGGAGTAATTTTCGCGTTTCAGGTACTTCCAACCATCATCTTTTTTGCATCCCTCACATCCATATTATACCACTATGGCATTCTACAATGGGTTGTAAAGCGAGTATCAATAGGTATGCAAAAGCTTATGGGAACTTCAGGTGCTGAAACCCTATCCGTGATATCTAATATTTTTGTGGGTCAAACCGAGGCACCACTAGTAATAAAGCCATTCTTAGATAAAATGACAAGATCAGAGTTATTGGCGATTATGACAGGCGGTATGGCAACCATTGCCGGAGGCGTGATGGCAGCTTATGTAGCTATGCTAGGACAATCATTTGCGACAGCAAATGGTTTAGAGTTAATTGTGGCGCAACAACTTTTCGCTGAACGGCTATTGGGAGCCTCACTTATGGCGGCCCCAGCTGCATTAATTATTGCTAAAATTTTAGAGCCTGAAACCGAGAAAGCAGTCACTGCAGGCACGGTTGAAATGATTGTTGAAAAATCAGATGCAAATGGGATTGATGCAGCGGCAACGGGCGCAGGAGTTGGTCTTAAACTCGCAGCTAATGTGGGAGCTATGTTATTGGCATTCATTGCCCTTTTAGCTATGATCAATGGTTTGTTGGACTGGGTTGGCGTAAATACGGGATTAAATTCTCTAATTGGTAATTCATTAAGTATAGAATGGATCCTTGGATGGGTTTTAGCCCCTGTTGCTTGGGTTATTGGTATCCCGCTTCAAGATGTGACTTCCGTTGGATCCTTGATAGGGACTAAAATTGTACTCAATGAATTTGTTGCGTATTTAAAATTAGCTGATTTAGTTGCTGCGGCGAATCTTACTCCTAAAACCATTGCTATGGCTACATTTGCTTTATGTGGTTTTGCAAATTTATCCTCTATTGCCATTCAGATTGGAGGAATTGGTAGTCTAGCACCGTCTAGAAAATCAGAAATAGCAAGTTTCGGTATAAAGGCTGTTTTTGCTGGAACAATGGCTAATTTGATGACCGCCACTTGGGCTGGAATGTTATTTTAAAAAAAGACACAATCTTTCTTTAAATTTGAGCGTTAGAGGTGGTTGATAGAATAAGTCGAAATTCGGTTCAGCTATGACTATTTCAAAAGCTTATAAATCACTATTAAACTATTCATAAACCGTGTTAAAGAAAATTACTACTATGTTCGCTAAAAGAAGATATTACACTCCCCTGCTTATCGTTCTTACAATGAGCATGATGACTCTATATTGTACAAGTACACCGAAAATACTTAACAACAATTATTCAGATTCTGTTGTAGGTACTGTTGGACCCGAGGTAATTGAATACGAGGATTTAATGCAAGGATTTATGTCCGGTGGAGTAAACCAAGATCCAACAGCCGAAGAGTTAAAAGAATTTTTACCCATTTATTTGAACTACAGAGCTAAGTTATTATCGGCACGCGAAGCGGGTTATTTCGAAAATGAAAACATTCTAGATGAACATGCTTTGTATGCAAAGCAAGCAGCCTATGCCTATTGGTTAGATCGCGAAATTAAACCAACTGTTTTCGAGCAATTTAAGAGTAGATATAATGAAGAATTAAAATCCTCACATGTCTTAATTTCTTTACCACAACTTGCCTCCCCATCGGATACTCTAGCTGCATACAATAGAATAATGGAAGCTAGGGAGCTTTTTTTATCAGGAGCAAAGACTATGGCTGAGTTGAACGAGGAGTACTCATCAACCCGAAATGGGCAGTTAATGGGGGGTGATTTACCTTGGTTTAGCGTAGGTGTTACGGTTGGGGCATTTGAGAATGCCTTATATTCGCTCGAAGAGGGTGAGCTATCTATGCCCGTTCGTACTCAATTTGGATACCATCTCATTCATCTAGAGGAGCGACGAGAACGTACGCCTGCACGGAACATATCGCATTTGTTTATTTCTCGGCGAGGGGATGTCGAGAAAATGGATGATTTATATGAGCAGCTCGAAGAAGGAACTCCTTGGATGAACTTAGTGGTTGAGTTTTCAGAAGACCGGGCTTCGGTATCGAACGAGGGAAATATCGGATGGGTATCTTATAGTAGTCGCTATGACCAAGTATTTATTGACTCAGTGATGAATCTTGATCCAAATCTACCCTACTCTAAGCCAGTGGAGAGCACATATGGGATTCATATTTTTCGGGTCGATTCAGTTCAAACCTTTGAAAATGAGGCTGCAAAGGATGACTTTTTAGCGCAGGAGTTAGATAAGAGTTCTAATTTTGAGCGTAGTAATGAATTTGTACTAAACTGGCTTTCAGAGAACTATAAGCTGGATGTTAATGATGAACTAGTAGCCGAATTAACCAATACGTTATCTACTACAGATTCATTAGCTATAACTCAAGTACATACTGTGGCAGAATCATTTATGGATGATACCTTACTTGTATTCCAGGGTAAAATGGCAAGCTCTTCGAACTTCTTTGATTATATAGTAGACACACACCCCAATAAGGCGTTGAATCAGGCACAGCCAAGCTGGTTTACGGACTTTCAAGAATATTTCTTGGATTCGGAGTTGGCTAGTTTCACTTTGGCTCAGTTTCCTGCATTTTCCGAACAAACAGACTCGTACCATCGAGGGCTTGTTGTCTATCAAATTAATGAAGACTCCGTTTGGAGCAGCGTGACGGTTGACTCTACTCTATTAATAGACCGATACAATAGTAATAACACTGATTATCAATTTGAAACGCGTTATTACTATCATCTTATCTCGGCTAGATATGATTCTACCCTAAACAAAGCGAAGGACTTCATTAACCAAGGAGGACATCCAGATAGCCTGAGGGCCAATGATTACCCCGTAGCTGTGATGTCGGATTCTACAGGGATATTCCAAGGTGAACCATTTACACAATTAGCTGACATGAAAATCGGTGAGATAAGTGAATACTTTAGCTATAACAATAGAAAAGCCTTCTTTGTACTAAATGATATTTTACCGGCGAGAAAAATGACTTTTGAGGAAGCATTTAATCGTTTGTTATCAGATTACCAACCGATTCGTGAGGAAAATTGGCTACAACGATTGCGAGACAAGTATCAGATTCAAGCTTTCCCGAATGTAATAGACGAACAATACACCACTGCAGGAGTGAATTAATCTCATATTCTGTCATCGTTTATTAACTAAACATACCCGCAGTACAACGAGTTATTTGCACATATTCATACATTGAAAATATACCATACCATACCCCTCTTTCTTTTTTTTGTATTCTTGTGCTGTGATTTAAAGAATTCGAAGGATGAATATGTCTTAGCTAAGGTAAATAATGAAATCTTATTACGCTCTGAGTTATTACAAAAAATTCCTACCTATCAATTTACCTTGTCAGATTCAGCTCAAGTAATTAGTAACTACACCCAGCAGTGGGTTCAAGAAAGGATATTATTGCAAGAGGCTTATAGATTGCAAATACATCGTAAAAAAGAGGTGCTTAATAGAATAAATGAGCTTACAGAAGACTATATCTTACAGGCATCCAAAGACTATATAACAAAAGAACTAAATCAAGACGTAACGGTTTCATTGGATGAGGCAAGGGATTATTATCAAGAATACAAAGATAATTTCTTGTTGGAAGAGCGGTTTATACGGTTTCGATTTTTTAAAAGCACCCGTTTAAATGATGCATCTAGAGCCCGTCAGGAACTCTTACGGGGAAGTGATTGGGAGAATGTAGTTAGAAAATATGCCCTCACACCTGAATATATTCTTAACCATTCCAGACGTTTTTGGCCAATCTCCAGAGCAGCATCTGAATCACCAATTATGAATAGATATCTGCAGAGAATTGGAATAACCGAAATTTCCGTAATAGAACAAGTGGGGAATGAATATCATTTTGTTCAACTTTTAGAGGAAAAGCCAAAGGGTGAACATCCAGACCTAGAATGGTTATTATCTGAAATTCAACAATGGTTATTGCTAGAAAAAAAACGCACTACCTTTAAAAGCTATCAACAGAATCTCTATCTTCAAGCAGAAGCGAATAATGAGATAGAAATAAATTTACCAAATTAATCGTATGTACAAACCAAAAAACTACTCTCAAAGCCTTCCTAATCTATTCATCGGGGCTGTTTTTGGAGTACTTATATTATCTTATATCCAAACTCCCCTTCTTTGTGCGCAGAATAATACGAATCCAGATGCGAAACCTGTCGACCAAATAATTGCACAGGTAAATGATCGGGTAATTTTGAAGTCAGATATTGACACGGATGTACGTACCTACATATTGCAGAATAGAAGTTACGGACAGAATATTCCCTTTAGTGAATCTTTGTGGTACAGCTTTCTAGAAAATTCTATCGAAAACCTGATTCTACTAGAAAAAGCAAAAATTGACTCTGTTATCATACCTGACGAACAGGTTAATAGAGCAATGGATCAACGCATACAACAACTTATAATGCAAGCGGGGTCTGAACAAGCTCTAGAGCGTGCATTTGGAAAGCCTATAATTCAACTTCGTGAGGAATTTAGGGAAGATTTCAGAGAACAAATGACCACAGAGCAGGTCAGGCAGAGCTATTTATCAGGTGTTACTATAACCAGACCTGAGGTAGGTGAATTTTTTGAAAGCATTCCCAAAGACTCCTTGCCAACCATTCCTGAGCAACTTGCACTCTCACAAATTGTCATAATCCCACCAGCAAAAAGTAATGCTAAAGCAGAGGCTCGTTTATTCGCAGAAAATTTACGAGATTCCGTTTTGGTTCATAATGTTCCTTTAGCTGAGTTGGCTAGACGCCACAGTAACGGACCTTCCGGTCCTAGAGGTGGATTACTACCATTAATGGGTCTCAATGAATTGGTGTCTGAATATTCTGCGGCAGCGGCAGCATTAAGCCCTGGACAAATTTCTGAAGTGGTTGAAACAGAATATGGATTTCATGTGATTGAACTAATTAGGCGGATTGGAGATAAAATTGAAACTCGACATATACTCATTTCTGTAAATGTAGAAGAACTGGACGACGAGGTTGCCATTGAGCGCTTAATTAGTATACGAGACAGTTTATTACAGATACCTGAGCTGGAATTCTCTAATTTAGCTCGAACAAAAAGTCAAGATCCCATCACAAAAGTGACTGGAGGTAAGATTTTAGATCCCGAGACAGGCGAGCGGTACATCCCTTTAAACAGACTCGATGCCAATCTTTACCGTACTGTGTTGTTATTATCAAATGAGGGAGACACTTCGGAACCAAGGGCCTTTACTCTAGAATCACCTCAGGGTGCACGTGCATATAGAATCATACGTTTAGACGAGCGAATTGAAGAACATGTTGCAAATATGGATCAAGATTATGAACGACTCCGAAACATAGCTCTTCAACAGAAACAACTCAGAGACTATACAAAATGGGTAGAAGAACTTCGAAAAGAGGTTTACATTGAGTATCGTATTAATGTGCCTAGTTCTCCCATCACACCACAATTTTAATTATGATAGCTATTTGGATATGACACAAGAAGTCGATTCGGTAGAAAAAGCACGTGCCTTTTCACAGCATTTCACTACGTTGAAAAATGAAATCCAGAAAGTAATTGTTGGGCAAGAAGATATAATTGAACTACTACTAATTAGTCTTTTCTCGAAGGGGCATTGCTTGTTGGTTGGTGTTCCTGGATTAGCAAAAACACTTCTCATAAAAACACTTTCAGACGCCTTAGCCTTAGATTTTAAAAGGATTCAATTTACTCCAGATTTAATGCCGGGCGACGTAACGGGAACAGAGGTAATCGAAGAAAACAAAGAAGCAGGAACCAAGGGCTTTAGGTTCATAAAAGGACCCATTTTTTCTAATATTTTACTGGCCGATGAAATCAACCGTACCCCACCAAAAACACAATCGGCCTTACTTGAAGGTATGCAGGAGTATAATGTGACGGCTTCTGGTAAAAGGTATGAGTTAGATCAACCTTTTTTTGTTCTTGCTACACAAAATCCTATAGAGCAAGAAGGTACGTACCCATTACCTGAAGCTCAGTTGGATCGATTTATGTTTCAACTTTGGGTGGACTATCCTACATTTGAGCAGGAGAAGCAAATAATTAGCCAAACTACAAGCTCTTCTTCAGTGTCCCCTCGTGCTCAAATGACCAAAGAAGATATACTTCGGTATCAGCAGTTAATCCGAGAAGTACCTATACCCTCTTCGGTATTAGATTATACCGTATCTCTGGTCAGTTGCACTAGGCCCAATAGAACCAGAGATAAAACTGATAGCCTGAGCATTGCCAATGAGTTTTTAAGTTGGGGAGCTGGTCCAAGAGCATCACAAAATTTAATTATTGCGGCTAAAACAAAGGCATTATCAGAAGGTCGATTTAATATTACCGAGGATGACATTACCTATCTTGCCGTTCCTGTACTTCGGCATAGAATTATTCCTAATTACGCAGCAGAAGCGCAGGGACTAAGTACCGTGGATATTATAAATAGAATTATGAGTACACTATAATAGGGTATTCATGGAATTTGTTGGCTTTCAACATAGCTTTCCTATCTATTTTATCCTACTTATTTGGCTAGGCTGTATTGCATTAATTTGGCTCAGTTACGCTAAAAACCAAAAATTAGGTACCAGAGAAAAATTGGGTTTAAGCCTACTGCGATGCATGAGCATTACGATTCTATTTCTTCTTTTATTCAACCCCATTTTTTTTAGTAATGATGTAAAAAAATCACCACAAAATGTAATGATCCTCCTAGATAACTCGGAAAGTATGAGTCTCACTAAAGGGGAATATAAGGGGGCGTCAACGTACAGAAATGTGTTGAATAAACTGCAAGAACTAGAGCCTCAACTTAATGTTGAATGGTATCAATTTGGTAATTTTATACGTCCATCCTCTACGGTTGATAGCTTGGATCTCACCGATTCAGACACTCGATTAACCCATGCAGTTCAGCAGGTACAAAGCTTAAAAGAGGATGTACAAGGAGTATTATTAGTTACCGATGGAATACATAAATCAACTATAGATGCTAGCATAGAAGCGGAATTAACAGGGGTACCATTTTATGTTATTGCAATGGGTGATACAAATGGTGTGCAAGATGTTTCCATTGTAGACGTACAACGAAATAGCCTCGGCTATTTGAATACTTCGCATGAATTCTTGGTTAGCGTTCAAGCCGATGGATATGCCAATGAGAGGGTAAGATTGTCTATGAGTGATGCGATGGGCAATATAATAGATACAACTACGCTATTCATAGCTACAAACGGTGAACGCCTTGTTCATCCTTTTCAGGTAAATTTGGAAGAAACTGGCTTACAATCCTTTCGTTTTTCTATTGCAGAGCTTGAAAATGAGTGGACTCTGATGAATAATGAATTGCGTTCGTCGGTACAGGTGATAGACGATCTGATCGATGTAGTTCATATTGCCAATCAGATACATCCGGATATACGTATGATACGAGATATAATGGCTACCAACCCTCAAATAAGGCTGCATAGCTTAACTCTTCAGCGAACTGGTCAATTTTTAGAATCGGATATTGATACAAGCATCCGAGCCGATGTGATCATTATTCACGGTGAACCTTGGTTAGATGCCCTCGAACTCAGGGAAAAGATTGGATTTGATCTATTATCGAAACCATTGATCTACCTACATATTCCAAGTCCCATAAATAGAAGGCTGTTGAACACCTCCGCTTGGGAGCCCATAAATACTTGGTTTAGCAATTCAGTGGGTCGTTTTCAAATAAATGTGGAGGCTGTTAAGAATGAGTCTGTATCGATTGCTAGATCATGGACATTAAACGAACATCCGTTACTGGCTGATGTACCAAATCTCACTGGTTCAACCCCGAGACTATCTGGTTTATTAAGTAATCCCCTGCCCATGCATGATGTCATACTCAATGCCCGTTATGTTGGAGATCAAGAGAATTACCCCGCCATTCAAGTTAGACAATTTAATTCGAACCGAATGGTACTCGTCTCTCATTGGAATTGGTATCAATTTTATCAAAGCTCGCGAGTTCTTGAGCGAGAATATATTGATCAGCTATTTTCTAATGTAATCTATTGGGTCAATAGCAATCCCAACGAAGATAACGTTCAAATAAACACCACAAGAACTAGCTACTCTGTAAACGAATCGGTAGAATTTAATGCCACATTACTCAACGACAGTGGCCAACCTGAGAATGATGCATCTGTTGAGATACTTATTTACCAAGATGCCACTCTGAAAAATTCCGAATTCCAGCTTGATGGAATGGATACTCAGTCAATTGAAAATAATGAGGCAGAAAAATCGAATAATTCATTCGAATTACGGTCTAATATTCAATTAACCCCCTCCGGATCTGGAGAGTATGCAGGAACAATAGACATCGACGAAGAAGGGATTTATTCTTATAAGGCCATTGTA
Organism: Balneola sp.; assembly: GCA_038124025.1. Taxonomy (GTDB): domain Bacteria; phylum Bacteroidota; class Rhodothermia; order Balneolales; family Balneolaceae; genus UBA1275. The sequence goes on along the minus strand of JAYPBC010000001.1, from coordinate 13,253 downwards.
CGAAAAAATGGGGTTGAATTGCATCGAAGCTCAGCACAATTTATTATTCAACAATCAAATGATGAATTTGTAGTTACTAAGCGAGATAATACACTCTTAGCTCGTATTGCTTCGCAGACGGGAGGTGTTCTAGCTGAATTTGATGAACTAGAGAAACTTGAATCTGCTATGCAATCGAATGGATTATTTGAAGCTGTTGATGTACTAGTGGAAGAATACGTCTACCCTATCCAACAAGTATTTTGGTTTATCATCGTTCTAATTTTGCTAGGAATAGAATGGTTTGCAAGGAAATGGTACGGTTTGCTATAACGCATAGGTGTTTTTATCAGGCACTTTCATAAGCTACTGCGCATTGACTATCGAAAGATGATCCATTGAATCTACCGACCGAATTAAAAATTTACTAGAAAGTATACCGACCGAATACACATCAACCAGTGATCTAGGGAGCTTCGCATCAAGTTAGAATGTAAAGAGCAACTAGTACTGAATGATTGAATGAATGGGTATTCCATCTAGGAGCTGATTTTTTCCGGATAAAAAGCTTAATTCAATAATAAACGAATAACCAATTACCTGCCCGCCAAGCTCCAATACTAACTCAGTAGCAGCTTTTGCAGTACCACCTGTAGCAAGCAAGTCATCGTGTATGATTACTTTTTCTCCAGCCTTTATGGCATCGATATGCATTTCAAGAACATCCTTACCATATTCCAAGCCATATTCTTTTTGTATGGTTGTATACGGTAATTTACCCTTCTTTCTTGCGGGTATAAAGCCTGCCTGGCAATCCCTTGCTAAACTTGGGCCAAATAAAAAACCTCTGGATTCAAGACCCACAATTTTGTCCACTGATAAGGCTTTAAATGGTTCGACTAAGGCCGAGAGTGTTAATTCATTTGCCTTAGTATCTAACAATAATGGCGTAATGTCTTTAAATTGTATTCCTTTTACAGGAAAGTCAGGAATGGTTCGGATATGTGAACGTATGTAATCTTTATCCATAGGTGACCAAAACTCTTTAGCAATTAATTTTAGTAGAGTATATTAAAAATTATGAACAACAAAGAACCTATTTGGCAACAGCATCAATTTTTCATGGCAAAAGCTATAGAATTAGCCGAACTAGCATATCAACATGATGAAGTACCCGTTGGAGCGGTGGTGGTCAAAGAGAATAAAATCATTGGTAAGGGCTATAACCAAACAGAATTGCTCGGTGATGCCACAGCTCATGCAGAAATGATCGCACTATCCGCTGCTTATGAGACTACTGGATCGAAATATCTTCATGGAGCTACTGTATATGTTAGCCTAGAGCCTTGTGTTATGTGTGCGGGTGCACTAATGTGGTCTAAAATTGATAGGCTTGTTTTTGGGGCGAGTGATTCTAAGTCAGGTGCCTGTGGTAGCCTTTTTAACATCCATAATAATCAATTACTTAATCATCGTTTTGAGGTCATTCAAGGCATATTAGAGGCAGATGCAGAATATCTATTGAAGTCATTCTTTGCTAAAAAAAGAATGAAAGGATAATCGAAAGCTTACAGTATGGTTTAGCTTCGGAAAGATGTTTTTATTTAACTGAATATAGATTTTTTAAGCGAATCCATCGCCGAAAAATTTTACGTCTACCCAGCGGGGTAGTTAGTGGAAGAATCCAATTAAAAAGTACATAAAGCGAAAAGCCAAGGCCTAGTATAAGTTGCGGTATATACCCATAGTAACTTTCATAGTAATTCATCATCTCCTGCCCCAGCAAATAGGCTAAAAACCCCAAAATAGGTGCCCATACAAGGGTGCTAGCAATAAAGTGAAGCATAAATGAAATGAAGGGGTATCGGCATAGACCCGCACTGAAATATGCAGGGAAACGGCTTCCAGGTATGAAGCGACTAAGCCATAAAACTCCGGCTGCATTCTTACTGAACCATCCACTGAAATAATCTAAGTCCTTTTCGGTTATCATCCATTTTAATGGCACCTTTTCCAACCATCCACGTTTGAATGTTCGGCCCAGCACATAAATAAACACGTCGAATACCATAACACCAAGTGCTGAAGCTATGATGGCATTACTTAAATGCAGTACGCCTCGGGATGCTAGTACGCCTGCCGAAATACAAGCTAAATCTTCTGAAAACAAAGAAATTAAGGCTATTAGTAGCATTAACAATGCTAAATAAATTCCTGATACACGCACATAATTTTCAACGTTAAATTTTTCTACTATAGAAACATCCCAAGATAATCTAAGGGATTCATTGAAATCAGCTATAGCTAGGGCTGCCAGTTCAGTAGGTATGATCTCTGGTAAATTTTGATGACTCTCTACATGGATGGTATTTGTTGATTCCGTAGAAAATTCTTGCACAAAACGGTCCAAGAGTGGAACCTGCTGATTTTCATTCATTATCCATCGGCTTTCTACATTCGAACTGGTACGGATAATTTTGGTTATTTGGGCGAGTTCATAGCCATGCTGTGTGGCTTGAGATAGTTTATAGTCAGAAACTAACCGAATCATCTCCCATTTTTCTTTCCAATGGTTTAGGCAATCAAAATGGGGTAGGATATGGTATAAAACACGAAGTGTAAGCCCATAAGCTTGTATGAATAGATTGTTTAAATAATACCCACCAAGTAGGTAGGTATCAGGTAAGGGAGCGGGATTAAGTAACAATAAACGCAGATATGGACTATCTGTTTGACTCCCTATTTCTAAGGCTAAATGGCTCCATTCTTTATCAGCCAAAAAAAGTACCGTTGACCTGCTATTTTCAATTGTTGTAAGCAGTGCCTCTCTGCGAAGCTTTTCAGTATCATCATTACCCAATAAAGGATAAGATAGAAACTTAAGTCCAGTGGCCAATGAGTCTGAGGAATAATGTCTCATGGTAGCCTTTAATTGATCCGACAGACCAAAGGTTACTACTAGGCTATGTTTGTCGTCTGGTATTTCTCCAATATCTCCTTCATTATCAATCTTGGAAATGGATTCAAGAAATGCATCATTAGATTCTGTCGTCGGACTCTCTTGTTGCTGCAAAAGACCGACAAAATTGGATAAAAGAACCAGGCATACATATAGAAAAAGTAGGCTCTTGAACAGGTAAGGTCTTTTATCAAGCATCTTTCTTTAGATTCTCATATTCAATTTCTGACCATTGAAAAATGGAGGCGGTTAATTTTTTTCTTGATGAATCGTGCCATTTTTGGCTTGAAAACGATAACCTTGCAACATACCCTTTTCTAGTCAGTAAGGATACAAAATGACGAATAAAAGAAGTTTCGTCCCACCAGGGCACATAAGAGGTCCCAAAAAGGGACTTCCCTCCTCCTTTCTTATCCTCATAATGCAGCAATACCGAGTGAACGGGAAAGTATTGAGATGCGGGTATTTCCAATAGTGGAGAATTATATGGTTTGAGTTCATCTCCTAATGTAGTTGTACCTTCTGGAAAAACGATGATTCCACGTGGACTGTGCAATTCTTTGGAAATCAATTTGTTTACTCGTGAAACATCTATTTTTTTTGTGCGATTAATAAAAATAATTCCTGTGAGTTTCATAGCAAGACCCATGATTGGCCATGACCTCAAATCATGTTTTGCTATAAATGTGGCTCTGAGTGCCGCTAATAACACCCAAATATCGGCATAACTAAGGTGGTTTGAAGTCAGATAAAATGGAGGCTGTGGTATTGGACCTTGTATATCTAATTTCCCGCCTGTTAACATCATCATGAATGTACCCCAACTGTGAGTAATGTACCCAACAACCAGAGCATAGTGAGTTGAAAACCATTTGAGAGGAAAACACAGTGCAATGAAGAGAATATGCACTAAAGTTATGAGACAAATGAAGAGTAGTCGTATGAATAGTCGAAGCAATCTCATTAAGGTTGCGGTACTTTGTATAGATGTAATTGCATGATTTGCCAAAATTTGAATACAAAATAGACAAGCATTCCTTAGCTAACAAGTCACTAATTCATATTATGATTGAGTAAACAAAGATTATAAACACTATATTATTGTTAGTCGATTTTCCGGCCATCACTTTATGCACAACGATTACGAACGCAGGGTAAAAAGCTGTTAATTACTAGCTTTACTTTAATATGTTATATCACAAAACCTACATTATTGGCGATGATAAAGACTGGGTAGTATTTATCCATGGTGCTGGTGGTAGTTCTTCTATATGGTTCCAACAAATAAAGGCTTTCCGTTCTAAGTTTAATTTATTGTTGGTGGACCTTAGGGGTCATGGTAAGTCAAAGGATTTTTTTGAGCAGTATTACAATAATGAATATACCTTTGAGAGTGTAAGCCATGATGTATTAGAAGTTATACACCACTTAGGAATACAGAAAGCACATTTTGTAGGGGTTTCACTTGGAACCATTATTATACGGCAAATTGCTGAAATGGCACCTGAGCGTGTACACTCTGGCGTGTTATGCGGAGCTATCACTCGTTTAGATATACGATCTAGAGTTCTGGTACAACTCGGTAATTGGTTTAAAAAGCTCATCCCCTATATGTGGCTTTATCGTTTATTTGCTTGGATTATCATGCCTAGAACAAGGCACAAAAAGGCGCGACACCTATTTATCCAAGAAGCTAAAAAACTCTATCAAAAAGAATTCATACGATGGTTTGGACTTACCAAGCGATTAAACCCTCTCTTACGCTTTTTTAAGGAAAAGGATACTCCTGTGCCCTTTTTGTATATCATGGGCGATCAAGATCATATGTTTCTTTCCGCAGCCAAAACTATTGTACGTTTACACAAACACTCGACTTTAGAGGTGGTAAGTAATTGTGGTCACGTCTGTAATGTGGAACAACCAAATACCTTTAATCGAATGGCTATTAAATATTTACAAAGCATCTAATTCATAGTTTTTAGGTTCGGACTTGTATTTATTCTTACATTCGAAATACTCACTCAAAATTCGAAACAATGATTGTACTTAAATTTGGCGGCACATCCGTAGGTAGTGCTGAAAGTCTATCGTTTGTAAAAGAGATAGTCCAAAGAAACTATTTACAGAATAGGAAACAAGTTGTCGTTGTTTCTGCCTTGGGCGGTATTACCAATGCCTTAGTGGATATAAGTCACTTAGCGGCTATAGGCAACGAAAACTATGTTGAGCTTTTTAATGAAATTGAACAGAGACACCTTCAACTCTGTAATGAAATCATTCCATTAGCTGACCGAAGCGCTACACTCACACAAACCAAAGTTCTGTTAAATGACTTAGAAGATATACTCAGAGGGCTCTATTTGGTGGGCGAATTATCTCCTCGATCATCTGACTTGGTATTGAGCTTCGGAGAACGCCTATCTTCCACCATCATTGCCGCTTTTTTAGCTCAAGCTGTTCCTAATACCATACTATGTGATGCGCGTGATTTCATAAAAACTGACGCACAGTTTGGGAATGCCATCGTAGATACGTCTTTAACCTATGAGTTAATCTCAGAACAACTTAATGATAGCAATGACCTCTACCTGTTTCCTGGATTTGTAGCTTCATCCAATCAAAGCAATCAGGTCACTACCCTTGGTAGAGGGGGCTCTGATTATACGGCAGCTCTTATTGCGGCAGCCATTAAGGCCAAAGAATTACAAATTTGGACAGATGTCAGCGGGATGATGACGGCCAATCCAAAAATGGTTAGTAATGCTCGAACTATTGATAGTTTGTCTTACGAAGAAGCCATGGAGTTGTCTCATTTTGGAGCTAAGGTGATCTACCCTCCTACCATTCAACCCGTGCTTGACGCCCAAATACCGGTAATGATCAAAAATACCTTTTCAGATAAGGATATGGGTACTTGCATAACAGTAGATGGTAGTGATGTAGAAGACCCAGTAAGAGGTATTTCAAGCATTGAAGAAGTAGCACTGTGCACCCTTTCTGGTTCTGGTATGGTGGCTGTTCCAAATTTTTCATATCGGTTGTTTTCTGCCCTAAGTAAGGCGTCAATTAATGTGATTATGATCACCCAAGCGTCCTCGGAGCATACCATTACGGTGGGTGTTTCTAAGTTTGAGGCCGAAAAGGCAACCGAAGTTATTGAATCTGAATTTGAGAACGAGATAAGTCAACGTAAAGTCAATAGTCTCAAAGTGGAAAAAGATCTCTCTATCATAGCATTGGTTGGTAGTCAAATGCGAGAACAGGTAGGGATAAGCTCTACTTTATTTGATGCCCTCTCTCATAATGGAATTAATGTAAAAGCTATAGCTCAGGGTTCTACTGAGTTAAATATATCGGTAGTTATTGACCGAAAGAACCTTAAAAAAGCACTGAATACACTCCATGAGGGTTTCTTTTTATCAGATACCAAAAAATTTAATATGTTTTTGGTCGGTGTTGGCAACGTAGGCCAAACTCTATTACAGCAAATACATCAGCAAAAAGATTTTTTGTCCCAAGAATTAAAAATTGACCTTCGACTTTGTGGTCTAGCTAATTCACGAAATATGAGTTTCGATTCTAATGGTTTGGATACGACCAAAGCTATGGTATCATTGGATGAGCAAGGGGAACCGATGTCGATGGATTCATTTTATGAGAAAATGGTTGAAATGAATTTGCGTAATAGTATTTTTATTGATTGTACGGCTTCGTATGACATACCCGCCTATTACCAATCCATACTAAGGCAAAGTATTTCCATCGTCACTCCTAATAAAGTAGCATGTTCTTCCGACTTTGATCATTATTTGGACCTAAAAAAAACAGCCACTAAATATCACGCTCGATTTTTATTTGAAACTAATGTCGGTGCAGGATTACCGGTTATTTCAACAGTTAGTGATTTACTTAAAAGCGGCGATAAAGTAACTAAAATTGAGGCTGTTCTGAGTGGGACACTTAATTTTTTGTTTAACCATTACGATGCTACCCTTCCCTTTCAAGAGATTGTGAAGAGAGCCAAAGAAGAGGGATATACTGAGCCTGATCCAAAAATAGATTTAAGTGGAATTGATGTTCAACGTAAAATCCTCATTCTAGCAAGAGAAAGTGGGCATAAACTTGAATTAGATGAAATTGTGAATCAATCATTTTTACCACCTGAATGTCTAGAAGCTACTACAGTAGATGAATTGTACGATCGTTTAAAGAAGCATGAAAGTCATTTCAAGCAACTGTATGATGAGGCAAATAAGGTTGGGAAAAAACTCAAATTTGTGGCTTCCTTCAATAAAGAATCAGGATATGCTGAAATTGGGTTACAAGCATATTCACCTGATCACCCTTTTTATAACTTGCAAGGTAAAGATAATGTGGTGTTGTTCTATACAAAACGATATCATGATTATCCGTTAATCGTACAAGGAGCCGGTGCTGGATCAGCCGTAACGGCATCGGGTATATTTGCCGATCTCCTGCGTATTGCTGATGCTTAATTGATTAAGATAAATAGATGAAAAAATGTACAGTATTTGCTCCAGCAACCGTCGCAAATGTTGGGAGTGGCTTCGATGTTCTTGGCTTTGCCCTATGTGATGTTGGTGATCTAGTACAAGTTGAAGAAAGTTCAAAACCTGGACTTGTAATTGAAGCTATCATTGGTGCTGATAATATACCATTAGATCCAGCTAAAAATGTTTGTACCGTTGCAGCACAGGCATTACTTAATGCATTGGACGGAAAACAAAAATGCGGATACAAATTCACGATTACTAAGAGAGTCGCCGCTGGTAGTGGTCTTGGTTCTAGTGCCTCTTCCTCTGCGGCGGCTGTTATGGCAGTCAATGAATTATTGGGCTCGCCTTTTTCTCGCCATGAACTTATCCCTTTTGCTATGAAAGGAGAAGCTTTAGCCTCAGGTGCAGAACATGCCGATAATGTGGCGCCCTCTATTTTAGGTGGATTTACCCTAGTTCAAAGTTATGAACCTTTACGAGTGGTAAATTTACACTATCCAGAAGAATTAGCTGTTACCGTTGTACACCCACATGTAGAGGTAAAAACGGCAGACTCAAAACGAATTTTACGGCAAAGCATACCATTGAAGACGGCTATAACACAGTGGGCTAATGTAGGAGGACTGGTAGCAGGTTTAGCCCAGGAAAATTTTGAACTTATTGGTCATTCGCTTCATGATGTGGTAGCGGAGCCAACGCGTTCAATGCTTATACCAATGTATGAGCAGGTAAAAATTCTTTCCCATGAAATGGGTTCACTTGGTTGTAGTATTTCTGGATCAGGACCTTCTGTTTTTGTGTTGTCGGAGTCCATGGATATCGCTCAAAACTTGGCAGCTTCACTTAAGTCTCTTTACATGGACCATTTGATTAGTTGCGATGTGTACCTATCCAAAATTAATAAAATGGGATGCCAAGTAATCAAATAATGATTATAAGACTATGAAATACATAAGCACGGCAAATCCACTAATCAACACGAATTTTGAAGAGGCCGTATTCAAGGGATTACCTGACTCAAAAGGACTTTACATGCCAGCAAAAATTCCTCTGCTACCCTCATCTTTCTTCAATAAACTACCCGAGCTCAGTTTAGTAGAAGTTGGTTTTAATGTACTTAAACCCTATGTAGGTTCGGAAATAAATGATTCAACCTTCAAGAAGATTGTTGAAGGAACACTATCTTTTTCAATTCCTTTAAAGAAAATTCATGATCAGGTATTTAGCTTAGAGTTATTTCATGGACCAACTTTGGCTTTCAAGGATGTTGGAGCACGCTTTTTAGCACGTATCCTAGGCCACTTTGCAACCTTAAATGAACGTAAAATCACCGTTTTAGTAGCTACTTCTGGGGATACAGGTAGTGCCGTGGCACATGGATTTTATGAAGTGCCTAATGTAGATGTAGTTGTACTTTATCCTAAAGGAAAAGTGAGTGAATTTCAACGTAGACAAATGACTACACTAGGTAAAAACATTCGGGCAATTGAAATCGATGGAGTTTTTGATGATTGCCAGGACTTGGTTAAAAAGGCTTTTTTAGACAGAAGCCTACAATCAAAATATAATTTGACCTCTGCTAACTCAATTAATGTAGCCCGTTTTTTACCGCAGATGGTCTATTATTTTTGGGCAATAGCACAACTTAAAAAAGATTATGCGATTTCTTCCGACGCCAAAGTGAAGGTATCCGTACCAAGTGGGAATTATGGTAATCTTACAGCTGGACTAATAGCTAAGAGAATGGGTTTAGGTATTGGTCACTTTATAGCGGCTGCTAATGCAAATAATAGTTTCCCAAAGTATTTAGAAACAGGCACATATACACCTCAACCTAGTGTGGCTACTCTTTCTAATGCGATGGATGTCGGTAATCCTAGTAACGTTCGCCGAATCGATGAACTTTATGACGCTGATCCAACAAAGATGTCTTCTGACATAAGTAGCGCTAGTTATTCCGATCAAGACTGTTTGCAGACTATTGATCATGTTTATGATCAATATAAATATGTCCTTGACCCTCATGGTGCAATTGGATATAAAGCCCTATCAATGGCACCTGAAAAGGGTGTAAACATTCTTTTAGAAACCGCACACCCCATTAAATTTAAAGAGGTAGTAGAGGCAGTTATACCAGACCGTGTCATTATGCCGGATCATGTGCAAAAGCATAATAAAGAAGAAAACATTCTGAGCCTCACGAACGAATACTCAACATTTAAAGAATATTTGATATCGAGCAGATAAAGCCCCAACTTATTCTATCTAATGTTATGTTAATTTTATGATGAAAAATAAATGTTGGTACTTATTTCTCATTGCTTCTCTTACCATTGTAAGTGAACTCTCTGCACAAAATCTCGAACGGTTTCAGGATGAAGTAGATGCAATTGTAACACGTTATGCTGACTATGCCCTGAGTGATGAGACTGAATCACAGATAACCAGTAAACAAACAGAAAAATCTCTAGCTGTTTTTACTGGAAGCTCAAGCATTAGATTGTGGACAAGTTTATCCAATGACTTTCCGGAATTAACCATTCTAAACACAGGATTTGGTGGATCCACTTATGCAGAGCTTTATCACTACAAAAAACAGTTAATTGGACAATATACCCCGGACATAGTAGTTATTTACGAAGGTGATAATGATGTTACTGGGAGCAATAGCGTGGATGAGATTTTTGCTACGGCAACAAATTTGTACGCTTATTTGCGGCAAGAATTACCACAGACTAAAGTCTTTATTTTAGCAGCTAAGCCCAGTCCTTTACGCTGGAACTTAAAGCCATCGTATGATAAACTTAATTCACACTTTGCCAATTATGCGAATGAAGATGCTCAGTTCACGTACGTCGATATATGGAATCCTATGTTAGGTGATAATGGTAAGCCAATGTCTAGCATATTTTTATCTGATAGTTTGCACATGAATAAGGCAGGTTACCAGATTTGGAAACAAGTTATTGGCCCATATTTGGGTGCATCCAAATGATATGATGAAATCATGCTTATATCTTACTGTATTATGCGTAGCCCTTGTTATGAATTGTGAAGATTTCGTATCAATAGAAGAACTCAACCGATTCTCCTACATTAGTTCATTGGATAATTCTGAACGAGAATATTACGTCTATTTACCAAAAGGATACCATAGTAACGAAACAAAACAATGGCCTGCAATCCTATTCTTACACGGAGATGGAGAACGTGGGAATGGCTTGGATGAGCTAGCCTTTACCCGTATACATGGTCCCTTGTTTGAGGCTTGGGCAATGAAGAAAGACCTGCCATTCATACTCATTGTACCACAACTGCCAATGTTCGGACGTGATACATTAGGCATCAATTATTTGCAGAACAGGTCTCTTTCTAGTGTACCAAGGAGACGGGATAATGGTGTTCCAGAACGTGCCCCTTATTTTGATGGGCCTCCCATTCAAAGTATACCCATGGTGGAAGAATTTCCAGACGAACTACCACTATTTAATGATGGATGGAATCGTGTCGAGGAAGACTTGTTATCCATACTTGAGAAGACACAAAATGAACTTCGGCTCGATACCCATAAAATATATCTAACTGGGCTTAGTTATGGAGGTTTCGGAACTTGGTATTTGGGTAGTAAATATCCAGATAAATTTGCCGCTATTGCCCCTGTTGTAGCATGGGGGCACCCTCATATTATTCCGCCAATTGCTGAACATAATCTACCAATTTGGGTGTTTGCAGGGGGAAAAGATTGCACTGTTGAAAAGAAATATTTTTATAAAGGTATGGCGTTACTTGAGTCATTAGGCCACACAAGCATGCAATTTACCATCCATGAAGATTTAGGGCATGATGCTTGGAAACGAGTCTATTCAGGGGATGATTTATATAACTGGTTCCTCTCTCATAGTCTCAAGGCGGCAGATGAATAATCTAAATTCTATCCAATACATAAAAACCATTACAGGCTATCATGAATTTTTGTCAGAACTTAATAAGACTAATGAGATAGCATTAGATTTGGAATTTGATAGAAATCGATATGGGTATGGTTTTCAATTATGCCTAATTCAATGTCAGGTGCATTCCACCTGCTATATTATCGACCCTCTCCTCCTTAAGACTACTCTTAAGGAATTTTTCAGCTACTTAGAAGACCCCAAACATACGATTATATGCTTTTCTTTTGGTGAAGATTTTCGACTATTGCGCTCCCTGGGGTGTGATATTACTACCGTAAGAGACTTGGATATCGGCTTAAGCTTAATTAATGAAGCTAAACAATCACTCGTTAAACAACTCTCAACTAGAATAGGAATTCAAACGAGCAAGGCGAGTCAAACGAGTAATTGGTTATCCCGACCTCTTTCCGATAAACAAATACGATATGCCTGTGAAGATGTTCTTTACTTATTCGAACTCAGAGATTCAATAGTCAAGGATTTACAGCTTAAAGGCCGAAATACTTGGTTTGAACAGGAAAATGATTGGGTCTATTCATTGGATAATGAAACAGATGAGGATCTTAACAAGATTGTTATTAAGACTAAAAATCTGGAAGGTTTAAATGAAATAGAGGGCTACACGTATAAAAAATTATTCGAATGGCGAGATAAACAAGCAAAAAAACTTGGCAAACCTCCTTTTCACATAATTGATAATCATTTTCTAAAATTATTAATCCAAAAACATAGTTTAATTGATAATTGGAACAAGGAACGTGCCGTGCATTATCGATTGAGAAAGAATACCATACGGGATGAAATAAAAAAAGAACTATCAATCGCATTGGAGGAGGCTTTATCGATTGGTTTACAAGCATCCAAGCCTGCTAACAGTCCCCTTAGCTCCGATGATTATGTTAAGTTAAAGCATGAACAAAAAATTATAAAAGAAGCTAAAAAGAAGGTCTTTGGGCCTCTAAAAGACGGATTAATGAAAAAATATGGAAAGCATATACAATCGTACATGCTAAGTAACAGAGTTATTCAAGAACTCGCTTTAGGCCAGACTGAACTTCCAAGCTATCGCTTAGATCTCTTTAGGCAACTTTCGGAAGAATATTCTTTAGAAATTGAATCCTACTTGGGCTAATTTCCAAATTAACCCTTAGCTTATTAGTATTTAAGATTGAGCAAAAATTTACATTATGTCTACTCATTCATCTCCAATAATAGTTACCTCTGCCCTGCCTTATGCAAACGGGCCTTTACATTTAGGCCATTTAGCGGGGGCGTATTTAACAGCTGACTTCTTTGTACGATACCATCGACTTAAAGGTGAAGATGTGTTATTTATTTGTGGATCAGACGAGCACGGAGTACCCATAACCATAGCTGCAGAAAAAGAAGGAGTGTCTCCACAAGATATTGTAGATCGGTACCACGAGTGGAACAAAGAAACCTTCAAAAAAATGGGTATTTCTTTTGACTATTACGGGCGTACCAGCAGCAAAGTACATCATGAAACTTCTCAAGAAATATTCACCGAATTATATAAAAAGGGGTTTTTTAAGGTAAAATCCGAAGAGTTGTTTTATGACGAAGCCACTCAAATGTTTTTACCTGATAGGTATGTTAAAGGGGAATGCCCTAACTGTGGATACGGTGAAGCCTATGGAGATCAATGTGAGAAATGCGGTAACAGCCTTAATCCAACAGAGCTTATAAACCCAGTGAGCTCCCTTAGCGGAGAAACCCCGGTTCGCAAGGAAACCCAACACTGGTACATGCCATTAGGAGAAATGCAGGAAAAACTAGCGTCTTGGATAAAGACTCGGGAAGACTGGAAACCCAATGTTATGGGGC